>CAYFGP010000304.1:0-1687 GCA_964342385.1 uncultured Oleiphilus sp. | reverse complement strand
GACTAACCCTGATTTATTTGTAAAAAGAGTGATCAATCATCCGGGACCTGACATTTAATGCTATCTGGTAGAGCTGTTATCAAACTTCATGGCTGGCAATAACAAATTAACAGCCGGGTTTAAAACAGACTAATTAGAAAAATGCACGGGGCATTAAAAAATCTCATAGTGTAATACGGTAGTGAGCTAATGGCTTGATTGTTAAAGCATTATATTTACTCGATCTTGGTTAAGAATCGTGATAAAAATAGTCCAGGTGAGATGTTTTGTTTGATTATTACAAAATATAATGGATTATGAGTTTTTTTAATTTTTCATTCTTCTATATAGGTTGATACCTTGACTGCAACCGAAACAAAAGTACTTCGATACTCTCCGGTCCGTGAGTAAGGAGTAAGGAGTAAGGAGCAAGGTGATTCTTTCCAGAAAAACCGAAGTTCCTGTTTGTTTCGGTGCTTATGCTAATCTGGTCATGGCTGGCTTATAAATCAGCTGCAGAGTTGATGTGTTTATACTTTTAGTCTGTTCGAAAATAATATCGAAGGATTACTGGAAGTAAAATAAATTCAACAAGCTGTAGTTATCGCTTAAAACCTAAATATAAAAATGAGCGATGAATGATAGAGTATCAACAGTGAAACCATTAGGGATAATGATTAGCTAATCAAACAGTTATTGCCCGAAACTGAGGCCGATAAACCCTTAGATAAAGAGATTTATCAGCTGATATAAATGGATACTCGGTAGCTACTGCAAACCTATAGCCGTGAATCTGTCTCGATACCTGCCATTCATACCCCTCATCGGGAGATATGATGAATAATAAAAAAAGTCTTCTCGTCGCTGATACCGGGTTATTTTCCGGTATTAATCCCTCAATGGGAGTGCTTTCTAAAGCCATGGTACTGGCTTTCCTTGTGTTCACTATTATCAACGTTGATTTTGCAGGAGGTGTTTACGCTGATATCAAAAACTGGATTCAAACCACACTCAACTGGTACTACGTCAGTTTAGCCAGTGTGTTTTTCTTCCTCTGTTTATGGTTAACCATGGGGCGGCTGGGAAATCTCAAACTCGGAGCGGACGACGCTAAACCCGAGTTCAGCTTTTATTCCTGGTTTGCCATGCTATTTGGTGCCGGTATGGGGATCGCAATGCTGTTCTGGAGTATTGCTGAACCTATGTATCATTTTCAAGGCAACCCCTTTATTAAGATGGCGGGTATTGAAGCGGGAACAATAGAGGCCGCTCAGGTTGCGATGCGTATCTCCTTCTTTCATTGGGGCTTCCACGGGTGGGCAATTTACGCCATAGCCGGTCTTGCCATGGCCTACTTTGCTTATCGCAAAGGGTTACCGCTAACAATTCGCTCAGCTTTATACCCGCTACTGGGTGATAAAATCTATGGACCTGTAGGTCACGCAGTGGATCTGTTGGGCGTGTTTGCCACTATTTTTGGTGTGGCAACGTCTTTAGGCTTAGGCGTATCTCAGATGAATGCCGGTCTAAATTACCTGTTTGATATGGAAATCAGTACCACTAATCAGGTCATACTGATTCTGGTGATCTCTGTAGTGGCGACCTTTTCTGCCGTATCTGGTGTCGCCAAAGGTATTCGTATTCTGAGTGAACTTCTGGACAGTGCGAAGTTCTCGATAGAGGAAGCATAAGCTTGACGCCTCTCTAG
>CAYFGP010000303.1:0-1729 GCA_964342385.1 uncultured Oleiphilus sp. | reverse complement strand
AAAGTCACCAACTTGTCCAAGCGTGTAATGTTTAAGGCTCATGAATCACTTTCTAAAACTGAACGTTAAGATTTCATCATCTGTTATTTATAACTGTATTGCTATATTAATGAAGAAATTTTAGTTGTCTCTGCCTTTGAGAAGAGATCTTCACCCCAACGAGAAGGATAAGAAGAATGCAATTTAATGGCCTAATGCGAGACGCCTGCTACATCAACGGAGAGTGGGTAAAAAGCTCAGACAATAGAACCCTAAAGGTTACTAATCCCGCTAACAGCGAGCCAATCACTGAAGTACCCGATTTAGGCGTTGAAGATGCCCGCTTGGCAATCGAGGCCGCTGACCGCGCTTTTCAATTATGGAAAAAGCGCACAGCCAAAGAGCGTGCCGCTATCATGCATCGCTGGTTCCAACTGATTGTAGAAAATGCCGATGCCTTAGCTGAACTGTTAACCACAGAACAGGGCAAGCCATTGCGTGAAGCTAAAGGAGAGGTGTTATCATGTGCCTCATTCTTTGAATGGTTCTCTGAAGAAGCAAAACGTACCTACGGCGAGAATATTCCATCGAATACACAATCCACACGTCTACTGACCATTAAACAGCCTGTCGGTGTAGTCAGCGCGATTACGCCGTGGAACTTCCCAATTTCCATGATCGCTCGTAAAGCAGCCCCAGCTATTGCTGCTGGCTGTACGATTGTAATCAAACCAGCTGAGGATACACCCTTATGTGCACTAGCCTTAGCTGCACTGGCAGAACAAGCGGGTGTTCCGGCAGGTGTGATAAACGTAATTACGACAACACGCCCTGTTGATGTAGGTCACGAACTATGCACTAACCCGCTGGTACGTAAAGTATCTTTCACAGGCTCAACACCTGTTGGCAAAATCATTCTGGGATTAGCGGCATCTACAGTGAAAAAAGCGTCCATGGAGCTGGGCGGTAATGCACCGTTTATTGTTTTTGATGATGCAGACCTGGATGCAGCTGTAGCCGGGGCCATCGCCTCCAAATATCGAAATGCGGGGCAAACTTGTATCTGTACCAACCGTATTTACGTCCAAGACGGCATCTATGATGCGTTTGCCCAGCGCTATCAAGCCGCTGTCGAATCATTGAAAATCGGCTCTGGCTTTGATGCTGATAATGACATTGGCCCGCTGATCAATCATGCAGCCGTAACCAAGATCAATAGCATGGTACAGCAGGCCGTAGAACAAGGAGCAACGTTGGCAAGCGGAGGTAAAATCGACCCTGCTGGTGAGCTCTTCTACCAACCTACCCTGCTAACACAAGTTACCGATGAGATGGACATTGCGCAAGCAGAGCTGTTTGGCCCTATCTCAACGCTGTTCCGTTTCAGTGCAGAAGAAGAGGTTATTAAGAGCGCAAATAATACACCTTACGGTTTGGCAGCATATGTATACACCCGCGATATTGGCCGAGTATGGCGTGTCTCCGAGGCGCTTGAATACGGCATGGTTGGTGTAAATGAGGGGATGATATCTAACGAACTTGCACCCTTTGGTGGCGTGAAGGAGTCAGGTATTGGCCGCGAAGGCTCTAAACATGGTATCGACGACTACATGGAGCTGAAATATATTTGCATGGGCGGCATCTGATTCCTTCCACGCTACTGAATATAGCCACCCTCTTGCGGTGGCTTTTTTTGTGCGCCCGGCACGGGCGCACTCCTGGAGGTGCAAGTCCTCCCGTGAGCTGGCCA
>CAYFGP010000302.1:0-1832 GCA_964342385.1 uncultured Oleiphilus sp. | reverse complement strand
ACGACGTTACTGGTGGGGAGTGTTTCTGAACAGGTGGGGAGAAACTACCGCTTACATAATAGGCTGAATATTGATCCGTTTATTAAGGGACCTGCTGGCCCCTTTGTTGTTTTCTCGGAGAAACAAGCGGTGAAACATGTGCTTGTCTGTGAGAAGAGATGCGAGAAGAAATAATTCCTCCCTATTCAAATCAATGAGTAGAAGATGGACGTCCGCCTCTCCATCTCATCGATGGTGTTCCCCAACAGACTGGAAAACCTGCTCCAGAGTTTGTGCCGTCAGAATATTATCCGCCCACTGTTCATATTGCTCAGACGAAGCCCCATTCAGCCGGGCTATCGCATCAGTAGGTGTTAGACGAAAACGACGACAAAGCTGACGCGCTAGCACTTTAACCTGCCCTTGTATTTCGCCAACAGCCAAGCCTTTATTCTCACCAATCAGCATCCCCCGTTGCCTTCCCAGTTCTTCGGCTTTTTGCTCAGCCTCTTTAAACAGGCGATCTAACTTACTCTGTGACTGGAAGCATAGGCTATCGCCCACTTCAGGTATTACCCGCCGCTGAACATCACGCTCATAATTCAGAAAATCCTGAAAACAGCCATGCACCTCCACAATCGGCGCAGCTCTGTGGGTTGCAGATGACGTTAAAGACCACACCAGATGCAACAGAGTAAACAAATTCTTTTCCTCTAGGTGCTGGCACAGCAATTCATCCATACAACTCTGATGCCGATACGCAATCACCCGTATGGGCTTGCCATATAAAACATTCTGTTCACCAATGGCCTGACTTAACTTCTCAATCAGTTGCTCGGATCTCTCTTCACTGGCCTGATGCCAGCCTTCTGGATATGTCATACATTCCCTCGCTCACTACTGCTCCCCTCGCCACCGACCAATACAGAAAAGAATGGCAAAACCGAGTACCAGAGAACAAAGCGCCAAAAACAACAAGGCACACTCAGCCGCCTTTATCAAAATCGGCTCAGAATCGAGTCAGGATCAGTAGTTTTCAAATAGTCCGATAACGACAAATCACCTAAAGTGCCACATTCCTCCACGAATATGGCACAGGTGAAGTCCCTACCGGCAAAGCATTTAAATCACTCAACACCCTGCCTGCTAGAAACAGGGTTATTGTTGTACGCCAGATTTCAGACCTTTATTGATCATCTCCTGAATCTGGACCATCTCATCCAGCAAATCAGCAGCGTAATAGCCCACGCCATTCGCCGCCGCTTGGTGATGAAAAGAGGTCTCGCCATAAGCGATATTCTCCAACGCCACCAATAGAAAAGCGCAGCGATGGTATAAGCTCTCAAACGATTGACTTAATTGGTCCAAATCCAACTGATCCCTAGCATCTTTCTTCTCGCCATCCTTAAGATCAGCAATCTTGCTCATAACCCGGCCCTCCCAGCGGCAAAGTTCATCAAATTGACGGATCGCCGCCCAGATAAACACCCGCTTGGCCAAACGAAGGACAAAAAGGAGGAGCAAACAGACGTACAGACACCACGGGATAAAACACCCGAATGGAGCTGAAACGACTGAAAAAGAGGATTTGAGCCAGAAGCCCGAGAGGAATTGAAGACGCGAAAAAACCTGGCACCGCAAATGCGATTACAGGCCGTAAGATCATGAAAATAAAGAAGAAATTTTTCTTTAGCCGAGCGAAGCCCTAGCGTAATATTGACGTTAGCCATAATTGATAGACTCGTTGTATATATCAGTTGTGGTTAGCTGCCTCTGATGTGTTGGTAGCACTCAGGGGCATGGCAAACGCACTCAAATAGTTGACTCTATGAGCGCCTGATCAGCAGTAAGAA
>CAYFGP010000301.1:0-1949 GCA_964342385.1 uncultured Oleiphilus sp. | reverse complement strand
TCAGAATTGATCAGACCCTAAATGCCGGAGAGATACAAGGTTGGGTAGAGCGGCACACCACAATATCGGTCGACCCGATACATAAACCGCGAAACCCAACATGGGAACAGGCATTCACTGCAATGGCACCTTGCTGTACACAGACATTGCATACAACAAGGTTAGGGTTTGAAATAGACGCTTAAGCCAGCTTGATCCAGGTGGTTTTCAGCTGGGTAAACTTATCCAGCGCGTGCAGCGACAGGTCGCGGCCAAAACCGGATTGCTTGTAACCACCAAAGGGTGTGCTGAAGTCCAGTGCATCCATGGTATTCACTGATACGGTACCCGCTTTCAACTTACGGGAAACACGGTGAGCACGGTTTAAGTTAGTCGTCCACAGAGAAGCGGCGAGACCATAGATTGAGTTGTTGGCGATAGCGATCGCTTCTTCTTCGCTTTCAAAGGTCATCAGCGCAGCAACCGGACCAAAGACTTCATCTTTTGCGAGGCTCATCTCTTCGGTTACACCGTCAAAAATAGTTGGTTCCACCACAGCGGTATTGGTATCGCCTTCACCACCGGTCAGCAGCTTGGCACCTTCATCTTTTGCCTGGGCGATAAACTTGCGTACGTTACAGGCGTGATTAGTATCGATCAGCGCGCCAACCTGAGTATCCGAGTTCAGAGGATCACCCACTTTCATGGAACGGGCTTTGGCCAGGAACTTCTCTACAAACTGACCCTTGATGCTGCTTTCGATCAGAATACGGGAATTGGCAGAACACACCTCGCCCTGGTTAAAGAAGATACCCATCGCCGCGTGCTCAACTGCTGCATCCAGATCGCAATCGGCAAAGATCAGGTTCGGGCTCTTACCACCGGTTTCCGGCCAAACTGGCTTCATATTGGACTCGGCGGAGTAACCCATAAACAGCTTACCCACCGCGGTAGAACCGGTGAACGCCAGGCAATCCACATCGTTATGCAGACCCAGCGCCTTACCAACGATATGACCGTGACCGGTGACCACATTCAGTACGCCATCAGGCAGGCCCGCTTCTTTCGCCAGTTCGGCCAGACGCAGTGCAGTCAGTGGCGATTGCTCAGCGGGTTTCAGTACTACGGAGTTACCGGAGATCAGCGCCGGAGCCAACTTCCAGGCAGCGATATCTAATGGGAAGTTCCACGGCACAACCGCTGCAACAACGCCCACAGGCTCGCGGGTAATAGTGGCGATATTATTGCCATCGGTCGGAGCCACTTCACCATACAGTTTGTCTACGGCTTCGGCGTACCATTCAAAACAGGCCGCAGAACCTGGGATATCGATATTAACCGCATCCTGTACCGGTTTACCCACGTTCAGACTTTCCAGCAAAGCCAGCTCTTCCAGGTTGTCACGAATCAAATCCGCCAGTTTCTTCAGTACCGCTTTACGCTCAGCTGGAGCAGCTTCTGACCAAACACCGGATTCAAAGCTTGCACGAGCAGCGGCAACGGCACTATCCACATCCTGTGCACTACAGGCTGCTGTTTTGGCCAATAGCTCGCCTGTTGCTGGATTGATGGTGTCATAGGTGTCGTTATCACTGGCATCGACAAACTGACCGTTGATAAAGGCCTGATTTTTCAGTTCGATGTTTTGTAGCTTATTTAACCAGTAGGCTTTGTTCTGTTCAGTCATGATGGGGCTCTTATCTGATTCTTTTAATCTTAGTTTTTAATCTTATTTGCGTGATGCTGCGGTATTTAAAGCATGGCTGCTGATCGGTGTTGATGCCTGTTTTTTGGCACTCTGGCTGATGTATCAGACCATGGCATTGTCCCTATTCAACCAGCCTAAGAACCCTGTCGGCATTTGTAAAATATTAATATTTTTATAATTGCATTTGTTTTTTTAATGCAAAAAGACTATCAGGGAATAGATAACAAACAGCCCTTATCAAAGGGCTGTATTGGAAATAAGT
>CAYFGP010000300.1:0-1987 GCA_964342385.1 uncultured Oleiphilus sp. | reverse complement strand
ATGCCGGGAGCGATTCTATGCTGGAGGATGAAGGGCGTATACCGGCAATCACACCACAGGCACTGAAAGAAACTGGTTGGACAGAGCTTGACCTGGCTTATGCGCTAAAAACCGGCGTAAAACATGATGGTGATGCCTTTGGTGGAAGTATGAGCGAAGTGGTTAAAGACGGTACTTCTTACATGAAGAAAGAAGACCTGGAAGCGATGGCTTATTATCTTTTTAACAGGGATAAGGGGTAACTTTAACCGGTGGCCATAACTTTGGCGAAATGCCTATATCTTTGAATTGAGCCACCCATTCAGGAGCAGCGGCCTCGCTGCTCCTGAGTCACTTATTTTCTACCACTCTATTCAGAAAATATCAGTCACAGTCCTTACGGAAGGCTTCGTGACTGGATTTACTGTGCTGCTTAATCTTGCCCAGCAGCTGTTTCACCTGTTTTTTATCACTGCCCGCAGCCTTCAGGTCCGAAAATAAGCCATTCAGCTGATCCATGCCTTGCAGATATTTCATATGTTTCATATGAGTCGCATGGGACATCCCTTCCATATTCGGCATCCCCTTCATACTACCCATATTTGCATGTTGTTCTGCGGTCATATTTGGCATTGGCTGATCATCCTGCAGCTTCAGTGGCGTATAGTCTTTTGCCTTAACGGAAGCGGCCAGTAATTTATCAACAGACGTTTGCATAGTGGCTGAATCAGAGGATTTAAAAGCACCTACGTAAGCTTTCAGGTCCGTTTTCATACCCTCCATCAGATCGCCCAGAGGGGTATCTTCACAATGAGCTGAATGGGCAAAAGCATTCTGACCTGCTAACAGAGCAGCGGTTGCACTCAGAGCAATCAGGGTATTTTTCACAGTTTTAAACATAGATTTTTCCTTCGTAATCACAGTATTAATCCAGGTAATCAGTATATCGCCGTTACAGCCCTTGATAACTAGCGATCAAAGACTGCAACGGATTGAATTTATTAATAGTGTTAGGTTTTTGGATAGCACCCGGTTTATTAGTGCTCTGGGCTCGGTTCAGCCGGTTGTTGCATTATTTTCCTCAGGCTGACACGCTTCCACAGGTAATACATGGCAGGCAGTACCAACAGGGTCAGCAATACCGCAGAAGCCATACCGCCAATCATGGGGGCTGCAATACGCTGCATCACTTCCGATCCGGTACCCGAACCATACATAATAGGCACCAGGCCGATAATCACGGTGGCAACGGTCATCATTACCGGACGCACCCGTAAACCAGCGCCTTTCAGTACCGCCTGTTGCAGATCCAGCTTGCTAAAGCGGGTTTTATTGCCTGCTATATTGGCTTCGCTATTCGCTTTATTCAGGCTCTCATCTAAACTTTGATTCAGGTAGAGCAACATAATGACGCCAATCTCAACTGCAACTCCGGCCAGGGCAATAAAACCTACGCCAACGGCAATGGAGAAGTTATAACCCAGCCAGTACATCAGCCAGATACCGCCAATCATCGCCAGTGGCAAAGTCACCAGAATCAACAGTACTTCGCCGATGCGACGGAAGGCCATATACAGCAGCAACATGATGATGCCCAGCGTAGCCGGTATTACTACTTCCAGGGTCTCCTTGGCTCGCTGCATATACTCATACTGACCGGACCAGGCGATAGAGTAACCCGGTGGTAGTTTTAGCTGTTCAGCTACTACTTGTTGAGCTTCTTGCACGTAGGAACCCAGATCACGGCCTTCGATATCAACAAAGACCCAGCCATTAGGACGGGCATTTTCGGTTTTGATCATCGGTGGGCCGTCTTCCAGCACGATATCCGCTACGTCCGATAACGCCAGGCGCTGACCAGAAGGTGTAATGACCGGCAGATTCTTTAAACGTTCCGGGGAATCCCGATACGATGCGGGATAACGCACATTAATCGGGTAACGCTCCAGGCCCTCAATGGTCTGACTGACCTGCATACCGCCAATGGCCGTCATCACCACCGCTTGTA
>CAYFGP010000299.1:0-2086 GCA_964342385.1 uncultured Oleiphilus sp. | reverse complement strand
AATTTCAAGTTTTGTAAAAAACTTTCAAAACCGACTTTGCGGCAAGCTAAAACACCAGAGATAAGCCACAGAAATACACACATCTGAGGAAATATAAAAAGCCACTTTCACCCTGATTAAAACGATCTAGATCTGGCTAAGCGTCCTACACCATAAAGCGAAAACAAATAGTCTGCCGAAAACAGATTTACTGTGGATCTACTTTTATATTAAGAGCTATAAGCCTGTGATATTGATAGGTTTTGGTACCCAACCTAATGTTTGCATTGCCTTCTGACTGCTAAATAACTGTTTCAAACCGTAACCTTCACTCCAGCTACCGTAAGTAACCGACCAGTCTGACAGTGGCACATATTTCAATGGCTCATCACTTAAGCTTTGCGCCAATTCTTGAACACTATGATCCGAACCCGACCCGATATATTCTTCTCCGGATTGCCCATTCTCCAGCACAAGGCGGTAAAGCTCAGCCAGATTACGTCGATCAATCAATGACCAAGTCAGATCCTTAGTTTCGGGCACGCAAGGTTGACCGTGGCGTTCCAGCTCCCAATGAAGGATAGGGGGAACACTGCCCACCTCAACATCAACCACATTGACAGGACTCACAAAGCGGACATCCACTCCCCGCTGCTGTAGCAGATAATCACCATTTTCAAGCATCCACTTAAAATCAGCCATCGGCACTTTCTCTGTGCTTTCATGGACCTTGTCAGCGTGACTACCGAAATTCCAACACCCAGTGGTATACAGCACTATTAGATCATCCCTGCGCTTTTCTGCCTCTTGAGCAATGGTTCTGATAAACAGACGATCTATATCTCCCATATCCTCCTCAAAACTACAGGCAGTATGAATCAACGCATCAAAGTCACCTAAGCCATCACTCCAGCCAGAAGGGTCACCAATATCACCATGCAATACGGCTGCACCATAAGATTGCGCTTTCTCAGCACTTTGCTCACTTCGACACAACACAGTGACACTGTAATGATGCTTTATTAATTCCTGGACAATAGCACCGCCAATATTCCCAGTACCGCCGGTTACTAATACTGATTTAATGTCTGTCATAACGCCCTCCTGAATTCAATTCACAGAGCTTATCTAGCAGATCTAGGCTAAGGAAGATCGTTCTGATAAATGTATTCACAAGGTAGATAGGAGCGTCCAAATCGTCGATTTTTGGATCAATAACGGTTGAGCTGATGCTTTTGACGGTACTGGCCTGGTGTTAGTTGATGCAGCAGTCTGAAATTACGAATAAAGACATCGGTTGACTGAAAACCGACTGACTGAGCAATTTCCTGAACAGAATCGTATTGCTCAACCAACTGTTTTGCAGCAACCAGACAACGCCATTGCCTTAAAAACTCCAATGCCGAACTGCCCGTTACTTTTTTAAACCGGCTACTGAAAGCTGTTTTTGATAACGCGGCCACATCAGCTAATTCAGTGAGACGCCAGTCCTTCTGATAACTGTTCTGAATACAGGAAATCACTGGAGCCAACCTGGGATCACTCATAGCTTTTAACCACCCCAACTCCAGCTCGACCTGATCCAGGCTGCGAAATAACTCAAGTAAAAGAAGCTCTAACAGATGACTGACTGCAATATCACTACCCGATTGGGGCTGACCATTTTCCTGATAAATCCACAACAACAAATTTTCCAACCGGGTATGATGCAAGGTATCTAATACCAGCACCTCAGGAAGCCCCTTAAATACTGCATTTTCACCAAAGTATTGCAAAGGCCCAAAATCCAGATAGCCACAAATTAACTGACAACTAGGGCCATCACCGCCGATTGCCATACCCTCCACTTCTTCATGGCTTTTCCCACCAAAAATATCATCAACATGATCACACGGAATATCAGGATCACTCATCATTTTATGTGCGGCACCGTAAGGCAATAGCAACAACTCACCTTCTTTTAATAAAAAGGGGGCTTGCCCTGGCAGCTCTACCCAACATTGCCCGGAACGTAAGAAGCTAAAACTCGTATACTTCAGGTCAGATTCGACCAATCCCCACGGAGCGCGACAGGTCACCTGACTGAAAACATGACAGGAAGGAGAAA
>CAYFGP010000298.1:0-2227 GCA_964342385.1 uncultured Oleiphilus sp. | reverse complement strand
TACAAGCGGTGGTGATGACGGCCATTGGCGGTATGCAGGTCAGTCAGACCATTGAAGGCCTGGAGCGTTACCCCATTAATGTGCGTTATCCTGCGTCGTATCGGGATTCTCCGGAACGTTTAAAGAATCTGCCGGTCATTACACCTTCTGGTCAACGCCTGGCGTTATCAGACGTAGCAGATATCGTGCTGGAAGATGGCCCGCCGATGATCAAAACCGAGAACGCTCGTCCTAATGGCTGGGTCTTTGTTGATATCGAAGGTCGAGATCTGGGTTCCTATGTGCAAGAAGCTCAGCAGGTAGTGGCTGAACAGCTGAAACTGCCACCAGGTTACTCCATAGCCTGGTCCGGCCAGTATGAGTATATGCAGCGAGCCAAAGAGACTTTAGAAATAGTGATACCGGCCACGCTGGGCATTATCGTCTTGCTGCTGTATATGGCCTTCCGTCGTATCGGAGAGGTGATGTTGATTCTGGTGACTTTGCCACTGGCGATGATTGGCGGTATCTGGCTGATGTACTGGCTGGGTTATAACTTCTCCATTGCCGTTGGCGTAGGTTTTATTGCCCTGGCCGGAGTTGCAGTTGAGATTGGCGTCATTATGTTGCTCTACCTGAATCAAAGTTTAGATGAGAGCCTGAATAAAGCGAATAGCGAAGCCAATATAGCAGGCAATAAAACCCGCTTTAGCAAGCTGGATCTGCAACAGGCGGTACTGAAAGGCGCTGGTTTACGGGTGCGTCCGGTAATGATGACCGTTGCCACCGTGATTATCGGCCTGGTGCCTATTATGTATGGTTCGGGTACCGGATCGGAAGTGATGCAGCGTATTGCAGCCCCCATGATTGGCGGTATGGCTTCTGCGGTATTGCTGACCCTGTTGGTACTGCCTGCCATGTATTACCTGTGGAAGCGTGTCAGCCTGAGGAAAATAATGCAACAACCGGCTGAACCGAGCCCAGAGCACTAATAAACCGGGTGCTATCCAAAAACCTAACACTATTAATAAATTCAATCCGTTGCAGTCTTTGATCGCTAGTTATCAAGGGCTGTAACGGCGATGTACTGATTACCTGGATTAATACTGTGATTACTAAGGAAAAATCAATGTTTAAAACTGTTAAAAATACCCTGATTGCTTTGAGTGCAGCCGCTGCTTTATTAGCTGGTCAAAATGCTTTTGCCCATTCCGCTCATTGCGAAGATACTCCTCTGGGGGATCTGATGGAGGGTATGAAAACAGACCTTAAGGCTTACGTAGGTGCTTTTAAATCTTCTGATTCAGCAGCAATGCAAGCGTCGGTTGATCAGCTACTGCTGGCTTCTGTGAAGGCAAAGGACTACACACCACTGAAGCTGCAGGATGACAGTCCTATGCCGAATATGACCGCTGAGCAGCATGCTCAAATGGGCGATATGAAAAATATGCCTAATATGGCGGGTATGTCCCATGCGACTCATATGAAGCATATGAAATACCTGCAAGGTATGGATCAGCTGAATGGTTTATTTGCTGACCTGAAGGCTGCGGGTAGTGATAAAAAACAAGTGAAGCAGTTGTTGGGACAGATCAAAAAGCACAGTAAATCTAACCACGAAGCTTTCCGCAAAGACTGCGACTAATATTTTCTGAATAGAGTGTTTTGAAAAATTAGTGACTCAGGAGCAACAAGGCCGTTGCTCCTGAATGGGTGGGCAGGGTACTGATCCATAGGAGCAGAATACGCAGCAATCCCCTTTCTTCGGTTTGAGTAGAGTATGGCAATGCTTACACTCATAAAACCACTGGCAGGCATCTGTAGGCATGATTTCTGTTTTCTTATGCCCGCATTCAGGGCAGGTCAGTTCTGATTCCAAAATCATTT
Source organism: uncultured Oleiphilus sp. (assembly GCA_964342385.1). Lineage (GTDB taxonomy): Bacteria > Pseudomonadota > Gammaproteobacteria > Pseudomonadales > Halomonadaceae > Oceanospirillum. Next base: position 361 of record CAYFGP010000298.1, on the reverse strand, counting down.
TCTGAGCCATTATTTTTATCTCTTAACTTGCTGTGATGGGTAGCCAGCATGGGTTGTAGCCTGTATCAGGCTTTGAATATTGGTAGTGTCATCATCGTATTGGACAATGGCTTGTTTACTGGCATAGCTGACCTCAACGTCGTTGACGCCTTTGACTTGTTCTAACGCCTTTCTCACGGTAATAGGACACATAGCACAATTCATGGTGGGTAGGCTGAGAGTAATGGTCTTTGGCTCAGCTGAAACAATATTGCTAAGCGTTAGTACAAACATTAGCAGGAGAGATACAGTTACTTTTTTCATGGTTCTAGGTTCTGTTGACGTTTCATCGCAGCCACAACATTGTGGCTGCTAACGAGAG
>CAYFGP010000297.1:0-2236 GCA_964342385.1 uncultured Oleiphilus sp. | reverse complement strand
AGCTGAAGTGATTGATATCGCTGCGCTGAAGCAAGCTGATATCGTCAAAGATAACACCAAACGTGTACGCGTTATTCTGTCTGGTGAAATCGACAAAGCAGTAACTGTAAGCGGCCTGGAAGTAACCAAGGGTGCACGTGCAGCGATCGAAGCTGCAGGCGGAAAGGTTGAAGAATAATGGCTAAATCAGGATCTGTACCAGCAGGGGCACAAAAGGGTTTAGGCGAGCTGTGGGCCCGTCTTCGTTTTGTGTTTATCGCAATTGTGGTTTACCGCATTGGCGCACACATTCCTGTTCCTGGTATCAATCCTGAAAGGCTGGCTGCTTTGTTTGAGCAGAGTCAGGGCACCATTCTGAGCTTGTTTAACATGTTCTCGGGTGGTGCTCTGGAGCGCATGAGTATCCTGGCATTGGGCATCATGCCCTACATTTCTGCCTCGATTATCATGCAGCTGCTGACCGTGGTCTCACCTCAGCTGGAACAGCTGAAGAAAGAAGGTGAGGCTGGTCGACGCAAGATCAATCAATACACCCGCTACGGCACAGTGGTGTTGGCAACGGTGCAATCGATTGGTATGGCAGTCGGTCTTGCTGGTCAGGGCGTCGCGTTTGCGGCGGATTTCAGCTTCTACTTTGTTGCTGTTACCACCCTGGTCTCAGGTGCGATATTCCTGATGTGGCTCGGTGAGCAAGTAACAGAACGCGGCATCGGTAATGGTATTTCCATTCTGATCTTCGCCGGTATTGTTGCAGGTTTACCTGGAGCTATTGGCCAGTCCTTCGAACAGGCGCGTCAGGGTGATATCAATATCCTGGCTCTGCTGGCGATTGGTGTACTGGCTGTTCTGACTGTTGCTTTTGTTGTATTTATGGAACGTGGCCAACGCCGCATCACCGTAAACTACGCGAAGCGTCAGCAAGGACGGAAGGTGTTTGCAGCACAGTCAAGCCACTTACCACTGAAAGTAAACATGGCTGGTGTTATCCCGCCTATCTTTGCTTCCAGTATTCTGCTGTTCCCGGCCTCTATCGGCCAATGGTTCGGCCAAAGTGAAAGTATGGCATGGCTGCAGGAAGCCTCTCTGGCACTTGCACCAGGTCAACCATTGTATATCTTGCTTTTTGCGCTCAGTGTAGTATTCTTCTGCTACTTTTATACAGCACTGGTATTTAACCCCAAAGATGTCGCTGACAACCTGAAGAAATCAGGTGCGTTCATTCCTGGCATCCGTCCTGGGGAGCACTCAGCTCGTTATATCGATGGAGTAATGTCCCGCCTGACATTGTTCGGCGCGTTGTACATTACTGCTGTGTCTCTTATGCCACAGTTCCTGGTTGTTGCCTGGAGTGTACCGTTTTATTTCGGTGGTACTTCCCTGCTGATTGTTGTAGTCGTTGTCATGGACTTTATGGCCCAGGTGCAATCGCATCTGATGAGTCATCAATACGAGTCCTTGATGAAAAAATCGAACTTGAAAGGTTATGGTGGCGGCGGCGGAATGCTGCGCTAAGCCAGGCCTGAATATTGGAGTTTGATCGAATGAAAGTTCGTGCATCTGTTAAGAAGATCTGCCGTAACTGTAAGATCATTCGTCGCCGTGGTTCTGTTCGCGTAATCTGCGCAACTGATCCTAAGCACAAACAACGTCAGGGTTAATCCTGACTTTGGGTCACGAAGGCAATACACCTTGATATTTTTTATATCAAGGTGTATTCTTTTGCGCCCTTCGTGAACATTAAACTGGAAGAGCAATCGCTCGTATATCGGAGATAGCTGAATGGCCCGTATTGCAGGTGTCAATATTCCCGACAATAAGCATGCGGTGATCTCGCTGACCTATATTTTTGGTATCGGTTCTACCACTGCTAAGTCTATTCTGGCGGCAGTTGGTATTGAGCCATCTACCAAGATCGCAGATCTGTCTGAAGACGTTCTGGACCAGGTTCGTAACGAGGTAGGCAAGTACACTGTTGAAGGTGATCTGCGCCGCGAAATTAGCATGAACATCAAGCGTCTGATGGACCTTGGTTGCTATCGTGGTCTTCGTCACCGTCGTAGTCTGCCCGTTCGTGGTCAGCGCACCAAGACTAATGCGCGTACTCGTAAAGGTCCGCGTAAACCGATTCGCAAGTAATTGTGAAGCTTTTTACAGGAAACATACATTATGGCTAACCCAGCACGTAACCGTAAAAAAGTTAAAAAGACTGTGGTGGACGGTGTACTACACACCCACG
>CAYFGP010000296.1:0-2325 GCA_964342385.1 uncultured Oleiphilus sp. | reverse complement strand
TGAGCAAGAAGGGGTCTCAGGCAGGATCGAAATTTAAATCACTGATTCAGGTCTTCCAATACCTCACTGACGGTATCGAGAAAGTCCATACCAGCGACCGTTAGCTCAACGGTGCGCCCTACCCGGTTAAATAGCGGCAAGCCAAAAAACTCTTCTAAGGCTTTGATCTGATGGGAAACTGCGGATTGGCTCAGGTTTAACTCGTCTGCGGCCAGCGAGAAGCTTTTGAGTCGCGCCGCTGCTTCAAAACCTTCCAGAGCACTCATCGGGGGCAATCTGCCAAATCTTCTATTCATGAAAAAAATGAATCCATACGATAAGAATATAGCGTTTGAGCGCCTAGATAGTGGCTTTTATACTGATTTCAACGCTGTTAAACACAGTGTAGCAAGTGTTTAGCACGGTTTGTTATTAAATTTATTAATTTAAAAAGAACAAAAACAATAGGAGTACCCGATGAATCAGGAAAGCTCGAACGCTACCCATATGAATGCCGATACGAATAACAATATGACGACTACCACTCATGCCACTACTAATAGCACTAAACAGCCCTGTGCTGCAGAGCTAGGCTTTCGTATGCCCGCAGAGTGGGAGCAACATGAACGCTGCTGGATGATGTGGCCATCCCGTAAAGAGATGTGGAGCGATATTAACAATACGAAAAAGCACTACGCCGATGTGGCTAATGCCATCGGTCGTTTTGAACCGGTTTCCATGTTGATCAACGCTGAGGATATGGATGCCGCTCGAGACCTGTTGGCTGACAACGTCACCTTGGTGGAAGCGAAAATTGATGACTCCTGGGCCAGAGATGCCGGGCCCAACTTTTTGCTTAATGATAAGGGCGAAGTGGCAGGCAGTACCTGGCGCTTTAATGCCTGGGGAGAAAAGTACTCACCTTTTAACAATGATGATCAGGTGGGTCATCAGGTACTGACCCACTGCAATGCTCATAACTTTGTCTCTGAGTTGGTGGCAGAAGGTGGCGGTATTACTGTCGATGGCGAAGGCACAGTGATTACTACGGAATCCTGCTTCTTACACACCAACCGTAATCCGGGCTGGAGTAAAAAGGAGGTTGAGGACGAACTGTGTCGCACCTTGGGGGCTAAAAAGGTGATCTGGCTACCGGGTAATGTGGATGAAACCGAGACCGATGGCCATGTGGACGGTATCGCTCAGTTTGTCCGTCCGGGAGTCGTGTTGATGGAAACCTCTTTTGATATTAACCATCCTTGGTATGAGATTCTGCAGGCTAACCGCAAGGTGCTAGAAGGCCAGACCGATGCCAAAGGTCGACCTATTGAGATTGTTCTGATTGAAGACGGTAATGGTTGCGAGATGCTGAATGAGCGTTTTTGTACCTCTTATATCAACGCCTATTTAGCCAATGGTGCGGTGATTATGCCGAAGTACGGTATTGCAACGGATGAACGTGCACGCAAAGTGTACCAACGTTTGTTCCCAGAGCGTGAAATCGTGCAAGTGGATATCCGTCATATTGCCGTCGGCGGCGGTGGAATTCACTGCATCACCCAGCAGCAACCCAGCGCCCAATCTGCTTTTAAGAGTCAAGCCGGTCAATAGAGGTGATAGTGATGAAACTACGTCAAAAAACACTCGCTGTGCTGCTGCCTCTAATGCTAGCCGCGACAACAGCTCAGGCTGAGACAGAAAAGTCTGTCAGCTTCTATAACTGGAACGACTATATCGCCGACGATACCCTGACGGGCTTTACCCAAAACAGCGGTATCAAGGTGCAGTATGACCTGTTTGACTCTGTAGATACGGTAGAAACCAAACTGCTGACCGGGCGCAGTGGTTATGATCTGGTGATGACCGATGCCTCCCGCCGTCTAAAGCGTCAGATCAAGGCGGGTGTGTTCCAGAAATTGGATAAAGACCAGATTGCTAACTACAGCAATATTGATCCTCAGGTGTTGAACTGGATTAGCAGCTTTGATCAAGGTAACGCCTATGCCGTGCCTTATATGTGGGGTACCACAGGTTTGGGATATAACCGGGATGAGTTGGGAAAACGCCTGCCCACTAATGCTAAAACCGGTTGGGAGCTGCTGCTAAACCCCGATATTGTCAGCAAACTGGCGGATTGTGGTGTCGCCGTACTGGATGATGTGGAAGAGCTGTATGTGGCAACCCTGCTTTATCTGGGCAAAGACGTGCAGGATTTCAGTAAGGCCAATCTTAAGCTGGTGGAGCAGCATCTGAAGAAGATTCGTCCTTATATCCGCTATTTTAATAACTCTCAGTCACTGCTGTCCGGTTTAAAAAAACGGAAGGGGCTGGAGAGCTTAACCTCTG
>CAYFGP010000295.1:0-2343 GCA_964342385.1 uncultured Oleiphilus sp. | reverse complement strand
CCAGAGGTTAAGCTCTCCAGCCCCTTCCGTTTTTTTAAACCGGACAGCAGTGATTGAGTGATATTAATAGCTGCTAGAGATCACCACTACTCATTTTATAGCTTTTATCATTTGAAGCAGTGGGGGGATTTATTCTGCCAAGCCATTGTCCCTGAAATCCTTCCCCTCCAAGCATGATATAGTCATCACCTAACTTCTTTATCCCGCCATATTCTGTGTTATAGATAGGGTTGTGTATTACTCTGCTATTTGAAGGGTGCTTGTTTCCAATCATTTCATGTCCCTGGTGTGCTTCTCCGCTTGCCATCATATAATGGCTATCTTGATAGGCATGGGCTGCTGGCAGGGAAAAGTAAAGTACTCCACTAATAAGAAAGTAAATGCTTTTATTGATCATATAAACCTCGGTAATTGGATATGCTCTATGCAATAACTGCATTGAATTTAACAAGTCTACTTAAGGCGAGTGTCTTACTCGCCTTAAGTAGATAACAATTGAGTAGTTCATTGCGATTGAACAATCACAGTTTACTTGCTGAAACTGAAATTAATCTGAATTAATTAGATTAAGTGATGTTTTGTTGACATAAATTTTCATCTCATCTTTGTAAGTAGGCGCACAAAAAAATGACTTCAGAGTTGCATATTTTCTGGTTATTCGTGGTTGCCGCAGAAGGGGTGTCTAATCCCAAGCGAATTATTGATGGGACAGCGAGTTGATCTCTCGCTGCATAAACTGGATTGCACTTATTACTTTAATCCAAGGTCTTAATCCCGAGTGATTAGAGCTCTATATCAGACTATTCAGTGGTGACGAAAGCCCACCTCTAATCACATGTAGAAGGTTTACTCGGAACGAGCGGTTGGGTAGTTTCTATGCATGGGGTTGCCAGTATTGGCAATGGATGGCTTTTGGTAATGGAGTAGCTATGTCGACGCAATAATGAATGGCGCTATGCTAACAACACTTTTTTGCCAACGAGACCAGCTTATTGAAGCTGCTGTATGAAGGTATCTGAGAAGTGGGCTTATCCGGTGCAAAACTGGAATCTGGTATTATTCCAGTTGGCCACCCACTTCTCAGGCAAGGATGATCAATATGTGGATCTGTGATTTAATCTGACTCAGAACTATGAACACCCTCCATGACAGTTGCACAGGGTTATGGATAGTCGGAAATAATAGAGGTCAATCCATCTCTATCTGATTAATAACCCCAGTTCATACTTAACATGTTTACATAAGCATTATCACCTGCTATACCCTGATCTTTAATACCATCCCCTGGTAAAAAGGTTGAGAAAATATAATCCACCGAGAAGTTTTTATTGAAAGCATATTTCAATTGAAGGTCGAAGGTGGTTCCTGCGTAGTCGCTAATAGCATTTCCAAGATTGCTTGTATCATCAAACCAGATAAAAAATGTTTGAGCTTTATAGGAGAGATTGCTAGAAAATTCGCTTAGGTCGCCCTTGGTGCCAATAGCAACTATTTTTGATCCAGGGTTGGTACCTGATGCTCCATTACCTATGCCACCATAGCCTTGCACGCCTTTTCCCCCTGTTCTTTCTGGGGAGTATGAGTAAAGTGTGGCGGCATAGCCTGCACTAAGATTTTCTCCTAAAATATTACCATCCATGCCCATTAGGCCGCTAAATCTTCCTATATCAGTAATGCCGTTAAAACCTTCAACTGTACCGTCATTTTGATCGCTATCGCCCTGAGTGTAACGAACTGCAACATAAGGTTTAAAGCTATTGCTTATTGGTAGCTCTAATCCTGCATATGCCGCCTTAGATTTCAGGTTACGGCCACCAACATCACCACTTGCTCCTATCAATTCGAAAGAAATATTAGCACCTGATATTTGTCCTATTCCCTCTACTCCGTAATAAGTAATTTCTGCACTTCTGGTGTTGTTGTCACTATATGCAAGTATTGGGCTGATTGTCATAGAATCAAGCTCTTTACTGACTTTGGCAGTATAAACTCGCCAGTCGCTAGCTTCGCCAGATCCAGTTTTTACACTATTCTCTATTGGAATATAAAGCAGTTCATATGATAATTCCCGGCCTTTTCCTCTAAGGCCTACAAAAGGATGGTCGTCACCATAGAGTAGTCCACCTGTCTTTAAATCGAGATAACGAAGATCCCAGCCTGCCTGTAATTGCATCGTTGGATTTAGATCGTAAAGGAATTCAGCTCTTTCAATACCGAACTCGCCACCAGCATTTGGTAATCCTTCCCCACTTTCAGATCCGGAGTAATAGCTCCTATCAACATTATTTTTACCTGAATCAGTGATTTAAATTTCGATCCTGCCTGAGACCCCTTCTTGCTCAC
>CAYFGP010000294.1:0-2474 GCA_964342385.1 uncultured Oleiphilus sp. | reverse complement strand
GGCACCGGTTTTTGGTATCGGCATTCCCAGGTTCGAATCCTGGTACCCCAGCCATCTCTTAATGGGCCGGTATAGCTCAGTCGGTAGAGCAACTGACTTGTAATCAGTAGGTCCCGGGTTCAACTCCTGGTGCCGGCACCATTTCTCTTGTGTCACTCCTTGTTTTAGATCGCAGTATATCCTGCCGGTATAGCTCAGTAGGTAGAGCAACTGACTTGTAATCAGTAGGTCCCGGGTTCAATTCCTGGTGCCGGCACCATTTCTAATACTTCTCTTTCCCCGTACGCATCATATACCAAGCCTTTTTAAAGCTGAGCAATAAATGCTTTTAAAGCCTATATTCATTGCATAAACTATAAAATTCAATGACCCTTTGACGGCTGCGTACCTGGCTATGGCTCAATCCAATCGAATCCTACTGGTTGATAACTCGCCATTTTTTCTGAATATTCTCAGAGAAGCCATTCAGGCCAAATGCAGTTTTGATGCAGAGGTACTCACGGCCAGCAGCCGAGCAGAAGCCAATCACTATATCGAGCACAGCCAGGACTGGCTCGTTGTCGTAAGCGGCTATGAACTCCCAGACGCTGCACGCGGCGAATTGATCAAGGATACACTAAGGCATAATATTCCGGTCATTGTACTGACATCCACTGCGACCGATTCCGACCGTGAAAGAGCGCTGCAGCTCAATATCGTTGATTACTTCCCCAAAGACATTAACTGCTTCTCCGATGTAGCCGGTTTAATCAATCAACTTAAAGACAATAACCGTCACAAGATACTGATTGTTGATGACTCCCCTGCCTTTTGTGGTTTTGCCCATCGCCTACTCTCGAGCCAGAACTATCGGGTAACCACCTGCAATACCGCTACCGAAGCACTGGAGATCATCAAAGAGCAGACAGATATCACCCTAACATTGATCGACTACATCCTACCGGACCTGGATGGCAGCCAACTGATCCCCAGAATCCGGAAAATTCGAGATGCCAACAGCCTCCCGATTATTTCTATTTCTGCATTCAATGAAAAAAACATTGCGGCTCGCATGATCAAGTCTGGAGCTAACGATTTCTTACTCAAACCCATTGATCATGAAGAACTACTGTTACGCATCCGTAACAGCCTCAAGCTACAAGACCAGTTCAATCAGACAGAAAAAGCCCGCATCGAAGCCCAGAGAGCCAACGAAGCCAAATCTTATTTCCTGTCCCGCATCAGCCACGAACTACGCACTCCGCTCAATGCCATCATAGGCTTTAGCCAGCTGCTTGCGACCGATGACGAGCTGAATGAAGAACAACAAGACTGTATTGGCGAAATAGACCACGCAAGCAACCATTTATTACACCTGATCAACGAAGTCCTGGACCTCAGTCATATCGAGTCAGGCAACCTTGAACTACACCTAGGCCCCATTAATGTACACGAACTCGCTTCAGACACCTGCAACATGCTGCAAAGTCTGGCCGACAAGCAAAACATCGCATTAATCATATCTGAAGCACCTAAACCCGATAGCGATAAAATACTGACCGACCCTCATCGCTTGAAACAAATTCTGATCAACCTGATCAGCAATGGTATTAAGTACAACAAACCCAACGGGCAGCTCTATATCGACATAAAACCACTAGAAGAGAGATTACGAATAGAGATAAGAGATACAGGCATGGGCATCCCCAAAGATCGCCTGGACAGCCTCTTCGACCCCTTCACCCGAGCTCACGCCGATAAATACAAGGTGGAAGGCAGTGGCCTAGGTCTATCAATCTGCCTACGCTTAATCCAGCTACTCTCAGGCACCATTGAAGTACACAGCGAAGTCAACCAAGGCAGCACTTTCAGTATTGAGCTTCCCTATGAGCCCCCAGCCAGTATTCTGGAAGATAGCGACAGCCCTGCCCCTGCATCCGCAACTTCTGGCTTTCGACAGGTGATATAAAATCAATACTCTATTAAGTACTCATACAAAATTAATACGGTATTTCTTGTAAGAAAGCCTCGAAAAGAGCGATCTCACCCTTCTAATCCTATCTTTTCCCTGCTGTTCAACGAGCAACCAACAGCCTCTCTGATAGCACTGAGAATAAGGGCTATCTGATCCATAGCGAACTATTTATTACTTAACAAAATCGCGTGAACTCTACGGCACGCACCGACTTATCAAAGCAGCTAGAGACCACAACTTCATCTTCAGAGCCCCATAAAACGCATATTTAAGCCCTCTGAACAGTAAATCAACCACCCTAAGGATAGCCCCCATCCAGACACTCCCACTTCTCTTCACCCTAATCAAAACGTCTAGCACTTTTTTATCAAAAATAGGTATAAAACAAATAAATAGAGCCCACATTACACATTGATACAAATCTATTGATTCGCCCAACTTGAGACATATAAGGTCTTAATATAGCTATAACCTGAATCCGTGACTTCAAGACCTGCTCACAGGACGGCAGACCTGCAAT
>CAYFGP010000293.1:0-2490 GCA_964342385.1 uncultured Oleiphilus sp. | reverse complement strand
TGGCAGTGGTAAAACCAGTGTAATCACCACCAAGATCGCTTATCTGATTAAGGTATGCGGCATTAAGGCCCATCGTATCGCTGCGGTTACCTTTACCAATAAGGCCGCGCGGGAGATGAAAGAGCGTGTCACCAAGCTGGTGCAGGGCTCCGATTCCCGGGGTTTAACCGTCTCCACCTTCCATAACCTGGGTCTGACTATTATCCGCAAGGAACACAAAATTCTGGGTTATAAGGCCGGTTTTTCCCTGTTTGACGATCAGGATACCAAATCACTGATCAAGGACTTGATGCATAAAGATTTCCAGACTGACGCTGAAATTATCGGTCTGGTACAGAGTATGATTTCCAACTGGAAAAGCGATCTGATCGAACCGGAACAAGCCCTGGGCCTGGCCGAGAACGATAAAGAGAGCTTAGCAGCCGCTGTATATCGGGAGTATGACCGTCACCTGCAGGCCTACAATGCAGTGGACTTTGATGATCTGATCCGCCTGCCAGTCCGTCTGTTGCGAGATTATCCCGAGGTGTTGGAACGCTGGCAGAACAAAATTCACTATATGCTGGTGGATGAGTATCAGGATACCAACGTCAGTCAGTACCTGTTGGTGAAGCTGCTGATTGGCTTCCGCGGCGCGCTGACCGTAGTAGGGGATGATGATCAGTCGATCTATGCCTGGCGCGGGGCCCGTCCGGAAAACCTGGTGAAACTGGGTGAAGATTTCCCCAGCCTGCGTATTGTGAAACTGGAGCAGAACTACCGCTCCACCTCACTGATTCTGCGAGCGGCTAACACTTTAATCGCCAACAACCCTCACGTCTATGAGAAAACCCTGTGGAGTGAGATGGGGGCAGGAGATCAGATCCGGGTGATCAGCTGTCGTAACGAAGATGCGGAAGCGGAGAGGGTCGTCACTGAGATCCTGACCAACCGTATCAAGCAAAATGCCAGCTATAAAGACTTTGCCATTCTCTATCGCGGTAACCACCAGGCCCGGCTATTAGAAATCAAACTTCAGGCGTTTCAGGTGCCTTATAAGATCAGTGGAGGTACTTCGTTTTTTGCCCGTCACGAGATCAAAGACATCATGGGTTACCTGAAACTGCTGGTAAACCCGGATGACGATAACGCCTTCCTGCGGGTGATTAATATGCCCCGGCGTGAGATTGGCCCCTCAACCCTGGAAAAACTGGGCACCTACGCCAATCAACGCCATATCAGTATGTTTAAGGCCTGCTCCGAACTGGGCCTGGAACAAACCATGAGCGAAAAACAGGTCGAAAAGTTAGGGCGTTTTAACCACTGGCTGGAGAAAACCCGCCAGCACTGTTATCAGGATGACTCCATCTCTGCGATTCGCGAGATGATCCACGATATCGACTACGAGGGTTGGCTGCATCAAAACTCCAGCTCGCCTCAGGTCGCGGAACGTCGTATGGCTAATGTCTGGATTCTGGTGGACTCCCTGCAGGATACCCTGAGCCGTATGCAGGAAGATGATGAGGGAGCAGGTATTGAAGATGCCATCGCCCGTCTGGTACTGCGGGATATGCTGGAACAGCAGGAGCAGGAAGATGATTCTGACCGGGTGCAGCTGATGACCATGCACTCGTCAAAGGGTCTGGAATACCCTCACGTCTATATTATCGGCATGGAAGAGGATCTGCTGCCCCATAGAAACAGCATCGATGATGGTAATATCGAAGAGGAACGCCGTTTAGCCTATGTGGGTATTACCCGTGCTAAACGCACCCTGGCATTGACCTTTGCTCAGCAGCGTAAACAGTTTGGCGAGATGATGAACTGTACGCCGAGTCGCTTTCTCGACGAGTTGCCACCGGATGATCTCGCCTGGGAAGGGAAAGAGCAGGAGCCGGAAAAAGCCAAGCGTGAACGGGGCAATGCCGCATTGGACAGCCTGAAAAAGAGCCTGGGGTTATAGGGATTCTGGAGCATAAGGATTAAACGCTATCGGCTAAGATAGGGGGAGATTGATTACACCGTTCCTGAGTCTCTGCGTAAATCCAAGGCATAAAAAAACCGGCAGTCAGGTCTGCCGGTTTTTTTATTGTAGCAACAATAAGTGAAGCGAAGCTTACTTGCTGTTTTCTACAATGTAATCCACGATGGACTTCACTTCATCATCACTCAGAGAAGGATTACCACCTTTTGCTGGCATAGCGTTAAAACCATTAATAGCATGGTTGTACAACGTATCCATACCGTTCGCAATACGAGGAGCCCAAGCACCTGCATCACCTTTCTTAGGTGCACCTGCTGCACCTGTGTTGTGACAAGCGCCACATACAGTTGCGTACAGGTCTTCAGGAGATTTACCACCGGCTGCCGCAGCTGGAGCTGCACCACCACAATCCTGTCCTTGCAGACAAACGTCACCTACTGGCTTCAGACGCTCAGCAATTGCATCTTTAGATACTCCCGCCTGTACTGATGTACTCAGAGCCGCACCCATCAGCACGCCCATTACAC
>CAYFGP010000292.1:0-2490 GCA_964342385.1 uncultured Oleiphilus sp. | reverse complement strand
TGTGTCTGGAGAAAGCCTTTAGTAGGCCAATTGATTAGTTAATTAATACTGGCAATAGGCAGGCAGCGGGCCTGGCGAGATAAAAACTGGTCAATCGCTAATACGGCTGGAGTTTCCTGGCTGGCTATCTTTTGAAGGTGCTTTAGAGTTTTGAGTACGACCTCGTTTTTGTTGAGCTCTAACCTGGGGCATTGCTCAGACACCAGATCGTAAATGCCCAGAATATAGCTACTGCACTGACCTGACTTAAAAGCGCCCATCAATGATTGGCTGCCTTCCAATAAGGGTTGGCACTGGTGTAGTAGTTTTTCTGTAGAAAAGCCTTCTGCAAGAGCTGGAGTGGGCTGTAACGCAACGACCATACTGAATACCAGACCAGCGACTTTCTTTTTCCCGGTGGCTACGGGCTTTAACCAAGGCATATCGGTTCCTCATCCTTTAACCAGCATTGCTTGGCTCATCAAGAGCAGGGTTGTCGGGGGCGACAAATTTGGTTTGCTGCATGTGCGAACTGCATGGGCATACATTAGGCAGGGTTTTTGACAGTAGCAAAGCATTCCTATGTCACTTTGCGGAACAATTTGCGGCACTGAGATGACGAATTGATTGCCTGATGTCAGCTGATGAATTCTTGAACAATTTAACTCGACCGGCCGGAAAGCCCTATATTTACTTACCCGTTAGCCTCTATTCAAGAATTATGCACAGAATTGTTCACCGAAAATGTGGATAACGCTCGGTGGTGTTAGTTGTTTGATTTTAAATGTTTTTTTGTCTTTGCGTTGTGAATTGCTGTGAATTTGTCAGGATCCTGAGGGTTAGTTTTGCACAGATATCCCCAGACTGAGAATGATAGGGTGTAACTTTGATCATATGGGGTATAACCGGGTGTAAAGCGTGAAAAATGTGCTAAATCCGACACTATCTGTCAAAGGGTAAAATTGAATTGTTCCTGAAGAAAGCAAGCGACACAAATGGACGACAACTGATAAGTGTTACTTAAGGTACGCTTTTCTGATTCGAAAAATATCTTCTAATTTAATTTTTTGTATCTTTTTTGCTGGGGAAGCCGTTTGTCGGGCTGATTCGATGGTAAGATGCGCCTCTTTATTTATTACATTACTGCTAAAACACTGTGCCAGTGTAGCCACTATGCTTGTGATAGTGGCTCAGAGCTATTGAGTAAGAGACGGGGTCGTTTATGTACAATTTCAGTTTCCAAAATCCTACCAAGCTGATCTTTGGTGAAGGTCAGATGGCTAAGCTGGCTTCAGAGATTCCTAAAGATAAAAAGGTGCTGCTGATCTACGGTGGTGGCAGTATCAAGAAAAACGGTGTTTATGAGCAGGTGGCTAATGCCCTGTCTGAACATCAATGGGGTGAGTTTGGCGGTATCGAAGCTAATCCGGGTTTTCACACCGCAATGAAGGCGGTGGAAAAGATCAAGGCGGAAGGTTTTGATTTTCTGTTGGCTGTGGGTGGTGGCTCGGTGTGTGATGCGACCAAGTTTATTGCTGCGTCGGCCTGTTTTAATGATGATCCATGGAAGATTCTGACCGAAGGTGCACGTATCCGCGATGCTCTGCCAATCGGTGTGGTGCTGACGCTGCCTGCTACGGGTTCAGAAAGTAATCCGAATGGTGTGATCGATAATTATGAAACGCAGGAGAAACTGGCGTTTTATGGTCGTAAGCTGTTCCCTAAGTTTGCCATTCTGGACCCGACTACGACCTACTCCCTGCCAACCAAGCAGGTAGCCAACGGCATTGTCGATGCTTACGTGCATACCATGGAGCAGTATCTGACCTTCCCGGTGGGTGCTGATCTGCAAGACCGTTTTGCGGAAGGTATCTTACGTACGCTGGCGGATAACGGCCCTAAAGCCCTGTCTGAGCCTGAGAACTATAAAGTACGGGCTAATGTGATGTGGTCGGCGACTATGGCGCTAAATGGCTTGATCGGTCTGGCAGTGCCTCACGATTGGGCGACTCACTTTATCGGCCATGAGCTGACCGCGCTGCATAATATGGATCATGGCCAGACGCTGGCGGTTATTCTGCCGTCGATGATGGCGGAAAAGCGTGAGCAGAAACGCGAGAAATTATTGCAGTATGGCAAAGAAGTATGGGGTATTGATTCGGGTTCTGAAGCGGAGCGCATTGATGCGGCGATTGAACAGACCCGTGCTTTCTTTGAGTCTCTTGGGGTTAAGACCCGTCTGAGTGATTATGGCGTTGAAGAGCAGCATATTCCGGCTCTGGTTGAGGCGCTGGAAAAACACAATATGGTGGCGTTGGGCGAGCACCAGGATGTCACGCCAGAGGTAAGTGCCCAGGTGCTGCGTCGTTGTTTGTAAGGCTGTTGCTTGGAAGATATCTGTCTAAGAGATAAAAGCGATTGAGGTTGGGGTGATAAGTTATCTTATTAAGGTGGTTTTACGCGATGTGCGGGTTTAGTCTGATATCAATTTTTCAAATTGTGTCAGAGGAT
>CAYFGP010000291.1:0-2590 GCA_964342385.1 uncultured Oleiphilus sp. | reverse complement strand
TCTGGATAGAACGGACAAACTGACCAGGGTAAACCGTTTTATACTGACCAGGGCAAACCGGAGCAAACTGACCACCCTAAACCGGACGAAACTGACCAGGGTAAACCGGAGTAAATTGACCACCCTTTAAAGCATCATTTTTTGGCTGTTGGTTATACAGCATATTGCTTTCTAATACGGATAGCAAATGGCAAACAAACCAATAGCAATGAGTAAACTAAAAACACTTATCAGGCTGCATGTTGAATCAGCCTCGAAATCGAAAATGGCACGTAGTACGGGATTGTCTCGTAATACAGTCAAAAACTACCTTCAAAAGATAGAATTGCTGTCTTTGACCAGTGAAGACCTGTTGAATTTACAGGAACAGGATCTGTACAAACTTCTTCAAGAACAAGCAACTCAAGGGCCTTCGGACAGGTTGGGCGACTTGTATCGATTTTTTCGTTACATGGAAAAGGAGCTTAAAAAACCAGGTGTGACCCGCAAACTATTATGGCAAGAATACATAGAGCAATTCCCCCAAGGATATCAGCCAAGTCAGTTCAACCATCACTTTGTCCGTTGGCGGGGTACAGAAAAACCTTCCTTTAAGATAGAACATAAAGCAGGAGATAAACTCTACATAGATTACACAGGCAAAAAACTTCCCTACGTAGATATAGACACTGGTGAGGTTTTGGCAGCTGAAGTCTTTGTGAGCATCCTAGGAGCTAGTCAATTAATCTATGTGAAGGCCTCTGCGAGCCAGAAGAAGGAAGACTTGATCGATGGTGTCCAGTCAGCCTTCAAATACTATGGAGGAGTACCTCAAGCCATAGTTCCAGACAACCTAAAAAGTGCCGTTAAGAAGAGTCACAGGTATGAGCCTACAATCAATGAGATGTTCCAAGATTTTGCAGATCATTATCAGACCGTTGTATTTCCAGCAAGGGCATACAAACCAAAAGACAAAGCATTGGTCGAAGGTGCGGTTAAGATAATTTACCGTGAGATTTATGCGCGCCTGCGCAATCGTTCCGTAACAAGTCTTGATGAGCTTAACAAAGCGATTAGGCCACTTTTAGAGCAGTTGAATAACCGAAAGCTCACTACAGGTCAGCTATCTCGCAGACAGCTCTTTGATCAAGTCGAAAAGAAATACCTAAAGCCGCTTGCTGAACAAACCTACCAAATAAAGGAGACTACCTGGGTTACAGTAATGAAGACTGGGCATATTCTCTTGCATAAAGACAAGCACTATTACAGTGTACCTTACAAGTTTATTGGCAAGAAAGTGAAACTAGTATGGTGCAAAGACTTGGTGAAGGTGTATGCCAAGTTCCAATGTATTGCCACCCACAAACGCGTTAGGTCAGCCTACAATTATACCACAGAGAAACAGCACCTAGCCTCTACCCATAAGTTTATGACCGACTGGAGTCCAGATTACTTTAGGTCGTGGGCTCAAGGGATACACCCCCATGTTGAACAACTCATCATAGAGATTTTAGAAAAGAAGAAGTACCCCGAACAAGCCTACCGTAGTTGTATGGGCGTGTTATCTCTTGCAAAGAAAGTAGGGCCCGTAAGGCTTGCTGCGGCTTGTTCAAAAGCACTTGAGTTTGACTCTTGCAACTACAAATCCGTTGCAGACATACTGCAAAGAGGTTTAGACTTTACAAACGATGTTGAGAGCATAGATCTACCCAAACACCAGAATATTAGAGGAAACAAATATTACAAATAAGTACATTATGAATAATCAAAACACATTAGAACAAATGAAACAGATGAAGCTTTACGGAATGTATGAAGCCTTCAAAACAGCCGTTCAAAGCGGTTTAGGAAATGATCTAACCCAAGATCAATTTATCGCACAACTCATAGCACATGAGCAGGACGATAGAAAACACAGAAAGTTTAAACGCTTAGTAAACAATGCGCGCTTCCGTTATCAAGGGGCATTAGAAGATGTCATTTACTCTGATGAACGCAACTTACACAAGTTGGAATTACTGAGGTTAACTCAGTGCACCTTCATTGATAAAGCTGAGAATGTGCTCATCACAGGAAGCACTGGAGTTGGCAAAAGCTATATTGCTTCAGCCATAGGTTATCATGCTTGTAGCCTAGATTACAAGGTTGGGTATTATAATACTTCCAGACTCATATCGGCTTTAAAACTAGCAAAAGCTTCTGGTAACTATTTACGAGAAACCACGAAAATCCAACGCATGGATCTAATAATCTTAGATGACTATGGTTTACAATCATTAGACAAAGAAGCCAGAATGATACTCATGGATATTATAGAAGACCGCCATGAAAGAAAATCAACGATGATTACTTCTCAGCTTCCAGTTGCTGCTTGGTACGACATTATTGGTGAAAAAACCCATGCAGATGCTATAATGGATAGGCTAACCCACCACGCTCACAGAATAGAATTAAAAGGTGAATCATTAAGAAAGAAATCAACTAAAAAAACACTAGAAATTAATGCCTAAATTTGTCTATGGCTCGCAGCCAAAAATGAAACTTTTTCGCCGTCACTTTAGGTGGTCAATTTGCAGCGGTTTAGGGTGGTCAATTTAACCGGTTTATACAC
>CAYFGP010000290.1:0-2593 GCA_964342385.1 uncultured Oleiphilus sp. | reverse complement strand
ACCCTATGCGTTCTGATCTGGACGTCAATAACGCCTCAGAATGAACGGTTACGGATCACCAAAGTACCAATAAAACCAATCAACACTGCTAGCCAACGATGCCAACCAATGGTCTCTTTTAACAAGGGGGCCGCCAGAGCGACCGCTATCAGAGGAAATACGGCTAATAATGCATGGGCTTCCGCTAAACCCAGATAACGCAAAGACAGATTAAAGATCGCAATCTCAGCAATGGATAACAGCGAGCGTAGAATCTGTAGTCCCACACTCGATGTTTTCAGCGCCTGCTTCAGATTGCTGAAATAAGCCACCCAGACGATAGCAAACACTGCAAACACCCAGTAACGGATCATCACAAACTGGGCCACGGCCATATTCTGCACCAGCACCTTGGTAATAGAGTCCTGCAAAGCAAAGATAAACATCGACCCCAAACACAGCATTACGCCCTTACTGACACCCTGCTGCGAAGAGTGCAAAAGCAGATTATTGATCACATGTGTTCTCCTATATCTAAAATCCTGAGCGATTCACGGCTTATTTTTATCAAACTGAATTGAATTGGATTGCACTGACTACCTGAATCCAAATCGAATCAGTTACCCGCACGCTAATAGGACATTAGAAGAAAGGAAAATTAATAGTATTTAACAACCTATTTAATCATTTTTATGACACAGCATTTTTACCCGCTATTAAATCTACAACCTGATAAATAAAAACAATTAAAATCCACATAAAAAGCCATCTTAAACGTTGATTCCTACTCGATTATTTATTTTTTCGATCTATCAAGCTCAAATATTCCGTTTGCGCCTTTAGTATCATCCAGACAAATATAAACCCCACTTAATTTGCTTAATTAAGTTTTTATCAGAGCAGTTAAGCCAGTCAAAAGTTTTGTCCCTTATGGCTTGAGGACAACTGAAAGCTTTTGCCTATAAAAGCACTCATACAAAATTTTTTCTTTAGCAGATGGCTGAAGAATATCGAAATACTTTTTTGAATGTATACAAAAATAAAGAGGTTTATATGACTGAGACAACAATCAATAACTACGAACAGCAATTGGAAAACCTGGCCCGTGTCGTCGATCTGGAAGCCTACCCTATTCATGATCTGGAGCACCCAACTACGCAGGCACTGATTGCCCGCTGCCGTGCACAACTGGATGAAAGCGGCTGCAGCGTCATTGCCGATTTTGTACGCCCAGAATCCCTGGCACGTATGCGCGAAGAAGCTCATCGCTTGATGCCATGCATCTTCCGCTCTGAGCAACGTCACAATCCTTATATGACTCAGGAAGACAGTGAGCTACCAGAAAACCATCCAAACCGCTATCTGCAGCACAGAACCGCAGGCTTTCTAAACTCGGATATTATCCCGCAAGAGTCCGATATGCTGGCGATGTACGATAATGACATCATGACGCGCTTTATCGGCGAATGCCTGGGCACCTGGCCAGTCTACACCTGGGCTGATCCGCTGGCGCGTTGCCCATATGGTGTACTGGGAGAGGGGGACTACTTCCCATGGCACTTTGATGGCAACGAATTCACTGTCAGTGTTTCTGTAGAACAACCTGAAGAAGGCGGTGTTTTTGAATACGCCCCAAATCTTCGCTCAGTAGAAGATGAAAACCTGAAAGGGGTTAAGCGTGTACTGAATGGCGATAAGGCAGGCGTATTTGAGCTGGAATGGAAGCCCGGTTACCTGCAGCTGTTTAAAGGTCGCTATGCGCTGCACCGAGTTCAGGAAGTGAAAAATGGCAACTGGATTACCGCTCTGCCAACCTATATGACAGACCCAGATACCGTAAACCGTCCAGAACACTCTAAACAGTTCTATGGTCGCGCCTTGCCGATTCACTACGAGCGCGAAGCTAACCGCCCAGATACTTTGACGGATTAATCCTCAATTTCAAGCAAGGGGCTAAGCCTTTAGAAATAAACCAAGTTTACTGATGGTGTTTACCATAGGTAAATCGCAGGCGAAAAAAAAACGGGAGCTTATAGTAAGCTCCCGTTTTCTTGACGATTCGATGGTCGGGATGAAAGGATTTGAACCTTCGACCCCCTGCACCCCATGCAGGTGCGCTACCAAGCTGCGCCACATCCCGAAACGTGCGCGTATTATACCTCAGTAGAAAATAGGTTCAACCACTTTCTACTTCAGTATCAACAGGTTAGAGGCAAATAAAGTCGAGACTCTATTTGCCCCATTATTCTGCTGCTAAAGCAAAACTACGGACGATAGATCGGATCATCGACACCATCGTAGTTTTCAACTCGGGATTTGAGCTTCTGTCCCGGTCTGAAAGTCACCACACGGCGGGCAGAGATTGGAATCTCTTCGCCTGTTTTTGGATTACGCCCTGGACGTTCACGTTTGTCACGCAGGTCGAAATTACCAAAACCAGACAGTTTTACCTGCTCGTTATCTTTCAGACACTCACGAATCTCTTCGAAAAACAGTTCTACCATGTCTTTCGCTTCACGCTTGGTCAGACCCAATTCCAGGTACAGCTTTTCTGCCATTTCTGCTTTAGTTAACGCGGACATTTTATCAGCTCCTCAGGCTTGCTCCTCACTGC
>CAYFGP010000289.1:0-2755 GCA_964342385.1 uncultured Oleiphilus sp. | reverse complement strand
ACCATAAGGCTTTCAGCCGTTTTTGTTTAGCCCTTACATGAAATATCCGGGCTAAATATTTTTGTTTAAGCGTGTAATAAGCAAAGCAGTTATACATACCATTAAACCCACTGCATAATAAGAATGAGGAGGTCTGTGATGACATCCCAAGTAATAAATACAACCATTAATTCAGTTGAAGAGATTGCTGATAACGTTCGCCTATATACACTAAGCTCGGCAGATAACCAGGTACTCCCCTCTTTCTCTGCAGGTGCTCATATCGATTTACTGTTAGATAACGGCATGGTTCGCCAGTATTCCCTATGTAATCAGCCAGAAAGCCCTCACTATCAGGTAGCCGTGCAATATGAACAAGAGGGCCGTGGTGGCTCGGCTTATATTCATCAATCGTTATCTGCTGGGGATGCGTTAAAAATTAATGCCCCTCGCAACCACTTTAAGCTGGATAATCAGGCTGAAAATTATCTATTACTTGCAGGGGGTATCGGTATCACCCCTATTATGCTGATGGCCTTTGAGCTATTAGCACAGGGTAAAAGCTTTCAGCTGTATTATCTGTGTCGTGAGAGAAGTCAGGCCGCTTTTGCTGACTTATTAACAGAAAAACTAGGCGATCGAGTGCACTTCTGTTTCAGTCAAGATACTGATTCCCAACGCTTAGATATTCCTAACCTATTGGCTCAACAGCCTGAGAATACCCAGGTGTATACCTGTGGTTCAGAACGCTTGTTGCAGTCCATTCTAACGGCGGCAGAAAACCAGCCCAGTGTTCAAGTGCATTTTGAACGTTTCTCTGCAGCGCCACAGAACGAAGCCATTGGAAATCAAGGCTTCGAGATTGAACTCGCCAGTAGTGGCCAAGTCTTACAAGTAGAACCCGACCAGAGCATTTTGCAGGTATTACAAAGCGAGGGGGTTCAGATCGAAACCATGTGTAAAGAGGGGTTATGTGGCAGCTGTGAGGTAAATCTACTGGAAGGTGAGGCGGATCACAAAGACAGTGTTTTAACAGACAGTGAAAAAGCCGAACAGAGTGTCTTGATGGCCTGTTGCTCCAGGGCTCGTTCAGAACGTTTAGTACTGGATTTATAACAAACAGCTAATACCTGAATAAAGGTCCCAAATAGAGGTTCCAAATAAAAATTTCTCTAGTCACAGGCTGTGTAAGCAGCGAAGTATTTTTATTTGGATAGGTAATAGCCAACGTACTGACTCCACTTACCCCACGTTATCGATTACTGCTCAATCGTTAACATAAATGCTGAGTATTTTACCATGTCTACCAATCAGTCTATTGAGATTATTCAGTTTCCCTGCCTGAATGATAACTACGCTTTCTTAATTCATGATCCTGTAAGTTTGCAAACGGCCGTTGTTGATACCCCTGATGCCGATGAGATTATCCGCCAGTTAGAACTTAGGGGCTGGCAACTCAGCCATATTTTGACCACTCATCACCACTGGGATCATATTGATGGTCATGAAGCTTTAAAACAGCGCTATAACAACCAAGTGGTGGCACCAGAAGTCAATAAAACCCAAGTTCCACAGCCTGATATCTGTGTCAGTGAAGGCAGCCAGATTCAGTTTGGCCACTATAAGATTCAGGTGATTGAAACCCCAGGCCATACCCTAGGCCATGTCAGCTATTGGCTACCAGAAGCTAATGCTGTTTTTGTGGGTGATACTTTATTTTCCCTGGGATGCGGTCGTTTATTTGAAGGCACAGCACAACAGATGTGGCAGAGTATTCTGAAAATTCGATCGCTGCCCGATAATACGATGATCTATTGTGCTCATGAATATACCACCGCTAACGCGATATTTGCTCAACTTTATGACCCTGATAATGAAGCGCTGCAAAAACGAGCAGAAGAGGTTTATAAGCTTAGAGCAGATAACTTAGCTACGATCCCCACAACCGTAAAACAGGAGCGTTTAACAAACCCTTTTATGCGAGCAGATCAAATAGAGTTACAGCGTGCTCTTGATGCATATGGTAAACCTGCAGAAGACGTATTTGCTGAGTTAAGGAAGCGAAAAGATAATGCATAACTCCCTCTTCAACTGCTAAATAATGCATAAGGGCTATCTTTTATTTTAATAATTTCTATTATTCGCGCTCTGTTAAATACGTATTATGGGCTGGAGTTTATCATTATAAAGTGCCAGCCTAGCCATCTATTTTATTCATGTCCTTTGAGAAAAAATAATTAGCCTGACTTATACAAGCAGCTTAACCTTGCATGCCGAAATAAAAGCATCGCGCTATTTTCTATAGTGCGCCATATACTGGCTACCCCATGTTCTGGCCAGCCACCAGAGAATAGCGTGATTTATCTAGAAGAGCTTTTGTTTCGCAGCATAGAACCATGTATTAAGAGGTGAAATGTGAAGCTCGATTCTGATTACTTAAAAGGAGTGGGACTAGTATTGGCTGCCACTGTGTGTTTTGCCTTTCAGCCTGTATTTGGCCATTTCGCATACAGTGATAACGTCAGTGTGACGACACTGTTGTGGTTGCGGTTTATCATCACCTCAGCGCTACTGCATCTGTTCTTTTTTCAGCAATCAAATCGCTACTGGTACCGCCCCTTTATTATTGGGGTGTTATTCTCATTCGGTTCGATTTGTTACTTCTCGGCGTTGCGGAGCCTATCTGTCGGTATGACAACGCTGCTCTTTTTTCTATTTCCTGTCACTGCTGTCCGGTTTAAAAAAACGGAAGGGGCTGGAGAGCTTAACCTCTGGG
>CAYFGP010000288.1:0-2789 GCA_964342385.1 uncultured Oleiphilus sp. | reverse complement strand
AGAGAGGAGAGTAAGAGAGAGGAGAGTAAGAGAGAGGAGAGTAAGAGAGAGGAGAGTAAGAGAGAGCGACAGCTAACCTGAGTTAAACCTTAGGCAGCCAGGCAGATAGCAAGCACGATAGGTTTCTCCGCCTTTCCGGTTATTTTTTACAGAGAAAGGGCCTTTCCAGAGAAGGGACTTTTACGGAGAAAGTTTTTTCCAGAGAGAGCTTTTACGGAAAAAGAACTTTTCTGGAGAAGAGGTTGTTACGGAATCATATCCAGTAAACAGCCTGCTGGAAGGCTCCCTAAGGTGTCGCAACAAAACAACCATGCCATAACCTAGAGGCGCACGACAAAGCGCTCTCAGCAACAATAATAACGAGCCGTTAAAAGGTGGCAGCAATGAGTACACAAGAGACTTCCCCCACCAACCTGCTGACCCGACTGGATCATCTGATCGACCGGGCCGAAGGGTGGATTCTCGGTTGGGGCGTCATCATTATGGCGACCAACACCATCGCCAATGTGTTTGGGCGCTATGTTTTCTCCCAAAGCATCTACTTTACCGAAGAACTGAACGAATTCCTGATTATTATCATCACCTTTATGGGCCTCGGATATGTCACCCGTAAGGGACGCCATATCCGTATGTCCGCCTTTTATGATCTGCTACCCAATCGCAGCAAAAAACTGCTGATGATAGTGATCGCCGCCGTCACCGCCGTCGCCATGTTTATTCTGGCCTGGTACGCCTTTGAATACGTGGAAAAAATGGCTCGCCGTGGTCGGGTCACCCCCGCACTGCAAGTGCCGCTCTATATGACCTATCTCTGGGTGATTGTCGGCTTTGCCCTGACCGGTGTTCAGTATGTGCTGACCGTAGTGAAGAACCTGGATCTGAGCGATGACGATGTTTATATCTCCTATAGCACCGTCGATCAGTACGAAGATCCCGAGATCAGCGAAGTGATGCATCTGTATCAACAGGATCATGATCTGGAGCAGCCTCCGCAGGATGCCAGCCTCAGCCCTAACCCCAACGATACGAATAACAATCACAACTCTAACAACACAGGGGAGATCAGATCATGACCCTGATGATGATTGCCGTTATGTTTTTACTGCTGGCCCTGGGCTTCCCTATGATGATGCCCCTGCTGGCCGCGACACTGCTGGCCTTCTTTGTCTTTATGCCGGATCTGAACCTGCAGTTAGTGGTGCAGCAGATGATTGGCGGTGTAAAACCTGCTGCTCTGATCGCTATTCCGATGTTTATTCTGGCGGCGGATATTATCACCCGAGGCCATTCCGCTGATCGTTTGGTGGACCTGGTGATGCGCTTTATGGGTCATATTCGCGGTGGTATGGCGGTTTCTGTGACCGCAGCCTGTGCTTTATTTGGTGCGGTCTGTGGCTCTACCCAGGCTACCGTTGTTGCCGTCGGTGGTGCCATGCGTCCCCGTATGCTGAAGGCCGGTTATAACGACTCCTTTACCATGGGGTTGATTATCAACGCCGCCGACCTGGCTTATCTGATTCCACCGTCCATTGGCATGATTATCTATGGTGTGATCTCAGGTACCTCGATTTCAGAGCTGTTTATTGCAGGCCTGGGGCCGGGCTTTCTGATCATTGGCCTGTTTACTGTGTACTGCATCTACTACGCCAAAAAACACAATATCCCGGTAGAGCCAAGAGCCAGCTGGAAAGAGCGTTTTGATTCCCTGCGCCGCGCCCTATGGCCACTGGGTTTCCCGACCATTATCGTCGGTGGTATTTATGGCGGTGTTTTCAGCCCGACTGAAGCGGCAGCCATCTGTGTTATGTATGCGCTGGTGCTGGAAGCCTTTGTCTTTAAATCCATTACCTACAGTGATGTGATGGATATCGCCAAATCTACCGGTGCCATTACCTCTGTGGTCTTTATCCTGATCGCTGCAGGTGCTGCCTTCTCCTGGGTATTGTCTTACGCCCAGATTCCACAGCAGATTATCGCCTCGGTCGGTCTGGAAGGTGCCAGTCCACTGATGACACTGGTCGCCATCAATATCGCCTTCTTTGTTGGCTGTATGTTTGTGGATTCCATTGTGGTGATTCTGATTCTGGTACCGATCTTCGCGCCACTGGTCAAAGCCGCCGGTTTAGACCCGGTACTGGTGGGTGTATTGATCACTCTGCAGGTAGCGATTGGTGCCGCAACACCACCGTTTGGCTGCAATATCTTTACCGCCGTGGCCGTATTCCGCCGTCCGTTTATGGATGTAATTCGCGGTGTACCACCCTTCCTTGTGGTACTGCTGTTTGCCACGGTACTTCTGGTGATCTTCCCTCAGATCTCACTGTTCCTACGGGATATTGCCTTCCGCTAGACACCAGGGCACTTGTTCTGGAATACCTCAATATGGGAAAGCATTTCCCCATGTCCTTGCGGCCCATAAAACGGGCCGCTTTTTTTGGTTATATGAGGTTATTTTAAGAAGGACCTTTAAGAGGTGATTTTTAAGGTTGGTCCGCTGGAAAAGCAGGATGCTGTCTCGGATAACAAGGATAAAACCAAAGTGATTTGTGTGCCCTCGGTTAACCCCTTAGCCTAAAAAGGTTTACATCAAAAAAGGCTATGTAATTCAGTTGGTTAAGGATTTATCTGTCAAATACGGACGCAAAAGGGCACGATGCTATTGATAACTAAAGACTTTCACGACTTATCCACAGCAAAAACAGCCATGAATCTAAACTTTTTGCGCAAAATTAAGGAATTTTGTAGAGGGCACAAAAAAACTGCTGTAACCTGCTGATTTAGAAGGCCGT
>CAYFGP010000287.1:0-2868 GCA_964342385.1 uncultured Oleiphilus sp. | reverse complement strand
TTAGATGATGATTGCCATGTCTTCTCAATCTGCTTTAAACCCGCACATCGCGTTAAAGAAACTCTTTGGCGGAAAAGTAAGCAGGGGAGTATAGGCCATAAGTGGCTCTCTCTTGGGTGTAGTATGTTGCAGGTAACAGGTCAATATTACCTTGTTTAAAATCGGATAACAGCACATGCCACTCTTCACTGATCATCCGGTATTTTAATCCTGTTTTCTGTTGAATCAGGTTTAAAAAGTCTCCGGCAATTCCCCCTGCTGTGCCATCGCTTTTCCGATGAATAAAGGGAAACCACTCCTCAAGCCCAACACTGATCACCGGGTTCTGCTTTAACCAAGCCAGTTCTTCAGGCGATAAAAATACAGGCACGGTGCCCTGCTGCTGGCCTGCACGCCAGCTCTGGTATAAGTATTCATATTCATCTTCAGAAACTGAGGCTAAAGCCTTCTGCAAAATAGCGTATAGATGAATATCATCAGCTGAGACAGAAAGTGCGAGATTATGCTGGTCAAGTTGATCAAAGGTGTTTAGCTGGATCTGATCAGAAAAGGACTGGGCTTTAATATAACTATCTGTGATCACCCTTGGGTAATACACCAGAGCCACATCATTGGAGTTAAGTTGACGAATGGCCTGAGCAATATTCTTACTGATAACCAATTGTGAATCATCAAAGATAGGATTATGCTTCAGATGCTCAAGGTGCTGTTCACTCACCGAAATAGATAAGCCATTCAGATCCTGCACGCTGTTAATATCAGGCCCTTCATTAAGACCATACAAGCCATAATCCACTTTCATTACCGCATCAGTGACCAAAGCCTGATCAATATGCTGATGACCATGATAAATAGGCTGGATACTAATATCAGGGTTCTCAAATGCCCTTTGTCTTGCATCCGACACTAACTGGTAACGAAAATTTATCCCTGTGATAACGGATAAACGCACCATCAACTCTTGAAAGAAATTTCGGCTATTTAAGGTACCCTCCAAAGCAGGGAAGAAATCATCTTCCGGTAGAGCTACTCCAACTTCTGGATGATCAAACAACCACTGCTGCTCTTCTTCTGTCAGACTAATTCTTTGCTTGGGTGTATCCCGGTAATACAGTTCAACAAAGCCCAGACTTTCATTATCGTAAAAAATATCTGAGCGGAAAGACTCCAGCTTTTCTATCTCTTCCGGTAGATTGCTCTGATATACCAACTGGTCATCGCGCCGGAAAAAACTAATTAATACTTCCTGATCGACAGACTCAGTAATCCTCAATCCCTTAATACTAGGAGTGTCTATCAGAAAACTTTCCAGCACAGCCAATAGTTGATCATTATCCAGGTTATACACCCCTGTACGGGTCATTACTGCGATTTTATTGGCTAATTTCTGTCCCTCTGAATCACCTCTGAGCTGTTCAGTAAAGTCTGAAGCAGAAGACGTCGTAGAAGTTGGGTTAGAAGAAGCGGAGGGCAAGGAAGATGATGACTCTGTTAACTCAGCGCGCAGGTGAAAAGAGATCAGTGATAAAAATAGGAGTAAAGATAACAGCAGCCAAGTGGAGCATGAAGTTGGATGATAACCCTTTAGCATAGTCTCACGTCCCTACTGATAAGCGTCTAGATGCCATATCTTTCCAGAATTTTTTGAATCTTACCCTCACTACGTAACTGATCGAGAGCAGTCTGCCAGCGCTGGATCACGTCAGGGTCCGAATCCTTATTAAAGGCCAGATAGAGATAGCCAGTCATCAAGGATACGCCATCAATAACTTCAATCTGATCGCCATAACCCAACTTTTTAGCATTATAAACACCCGCATAATAAGCCGTTGGCCAAGCATCAATCCGCCCCTTTACCAAGCGCTTAATGTTTTTCTCATCGGCGCCACTTTGCACCACATCAAGATTGCTAAAGCCCAGATTAGTCAGTATCTCATGAGTAGCAACATTCTTAGTCACACCGATCTTATTGAGCTGCTTGGCTTCATCAACGGAAGTGACGGTCACTGAGCTACCACGCTTCTTAAAAAATACAATTTCCAGAGTAGCCAGAGGTCCAACCCATTGATATAGGTTTTCCCTAGCGGGAGTACGTGCCGTGGAGAATAAAGCAGTGTTTTTTCTCTTCTTCAAAAGTTTGAGACCACGACTCCAAGGGTAAACTTTGATTTCATTTGTGTGCCCAAGCTTTTGCTGTATCGCAGTGACAATCTCAACAGATATACCTGTTAATTGCTGTTGTTCATCACTGCCTCGATAGAATTGATAAGGAGGGAACACTTCTGTCATCAATGACACGTCATCTGCCAGTGAAATATGCGGAAATGCCAGCCATAGTAGGCTTACAATAGCCCAAACAATTTTACTCAAGCTTCCTCTCCCTTTGACTCTATCACTTTGCTTGCAACGGAATGTAAAACCAACAGATTTTCAAATCAGTATAGACAAGAAAAGATAAGGGCTGGATAGGAAAAGAGGATAATAGCCATCCGGTGAGAAAAGACCGATTATTGGTGATTAGGTTTCTATCTTTGTTCCATACAGACAAAAAAAACCGATCATTTCTGATCGGGGTTTGCTGTCTTTTCTAAAAAGACTAAATAGGCGCTTGACGATGTCCTGCCAATCCTCTTCCTACCGGGGCACATGGGAAGGCTTCATACTACCGTCGGCGCTGAGCAGTTTCACTTTGTCCGGGGGTTGCGTTCAACCGCTTGCGGCTTTAGATAGCAGATGGAATCAGTAGCACCGACACGCTACTTTGTCATCTCTATTTTTCTTCTGTACATACGAAAAAACCCTGACCGTCTCCGGTCAGGGTTCTTATTAGGCGCTTGACGATGTCCTACTCTCACATGGGGAGGCCCC
>CAYFGP010000286.1:0-3041 GCA_964342385.1 uncultured Oleiphilus sp. | reverse complement strand
ATTAATGGTCAGAAATAGCTTAGAACAGAACGCCTCAGAATGAACGGTTACGATGGTGCTGATATCAGATGTGAACATGGCGAAATCTTAAGCGACAAAAAACCTGTAGCCAGTTTAGCATGCTACTGACGAATTCGGGTTGCTGATCGTCGTTATAGGTATTTGTCTTTGTTTTTATTGTTGTTAATCGCTTGAGCTGACTGGCGATAGGTATAGGTCTGGCGTTTTAATGTTTACTCGGTCTAATTTAGCTGGATGCGGCTGCATTTGGTCAAACGGCAAGCAAAAAAAAGAGGGGACTATTAGCTAGCCCCCAAACGCCGTAACTCAAATGACAGCGGATAGTGTGCCCGGCTTGTGCATTTCGAGCTTGTCAGTTCAGGTCAAAAAAACAGACATGCTATGCCAGCATGGGTCAAAAATGCGCCTTGATTGCACATATCCTGTTCGGCTAATTTCCACAGATGTGGAGCGAAGAGGTGGTCTTAATTACTGATGCTGGTTGCCTATACAGTATTGCTGTATGGGTTGGTAGTACAGCTTATTTGTTTAGGTCATTAAGGATGTAATGAGCGATGGCGTCCAGCGTTTGCTCACCCAGGTAGTTTTGCGGTGGCATTTCCGGGAAGTCATGGCGTTTACGTACTGGCTCGGAAGCGTATTGTGCCAGGCCATCCGGGTTGTTGGCATAAAGGGCCTGAATCGAGCGTACGGATGGGCCGTGCAGTACACCTTCGTAGGCGTGACAGCCGGTACACACTGCCAAATAGGTCATACGGCCTTTCTGTTCCAGGGTGTATTCCTCGCTTTTGACCTGTTCCGGTAGCATGGCGGTTTGAATACTGGTCACGCTGTCAGCTGTGGTACATTCACCCCAGCGACGGGTACCGATGCTATCGATATTGGCTTGTGGCAGAATACAGCTGCCTTTCTCTTTACCGGTGGCGATAACCTCATAACCCTGTCGACCTGTTGGTTCGATCACTTCAGCCATAATGCCCTGAGGGTTATTGCCGTTGTTGATCCAGATGTTTTCCATGATCTTGATTTCATCAGGATAAGGTTCGGTTTGTGGGTCGCTGGCTAAACCAAAAGTCAGCATATCCACTACCATGGCACCGGCTGCTTCATTGCCTTCGATATGGTTGTTTTCGATGGTCACATCGTCCACGCCTACCGCCATAATGCCGATACCCGCAGGTACGTTAGCAGCAATAGAGCTGGCTGGTGCAAAGTTCGGTAGATTGTTGTCTTTGATCAGATTATCTTTAATGATCATGCCGCGAGCGGTTTTCACGGGTAGGCCAGGGATCAGGGTCATGGTGATACCGGCTGTGTTGTTATAGACCTTGTTATCACGCATCAGGGCGTTACGGCTGTTCTCAAACTCCAGGCCCATCACGTTTTCAAAGGCGACATTTTCGACTACATCGATATGGTCGCTCATACCCACATAGACCCCGGCATCTTCCGCGCCAGAGATGGTATTGCCCTTGATCAGACCGTTTTTACCGTATTGCGGGAAGATTCCGTAGAAAGCGCCTTCTACCACATTGTTAAGAATCTGAAAGTTGTTGGCACCCTGGGTCATAATGGCGTTGCCCTTATAACCCCGTACTTTAAAACCGTCGATGACACTGAAATGACCCGAAGTGATAATGCCGTCGTTCAGTTCACCGCGACCGTCCATCACGGCGTATTGACCGTCTTTGATCAGGCCTTTCAGAGTAATATTGGTTTTATCGATAAATACCGTTTCGTGATAAACACCGGGTTCAACCAGAATGGTGTCGCCGGCAGAGGCTTTACGAACGGCATCCTGAATCAGCTGACCCGGTTTTACTCGTAACTCTGCAGCATTAACACTAGCGGCGCTGATAGCCAGCACCAAAGGCAGTAAAGTGGCTGTTTTTTTCATTATTTTTCTCTCCTGGGATTAAATTTCGTCGTCGTCTTTACCGGTGATTGGGTTCTCGCCGCCATGACCCATGGAGGCGACTTCTACCCGAGGGTCAACTTGCGGGTTGGCTTTCAAAATCAGTGAACGCTGGAATTTAAAGTACTTGGCCAGCTCCAGTTGTCGCATGCTGATGGCAAAACCGACAAAGTCTTTCAGGCTGTCACTATGGTCCTGCGGATGTTGTTGATCCGCAGCGATCAAAGCGGCTTTCTCCAGTGTCTGTACGGCTTTGTCAGACTCTCTTTCGGCAACATAGGCATCAATCAGCCATTTATGCAGGCTGAGGTTGTTTGGCGATAGCTGGGTGCCTTGTTCAAGCAGCTCGATAGCACGTAGTGGATCGCCGCCGGAGAATTCAGGCAGTACCAGTAACAGTTGGCCCAGCATCAGGGGACCTAGGGCGTCCAGAGTTTCTGGTTCTTCCTGAACAATTACTTCCAGATCTTTAATTGCGGCCTGGCTGATCGCTAAAGTGGCTTTGTGAGAGCTTAGGTGTTGAGTGGAAGCCAGTAAGAAAGCGTGTTTGACCAGCTTAAATTCGGTCATCCAGCTGATAAAAGGCTCCAGGCGATCAAGAATAATCTGTCCTTGGGCTTTATTTTGTTCCCAACGCAGATCCAGCTCTGTAGTGACCTCGGGGGAGGAGTAGAGGCTAGGGTACTCTTTATGCAGTGTCTCGAAGTATTCTGCATGTTTACCTAATACGGTCAGCTGCAGTTCAATATCAAACAGGCTGAACAGGCCACTATCGGCTAATTGATGACCGTACTGTACGCCGCAACCCATTTTGGCGATATCCCACTTAGCACTGCTTAACGTTTGGTATTGCTGTTCCAGCGTGCTGTCTTCATCAATGGCATCACAGTGCATCTTCTTTTTTGCCAGTTCACGGTATTTGGCTAGACGCTCTGGGGAGGATTGTTCCGCTAATACAGAGACGGATTTATTGCTATCTGATGCCAGGCTTAAGCCTGAAACCAGAGGCAGTGCTGCCAGGATGGCAGCGGGAAGAAGGCGTTGAGCAAATTTCATTGTAACTATTCAGCTGCCTGACCAAAGATATCAGGCAGCTGCCCACAAA
>CAYFGP010000285.1:0-3084 GCA_964342385.1 uncultured Oleiphilus sp. | reverse complement strand
CAAAACTACGAGCAGCTGCTTGAAAATGTGTCCGGAAAACTGTTGCCAGATCAGTTTGCTCATAAGTAACTACTTGTTATATTTAGATAACAGTGACTTAAAGTCGGCATAGTTTGATATGGATTCGGAGGTACTGATATGAAAAACTGCACGGGCCTATGTGTTCAGCGCTCAAGCAAAGGGGATATCCAGTCTGTTCGTGTCTTGTACACTGGCGGAATAGAAATGGATATCACCCAAGAGCAGTATGAAACCAGACAGTATCAACCACCGATTGATGAGCTGCCTAGTGTTGAAGAATATTATGCCAATCAGTCCAAAAGTGATGGCTAACATGTGCTAATCCAGACTGGATCTGACACTACCCATAAAACAGCTACACTGATTGCAGGGGAGCAGTGGGTTAGTAAGTTTACTTATTGGACAATTCCGTATCTGGAAGAGCTAATGTCTCAACGTAACCTCAAGCCAATCTTGCAGCATAGATGCTATTCCTGAGGTCTGAGCATCTTTGTGGGTTTGCCTGTGAGCTCGCCCAGCTGTTCGACCATTCGACCGACCTTGTACAGTGGTTGAGTTCCGCTTAGGTTAAACTCATCACCACCTGAAAATACCAGATTCACCTTTCCCTTCTTGCGTGGCTGGAGCTTATCCTGAGCGAGCTCAATGCGTTCTACTGCATCCAGAGGAATGACCACTTCTTTGATCAGAAAAATACACTTTAACCGACGTACCAGTTGGTTATTAACATGATC
Organism: uncultured Oleiphilus sp.; assembly: GCA_964342385.1. Lineage (GTDB taxonomy): Bacteria > Pseudomonadota > Gammaproteobacteria > Pseudomonadales > Halomonadaceae > Oceanospirillum. Next base: position 2,329 of record CAYFGP010000285.1, on the reverse strand, counting down.
CAGATAAATCTCATGACGGATAAACAACAGCAGATAACCCAATGTCGCTAACAGGACCCAGGCAAAGATAGGGAAATCGTTTCTATGTAGAAAATATCCGTTCAAGCCAACAATCGTTAAAACAAAACCGCCGATGAGGTAGGAAATAATCAGGTTATTTTTAAAAAGGACTGTTTTGTTCGTCATGTCTAGCCCTCAATCATATAACGCAAAATTATCGCCAATACCCCAAAACCAATCACTGGAGGCAGCAATAATTTGGCGAAAACTAAAAGATCATAGAAAGGCAGTGGGGCTGCGGAGTTCGAAGGCGAATCAAGCTCTTGCTCGGATTTTTGGGTCATAATAAGTCCCGAATACGTGATAGAAACTCTGGAATTTGTCTGCAGATGTCAGGTCTACTTGGAGGGTGGAGCTGAGTTTTAGTTCACCCTGTTTTATATGTTATTTGGCGGAAGACTTCATGATTAACCACAATTTATCAAAGCTCTCCTCTAGCCTTGCTGATGGCACTGAATCAGCATAATATCGATAAACGGTTTCAGTATAAATTGATCAATCTTCTTTATAAATCAAGTGGATAGATTTGGATGTCCAAGGGTCTAGTAAGAGTCCACGCTGAAGCTCAGGTCACAGACTGATTTCGCTGGAGGAATCATCATGAACAGATTTTTATCCGTTTTCATCGTATCACTGCTGTCATTTCTTATGGTGGCATGTGGCTCTGCTCCTGAGAGATCAACAGCTGAAAGTCCAATTGTGCGCAATAGTAAGGTGGCCAATTTTTCTGATACTAGAGCTGTTAAATCAGCGCTATACAGTGAGTATCGATACTGGAAAGGCACTCGGTATGCTTTAGGTGGTATGAGTAAAAGGGGAGTTGACTGCTCTGGGTTGACGTATGCAGTCTACAAAAAGCAGTTTGGTATTGAGCTGCCACGCACAACCTTATATCAGTCAAAGACAGGGAAGTGGATTAAACGCAGTTCACTTCGTCCCGGTGATTTGGTCTTTTTTAAAACAGGTTCCAAAGCCAGGCATGTAGGGATCTATGTCGAGGGTAATCAGTTCCTGCATGCATCCACCTCAAAAGGTGTCATCCTGTCGAAGTTGGATAATCCCTACTGGAAAGAGAAATACTGGCATTCCAGAAGAATTTCTCAATAACGAGCTTTGTAGCAAGTCAAAAGACAGAATGTGACGACTGACATATTTAAGTGGCTGGAAATAACCGTTCTGATAGGCGAGAACCTTGTAACCAACTGAGGTGAATATTGCTTGCATAGCGCTTTAGCTGACGGAGGCAACCTATCGCCCTGTTTTGAGACAAGCTTTCTGACTGCATCGCTTTAAGCCAATGATCTGGATTGATGCCCAAGCGGTGTAGTATTGGTGGTAGGTTTGCCGCAATAGATCCTCGTTTATCTTCTCGACAACAACGACCGGCCCAATCAACCAGTTCAAGATAATCGGCGTAATCAAAAGAAATAGCATGGGCGCTATCCTTATATCGAGCTGAAAGAGGTTTAAGCTTGGGTTGGTGGTTTTCTGATAGTGATTCTTCGACAGACGGCTGTTGAGAGGGCTCGGATCGAAGCGATGCAAACTCCCGAATACGCTGCTGAATAGAGGTAAAATCAGAGTTTTCTGGACTATCTGCCATCACTGCACGGACAGGGTTGAGGTCCACATAAGCCATACAGGTCAGTAAGCCTTGTTCATCCAGTAATGCCTGGCTTTTAAATCGCCCCTCCCAAAAACGTCCTTTGCAGTTATCCTCTTGATTGGCCTTTCTGGCTATATGCTCATTTAAGCAGCGCATAAACCAGCTGATATCCATCAAGCGTTCTCGCCATTCGGCAATAATCTCAGCTACTTTCCTAAGCTCAGCCTGAGTTTGCTTCTTACCCTGCTGATAGCGGTGAATCAGCATCGGACCGACAAACAGTTTCTGCCAACGCTCAATAACTTCATCCTCCGACCAACTCTGAGCTTGTTCCTGATTGATATGCAACACCAGATGATAGTGGTTAGACATAATCGCATAAGCACAGATATCAATGGCAAACATCTGATCTAAAAGGGTTAAGCGATCAATGACCCATTGGCGACGATGCTCAAATGACTGACCGGAAAATTTATCCTCACCACATAAAAATGCCCGACGCACACAGCGCGCAATGCAGTGGTAATAGGGTGTATCAGCAATGCTGATCTGTTCCAGGCGAGCACGAGTCATGCTATTTCCTCCATGAAAAAGGTGGGTGAAATCCATTTGTGTACGCCCAGCATGGGCATGAACTAATGAGGTGAAAGTCCTCTGTAGGAA
>CAYFGP010000284.1:0-3101 GCA_964342385.1 uncultured Oleiphilus sp. | reverse complement strand
AGCAAGAAGGGGTCTCAGGCAGGATCGAAATTTAAATCACTGATTCAGGTAATAAGAGATAGCGTTGCCCAAACGGGATCTGGTACTAACAAAACCTGCCGACCCTTTTTTGAAGTTATCATTCTTATAGGCACTGTAGGCCGGGTTATTCAAACGACCGACGTACAACTCACCGAAACCACTTTTGACACCAACAAAGGCCTTACGTACCGTCACATCATTTTTCACACTGGATGATGCCGCTTCTGTAGTAGATCCATCTGATGACTCATTGGCATCAAACTGAAATTCGACCTGATAAACCCCTGTTAGCCCCTCTGCATGTTTAAACGACAACTCATCTTTTACACCAAAACGAGCTTTATGAATGCTTGCTTCAAGCTCTTCATCTTTCTCGTTAACAATCCGCATCTCCACACGACCATATAGAGGTGAGTCAGCCTGTACCAATGTTGGCATTGTTGTAGATGTTGCCAGAACAGCTAATGCAATCAGTGACTTCTTCATTACGTAAACCTTTATTTTTTTAATTAATACCACACCTCCCACCAGGCTAAAGCCAGCGCTGCAAGTAAGAGGGTAGTGCTCACCTGCACTACCTTACTCAAGCAATGACCCTGCATATACTTCATACACTTAAGGCATAACTCCATGTCATCAGCAAATAGACCACCTTTGTATATTGTTTGTCTTACGGAGATTCCCCCCTTTCTAAGCTCTAGAAGTATAAGAAAAAAGAAAACCAGCAAAAGAGATAGCCTGGAGAATCAGACAAAGATAAGGAAGCAGCTACAACATCAGAGTAGCTGCAGAACAGGAGGAATAACTCAGAAGTCTAACTCATGAATTTTTATCGCGTCGTCATCTAATTCTCTGACATAGTCACAAAACAGACGGACAAAGGTTTGCTGATAGCCGGACAGCTCAGCGACGTCACTCTTAATCAAACTGAAGTACGACTTTATCTCTGATTTTAAGGGACGAATAACAACGCCTTCTCTCATGGAAACTTGAGCCATCAGAGCATTTGCAAAACCGATACAACGAGTCTCACATACCATCTCCATTAATACATTAACCAGAGACGTCTCAACAAAAGCAGTGGTATACACTTTATCTTTTGCGAAAAACCTCTGGAACTCATGGCGCTTTGGTGAAGATTTAGGCGGCAGAATCAGTTTCTGATTTTTAAAATCTTTAGCTTCTAAGAACTCCTTCTCAGCCAAAGGATGCCCTTCAGGTATGACGCAAACATAATCCGCTTCAAACAAGGGGACCAGGCTGACAGCGGATTGTGCAACGGGGCTAGCAATGATGGCTAAATCAAGCTTGTTTTCAAGGATTGCCTGATTCATCGCTCCCCCTGTACCTGTTGCCAGGTAATAGCCTATATCAGGGTGCTCTTTGGAAAATCGGCTGAGTACTTTTGGCAGCATACTATCTGCCAACGTTGTACTGGTACCAAAACGTAAACGCTTAGGCATAGAGCGAGATAGTGTGTTAAAGACAAATTCTAACCGTTCCAGATTAGTCAGAACCTGATCAACCTCCTCTTTAACTCTAAGTGCCTCACTTGTCACACAGAGCCGACCTCCAGAACGAATAAACAGCGAAACGCCACTGACTTCCTCAAGTTTGGCTAACATTCTGCTAACGGTAGGCTGAGAGGTGCCCAGGCGGCGTGCAGCCTCGGAAACTGATCCAGTGTCCATCATTGCCTGGAACGCTTCTAGGTATTGTAATCGGCGGTATATTTTCTGTTTATCAGCGCTTTCATCCTGAGACATAACCATCACCCTGTTGCTCTATCTTTTTTATAATGGCAAAGCCGTTTTTAGAGATGCTTTGCTGCTATTTTCATTGTCTGCCATCGGTTGGGCGGGAGGATTAAATCATCCAATCCTTCTCCAGGCTAGTCTCTATGACTTTAAAACGAAAAACACAAAAATATGTCTCGAAACATCAGCCTGCCGATACTTTCATTATCGAAATATCAGAGGCAAACAGCAGAAGATCAAATGTGCTGCCTTGAAAATGTCTGTTTTACTGAGTGGTACCTATTCAGTATAGACTTTGCACTGACCATTCTCTGTGCTCCTCCTGTAGGGCCAAGAAATTGCACCTATTATAGGGAACAACAAACAATAGTTTTAACCCTGTATTCACTGGCGTAAACCGAATGCACATAGAATCTACAGACTTATGCTGTCAGTGTTAGTGAGAAGGGCATTGGCATACGACATGTCAGACAATATCAGGCAACTTGTGGCAACCATTCGTCATCTTTGCAGCCCAAAGAAAGTAGAGCTATTCGGGGGGGCGAAAAAAATCCCTCTGTCCGCCAAATCCGGCACGCTGTGAGTCTGACGAAGCAGAGGGTCTAAAGGTAGAAAGAAATGGTGAAAAAACTGAAAAAGAGTCATCAACTTCTGGTTCGCAGGCTTCAGTACACGCTTATATAGAAATATTTCGATATACTTCATCCAACGGCTAGAGAGTGAAAATCCTTAGTATAGAAAAGCATTGGTGTGATTGCTGATTGCCCATCATTTTCATACTTATCAAGTATTTTGTATCATCAGACAAATGATCACTTACCTTCTAAATATTTAAAAGGCAAGTGATCTATTACCCGGAAGGTCTATAACAAAGCTCCTATTGTTCAGGGGAGAATAAGGAACTTTAATACCGGGCAATCCAATAAAACTGTCAATTAAGGCTGTTAGTTAATTGATCGAATAAAGCAACGCTCATCACTCTCGATAATAATTCTCACATCTTCTCCTCCGGTGAACGAAGAGACATCATAATTCTGACCAGGCTTAGCCTGCTTAAGATTATGTTTACCTTTATTACTAGCAATTTTGTTTTTATTACTATTGGCTGATTGCATATTCGCCTCGAATGGAGTGCCTTATGTGAACAAGCAGCGAAACAAAAAAACAGAGCAAACCATGCCATCTGCTCTCGTGTCTTACTCAGAAAATACTGAATTAGTTTGCTTCGCTATGTAATGTTGCATAAATCTTATGACGTTGGTTGATTCAGTCCTGAATCAGTGATTTAAATTTCGATCCTGCCTGAGACCCCTTCTTGCTCAC
>CAYFGP010000283.1:0-3113 GCA_964342385.1 uncultured Oleiphilus sp. | reverse complement strand
TTCGAGGCCTCACCCCGTGACAGCGAGGGCGTATTATACGCAGACTAAACCGAAGTGCAACCGCTAATTTCAAATTTTGTAGAAAAACTACGAGAGCCATTTCCTTCAACCCTGTGTTTGTACATATATCTACTGTCATGTCTATTAAGCCGACTGCTAACAGCTACGCACACCTTTTTTATCTGGCCATAAAAAAGCGCCGGAAAAACCGGCGCTCAAGTCAGTGCAAACAGCCTCTAGGGCAAAATCGTAGATAACAATTCAACAAGTAGCCTTTACTGGGCTACATATGGCTTAGAAATAGGCAAACCTCCTACCGTTAGATCCAAATAACTAACAGATCCAAATAACTAAACAATTCGGCCTACACCCCATGACTTAGAGACGAATCCAAACGTTTTTCAGTTCGGTGTATTTCTCCAATGCATGCAGGGATTTATCCCGACCGTTACCGGAAGCTTTTACACCACCAAAAGGCACTGTCGTATCGCCTTCACCCCAAGTATTTACCCAGACCATACCACTTTGGATCTTACGGCTAACACGGTGTGCACGGGACAGATTAGATGTCCAGATCGCAGCGCCTAAGCCATACTGACTATCATTGGCCAGCTCGATCGCTTCTGCTTCAGTTTCGAATTCACAAACTGCTAACACAGGGCCAAAGATCTCTTCTTTAACAAAGCTCATCTGGTTATTGGCATCAGCAATAATAGTCGGCTTAGCATAGAAGCCCTGACCTTCGATATACTCTGGCTCACCACCGCAAAGCAGCGTACCGCCCTCTTCCACACCGGATTGTACGTAACGACGCACTGTATCCAACTGAGCACCATCGACCATAGGACCCATATTAGTGTTAGGGTCTAATGGATCACCCGGCTGGAAACGTGCTGCCGCTTCAGTCAGCGCAGCAATAAATTCTTCTTTAATGCCTTTCTGAACATAGATACGGGAACAGGCAATACACACTTCACCCTGATTGGAGAAGATCGCCGCAGCAGAAGTCGCTGCTGCCGCCTTGATATCGTCACAATCATCAAAGATCAGGTTCGGAGACTTACCGCCTGCTTCCAGCCATACACGCTTCATATTGGATTGACCAGCGTACTCCATCAGCATACCCGCTACGCGAGTGGAACCGGTGAAGGCCAGTACATGTACATCATGATGCAGCGCCAGTGCTTTACCTGCGGTATGACCAAAACCAGGCAGCACATTAAAGACGCCGTCTGGTACACCTGCCTCGGTAGCCAGCTCGGCCAGACGCAAGGCGCTCAGACAGGCTTTTTCTGATGGTTTCAGTACTACGCTGTTACCTGCAGCCAGAGCAGGAGCCACTTTCCATGCCACCATCATCAGTGGGTAGTTCCATGGCGTGATCGCAGCAACCACACCAACAGGTTCATGACTGATCAGCGCCATTGTGCCCGGAGCCGTCGGCGCAATCTCACCGTATACCTTATCGATACACTCAGCGGTCCAACGGAAACAGTCGATGGTATCCGGTACATCAATAGCTACCATTTCGGAGATGGATTTACCCATATCCATGGTATCCAGTACAGCGAACTCATCCTGATATTGCTCAATCAGATCAGCCAGCTTTAACAGGATATTTTTACGCTCTTTCGGTGCCATTTCGGACCAAACACCCGAACGGAAGGTTTGCAGCGCGTTCTCCACCGCAATATCAACATCTGCCTGATCACAACTGGCGATGTCAGCTAATTTAGCTTCTATTGCAGGGTTAATGCTTGGGAAAGTTTCACCACTTACCGCAGCCTGAAAACTGCCGTTAATATATGCCTGACCATTTAGGGTCAGTGACTCACTTAATGCTTTCCACTCGGCGTGACTTTTCATCTTCTTTTTCTCCCGTTAACCCGATTGAATGTCAGGCAGTCTAGGGGAAAGCACCTGAGTGTCGAAATATCCCCAAAGAGGTATCAGTGCTTTTCGATTGATTGGAAATGAGATTACAAAGTATCTGGAGATAACTGAACAGCAGCAAATGGCAAAACAAATAATTGCAAAACAGAACTATCTTGTCTGAGATTTAGCCCTGGCTGTAGAATGCCCGTTATGAAATCACTACGACAATTTGATCTGAATTTACTGGTGCTGTTTGAAGCCCTGGTTACGGAGTGCCACGTAAGCCGGGCAGCAGAGAAGGTCTTTTTAAGCCAGTCCGCTATGAGCCATGCCCTTAATCGGTTACGGGAACAGCTGGATGATCCTCTGCTAATTCGCACCGAAAAAGGCCTGCAACCTACGGCTCGTGCCCTGGATATGCTACCGGAAGTGCGTGCAGCTTTGCGTCAGATCGAACGTTCTCTGGCACCACCAACGCTGTTTGATCCTGCCACCAGTGATCGCCTGTTTACCGTAGGTTGTACCGATTATTTTGAGGCGGTGATTTTCCCCGAATTGATTACTCATCTGCATGAGGTTGCTCCCTGGATTACTGCTGAAGTAGAAGTAATCTCAGAAGATGCCTCGCAACATGGCCTGGAAGATCGCACAGTGGATCTGGTAGTGGGTATGGATGCGAAGGAAAGCGTGCCTGATCACTTAATTGTTGAGCCTTGGGTGACGGAAAAGCTGGTCTGCCTACTGGGTCAGAAAGAGCACCCGGATACCCCCGAGTTATCACTGGAAGATTATATTCAGCTACCACATGTGGTGTTTCTGGACCAAACCGGCAGTAACGCCAGCACCATTGATCACTGGTTAAAAGAACGGGGACTTAATCGCCGCCATATCGCCCGGACCATGAACTATATGGCAGCAGCTAAGATTGTGGCTAAAACTGATGCGGTCACGACCCTCCCCTACCATATGGCCCGTTTATTCAGTCAACTATTCCCGGTCAATATCGTAAAGCCGCCGGAAAATATGCCTGCGATTGAAATGACCATGATTCATCATCCGTTATTCAGTAATGACCCTGCGCTGATCTGGCTAAAACAACAGATCCGCTTTTTTGGTCAACAGGTGCAAATTGGCCAATAAGCATAGAACAGTGCTCTGTTATCCTAAAAAAAACGTATGGATTTTTCACTAGGACTTAAAGCCAAGATAATCGGGTAGCCGAGGGTATCTAGCCCTCA
>CAYFGP010000282.1:0-3122 GCA_964342385.1 uncultured Oleiphilus sp. | reverse complement strand
CTAACCCTGATTTATTTGTAAAAAGAGTGATCAATCATCCGGGACCTGACAGTTATTCACTTTTTTAGCTCACATACATACCATCACCTTATGATGAAAAAGCACCTCTACAGAGATAGCAACCAAACAATTACAATCTCCACCCTTAACCCACTAGGCGCATAATCAAAAGAAAAATTTAAAGACTATATACCCTCTACCTGAAACAAAACTGAAAAACATTAAATCATTCAGAGCACTCAACAGCAATATCGACCAACATGAAAAGCGACATCCCGGTTACCATTAAAAAATAGAATTACCTTTTCAGTTTTTATTCAGAATAACATCATTTTCAGCTTGAATTCAGGTTTCATAGTTATTTTACCCTCGGCATTCAGCTTGATACAAAAATCGGATTAAATAAGGATTACAGATAAAATGAAGAGCCACAAAATAATATTACCTGCTACGCTTGCTTGCTTAACTGCAACTAGTCAACCCGTTTTTGCTAGAGAAATGGATCACTTAAGGGAAGAAATTGAGGCAATTCAGGCTGAACTTAATAGCCTTAAAAAAGGCGGTAATCTAACAACTAAAGAAAATATCAATATTCATATATCTGGCCATATAAAATACAATATGCCAGTGATGGAGAAAAAAGCTATACAAACCTAGTAGATAACGATAACTCATCAACAAGAGTAAAAATAACCGTTGATACTCCTATAGATGATTCCTTATCAGTTGGAGCTGCCATTGAAATGCAAGCAGAATCCAACAGTACGTTTAACATGAATCAACTAAACTCTGAAAATAGTGGTGGTTCTGGAACCGCGACATTCACTGAACGCCGACTTGAAGTGATTTTGAAACATAAAGAACTGGGCCAAATCATGCTGGGGCAAGGCTGGAGTGCCTCTGATGGAACGGCAGAATCTGATCTCTCGGATACATGGCTTGCTGCTTCTTCATATCAGGGAAACTCCGCTGGATTTTTCTTTAGGGATAAATCAGGTAATATCGCCAGCGATGCGGCCAATGATGGAACATCAGACTCTGTTTATTATTTAGCAGATAGTTTCGATGGTCTCGGCCGCACAGATAGAATACGCTACGACACCCCTTCTTTCGGCGGCCTAACCCTAGCCACCAGCTTAGCCCAAGGTGATCGTTGGGATCTATCCGCTAAGTACAAGGGAAAAATCAGAAACACCCTAATACAAGCTGCCTTAGGCTATGCAGACGTATCAGGCAACCCTAACAGCGACTATAAAAATACTCTTACCGGCTCAGTTTCTGTTAAATTCGCTAATGGATTTAACCTGACATCAGCCTTTGGGACAAAAGATTTACGTTCTGGCTCGACACTAGCTATCAATGGTGCAGATCCTAAGTTTTATTACACCAAAGCAGGTTATCAAGCTAAACTAAACAGCTTAGGCAAAACATCATTCTCAATTGACTATATTAATGGAGACGAGCAACAACAGGCGAGTGAAGAGCTAACAGGATATGGTTTCCAAGCGGTGCAATCCTTACAAGCCTTTGATACCGATCTTTATCTTGCCCTCAGCCATTATGAGAGAAAATCATCTAATATTAATTATCAAGATCTCAATACAGCCATGCTAGGTGCCCGTGTGAAGTTCTAGCACTCCATCTTAGTGCATATTCATAGACATCCTTCATGCTCAGGATGTCTATGGATTCTCCACTGCAAAGAACACCAAGAGGAAAACTAATAGCACCGGCTTAAAGCCTAGCCAGGACTCATACTTGGGAATAAATCGCTAAAGTTTATCCCGTGGTATCACAGTCAAACCTAAATATTTGGCTCCTCGACGTTAGGTGTGGATTCCACTTTGAGCGTTATAGCAAAATAAGCGCTTTTTTAGAGGAGAAGTATCATGGATGGCAATCAGATTCTGGCATTAGGTCTTGGCTTAGAAGCTCCATGGAAATTGGTTGATCAACACCTTGATACATCCTCTTCACCTCACCAGTTACACCTGACAGTTGAAGCTGATCGAGGTAGCTTGTTCCCTTGCCCTGAATGCGGTCAAGCATGTCCTGCCCATGACTATAAAGAACTCACCTGGCGGCATTTAAACTTCTTTCAGCATCATTGCTTTCTTCATGCCAGAACGCCCCGTACCCGATGCCCTGATCATGGTGTTAAAAGGATCAATGTACCCTGGGCTCGCAAAGGCAGTGATTTTACTCTTCTGTTTGAACAAGCCGCGATGACACTGATGCGAGAGATGCCTGTCTTGGCTGCTGCTCGTTTTATGGCTGTCACGGATCAGCGGCTCTGGCGCATGTTGGAATACTATATCCAGCAGAACTTGGAACGTTGGGATTTATCGACCGTTAGAAAGCTCGCCTTGGATGAAACAGCATCAAAGCGTGGGCATAACTATGTCACGATTTTCTTGGATATGGATAAAGTTGATAAACCGGTCATCTTTGCAGTGCCTGGACGTGGTAAAGCCACTGTTAAAGCCTTCGGCGGCTTCTTAAAGCAGCATAAAGGGCAGCCGGAACAGGTAGTAGAAGTCGTCTGTGATATGTCGAAAGCCTTCCTCCGTGGTGTTGATGAAGAGCTGCCGAATGCCGAAGTGACGATTGACTGGTTCCACGTTGTGCAGATCTTTAATAAGGCTGTTGATCAGGTTAGAAAACAGGAAAGAAAAAACGACCCGCAGCCCAAAAGCACACGCTGGGCAGTGCTGAAGAACCTGGATAATGGAGATATGACGCGGTCTCAATTGGAAGCATTGCAAGAGCTGTTAGTGGAGGAAAAAGAGACCAGTAAGGCTTGGATTATCAAAGAAAAGCTTCGTTGGATCAGAGATGTAAAGACACCACAGCAAGCTCGTTGGCGACTGACCCACTTTATCAATCATGCAAAGGGGGTTCTGGGAGATAACCCTCTACAAACACCTATGTATGAGGCACTAGACACACTCAAGAGGCACTCAGAGCGTATTGTTAGGCGTATCACATCAGACTTAACTAACGCCCGTTTGGAAGGGATGAACAGCCTTTTCCAGGCAGCTCGTTCGCGAGCAAGAGGTTATAGAAATACGAAGAACTTTATCAATATGATTTACCTGATTGGCAGCCCAATAGATGTACAG
>CAYFGP010000281.1:0-3144 GCA_964342385.1 uncultured Oleiphilus sp. | reverse complement strand
CTAAAATATAAAATAGTACAAGTTAGCATCACTTTTTATCCTGCCGCTGGTTTCAATTTGTACTCACTCAGCTATAGTAGTTCTCAGTGATAATGACAATACATAAGCATTCACACAAAAGTTTCTCTAAGCACTCACACAAAAGTTTCTCTTTAGCCAATGGCTTCATGCTTCAGCCATTGACCAAAAAATATCGAAATATTTTTGTGTAAGTGTGTATAAAAAGTGCTCCATTCTTCAGCTGTAGGCCGAAGAAGGTCGAAACACTTTTGTGTCTGTGTGTACCGAAACAAAAGTACTGCTATGATCTTGAGTCTATCGTTTGAGAGTACGATGATTTTTCTAGCATTGTTTGCTTCGGTGCTTAGAAAAAACTAGGATCGTTTATGACCCATGCAGGTAACAACCCCTCTTCTTTAAAGCGTAACTCTTTAACACTGGTGAGCAGCGTAATTCTCGCAGCCAGTAGTAGCCTGGTTGCAGGTAGTGCTGTTGCAGCGGATAAACTGTTGTTGAAGACGCCTTTGGCTTTCCCCAGCAAGCTACCTGCGGTAGGCACCGCAGCAAAGAAAATGGTTGAAACACTGGATCAAACCAGTGGTGGCAATATCAAAATGAAGCTGTATGAGCCCGGTAAACTGGTGGCTTCCTCTGAGATTCTAGATGCGGTATCTACTGGTAAGGTCAATTCCGGTTTTTCCCTATCGGGTAGTTGGCAAGGCCGTATGCCGGCAGCGGCTTTCTTTACTGCGGTCCCTTTTGGTCCTGAGGCGAGCGAATTCCTGGCTTGGATGTACTACGGCAATGGCCGCAAACTACACCAGCAGATGTACGATCAAGCCGATTACAATGTTAAAGCGATTCCTTGCGGTATGATCTCGCCAGAGACTTCAGGCTGGTTCTCCAAACCGATCAATACAGTGGAAGATCTGAAGGGTATCAATATGCGTATCTTCGGTCTGGGTGCCAATGTAATGGCCAAGCTAGGGGCTGGGACCGTGCAACTGCCTGCTGCTGAGATCTTCCCCGCAATGGAAAAAGGTGCCATTGATGCGGCTGAGTTCTCCCTGCCTCAGGTCGATAATGTACTGGGCTTCCATAAACTGGCCAAATACAACTACTTCCCAGGTTGGCACCAGCAGGCGTCTATGCAGGAGCTGCTGATCAACAAAAAAACCTGGAACGGTATGAATACCCAGCAGCAGGCGTTGGTTGAAACTGCTTGTAAAGCCATCATGACCGATACTCTGGCAGAAGGTGAGGCCAAGCAGTTTGAAGCGATGCTGAATGCACAAAAACAAGGAGTTGAGATTCGCTACTGGAGTGATGAGATCCTGACCGCCTATGCGAATGCCTGGGATGAAGTGGTTGCCGAGCAAAGTGCTAAAGATGCCTTCTTTAAAGAAGTGTGGACTGATCTGAAGACCTTCCGTGAAGGTTACGATCTATGGGAAAAACACGCCTTCCTACCACGTGATCTGGGACGTGATTAATCCTGGGATTAACGCAGATATTACTTTTTAGGCTGCTTTTAGCAGAGCCGTAGTGCTTGTAAGTACATAAAATCAGTGCACTAAAAACAAAAACCTCAGCAACTCAGTTGCTGAGGTTTTTGTTTATTCAGGATACTTACCCTTATCTCTGCCATTGATCATGGCTTATCTATCAATGCTGTATCTGCCCATGGCCGGTCTAAATAGCTCGTTTATCAAAAGCTTGCCTATAACTGCCAACGGGCAGCTTTTTCCCAATCAATATCTTCAGCCAGTAAACGTTCCTGAGCGATATAGTGGATATAGGATCCAGCCTGAATTGGCGAGTCCTTATCTGGGTTTAAACGCAGATCATCACCGGTTCTGCGCTCGGATATACCATACAGCGTCGCGTTATATTCAAGCATCAAAGCCAGTTTAAGATTAAGCACCTTCATTGGCGGAGCAGTATCCGGTACCACTAAGCAGTAATGAGTCGCACCATTACCCGGATCCAGTAATTGACTGATACCTCTGGAAGCACCGGGATCCTGCATCGAGCGCGCCAGTTGCTCAGCGGTACGATCAGAGAAACATTCAACATTGCGACAATGTTTATCCAGCAGCTGAGAGGCACTTTCATCATGGAAAAAAGCCACCACATGGCAGGTATCTTTAACCTGAGGAGAGACTTTCAGCGCAATCGTAATCGTGTCCTGATCATTGTTGGCGTGGATCATTATTCTATTCGCTTGAGACAGAGCGATACGTTTCAGCTCTTCATCATCGGTATAACTGCGTACCCGGGCAAAGCGTACATCTGGGTGATCCAGCATAGGATGAGTTAAGTGTTCGTCAGTACTGCAGATAATGATATGGCCGTTTTGACGGCGCTTATCTTTCAGCACACACTCGACAGCTTTTTGACTCACTACCGGATGCCAACCAAACAAAATGACATGGCCAGCATAATCGGAAAAATCCCGTTCACCTTGAATATTTGCTTCTCTCATTTTCTGGAATATCCATGCAATCTTAGTCAGTCCGGCGGCATAAAGAATGATCGTAGCCGGGATCATATAAAAGGTTAAAAACAGCTTACCCGCAGGGGTGGTAGGTGAAAGGTCACCAAAGCCCACCGTGCTGCCCACTACAGAGCAAAAATAGATAAAGTTTACAATCTCTGTCAGGGCACTCTCACCGGCGAGGGAAAGGCCGATCCAGCATAAGCTGTAATGAAACAGCATAGAGGTGATGAATACCTGAGGAGATAACACCTGTACATGATAAATCAGTTGTTGATAGAGCTGTCGTAGAACCAGCATCAAATATTTACCTCCAATTCCTTAGGAGAACTTTTAATTATTAGGATCATTCTGTGGCGATCATGCTGAAATAGTCATCTGCTAAAGAAGGCTCTTCTAGCCCTATGATGTGTCTCCTTAGCGGATTCTATATTAGGCAAATTACCTGTCGTGTTAAATCATTGATCGTTAAGTGCTATTTAGCCAAGTACTAATGTTAAGTGCTTGCTTAATGCAAAGCTCTGCCCACAATCAAGTAAGTATATAAAAGAGTACAGTGCAAAAGCCAAGATGTCTTAAAACGTCATTTGGTTTATTTTAACGTGTAAAAATAGCAACTTAGTGTCGCTTTTAGATCTATTATTTAT
>CAYFGP010000280.1:0-3198 GCA_964342385.1 uncultured Oleiphilus sp. | reverse complement strand
AGCATAAAAAGGTGTTGGAGGCGGTTCGGAGAGATGGTATCTACACAAGCCTCATGCTGTATCAAAGTCAGAGTATGAGTGGCTGTTCTCAATCTATTTGAGCTCTGGTGTGAATCTCATTTTTCGCCACATTTAAATTATAAATGATTAGATTAAGACTATTAATTTCTCTTATGTTACTGCAAAAGCTAGTCTGATTTTCCAACAGCAGATGGCCTGCTGATGTCGCGTTTGGAGCAATAAAAAAGCCTGTTCCATTCCCTAGCATTAATAAAAATAAGAGGATTTCAAACATGCAGATGCCACACACTTTGTCGATCCCTAACGGCGAAAAAGTACGGCCAACGTTTTCAAAAGAGGAGCTGAACCGTCGTCTCAGTAACCTGCGTCAATATATGGCGGAAAACGACCTGCAGGCGGTGTTATTCACTTCTTACCACAACATTAACTACTTCAGTGACTTTGTTTACTGCCGCTTTGGCCGTGATTACGGCCTGGTGGTCACTCAGGACAATTACACCACGGTAACCGCTAATATTGATGGTGGTCAGCCTTACCGCCGTAACCAGCTGGGCGACAACGTGGTGTATACCGACTGGCAGAAAGATAACTTCTACTACGCGGTAAAACAGCTGATCAAAGACGGTGGCAAAGTGGGTGTCGAGTTTGACCATATGCCACTGCAGAGCCTGGACAAGATGAAGGCCATCCTGCCATCGGCTCAGTTTGTTGATATCGGCGTACCGACCATGAAGATGCGCATGATCAAGTCTGCCGAAGAGATCGACGTGATCAAGCAGGGCGCACGCGTCGCTGATGTGGGTGGTGCGGCTATTCGTGATGCTATTGCAGTGGGTGTCCCGGAATACGAGATCGCTCTGGCCGGTGTGCAAGCCATGGTGCGCGAGATCGCCGGTACCTTCCCTCATGGTGAACTGATGGATACCTGGGTGTGGTTCCAGTCTGGTATCAATACCGACGGTGCTCACAACCCTGTCACCAGCCGCAAGGTAGAAGCAGGCGACATTCTGAGTCTAAACACCTTCCCGATGATCGCCGGTTACTACACCGCACTGGAACGTACCCTGTTCAGTGAGTTTGTCTCTGATCGTCATCTGGAGCTGTGGGAGATCAACTGTAAGGTACACCGCCGTGGTCTGGAATTGATCCGTCCGGGTGCCCGCTGTTGTGATATCGCCGCTGAGCTGAACGAGATCTTCCTGGAACACGATGTACTGCAATACCGTACCTTCGGTTACGGCCACTCCTTCGGCACCCTGAGCCACTACTACGGTCGTGAAGCGGGTCTGGAGCTGCGTGAAGATGTCGAAACCGTAATCGAGCCGGGCATGGTCGTTTCTATGGAGCCGATGCTGATGCTACCGGAAGGTCTGCCAGGTGCCGGTGGTTACCGTGAGCACGACATTCTGGTGGTGGGTGACGATACAGTGGAAAACATCACCCGATTCCCGTTTGGTCCTGAGTACAACATCATCAAGGGCTAACAGTCACCAAGCTATTTCAGCGTAATCACACACGTTTAACGATTTTAAATACCAAACCCTGCTATTGCCGTGATTTTGGCGGCAATAGTCGTCTACTGAAGCGCTGAGGGCCTGATATTCGGCTTTTACTTGCGTTATCAGGTAACGCACTTCAGTGGACACACATCGTGGCAGTGCACAGCCACATCAAAAATGTTGCCCAATAAAAATAATAGAGGCGATACACATGAAAAAACTGAGCAAGAAAATTTCAAGCCTGCTCGCGGCGGCCACCCTGTCCGTCGGAGCACTCTCTCTCACCTTGCCCTCTCAGGTTCAGGCAGCGAATGGCGGTCATATTCTGGCCCACGTCATGCCGACGGATCATATCTTTAATAGTGTCTCTCAGCAGTTTATTACCAAGCTGGATCAACTCTCTTCCGGTACGGTAAAGATCGAGTATCACCCTGGCGGTGATCTCGGTGACTGGGCCACCATTACCGAGCAGGTGATGCAGGGCGCGGTACCCATGACCATGGCCTGGTCCAACTCGGAACTGGATCCACGTCTGGATATTGCCAACCTGGGTTATGTCGCTGACGACTGGGCCAGCGCCACCAAGGTGTACGGTCCTGGCAGTAAGATGGATAAGCTGTTTGGTGAGATCTACAGCGGCCTGAATGTAGAGTTGTTAGGTACTCTACCTACCGATTTTACCGGTTATGTGGTGCGTAAAGGCGTGGATGTACCGGTAAAGATCCCACAAGACTCCAAAGGCTTTAAGATCCGTGTACCGAATTACCCAATGGCCATTGATCGCTATAGCGCCTTAGGTTTCTCCGTAGTGCCTATGGCCTTCTCCGAAGTGCATACCGCACTGCAAACCGGTGCCATTGATGGTCGAGCTTTCTCGCCTCCATACGAAGTTCTGATGTTCCAGGATGTACTGCGTGCCTACGTTTATACCCGTGAATCTTTTGAGCCGACCTTCTGGATCGCCAGTAAAAGCTGGTTAGCCAGTCTGAGCGATCAGGAGCGTGCTTGGGTACGTGAAGCCGCAGACTACGCCACCACTTGGGCCTGGGATAACGCCGAAGCGTTCAGTGATGGCTGGCTGGATAAGATCCGTGCCGCAGGTATTGAAGTGCTAGAGCAAGACCCTGCTCAAGCCGCAGCGTACAAGAAGACGGTAATGGAAGTGGAATGGCCGATTATGGAAGGTCTGCTGGGTAAAAAGATCATGTCTGATCTGAAACAAACCGCAGGTCTGTAAGCCCCGGCTGTTTGCCTCGATTTCCTGAAATAGCACTTAAATCTCGCTATTCCAAGGTATTTCAAAGCCTTTCCAAGAGAGTCTGCAAAGCTTTGCAGGCTCTTGCCTTCCTGCCTTCCATGGGAGTTGTACAATGAGTATTGAATACACCCACCCGGATGAACTGATTGGACCTGCTTACGTTAAAGCCATTCCAGACAAGCACAAAACCAGCCTGTTTTATCGTTTAGAGGCACGCCTGGCGCAGGCCATTGCGGTTGCCATGGTGATCGCCACCATCGGCTTGGGCCTGTTGATGGCCGCTCAGGTACTGATGCGTTACGGCCTGGAATCTCCGTTTCTGGGTATTGAAGAGCTGGCTCCGATGCTGGCGCTGTGGGCCTATTTTCTCGGCATGATCTACGCCACACGGGATCAGGATCATATCTCCGGCGGTATTGT
>CAYFGP010000279.1:0-3235 GCA_964342385.1 uncultured Oleiphilus sp. | reverse complement strand
TCAAAACTACGAGCAGCTGCTTGAAAATGTGTCCGGAAAACTGTTGCCAGATCAAGGACACGATATGAGCTGCCACGCTCTAGTGGGACATCGTCTTTGAGCCTGATGACAGTTTGCCCTGATGCATAGTCCGAGAAGTTGCCGCGGATGCTGAGAGCCGTACTTGAGTTGATCGGACCGCTATCTGGGAATATGTCAATATATTGGGTGTTTTGGGTGGGGTTGTTGTTGGTTGGTGTTGTAAAGCCAACTGAAATCTGAGTAACAGAAACACTGAGAACATAGAGGGCTGATTGGAAGTGTGTGATTTCGATGCCGCCTGAAATGGCGGAAAATGCACTGACGGATGTCAACTTATCACCCATCAGGAAGCCAATACAATAGATATCCGTGTAGAAGTTGATGCTCTTTGATGTTGGACTGACGGTGATGGAGGCTGAAGAGCTTGAAGTTTCAATGGGTTGCCTATGGATAATGCCGCTCTCTAAGTCTTCATAAGGCGGCATGACAGCGCCGTGCCAAATAACTATGCTGTACTTGTCGTCTCTTAAATTTACAAAATCCAGTGCAGTGACCTGAACGTCCAAGGTATTTGCATTGATGACGGAAGCTCTGATTGTTGATGTTCGGGGCACTATTTGAGTAAAGTTGATGCTGTTGGCTATTACACTCATGCCTTTATCCTCGTCGTACTTATGATGTCTCATCGGGTATTGAGTTGACTAACTCACCACATATCAAATAGTGCATCTGAGTATGAGTTCCCAATTACATTACTTTTGTATAAATTAATTGTTTGATTATTAATGTTTTAAACTACGTATTTCTATATTCTTTGTCTTATTACTCTTATCGCCTTGTTTTTTATGAGGTTGAGAGTAATAACTTATAAAAGTGCGAGTTCTAAAATAGCTGAGTAATAAACCTAAAAATATTACAAGGTATTACACGGAGATATTTTTGGAGATATTACAAGGCGATGAAATTTACACCGTCAAATCTGTTAATCAGTACATCCAAGGTAAAGTTCATTTCTACTTCAAGCCGGTTTTTATGCAGAAAGATCAGATGAGGGAATGCCTATGATTATATTAGTCTAGTGGTCTGCATGATTCATCAGCATGCAGCTAAACTTTTGAATGTTTAGATAGTGTTTCAGTGTCTGAGTTGAGTTATCGGTTGGGTAAACGCAGTCGATTTCCAGAATCACAAACTGGGTAGAGATGTTGGGATATTTCGGTGTCTACTCAGAAAGAACTGCCAGGAGCCGTACATCATCTAGTTTAAACCCGTATGTTATCCGGATCTAACTACTCCTCACCTGTTTACCGTGATACAGATTGATTTCTGATGAATCGAAGTGGTAGTTATCGTGCATTATCGCTTCGATCTGAAGCCCTTGCTGTTGGCAGCTTTCCAGAACCCCGGATTGTTCTGATCAACAAGAAAGCTAAATGAAAAGCTGTCGTGAGAGGATTTGGTCCATGACTGTTAACGGTAACTGGCGCGTAACCTTTGAGTTTATTGATGGTAGTGCGTATATCTTGAACTATTAGGATTACCACTAATGGCTATGCATAATCCATCGCATCCGGGTGAATTCATTTTTGATGTGTATATGGAATCCTTTGGCTATAGCTGCCGCTTTTTGGCCAAACAATTAGATGTATCTCCCTCAACACTGACAGGGTGCTTAAAGGACAGAGCTCTGTTTCACCCGAAATGGCATTACGATTGTCTAAAGCGTTAGGCCGCACACCAGAAAGCTGGCTGGCCATGCAGGATAATTATAATCTTTGGTAAGATAAGCAAAGTGTTAACCTGGAAAGAGTAGCCCTGTAGATTTTGCTGCTGCTTAATGGACATTGTGAGCGGTGTACTGGCGATGATTCATGCGGTTTATCGCGGTGGTGTAGCTGATATTCCCCTGCTTTGATTACATCCAATTCTGCCCACTAATTTTGTTATCTTAAGGAAAGATCATACTTATCGGGTGGGCAGTTTAAGTTGGCGTTTTAAGGACTTTTAGCACTGTTGCTGACACAGAAGTATTGGTAACAATAGAAGAGCTATTCTCAGACGACATGTGCATCCTTGCCAGTGGACGTTTCGCTCACTCACTGTGAACGAAAATCAGCAACCCACAGCTAATGGTTATTAGGAAATTGCCCTGATGATAGTGCAGTAAGGCTCTGAATTAAAGACGATCTTTCTACTGTGTTGGGAGGATATTGTAGGGCTGAGATTGAAAAATGGTAGGGGATAAAGGTAGGTCAAACAGTAGCGGGTGGAGTGTGATGATGTGGTTTTGAGTAGAACCAGCTCTATAAGTCTGGTATCTGATGAACTTGTTTTAATGAATATCGAATTTTTTCTAAAAAAATATCACCGACATATGATGTCACATAGTCCCCTGAAAGCCTCACTATAGAGTTAACCTTACTGTTCTTGTCGGAAAATATTGGTGCGTAGGGTCCTGATATGTGTTGTTTAACGGTGAAAGCTTGGGTAAATTAGGGAATAGTTTTTAAGTTGATGCCGATCAAAAACAATGCGTTTTTTTTCGATACCCTCCCTTGTTAGTAGGGTAGATTGAGTCAGTATCATGAATGATTCTGGTTTTATTTTTCTTTATTTTTCTTTATTTTTCAATGTATTGCTTGTTTTTTTGGCACGATAAAGGATAACTAATAATTATCATGAAATGTTTTGATAGAAAAGGAGAAAGAGCACGGTTAAGCGCTGCTATTATGGAGAAGAATGTTGTCAGCTTTGTCGGTGGAGAATCAGGGGTTGGAAAGTCTCATATCATAGAGACAGTATTGATAAGAAGCTTTGGTGAAGGTGGCTATCTGACTTATGGCTATGGCAGTAATCAGCTTCCACTAGACACCTACATAAGAGCATGCTTGCATGAAGAAAGACCACGGCACTCCAAAATTATTGATAACATTAAAAATATCAAGCTAGGCGACTTGACTCTATCTATACCATTTATAGGAAGACTACCTGTTGGAATAAAGAAAAATAGTACCAATATTGAACAAAAAAATATTAGCCACAAAGATTCTATTTTATCAGTTAACAATCCTATTCATAATAATTATCAGAGGGTATATGAAAATATCGCTCGACTAATGAAGTATAGTAGATACAAAGCCATTTGGATATCTAACACAGAGTGTAACTATTCAGCTGCCTGACCAAAGATATCAGGCAGCTGCCCACAAAATAG
>CAYFGP010000278.1:0-3313 GCA_964342385.1 uncultured Oleiphilus sp. | reverse complement strand
TCTCGCTTAGGCTCGAATTCGCTTCGCGAAGAGGGGTATGTTGATTAGTTACAAAACATAGTTAGTTACGCCGCAAGCGGCGGGGAATAAAACCCTTAGGGATTTAATCGTGGTTTCGGATAGCACTTATTACTTAAATCCAAGGGGTAACAAGTTTATTGCCTTAATACAAAAACCTGGTAGCCAACGCCTTTGCTATGTTGACGATGTATCTGAATCTCTTTAGCAACATCTTGCCCTGCACTGGTCTTGAATGATTTAAGGTCCAACTGATTTAACTTACGCTCTAATGGCCCATAATAGTTTTCCCAAGCCTGTTCACTTAAAGTGAAATCTGTCAGTAGCTGGTAGCCTTGGGCTTCAATTTGAGACAAACGCGCCTGAACTGAGCTGATATCAGGGTATTCCTGTTGCCAGAAAGCTTCGCCCTCAGGATCTCTCTCATCACTTAACCAAACCGCATCGGATACCACCAGATAACCACCCGGTTTAATAAGAAGTTTCCAGTTCTGCAACGCTTTTTCAAAGCCCATAATATAGGCACTACCTTCAGCCCAGATCACATCAAAACTTGATGGATCAAATGGAAGGTCCGTCATACTGGCGCAAACACAGCTGATTTTGTCCATTAGTCTGTGTTCAGATGCCCTTTGTTCTAGTTCCGCTAGAAATGGCTCATGGTTATCAATTGCCGTTACATCGGCACTTTGTGCCAACTGTAATGTCCCCACTCCTGTACCACAACCAAGTTCTAAAATCGTTCCAGGGTTCTCAGGCAACACGGATAGAGCTCTGGCAGTATCTTGTTCGGAACCCGGACCTAGCCGCTCTAAACCTTCATAAATTGCCATAAACTCAGCCATATAAGCGTCATGTTCGTTCATATCTTTTGATAACCACTTCAGATGTAATGCTTGTTTCTCACTAAAACCCTGAGCCATCAACCAGTCTAAATGAGCATCAGGTGCTTCGGCATCCAACGTTTGATGCCAATCCTTCAGAGAGCTTTGTCCAGTCATCGCAGCTAACAGATCCCTTGCTCTTTGTTTTTCAGCAATCTCTTGATCCAATATTTCAAGCCTCTGCAATAGCAAGGAGTGTTCAACCCTGCTTTCCAGACAAGCCTGACACTCTTTTAAGGTGAGCCCACCCGCTTGTAACTGCTGCAGTAGCTTTAAGCGTTGCAGATCCCGACCTGAATAGATCCGATAACCATTGGCTTGGCGCTGGCCGCAAATTAGTCCCAGCTTCTCGTAATAGAGTAATGTCGAACGGCTTAAGCCTACCCGCTGCGCGAGCTCAGAGATGCGATACATAGATCCTGTCCTGAAGGCGATAAGGCAAAGATAAACTATAAAGCTTTAGACAGGTAAAGAGGTTTTTAACAGAAAATTGGGCCGTATTAAGTGACGGCCCAAACAATTAAAAAAGTAACCACAAAGCAGACATGGAACAGAAGTATCTGGAACGCTTGCTCTCCCAAACGGAAAAAAACTGAAAAAGCAAAAAGTGAAGCGCTATAAATCACACCAACGACTTAATTTATGCTTCTTGGCACTACTGCGGTAATACAAAGACAGCAACAAGCCAAATAACAGTGATGATGACGTCCACTGCAACATGATATGTTGCATGTCATACCCTCCCGTTCCCCAAGTGAACATCCACATAAGCCCGCCCCAAATCAGGCCAAACCAGATTACGGAAGAGAGCAGGTTAAAAAGAAAGCTGTAATAATGTGGCGGCCTCACTTCAAGCCCTGCTGCCAAAGCTAAACGATATATAGGAGGCAAAGCATTCGATCGCCAGATTTGTGCAGCTCGCAGCTCTGCCTGGGCTTTTTCTGTTTTGCGTTGAAAAGTCATAGAAGTCCTTAACTATTGACAATAAAAACTATGCCCCAGTGTAACATCAGCACCACATTTCAGCATGCCTGCCTCTTTGTATCACCGCGCCCTACCCCGTAATACAACAAACCAGCTTGGTGTACTTGCTCAGGGCCATATAGATTATGACCATCCACTATCACTGAAAACTTCAGCTGCTGTTTCAGCCAGGAAAAATCGACTGTACGGAAAACTTTTCATTCCGTGCAGATCACCAAAGCATCGGCATTATCCAAGCAGGCATCACGCTGATCACACAAAGAAAGATCGTTTCTGCTGCCATATATTCGCTGGCACTCTTCCATCGCTACAGGATCATAGGCTTGTACCTGTCCACCCGCTTGCCAGATCTGCTCCATCAACGCCCGACTGGGAGATTCACGCATATCATCCGTATTGGGCTTAAAGGCCAAACCCCAAAGTGCAATTTTTTTCCCTTGCCAATGGCCAGCAAACACATGATCCAACTTATTAAATAGGCTGCATTTCTGCTGCTCGTTAACCTGGTGAACCGAATTCAATAACTGCGCGGGATAGCCACACGCCTCTGCAGTATGCAACAAGGCTTTAATATTCTTCGGAAAACAGGAACTACCATAACCACAACCGGGGTAGATAAAGTCATAACCAATTCTGGGATCTGAACCTATGCCTTGACGGACCTGTTCAATATCCGCATCAAGATGTTCTGCCAGATTAGCCATCTCATTCATAAAGCTGATCTTGGTGGCTAACATCGCATTAGCCGCATACTTAGTTAACTCCGCTGCGTTACGCTGCATAAAGATCAGTTTGTTTCGATTACGGTTATAAGATCCGTAACACTCACGCATCAGCTGTTTTACTCGATCCGAATCAGTACCCACCACAACTCTCGCCGCCCGGGTAAAATCCTCAATGGCAGAGCCTTCTTTTAAAAACTCAGGATTGGAGCAAACATCAAAACCAAACGGACTCTTTCTAGCCAGTAGACCTTGTTGAATACGCTCTTCAATCTGCTGACCTGTGCCCACTGGCACAGTGGATTTACTCACTACAACCTTGTAGCCATCCATGTATGCCGCAATGGCGTCAGCAACATCAAACACATAACGCAGATTGGCGGCCCCCTGTGCATCAGAAGGTGTACCCACGGCAATAAAGAGCAGTTCCCCGTGAACCACCGCCTCTTTAAGATCCGCACTAAAATTCAGCAAACCTTCTTGACGATTTCTCTGCACCATCTCCTGCAGGCCCGGTTCATAGATGGGAATTTCACCGGCATTAAGCTGATTGACTCGTTGCGTATCAACATCGACACACAACACCTGATGCCCTACATCCGCTAAGCAAGCACCAGTCACCAATCCCACATAACCGCATCCAAATACTGTCTTTTGAGGCGCAATACCCAAACGCTGAATCCTCTTTGAAAACACGACTTTTAT
>CAYFGP010000277.1:0-3513 GCA_964342385.1 uncultured Oleiphilus sp. | reverse complement strand
ATCAAGGTAGCTAACCCTGATTTCCGGAGAGATACAAGGTTGGCGTAGAGCGGCATGACATAACTTGTTGATAGCCCGGATGTTATGACCGCGAAACCCAACGGCAGACTGGCGTACCCCCGATACACGATTGTTATTATCGCGAAGGCTGCACTTTAAATGGATTTGAAAGTGATCGTAGCCCCATAAAAAAACGGACAGCCCAGGCTGTCCGTTTTAGGTTTTGCGCTTTGCTCCAATCTATACTCAAACAGATCAGAACAAATCAGCTAAGCAATATTACTTAGCCAGGTCAGCCATCAGACCAGCCAGGATGTCGATACCTTCATTCAGTACTTCATCGCTGATAGTCAGAGCTGGCAGGAAGCGGATTACGTTGCCACGGATACCGCAAGATAGCAGGATCAGACCACGCTTGGACGCTTCAGCAACCAGAGCCTTAGTCAGTTCTGGGTTAGGCTGCTCAGAGTCACCGTTCTGAACCAGTTCCATAGCGATCATCGCACCCAGGTTACGTACAGTACCAACAACCTGTGGGTACTCAGCTTTCAGACCGTTCAGACGAGTTACCATCTGCTCACCGATAGACAGCGCACGCTCAGCCAGGTTCTCTTCTTCGATGATTTCCAGTACTGCCAGAGAAGCCGCACACGCCATTGGAGCGCCCGCGTAAGTACCGCCCAGACCACCAGCAGGTGCAGAATCCATAACGTCTGCTTTACCGACTACTGCTGCCAGAGGGAAACCGCCAGCGATACCTTTAGCCATAGTCATCAGGTCTGGCTCGATACCGGCGTATTCAGTAGCGAACATTTTACCGGTACGTGCAAAACCAGTCTGGATCTCGTCACAGATCAGCATGATGCCGTGCTGGTCACAGATCGCACGCAGCTGCTGCAGGAATTCAGCAGGAGCTGGGTAGAAACCACCTTCACCCTGTACAGGCTCGATGATGATAGCCGCAACCTGAGATGGCTCGATGTCGCAAGTGAACAGCATGTTCAGTGCTTTCAGAGAGTCTTCGATGCTTACACCGTGGAATTCATTCGGGTAAGGCGCGTGGAAGATACCAGCAGGGAAAGGACCGAAGCTTGCTTTGTAAGGTACAACTTTACCGGTCAGACCCATAGTCAGGTTAGTACGACCGTGGAAACCGCCATTGAACGCGATTACACCTGGACGACCAGTGTGGCTACGCGCGATTTTTACACAGTTTTCAACCGCTTCTGCACCCGTAGTAACGAAGATCGCTTTCTTCTCGCTGTCACCAGGCGCTGCTGCAACCAGTTTCTCAGCCAGAGCAACAGACTGCTCGTATGGAGTTACCATGACACAAGTGTGGCTGAACTTGTCCAGCTGAGCTTTAACGGCTTCGATCACTTTAGGGTGAGAGTGACCGGTGTTGTTTACCGCGATACCCGCTGCGAAATCGATGTAACGGTTACCTTCAACGTCCCACATTTCAGCGTTTTTCGCACTTTCAACGTATACCGGTGCCAGGTTGCCTTGACCAACGGCGATTACTTTTTCTTTACGTGCTTGCAGGGATGCATTTGTAGTCATGTTGTGCTCCAAAACTATTTTATTGAGCAACGCTCAGCCACTGTGATTGAATCAGTGCTGTATTGCCGAGCGTTACTTTTTTTGAATCAAAGGGTTAATCGAATAAACAGAGGGACTAGCGAATGCCACCCATCAGCATGTATTTGATTTCCAGGTAGTCTTCCAGGCCGTACTTAGAACCTTCACGACCGGTACCGGATTCTTTTACACCACCAAACGGTGCAACTTCGGTAGACAGGATGCCGTCGTTGATAGCAACCATGCCGTATTCCAGACCTTCGGATACACGCCAGATACGGGACATAGTCTCTGCGTAGAAGTAAGCCGCCAGACCGAACGGTGTATTGTTCGCAATCTCGATCGCTTCTTCTTCAGTCTCAAAACGGATAACCGGAGCAACAGGACCAAAGATCTCCTGCGTGAATACCGGCATTTCCTGGGTCACGTTAGACAGGATAGTTGGCGTGTAGAACAGCTCACCTTCAGAGTTGCGCTCACCACCGGTAACTACTTTAGCACCCTGAGCTACAGATTCCTGAACCAGACGATCAACCTTGTCGACAGCCGCTTTGTTGATCAGAGGACCGATCTCAACGCCTTCAGCGGCACCGTTACCAATCTTCATCTCTTGTACACGAGCAGCCAGTTTCTCGGCGAACTTATCGTGTACAGCAGACTGAACCAGAATACGGTTAGCACATACACAGGTTTGACCTGCGTTACGGTATTTAGACGCGATAGCGCCTTCTACAGCCGCGTCGATATCAGCATCATCAAATACGATAAACGGAGCGTTACCGCCCAGCTCCATAGAGGTTTTCTTAACGGTCTGTGCACATTGCTCCATCAGCAGCTTGCCCACTGGGGTAGAACCAGTGAAACTCAGCTTACGTACGATAGGGCTGGACGTCAGCTCACCACCGATCACTTTAGCGTTAACACCCGCAACCACGTTGATCACACCCGCTGGGATACCAGCACGGTCTGCCAATTCAGCCAGAGCCAGAGCACAGAAAGGTGTTTCTTCAGATGGCTTGATTACGATAGTACAACCCGCTGCAAGCGCTGGAGCCGCTTTACGAGTGATCATCGCGATAGGGAAGTTCCAGGGCGTGATCGCTGCAACAACACCGATTGGCTGCTTAACGGTCAGGATGCGCTTGTCATTAGCGTGAGTTGGAATCACATCACCGTAAGCACGACGACCTTCTTCCGCAAACCACTCAATGAAAGAAGCACCGTACATCACTTCGCCCATGGATTCTTTCATAGGCTTGCCCTGTTCGGACGTCATCAGCAGAGCCAGATCTTCCTGCGCTGCAACCATCAGATCGAACCACTTCTTCAGGACAACGGCACGCTCTTTGGCGGTTTTCGCTTTCCATGATGTCATTGCTACGTCAGCGGCTTCGATCGCCTTTCGGGTCTCGTCACCAGCCAGATCTGCAACGTTAGCGATCAGCTCACCCGTCGCCGGATTGGTCACTGGGAAGGTATTACCACTGTCTGCATCTACCCACTCACCGTTAATGTAAGACTGGGTTTTCAGTAGCTGAGGATCTTTTAATTCTAATAACATCTCTTGCTCCACCAATTAGCACAGAAGCACTTTGTTCAGGGGGATAGTGGGGGACACTATCAAACTTGATGCAAATGCTAGGGCATGGGTTGATTCGGAAAAATCCGAAGCTATCAACGCATGGTTTGATAGCGACTGAACTATTGTCCGGTGAAGCGAAACTTTTTGGCTATATCTCCAAGGGGGTAGTTGGGGTGTGTGTGGTTATCTATCTGGATTCTGCTGATAACTGCCTCAAATACGTTTATAAAATATGAGGAATGTATTTGCTATAAAATCAATGTGTTAGTTAGGCTGTAGTGAGAATAAAAGATCTGTTTGATCTGGCAACAGTTTTCCGGACACATTTTCAAGCAGCTGCTCGTAGTTTT
>CAYFGP010000276.1:0-3662 GCA_964342385.1 uncultured Oleiphilus sp. | reverse complement strand
AAAAATGGTGGAGGGGGAAGGATTCGAACCTTCGAAGGCGAACCGGCAGATTTACAGTCTGCTCCCTTTGGCCACTCGGGAACCCCTCCGAGCACAGCGCGGATATTCCGCTTTGTTTCGTTGCCGTGTCTCAGCAACGGGGCGTACTATATCTAACCCCCTGAGGCAGTGCAAACACTTTTTTCAAAAAAATTGAAAAAAGTTTTCCCTTATTAATCAAAGCAATGCTGCAGGCCCCGTAATACAAGGCTTTCAGCGATTTCATAGCCACCAAAAACTTTTGCACAAATTTGCTTGCTATCACCACCGGTGATGAAAACCTGAGCTTTTCCCGCGTTTTCATCCACCACAGACTGCACAAAATTGACCGCTAAACGCATCACGCCATGGTCAACACAGCTATTTGTATCGCTTCCAGGGGTAATTTTTTTGCCTTTTCCACCGGACAAACCCACTTGTTCGGTGGTTTGGCCCAAACTTTTTCGCATCATCGCCAGACCAGGGACAATATAACCACCATCGTGCTGACCATTTTTGGCTAAATAATCGACGGTAATTGCACTACCAAGATCAATCACTACCAGATCACCGGTATTTTCTTTGCGTGCGGCGATCATCGCCAGCCAGCGATCCACCCCTAAACGGGAACAATCTGGATAGATACAACGCACACCATAAGCTTCAGGAGATACTTTTGCCCGTTTAATCGAAATATCGTCAGGCAAAGTTGAAAGCCATTGCTCAACCTCCGCCTTTCTGGCCACACTTCCGATACGTACTTCGATCACTTCGGATAGATCAAGCTCAGCCAAACTAGCCGCGTAACACTGCAGTGTTAATTCACCGTCTGTCGAATAGGCATACTTCACACGGGTATTACCGACATCCACCAATAACAGTTTATTGCGCCCGGACACTAACCTCTCCTCCTGCAAACTTTCTTTCACTACCATCTTCCAAACGAACGAGTAAATTACCTCCCATATCAACACCCACCGCTTCACCCGAAACTGTTTGACTGCCCAGATGTACATCCACCGCTTTTCCAGATAGGAAGTCATAGGCTTTCCATGCCGCCAAATCAAAAGCGGCACCGGCTTCCAGTTCATCAAAAACCTTTTGCAACCCAACAATCAATTGATTTGCAATAAGACTGCGATCCGTCACACCATATTCATCCAATGCGGTATAAGCCTGATCAATCCCACTATCCTTCAAACTCTCCAATTGAAAGTTAACACCTATACCTACAACCACATTGCAGTAGCTTGTCAGATCACCATCGACTTCGATTAAAATACCAGCAACCTTACGACCCTCTATATAGATATCATTGGGCCATTTAACGGCAACATTATCGATCCCCTGATCAGATAAGAGGCGCGCCAGTAAAACACCGACTGAAAGGCTCAAGCCTTCAAGAGCAGCAGCCCCTAAAGCTACATGTCTTCCCAGGGAGAAATACAGATTGGAACCATATGGGCTTTGCCACTGCTTCCCCCTACGGCCACGCCCTGCCGATTGCTGCTCAGCCAGACAAACATAGACAGCGGCACTATCCAGATTGCCATCTTTGATATATTGCAGTACATCACTATTGGTCGATTCAGTAATGGATTTAATATCCACCGTAACACCTTCAGTTAAATCAACCTTCACAACTTTAGGATCAAGTAAGGATAAGGGATAAGCCAGCTTATAACCCTTACCCTGTTCACTGACGACAGGCACCCCCTGTGACTCCAGCTTCTGAAGACGCTTCCAAACCGCAGCACGGCTT
Source organism: uncultured Oleiphilus sp. (assembly GCA_964342385.1). Lineage (GTDB taxonomy): Bacteria > Pseudomonadota > Gammaproteobacteria > Pseudomonadales > Halomonadaceae > Oceanospirillum. The sequence goes on along the minus strand of CAYFGP010000276.1, from coordinate 1,882 downwards.
ACCCCTATATGAGCAGCAAGCTCAACACCCGAATGACTTTCACCATCAGACAACAGATGAATAAGATCTATATCTTCCACAGCACTACCACCACAAAATCTAGAATTCTTTAATCACACACACTACTGTACATAAAAACAGCACCCACTTTTTAGCCACTAAATCAGCAACATATATTAATCAAATGATTGCATCCAACGCTCTTTTTTCGCTTAATAGTGTAATCATTTGTTACTAATGACTGATTAAGCTATGACTAACCCTATCTCTAATATCAAGCCACTAGGAAACAACCAAGCCATCTTGGAAAACAGCGCAATTGATACAGCTAACAAAGATAGTGCGCTGAGAGATAATAGGCTTTATTCAGAACTAGAAACACAAGAGACATCTACCCCAAACAGTAACCAAAACAAGTCTCAAAATGAAAACAAAAGGCAAGAAGCCCAACAAACACCAACAAATTTAACAAGTGATGTTTTTAGAATTCTAGGCAGTGCCGACGAGTTTAAAGTTTTCAGCACAGGCGTTACAGCCTATCTAGTTCATAAAAGCGGGCGAATCATATCTCTTTCCCCCGGTGCAGACCGTGAACACATACAGTTTAACGATGGCCGTGGCGGCACCAATAGCGTACTAAAAAACCCTTTGGGTGAGTTTTTTGATCAACGAAGACAGCTCGCACTACAGGAAAGTAGCGCACAAGAACCCCAAGCAAAAAATAACAAAGAAAAACAAGTAGAGTTAGAAGAAGATATAGAACCAACAACTGAGACCTTAGTACGCTATACACGACAAGGTCAAAAAGAAAGTAGTGATGAGGAAGCTACTAGTCCAACTAAACACTACAAATCCGAGCCAACCAACGACCAAGATAATTCACCGCAGCAATATCAAGCCAACGGCCAAATGAGCAAGGACTCTTCTGATAACACAAACATAGATTCCAGTGATATAAAACAACAAGAGCACACAGCTATTTCAGCCAAGGCCTGATGCTAAAACAGGCCTATTTAAAAGCACAATCTTACACTCACAGCCTTCTCCCCAATATCTTAATTCTTACTCTTTGTTTAGCTATTTACTGAAAAGAGTAAGAATCAATCCACTAACTATAACAACAAACAACCCATCTAGACACAACCCCACTAAACAGCCCGTGTCGTAGAAGCCCCCTGCTTGACAGAGAATTAACAGAGCAGACCAGGAACAATTAATCCTATTGGGTACGGAAATCCATATCTGCTTACAACAGCCTGCTATTGGTCTGGTCGAGCAAGCTTTTTGATGTCTTTGTCGTTACCGATGCTATTCACTCCCGCAAGGTATCCGATTACACAACCGCATTGATACACCTGCAGCAGAACGGTATTCAATTAGTTAACAAAGAGATGGTTGCGTACTAGCGGCTGAAGAAAGCAAATATGAATCAACTTCGCGATATCAGCAGAAATTATCTAAGGGATAGCTAATGGACGATTGATGCAGAGCAGCTTTTTCTACCAAATAATCTTGTATCGGCCGTACATTTGTCTGACTATGGGTTTCGTAGTTGAGATACAGCGCGCAAGTAAGCGAGCATCAGTGTACCGACCTACCCACCTTACACAAGCCTCACACTGGATCGACTATCGAGCCCAATCCGATACAAAGCCAAAGGAGCTTGATTCATTTTCAGACTCTACGTCATTTTTGTAGGTATTATCTTTTTGACTTTTTTCATCCATACGAAAGACCACCTCATCGAGACTGGGTTCTGCACTCTAAGGTAAATAGTAGTGCTTGACGGTGTCCTGCGAATCTTCTTTCTACCGGAGCATATGAGAATGTTAACGCCGATGTAAAAATGACCCACTAGCGCCGACTGAAAATTGACCCACCT
>CAYFGP010000275.1:0-3663 GCA_964342385.1 uncultured Oleiphilus sp. | reverse complement strand
TTTTACTTCGGCGATAACGCCGGTAAGTGGGTCAATTTTAAGCTGGCGTTGACAGATTGGAACGATGATGATAATCAGGTCATGTTTGGTGTTATTGGTGATTTTAAAATGGCTTCCTGGCCGGTCAGCATTGCACTGGATACTATGCTAAACACCGCAAGTGAAAAGGTAAAAAAATCCAATGGTAAAAACCAAACCCTATATCGTGGTGTGAATACCTTTCAGGTAGGTCTCAGAAAAATTTGGCAGATGGGGGGCACAACACTATATCCCTATGCTGGAGGTGGTTTGGCGCTGACCCAGGGATATCAGGAGCTATTGGTGAATGATAAAAAAGATGATGAGCGGGATGATGCCGTCGGCAGTTGGGTCGGTGCAGGTGTGTATTGGCGACCGACCAAACACTGGAATGTGGGCTTTGATATGCGTTATCTGGATGCTGATGTTACCTTGTCAGATCGGGATATCGATGCCGGCGGTTTGCGCTACGGCCTTTCAACAGGTTATCACTGGTAATCTCTATATTGTGGGCAAATTCAGTAGATCTTAGGTTTGCTTTAGGTAGATAGTCCAGTTGGCACAAAGATATAGCCTTTCCCACGAACTGTCTTAATAATCGCTGGTTCTTTCGCACTATCAGCCAACTTTTTACGTAGCTGGCTGATAGCGGTGTCGATGCTGCGGTCCAGAGCATCATGCTTACGTCCATGAATATTCAGCGCGATAAAATCTCTATCCAGTACTTCACCAGGGTGATTGGTCAGTAGATCTAGCAGATCAAATTCCATTGTGGTCAAGATGACGCCTTGGCTGTTCAGCGTTACTCTGCGCTCCAGTGAATGAACGTTCAGTGTTGCAAACTGTTTCACTCCCTCAATGGATGATTCTGATTGAGCCGTAGGCGTGGTATCACGGCGTAATAGGGATTTTATTTTCGCCAGCAACAGTCTTGGGTTAACCGGTTTGATCATATAATCGTCAGCTCCCACTTCCAGGCCAACAATATGATCAATCTCACTTTCCTTAGCGGTAAACATCAGGATCATGCCAGGGTAATGAGCGCGTACATCACGACAGATACTTAAGCCATCTTTACCCGGTAGCATTAGATCGAGTATCACTAGATCAGGTTGTTCCGACACAATGCGCTGTTCTGCCAGAGCACCATTCCCTTCAATGCTGACATCAAAACCTTCTATATCGAGATAGTCCGAGATCGATTCTGCCAGGGATTGATTATCCTCAATCAGTAGTATCTTCTGCATAACCCTATGATCTTAAAGCTGTTATTGTGAATGATAATAGCAGGTGAGCTTTCACGATCCCATCCTATTTGTTGTAACAATTTGAACCGGGTTTTCTTAAGATCATTAACCACCTGACTAACTACAAGGTAGGGTAATCTCAAAACAAGCACCGCCCAGAGGACTATCTGATACCTGAATATCTCCGTTATGGGCCTCAACAATTGCTTTAACAATGGAAAGCCCTAAACCTGCGCCACCCGAGTCTCGGTTACGGCTTTCTTCCAGGCGGATAAAGGGATCAAAAATCCGCTGCCAATCCTGTTGTTCAATAGGCTGGCCATCATTTTCGACCTTAATATGGCTATGATGCTCTGTTTCATTGAGAGTGACGATGACTTGACTATCTGCATGGCGAAGTGCGTTTGAGATCAGGTTATCCAATACCCGTTGTAGGTAATGATCGTTAAAGGTGCAGCTGTTTTGGCAATGAATAGCCTTAAAACTTATCTGCGTATGAGAATTGAATGCTGTGTGATTGATAGTTGAATCAGAAGGATCTTGCTTCACTCGATTCTCTTGAGAATGATGCCACTTTTTCGTCAGATTCTTCCAGAAGGTATCAAGGTTATCGACCTGTAATGGAATATCGATTACCTGGTGCTCAAAGCGACTAAAGATCTCCAGTTCTTTTTGCAGAAGTTTCATCTCATCAAGTGAAGTGCGCATACGTTGAAGAATCTTTCGTTTCTTTTCCTCGTTATCAGTCCGTCGATAGAGTTCCAGAGAAAAGCCGAGATTAGTTAACGGTGTGCGAATATCATGGGATACGGCATGGCTGAAGGTTTGGCTTTGCTCGCGACTAAAAGCCACCTTATCCGCCATGGTGTTTAAAACATTGGCCAGAGGGGTTAATTGTCCTGCTTTCTTTATTGTAAGCCGCTGACTGAAATCCCCACGAGCATAGGCTTGGCAGTGCTGTTTAATTTCCCCCGAAAAGCGCCATAGCGGCCATAGCCAGATAGTAACCGGCAGCGCGATTAATAGCCCAAGTACAAGGTGATAGCCGATCAAAGCGGCCATCTCGTTATGGAACATGGTGTCATTGAGCACAGGTCCCTGAACAAACACCAGTGAACCATTAGGCATTAGGCTATACGCCCGATTAGCATTTTGTTCGAGGGCATCCAGGTTATCAAATACTGTTTTCCCCTGTTTAAGGGCTATTTCCTGCTGTTCTGTGAGGTCTAGTTCCGACAGCTTGTTGAGAGAGTAAGCTATACCATTAGGGCTCTGTAACTGTTCCACTTTACTTGGCCAATGATCTACGGGGTGTGGCTTGAGAATCTCTTTTACGATTGTAGCGTTGGCTTCAAGGCCCATCTTTATGGGAGGAATAATATGAGCTGAGGGACGATCCATATTGTGGATCACCAGTATTTCTCCTTGTTTTGTATTTACATTGGGACTGCTTTGATAATGGTTGAGACTGGTAGGATCAAAGATATGTCCCTGCTGTTGAAGTTGCTGTCTTTGTTCTGCCGTTAGGTTGAGTGTTTCCAGAGCCTGGTAGCTCAGGTCATAACCAAAGTCTGGAAGCAGTGCGCTTAATGCTTCCTCACGTTTATCCGCAGGGATCTGTTGCAGGTGTATTTCTAGTAATGCTTGAGTCCCTTGAGCGCGGTAGTGCTCAATCGCTATCTGATGGGGAGACCATAAATTAAACAGCTGAGAAAATCGGGTTAGTTGGCCAAGGACTACAACCAATACAATGAATAGTAAGAGTTGAAGGAAAAAGGTTTTTTTCATAGCTTTTGCTCTTCACAGTTTTCACTTTTACTCCGCTGCCAATTAGAGCTCTCACTTTCATCCTGTGCAGTGTTTATCTGTTCTGTTTGGTTCGATGGCTGTCGGATTTGCCCTTGTCGGGCTTGTAGTAATGCCTCTGAGGTTAAACTCGTTAACTTTTCAGTGTGGTACTCAATGGCTGCTGTAATCCTCTGTTCAGTGTTGTCTTCATTGACTGTTCCAGCTTTCTTTACGAATAGTTGAGTATCCAGTTTATCCAGCTCAGATTCGAGAGAAACAATAGATGTTTTAATATCCTGGCTGAGCGTTTGGATCAGCCTTTGGTTCGCCCTAAAATCTGCCTCTATCTCATCTGCCATATGATTAAACGTATTGGTCACTGGATGAAAGTGACTAAGGCGATGCTTTTTTGCACGCTTGTTTCTTGTACCTGCTGCAAACTCTTTGGCACTTTGAGTGAGGGAATGAGATGCTCGCCAGGTGGGAAGCAGCCAGACGATCAGCAATATCAACACTAAAATCGCTAAAGAGCCTTGATTAAGTATGAGATAACGGTCTAGCCCGGATATTTCATAAAAGAAGGCAAGTTCCGCCCAAATCATTGATATGA
>CAYFGP010000274.1:0-3698 GCA_964342385.1 uncultured Oleiphilus sp. | reverse complement strand
AAACTACGAGCAGCTGCTTGAAAATGTGTCCGGAAAACTGTTGCCAGATCAGAGACTCTATGGAGAACGAACAAAACTCACAGCAACAAAGCGGCCATCCTCAAACTTGGTTGCATTACCCGATACTGTAGAAACACCATGAAAAGTGTCACTGGGAAACGCCACTAAGAGATTATCTTGATGCTCTACTGTTACGATGGGCTCATCCTTATGGCCACTTTTGGAAGCTGAATCACTCTCAAACAGCTCTAATGCACCGCCATCAAATGCTTTTGGCATTTTATGGAAGTAGTACAACACGGTAATTTTCATATCATCACTATAAGTGTCCATATGGGGAAAACCATGGTGACCATTTAATCCGCCCATGACATTAATTGACAATTTCTCAAGCGAAAAAGGCTCCAGTTTTAATACTTTTAATATTTCAGGTAACCGCTCACAAACCTTCTGAGATATACGCGCACTGATCTTATCCACTAGGCTGAGCTCAGATGGATCTTGGCCAAAATCAGGAAAAAGCATTGTTGATGTCGCATCATTAATATATTGGCCGGGCATACCTGGCGGATTAAACGATCTCTTGTGAGTAAGTACATTCTCAAACAAAGTGTCTCGTTCATCAATTGAAAGGAACTGAGGTATTTGAACAAAACGTACAGAGCCGGCCTCTGTCAATAATATTTCTTCAGATGGCTTATCACTGTTTATCGGGGCATGAGAATTCATAGACAAATCCCTTTGTTGTTAAACGCATAAATACCAGACTTTATTAGCTTTCACTTAAGATAACAGGACACTAACTGGCGGAAAACAAGGCTTAGAATCCGATAATACAGATCTCTTCATGATGTACAATTAAACATGCTAGAAACCTGTGATACCTCAAGGAATTGCACTTATTATCCGCAACCGCTCCCCCAAAGATTGATCTTCCTATTTCATAAAAACCTATACCATCAAAGAAAGCGCAATTTTGCAGCTCATTGACAATATTCCTTTATTGCAGCCAATGAGCTAAAAATAGTGAAACAAAAGCTTGTCGAACAAGACAAGCCATCTTGAAAACTACCGCTTCCCAGGCTTACTGATATCGAATGACTCTTATTGCACTAGATCGAGTATATTTGATTCATACAGAGTGCTAAGCACTCAGATGAATCACCCGATCACAACGTTTTTCAATTAATGCCGGATCATGGCTGACCAACATCACACCACAGCCACTTTCACGAGCCATATCGACAATCAACTGACTGACTTCCATTGTCGTAATGGGATCAAGACGAGAGGTGGGTTCATCGGCAAACAGAAACACCGGATCAAGCAGTAAGACTCTTAACAGGCAGAAGCGCTGTAACTCACCACCGGATACCTTACTGGCATTGCGGGTAAGCAACTCAGGACTTAAGCCTAAACGTTCCATCAAGGGTGCAATACGGTTTACATCGATATTGTGACGTTTCACCACATCATCCAACAGCTTTCCCAGAGTGACCGCATGAGACACCGCCGCAGTGGGATCTTGATACAGCTTTTGCCAACGGTGTTGATCAGCTCTGTAATGCCGTTGAATACCACCCGACATCACAGGGTTTAAGCCCAGCAGGGTATCCCCCAAAGTGCTTTTACCACAGCCACTGTCACCGACAACGCCAACCACCTCGCCTTGGCGTAGATCAAAGTTCAGCTGCTCAATCAGGGTTTTATTACCTCTTCCAATGGAGAGATCTTTCACACTGACGACCAGTTCAGCTGTCACTGTTTTCTCACCTGATTGAGATAGCGGTTGTGGCCAATTCACAGGATCTGCGCCAATCAGAGCTTGGGTGTATTTATGTTGAGGGTTGTTCAGGATCGCCTGTGCATCACCCTCTTCCAGTAATTCACCCTCTTTCATCACCATCATACGACCACCAATCTGACGGGCTACTGCCACATCATGGGTAATGGTAATTAAACCGCCCTGCTCCGATTGAGAGAGCAGCTGCTGAACCACGGCATCACGACGGGAAACATCCAGACCTTTAGTGGGTTCGTCGGCCAGTAAAACAGGGGCACCACTGGCCATGGCACAAGAGATCGCTACTCGTTGAGCCATACCACCGGATAGCTGATCCACCCGCTTATCACCACTGGCTTGCAAGCCCTGCAGCATCAGTGTTTGCTCGGCACTGTGCTTGGATTCTAGCTTGGATTGCCCCACCACCAGCTGATAAGTCTTTGCCAACTGCTTTTTCGAACTCATCAGAGGGTCCAAGGAGTTCCAGGGCTCCTGGGGCAAAATGCTCAGCTGCTTACCCCATAGTGCCTGCCGCTGTTTGGTATTAACCGACTGACCAAACAACTGCACCTCTCCTCGACTGCTCAGATCTTTTGGCAAGTTGCCCATAATCGCCTGGGCCAATAGGCTTTTCCCCGAACCGGTTTGACCCAGAATAGTCAGGCGCTCACCGGCTTGTAACTGCACACTCACGGGTGATAGCAGACACTTATCACCCACATAAACCGATAACTGCTGGGTTTTAATTAAGCTCATTGTGTCACTCCCTTATCACCGCCTTCTTTATGTCCCTGAGCCATCAAATGGCAGGCTAAAACCAGCAAGGCCAGCAACCCTAACGGCTGAGCTAATAACCAAGGGGCTTCGCTGTAATGGGGAAATAGCTCAACAATCATCTGGCCCAGCTCTGCGGTTGGCGGCTGAATGCCCACATGAACAAAACCCAATGACGCCATCATCAACACCGCATTAGCGGCACCAAAAGCAGCAAGGGTGAATAGCTGAGGGAAGATCGCAGGCCAATAGTGGCGACGAAACAGATACCAGCCATCAAAGCCTATCAGCTTGGAAGATTGCACTTCTGGTGACGACACCAATCGCTGGGTAATCGCCCGAGTGACACGGAAATACTCGATCCACTGAATCAACGAAATAGCCACATAAAGGATCAGAAAAGAGCCGGGCACAATAGCAGCAAAGATTAATACCAGCACCAGTCCTGGCAGCGCCAGAATCATGGACACCACGCCATCCAAAGCACGATCCAGCCAGGGTGATGAGGTTGCGGCCAGCACACCCAAAGTAACACCAATCACAGAAGACGTTAGCACACACACCGCCGCCATCATCAGAGATAACTGCAGGGCATCCGCCAGACGAATCCACATATTGCGGCCAAAGTGATCGGTACCCAGCCAATACTCGGCATTAGGCGCCATTAAAATAGCACTCAGATTCTGGGAATGGGCATCGCCATCCAACAACATAGGCCCCAGATAGGCATACAGGCAGAGCAGTAACAAAATCACAAAACCGCTGCGTTGAGACAGGGTTAATGAGCGGATTGTTGAGCAGATGGCTGATGAAGATACAACCCCAGATACAACAGACTGGGATGGAACAACAGACCGAGATGAACTGAACGCAGAGAAAATCTTACTCATGCCAAACGCCCTCCCCTTGGGTCCAGGTAGTAACAGGCGATATCCACCAGCGTATTCATCACCACAAATAGCATTCCCATCATCAACGCCGCACCCTGAATCACAGGGATATCACGGGCAAAGATGGCATGAGCCAAACCATGGCCAACGCCAGGCCAGGAGAACAGGGATTCCACCATCACCACGCCTTCAATCAATGTCAGTAACTGCACACCAAAAAAGGCCACCACAGGCACCGCAATATTGCGCAT
>CAYFGP010000273.1:0-3785 GCA_964342385.1 uncultured Oleiphilus sp. | reverse complement strand
AGGATCATCCAAACGGCCACGGGCATTGATGCGCGGCCCCAGCTGATACCCCAGCACATCTGCCGAAAACAGCTGGTCCTCTTTTTTCAGCAATTTCCGTACAGCTCTCCAGCAGGGTTGATCAAACCGATTGATCAAGTCCAGGCCATTTTTCACCACAGCACGATTAATGGCGCTCCCCCCCAAAGAGACGCAATCCGCCACCGTACCCAGTGCCACATAAGACAGCAAAAAACCTAACTTGGGACTTTTCTCCGGCAGATACGCTTGCGCAACCAGCTCCATACGTACAGCAGACATCACCAACCAAGCCACCATACAGCCCGCTATTGTGGCATCTGGATAGCTACAATCACTTTGGGTAGGATTGACCATAGCGAAAGCTGACTCCGGCGGGCCTTCTACCGGTAAGGCATGGTGATCGGTGACAATAACATCAATACCCGCCTGTTTAAGCAGCACTATTCGCGCTTCATCACTGGAACCACAGTCTGCAGTGATGATCACATCGGGCAACACAGGCAGTTGAAGAATACGGGCGACTAGGCCTGCACTGACACCATAACCATCCTGCAGGCGATGGCCTATCAGGCTTTGGATTTTATCGGCAGGATGATGAAACAATTCGGTTAACGCCCGATACATCACCGCATGGGAGGTGATGCCATCGACATCATAATCAGTCAGCACGCCGATGGTTTGCCCCTGCATCACTGCCTGAGCGATACGTTGCGCCGCTTTACCCGCATCTTTCAGCTTCTCTGGCCGCTCGATATAACGCAGCGCAGGCTGAACAATACCATCAAGGTTATGTACGCCATCAGCCAAACGTCCCGCGAGCACTTTCGCTAACAAGGGTGATAACCCCAGTGCTTGAGCCTGTTGCAGAATCGCGCTGTTTTGCGGACGCTGCTTGATCACAGGTGAGGAAGGATGGGATTGATCAGCTTGATTGGCAGGCATGGCAGCTCTTAGGGTGATTTAGAAAAGAAAGTGAACGGACAAAAGCCCAAATAGATTAGCTCTTGGATAAGCGCTTTCCAAAACATGGTTAGCAAAAAGGGAGCTAAAAGCTCCCTTTTTATCAACAGATCCACACGCTATTAGCGCTTGTTCTGTACCACAAACTGCTGAATCGCATCAGCGTCTGCAGGCAGTACACTGTAACGCTCTTCACGTTCCAGCAGATCCGCCATATGCGGCGGCAGAGGCGCGCCTTTAAAACCGGCTTTTACAATCGCATCTTCGAACTTCGCAGGGTGCGCGGTCGATAGCGTGATCATAGGTACAGACTTATCACGGTTACAGGCTTCTGCCGCGCGATAACCCGTTGCAGTATGTGGATCCAGCAGCTCACCGGTGCGCTCAAAGGCTTCTTTGATCACGTCGATGGTGGTGTCATCATCCACACTCAGACTGTCGAACAGCTCACGGGCTTTATCCCAACGGGCCTGATCCAGCTGTACTGGCTCATTGTTAAAGCGATTCAGCAGATCTTCAACCGCAGCACCGTCATTGTCATACAGATCAAACAGCAGACGCTCAAAGTTACTGGATACTACGATATCCATACTTGGCGACAGCGTGTGCAGCAGCGGCTGCTTGCTGAAATCGTTTTTGCTGATCACACGGTGCAGAATATCGTTGGCGTTAGTAGCAACCACAAACTGATTTACCGGCAGGCCCATCTTGTACGCCATATAACCGGCAAAGATATCACCGAAGTTGGCCGACGGTACGCTGAAAGATACCTTGCGGTGTGGTGCGCCCACAGCCACAGCAGAAACGAAGTAGTAAACGATCTGAGCCATAATACGCGCCCAGTTGATCGAGTTCACTGCCACCAGACGGGTGTTACCGCCCAGGAAACCCTGGTTGTTAAAGCTGGCTTTAACAATCGCCTGACAATCGTCGAAGTTACCTTCGACTGCGATGTTAAATACGTTGTCTGCCAATACCGTAGTCATCTGACGACGCTGTACTTCAGACACACGATTGTGTGGATGCAGAATAAAGATATCTACGTGCTCACACGGCTTACAGCCTTCGATCGCTGCAGAACCGGTATCACCAGAGGTAGCACCCATGATAACGGCATGTTCGTTACGCTTACCCAGGAAATGATCCAGCAGACGACCCAGCATCTGCAGAGCCACATCTTTAAACGCCAGAGTAGGACCGTGGAACAGCTCCAGCAGGTAGTGATTGCTGTCCAGCTGTTTCAGAGGCGTTACCGCATCATGTTTGAAGGTACCGTAGGTATCTTCGATCATCGCTTTCAGCTTATCGGCAGGGATTTCGTCACCGATAAAGGCCTGCATCACCTTGAAGGCGATCTCGGTATAAGGCAGACCAGCCCAGGAAGCGATCTCTTCAGCAGAGAACTGAGGGATATTTTCAGGTACGTACAGGCCACCGTCACTGGCCAGACCGGTAAGTACAACATCTTCGAAGTTCAGAGCGGGCGCTTGGCCGCGAGTACTGATATAACGCACGATTCTTCTCGTCTATTATCTGGGATCAGGCGCTGCACGTATCATCCTAAAAGAAGCGATCTACATAAGAGAAGCTATCTGAAGGAGAGCCGGTTCTATTACCGGTTTTGCAAACCACCCAATCAAAGCGGGATGCCTGACCGTGCTACTTGCTCAGTATGAGCCAGCACCATCAGGCTTGATTCAGTTAGCAGGGAACACCAGGTAATCACCTTAGTGTCCCTGTATTACGACTCAGTGAAACTTAGTCTAGGCTTTCAACACGGATACGAACCACTTCACCATCGACTGCATCCTGAGCTTCAATCTCAGCAATCGCAGCATTCATCTGCTGCTCTTTCGTCTGATGAGTCAGCAGGATGATCGGTACCAGTTCGTTCTCTTTCGCTTCTTTCTGGATAATCGCTTCGATGCTGATGCCCTTATCGCTCAGGATAGAAGCCACTTTCGCCAGTACCCCTGGACGGTCTACCGCTTGCAGACGCAGGTAGTAAGCAGTTTCCACCTCTTCCATCGGCAGAATGCCAGACTCGGAATCCAGAGACTCTTCGGTGAAGGCCAGCGGTGGAACACGCTCTGCGTAATCCGTGTTCATGGTACGGGCGACATCAACGATGTCTGCAATCACGGAAGACGCCGTTGGCTCAGCACCAGCACCCGGACCGTAGTACATGGTTGGACCTACCGCATCACCTTGAACCATAACCGCGTTCAGTACGCCGTGTACGTTAGCGATCAGACGATCCTTAGGAATCAGAGTTGGATGTACACGCAGCTCTACACCTTTGTCGGTGCGACGAGAAATACCCAGGTGCTTGATGATGTAACCCAGCTCGTCGGCTTGCTCGATATCCAGCGGCGTGATCTTGCTGATGCCTTCGGTGTAGGCTTTATCAAACTGCAGCGGAATACCAAACGCTACAGAGCTCAGAATAGTCAGCTTATGCGCTGCATCGATACCTTCCACGTCGAAAGTTGGATCCGCTTCTGCGTAACCCAGCTCCTGAGCTTCTTTCAGTACATCGGCAAAGTCACGACCGTAATCGCGCATCTGCGTCATGATGTAGTTACCGGTACCATTGATGATACCCGCTAGCCAGTTGATCTTGTTCGCAGTCAGACCTTCACGGATACCCTTGATCACAGGGATACCACCGGCAACCGCGGCTTCATAGGCTACAACAACACCTTTTTCACGCGCCGCTGCAAAGATCTCATTACCATGTACCGCGATCAGCGCTTTATTAGCGGTAACCACGTGTTTGCCGTTTTCAATCGCTTTCAGTACCA
>CAYFGP010000272.1:0-3895 GCA_964342385.1 uncultured Oleiphilus sp. | reverse complement strand
TGGCCGGTGACAACGTCAACCTCTACAGCGCCTACAACACCGTCGACGACAGCTACGCCTACGCTTTTGATCAGGCGGGTATCAGCGGCGGTATCTCATTGGGCGTAGTGGATACCGCTATGGCAGTAGCGGATGCCGCAGAATCTGCCTCAAAAACAGGTAACTCACGCCTACAAGCGGTACAGACAGCCCGAGCGGTACAGAATGCCAGCAACCTAATGGATGAAGCCCAAGCGATCTCCAATGGCGACTACAACGTGGCCGATAACATCGAGATCTCTATCAGCCTAGGCAGTTCTTCAGCATCCCAGAGCAGCGAAACGCACCAGGCTAACGCGCTGGGTAGCACCATTCAGGCCGGTAATGACGTCACCATCATCGCCCGCAGTGATGATGAGCGCGAAAACAGCGGCAATATCAACAGCGTCGGTGCCCTGATCCAAAGCGGTGTTCAATATGACATTAATGGAGACAACAGCACCGGAGAAGACAGCGAAGAAAACAAAGGCGATATCACTCTGATCGCCGATAACGATATCAACCTGACCAGTGCTGAGAACTTCTTCGACTCAGACAGCCAAAATAAGAGCAGCAGCTCAGCCATTGGGCTGTCACTGGGTAGCAATGGTCTGCAAGTATTTTTTTCAGCCAGCCAGACCCGAGGCGTGGTTAACCAGAACGACCTGCAACATCTGGAAACCGAGCTGAATGCCAACGGTAACGTCTCAATACAATCCGGCGGTGACACCACCCTGAATGGCGGCCAGATCTTTGGTGACAAGGTGACCGGCAATATCGGCGGCAACCTCAATATCATCAGCCAGCAAGACGAAGAACATTATTACAGCGAACAAGAGTCTGCGGGTGTTCGAGTCGGTATTGGTATTTACTCACCCTCCTCCTTCTCTTTGAACTACAGCAAGACAGAAGCGGACTCGGATTATGTCGCCGTACAGGAACAGAGTGGCATCTACGCCGGTGACGGCGGCTTTGATATCACCGTAGGTGGCGAGACCAAACTGCAAGGCGGTGCTATCGTCGGCAGCAACCCAGATAACAACGTCCTCAACACCGGCAGTCTAAGCTGGGATCAGCTGGAAAACCACGCCGAATTCGATATCGAAAGCATGAGTATCGGCGTTAGCTTATCCACCAGTGGCGGCAACAATGTACCTATCATCGGCGGAGCAGCCAGCGACGACGGCAGTGCCAGCAGTACCACCTACTCCGTACTGTCAGAAGGGGCCATTGTCGTCCGTGATAACCCGGACTTCAGCCGGGACAACCTGAAAACCAGCGAAGAAGAAGCCCACCAGGGACTGGAACGTATTTTTGGCACCGACCAAATCCAAGACGTACAGGACGAAGCCGAATTCCAACAGATTATCGGCCAGCAGATGCCGCAAATCATCGGCGACTATGCCAAAAGCCAGACTGACCACGCCAAATATCTGGAGAAACAAGCCAACCAGCTGGATGAGACCAACCCAGAGCAAGCCCAGGCCCTGCGTGACGAAGCCGCAGAGATCAAAGGCAAATGGGGAGAGACTGGTACTCACCGTATAGCCCTGCATACCGCCACCGGCCTGATCAGTGGTGACCTCTCTGGTGCGGCGGGTTCACTGGCCGTAGCGACCAGTACTCCCTTACTGGCCGATGCGCTACAGGATATGGGCGTAGACGGTCCATTAAGAGACACGATTCTTCTGGCTTCCAGCGCCGCAATAGGCGGAGCCGCCGACGGCGGAACTGGTGCGTTTAGTGGCGCAGGTCAGACGCTGAATAACTATCTGGACCATGAAGAATCGGAGTTAAAGAATAACCTGAAAGAACAGCTCAGGTCCTGTAAAACCAATGGCAACTGTGATCAGGCAAAACAAGACCAATTGCAAGGGCAAATCAATGAACTGGAAGCGCTTGATGAGGCGCGTGATCTAGCCTTATTGCAGGCCAGTACAGAGCCACAAAGTGAAACGTTCCAAAACCTACTGGGTGACGCTAATGATGCGGCCAACACCTATGAAGATGCAGGCATCTTAGGGGACCCAGAGAACTTTGCCCCAGGGGTTCATCAAGATTACGCCAGTGCAAGTTCACAGGCGGAGATGTACTCCCATCAGGCAGATTCGCCAACGATATTTAATCTGTTCTATTCCACAGGTATGGCTGGCGCCAACATAGTTGAAGGTCTGGTCAGTGATATATTAGGCGGTTTTAATGATATAAACGACATTTCCAATATAGCCGATCTGCAAAACAAAGCGGCGTCAGGTGATCCGCAAGCCCAACAGGAACTCCAAAATATCCTGGATGAAGGCGTCGAGGATACAGACATCACCTGGCCATGGGAATCAGCCCAGGCATTATGGGATGAAGCACAGGACACAGCCAATACCGCAGATCAATATAGTGAAAACGGACAACCAGACAGAGCGACTCAGACATGGGGTGAATTTGCTGCATCCATTGTTCTGGGGGTGATAGGTAGAGGTAAAGGTCCAGATAACAACACAGGATCGGGTGGCAATAATTCAGGTTCAGGGAATGATTCCGTTGCAGATTCTAGTACCCCAGAGAATAATGCAACACCACAAAATATTACAGACAACTTTGTTAATTCTCGCGTTAATAACAATGTTGATACAGAGGCTGGAAACCCTGTTGGCATTGGTGATAAAGTTTCATCAAATGGTAGCCAAAGAAATGAATTTGGGTTAAGTGCGGATCAGTTTGAAGAATTAGCGCCTACCATATCTCAACGCAACCCTATTCGCTTAAGCGATGATTCATTAATAGACAATCATGGCTTTGTTTACACCCGAAATGCAAATGGTAGTGTAACAAGTCGCGTAGCCTCTTCGGAGCAGTTGCAACAAAGTGGTATTCAATTGGATTTTGATAAGATCTCGACTGCAAACCCATCTCAGTCAGCAATACCAAGGAATATTAGCGAAGAGGCTGCCTTCACTCATGTTCAGGTAAACCCTGGCAGTGGCCGACCTATTAATAGTGTTGATGCTCGCTTCACGTCCGCTGGATTTCAAAAGTTACATCAAAGTGTTCCAGGACCTAACGGCAAAAACATTTCTATTCATTATCAATTTAACTCTGCAACTGGAAAGATTGCAGACATAAAGGTTACGTCACCTTTGCGTAACTCGGAGTAAGTTTATGAGAGTGGCGACAAAAACTAACCTAGAGAAAACATATATTGTTTATGGCGTTTATTGGCCAACATTCAATGACAACTTAAAAGCACATTATTATGTCATTGAAAGTGATGATGAATTCCCGGGGTTTAGTGTTTTTATCGAAGATGAAGTTGTTATTAAGGATCCAAGCTTAGATCACTATCTCATGGTTAAAGATGGCTATGGAAAGGATATGATTGTGCATAAAGCCGCATACTCTTCAGAGGATTTGTTTGATGCTCTCATTAATCATGATTCTTACGACAATGTTCTAAAGCTATATGAAAACATGCGAGCTTTAAGTATAAAGCCTTAAATATTCGAGAGATACACGCACAGGGAACACTTAGCAATAAGAGTAATGAAACGCTGGCCACTGCATCTAGTAATCTCCAGGAAGTGAAAAGTTCCAAGAAAAACATGACGAGCTAAGTGAAGCTATCGATAGCTATATCGATTCAAACGAACTACTCTCCAACAATCCAATACCTTGGAATCAGACCTTCACAAGAATCTTCGACGAACCTAATTGGTCTCCTATGCAGAATAAGCACTTGAAAGTAACTCTATCAGCTGGACAAGCCTCAAAGAGACGCACACTGTCGCATCACAAAAAAGCCTAAAAATAAGTGAGTCAGAACACGAAAACCGGATTGATTTGAACCCGTATTTGATGTTCTATAACTCACTTATCCATTCAAAAA
>CAYFGP010000271.1:0-3901 GCA_964342385.1 uncultured Oleiphilus sp. | reverse complement strand
CATATCAATGATTTGGGCGGAACTTGCCTTCTTTTATGAAATATCCGGGCTAAAACAGGCTGGTTCAAACAGATCTTTTTCCAGGAATTTTTCTCACTATGGCACACCAGATACCGGCACAAAACCTGATATGTCCGCTGGATCAACAACCCTTAAGTCAGCAGGATAACAGCCTGCGTTGCAGCAGCGGGCACAGTTTTGATATCGCCCGCCAGGGTTATGTCAATCTGTTGCCAGTACAGAAAAAACGCTCGAAAGACCCCGGTGATAGCAAAGAGATGATTGTCGCACGTCAGAATTTCCTGAATGCGGGTTTATATCAACCCATTTCTGAGCAATTAAACCAGCTCGTAAGCCCACTGCTTAATGAAGAGCCCGCAGCCAGTATTCTTGATGCGGGTTGTGGTGAAGGCTATTACCTTGATCAACTGGCCTCCTCA
Organism: uncultured Oleiphilus sp.; assembly: GCA_964342385.1. GTDB lineage: Bacteria > Pseudomonadota > Gammaproteobacteria > Pseudomonadales > Halomonadaceae > Oceanospirillum. The sequence continues at coordinate 3,461 of CAYFGP010000271.1, read as the reverse complement.
CTGACTGGGAATCACAACCTGATCGGCCTGGATATCTCCAAATGGGCAGTACAAGCCGCAGCACGACGTAATAAACAGATCACCTGGATTGTAGGCACCAATGTGCAGCTGCCTGTCGAGCCAAATTCGCTGGATATGCTGATCTGTATGTTTGGTTTTTATGATCTGGAAAAGTTTACCCAGTGGCTGAAACCTGGCGGTTACGTGGTACTGGCTGAAGCGGGTACAGAGCACCTGATTGAACTGCGAGAGCTTATCTATCCAGAGGTACGCCGTACCCCGCTACCTGATATTAGCCAGGCACTGGAAAATGGCTATCAGCTAGTGGAAGAGAAAAGTTTGCAATTTAAGCCTGATACCTTAAATAAAGAGCAAATCACAGATCTGATGGTAATGACACCACACCTATATCGTGCCAGCTACGAGGGCAAACAAGCCGCCGAAGCACTGACTGAGTTGGATATTACAGCTGATGTGGTGTTTAGGGTTTTGCAGTACAAATAACCTCGTTTCAAGATGATAGACACCTAATCTCTAGTTTTAGGTGTCTGAAATATGCCTGAGTTATTCAGGTAGCTCAGGAAGGTAGTAAGAAGGCCAAAGTCACTGGCAAAGAGATAAAAGCCAATAGAGTTTGGGCGGTAATAATCGAGGCCATCGCCTGATAGTTACCACCCAATTGACGCGCCAGCACATAAGCGGATGGTGCCGTTGGCACGGCCATAAAGATCACCACCACAATTACGGTTAATCCCTCTAGACCTAACCACCCTCCGATTATCCAAGCAGCAATAGGCTTAAAGGCAAATTGCACGACTGAGGTAAAAGTAATCATCCCCAGGCTATCGCCAACTGTACGTAACCTAAGAGCCGCTCCAACGGCTAATAACGCCATCGGTAGAGCGGTTTTGCCTAACATCATCAGTAGATTATCCAACGCCGGATATAAGCCCATACCACTGAGGTTCAAACTTAAGCCCACCACACAGCCGAGAATCAAAGGGTTACTCGCCAATTGTTTAGGTAATTTCTTAAAACCACCATTGTTTGGATTAGTTAGAGAAAAAACCGATACACAAAGAATATTGACCGTAATGATCACCACAACGGTCGCCAGAGCACCGATTAGCAGACCTTCAGCACCAAATAGATTATCGGCCAGGGCCAGAGCCACAAAACTGTTAAAACGCACTCCTCCCTGAAATACAGAGGTAAAGGAAGCCATATCCACTGGTCGGACAAAATACTGCCATAAAATTGTGATCAGACTAGCCAGTAATAAAACGGCAATCAGGGTCGTTAGAATACCTTGCCATGGGAGACCCGCTAATGGTTTATTAGCTAAGGAGGCGATCAACAGCGCCGGAGCAAACAGATAATAGGTCAGCCTCTCCAGACCTGCCCACACCGTATCAGAGACAGAGAAGTGATGTCGGGCCAGATAACCGATCATCACAGTCAGAGTAATTGGAATCAGAGCTTCGATGGCAACAGGCATAATCTTTCCCAAGCAAAATACAGTACTTGTTTTCTGAAATTGAAATTCTTAAACCTGAACCCCCTCTTCCAAAGAGAGATGTTAGAGACTTTGGGGAAGTTTCTGGATTAAGCACTTATCTGCTGCCAAGCTTAAGGGGAATCTAAAACCAAAAAAATTTAATGTTTTTACTCTTTTTATTAAAAATATTTAATCAATCTTGTGCCTGGAATTGCTCCAGTAACGCCTGCACCAATCTCTTTCGACTGTGTTCTTTGCGCTGGTAAAGACCAATATTGCGATAAATAACAGGGTCGCCAAAGGGCACCAGATAAAACTCTTTTTCCAGCTGGGTCACTCGTTGTTGGCCAAACGCCATAATGGTAATGCCCAGTTGCTGTTCAACCATCATTAGAGCTGCTTGTAAGGAATCCAATTCCATCATCTCATTGGGAACGATGTGGCGACGGCGCAATTCATGTTCAATTATGCTGCCAGCCCAAGCTCTTGGGTCCAGACGAATCAGAGGGTAGCTCTGTAACAGCTCCTCATCCGTTTGAGGAGGTGTATCCTGATGAGCCACAACATAGAAGGGTTCACACTCCAAAGTGGTCCAGTGATAATCTGAGTCGATACTGCGTTGCGGCTGAGTGATCAACACTGCATCCAGTTCACCATTTTCGACTCGCTTTGCCAGATCAATGGACATCCCCCGCATCACTTTGATCTTCAGCTGGGGATAACGATCTCTTAACTTGGCTAGAACCGGCCCTAAAGCACCAGTCTGCATACTGAATACAGCGCCTAAGAGCAGCTCTCCTTTAAATTGCCCGGCGTCACCCAAACCATCGCCTAGTTGATCGTAGCGCTCCAGAATATCCTGAGCTCGCTCCAGTACAATACGCCCATCACGGTTGAGTACCTGATTGCGACCAATACGATCAAACAGGCGTACACCCAGCTCTTCTTCCAGACCCTTGATCTGAATACTGACTGCGGCTTGAGTCAGACCCAATTGATCTCCAGCAGCAGCAAAACTGCCCTGTTGAGCGATGGTAACCAGAGTTTTAAGCGCCTTCAGGGTCATAAATCAGCCTATTGAGATAAATGGGAAACGTTCCAGTTAGGGCTAACGCTATATTATTTTTTTGTTTCAGCAGCTCATAGCCAAATTATCGCTGTAGTGACAACTATTGGGCTAAGGCATTGAAAAAAATAGAAATATTCTCCGAGCATTCCTATCAAGTAATGGTTTTTTGCCAAAATATTAGAAGTAAAAGCCCTCAGAATAGAAATAATGATTGAATTTTACTGTGGGCCGCTATATTCTGGCCCCGGCTTGAAGTTTAGCCGTGTATTATGCCTGCTTTTCGGTCTTACTCGTCCTGTACTTCATAATTTAACGAATAAGTTTCTGCCACCTTGTCCCTATTGGGACTACTCAATTATTTTTTAAAATTTGTTTATAGGATGTTGTCATGTCTAAAGTGACTGGTACTGTTAAGTGGTTCAACGAAGAGAAAGGTTTTGGTTTCATTCAGCAGGAAAACGGCCCTGACGTTTTCGCTCACTTCCGTCAGATCGTTGGCGAAGGCTTCAAAACTCTGAAAGAAGGTCAGCAAGTTGAGTTCACTGTAACTCAAGGCCAGAAAGGTCCTCAGGCTGAAGAAATCCGCGCTCTGTAATATCAGACTGCCAGGATTTAAGCCTTACTGATTTGGACCCAAGCTCTACTGGTAACAGTATTGACGCTAGGCCAAGTCGGTAAACGCTGAAAAAAGCACAATCTTCGGATTGTGCTTTTTTTTCGTCTGTAGTTTTTATTCATGATTAGACGAACTATAAACCAAATCGTTGATTTCAGGTTGAAGATAAGATGTGTGTAGAGTGATGAATGATGGATAAGCAGGGGGCAAAAGCTGTGAGCATATCGAGTAGGGTGAGGCGTTACCGCCTCATCCCTCTCACAGAACCGTACGTACGG
>CAYFGP010000270.1:0-3911 GCA_964342385.1 uncultured Oleiphilus sp. | reverse complement strand
ATCATATCAATGATTTGGGCGGAACTTGCCTTCTTTTATGAAATATCCGGGCTAGTGCCATGTTCGTGGGTGAATATGGCACTTTGAGTGATTACGTCGTTATCAGAATTATTTGAAAACTACTGATCCCGATTCGATTCTGAGTGGTTTTTTACAAAAGGTAGCTGGGTGTGTCTTGTTGTTTTTGGCGCTCTGGTTTTGCTTTTGTGTTTGCCATTCTGTTTTGGCTTTCTGCTGCGCTTGGCTGTTTTGCTTTACTGGTTTTGGCGGAAGCGAGGGGAGAGGTAGTGAGCGAGGGAATGTATGATATATCCAGAAGGCTGGCAGCAGGCCAGTGATGAGAAAGCCGTGCGATTGGCGGAGAAGTTAACTCAGGCTGTGGGCGAGCAGCATGTTTTGTACGGTAAGCGTTTACATGTGGTGGCGTATCGGCATCAGGATGGTGTGGATGAGTTGCTGTGCCAGTATCCAGAGGAAGAGGATCTGTTTTCTCTGCTGCATTTGGTGTGGTCGTTAACCACATCGGAAACCCATAGAGCTGCTCCGATTGTGGAGGTGCATGGCAGTTTTCAGGACTTTTTGAGCTATGAGTGTGAGGTTCAGGGCAGGGAAATGCCTGAAGAGGTCGGTGATCTCAGCTGCCGACTCAATAACCCGCTAATGCCATTTCCGGTAAATTTCTCGATATCAGAGTAGTTTGGATAAGCGAAGCGCCATCCGACATCGGCTCAGTTGTTCAGTTATTGTCGGAAGGTGCCTACGGCTTTTTCGGCCTACAACGGGGAAAGCGGCAGGGGATACCGATTGGTGCGAACAGACGCTTTGCTATTGGCGAGAAACAGGGGCAGGCGAGGGAGTAGGTTTTCATCGCTTACTGCTACACTGAAAGTGATACAATAGTGTCACTTTTGTTTTTTCTGGAGCAGTGCTGATGAAAGTAGAATTAGTCACATCACTTAAGCGTCAAGCGACCAAGATTCTTGCTGATCTTCATGATACAAAAGAGCCTGTGCTGATTACGGAACACGGTAGGCCGTCTGCTTATCTGGTTGATGTGGATGATTACGATGCCATGCAAAATCGATTAGCTATTTTGGAAGGTATTGCTAGGGGCGAACGGGCCTTAGCAGATGGAAAAGTGGTTAGCCATGAAGTTGCTAAGGATAAAATGTCAAAATGGCTGAAGTAATCTGGACCGAACCTGCGTTATCGGATCTTGATGATATTGCCGAGTATATAGCGCTTGAGAATATCGCTGCGGCAAAACAACTGGTGCAAAAGGTTTTCTCTGAAGTTGAACGTTTGGCAACCTTTCCAGCGTCAGAGAGAGCCCCACCGGAGCTTGAGGGTATGAGTTATCGTGAGGTTGTTATAAACCCTTGCCGTATTTTCTATAAGCAAGATGGGGATAAAGTCTATATCTTGTTTGTCATGCGATCTGAGAGAGATCTACGTAATTTTCTGTTGAGTAAACAATAACCTCGCATGAACTGAAAAGGGATTTTGCCAGCTGGCTGTATAAGAGCTTTATCAGGAAGGATCGGTTGGGCCTGAACCCCAGAGAGAATCCCGTTTCTGATATCAATGATTTCTACGAGGTACATACTGTGTTGGCTAATCGAATAGATGAGTGGGAACGCCAGATCACTGATAAAGCGATGCAGGTAGGGTATTCTGAGGGGATTCAAAAAGGAATTGAACAAGGCGTTGTCCAAGGTGAGCAGAAGGTAATTTCTCGTCTGCTAACCAAGCAATTTGGTGAGCTGCCTGGTTGGGCTGTTGAGAAGTTACAATCCGCTGCTTCTCAAGAGCTTGAGAAATATGAAGACAATTTTTTAGATGCCAAAACGCTGAAGCAAGTCTTCGTATAGCCTATTACTCGATAGGTTTTAAGTTATCAGGAGGATAACAATGACGGGTAAGGATACACCCCATGACCATAGTTATAAGCGGCTTTTCTCCCATGCGGAAATGGTCACTCAGTTATTGCAGACCTTTGTCGATGAGGACTGGGTGGCACAGCTGGATTTTGACAGTCTGCAGAAGGTTGATAGCAGCTTTGTCTCGAAAGAGTTTCGAGAGCGTGAAGATGATGTTATCTGGCGGGTAAAGTTTCAGGATAAGTGGCTTTACCTGTATATCCTGCTGGAGTTCCAAAGTTCTGTTGATCCCCTGATGGCTGTGCGCATGATGGGGTATATTGCTTTGCTCTATCAGGATCTTGCCAGTCAGAAGCAGTTAGGCAAGAGAAGTAAGCTTCCGCCTGTGCTACCCCTGGTACTGTATAACGGTGATCGGCGTTGGACAGCCGTCACCCAGTTAAGTGATTTGCTGGATCAGGATATGCCAGTCTCTTTGCTCCGATACTGCCCTGATGTGCATTATTTGCTGTTAGATGAGGGTGCCATCGTCGATAATCATCAGATACCCAAGAGTGTGCAGAATTTGGTGGTGGCACTGTTTAAGCTTGAGCATGTCAAAGATAGGGATGAATGGCATCAGGTATACTCAGAATTTACAGATCAGTTGCTTAACAGCGATCAGCATGAGCTGAAAAAGGATTTCGCCAGTTGGTTGTATAAGAGTTTTATCAGGAAGGATCGGTTGGGTCTGAACCCCAGAGAGAACCCCGTTTCTGATATCAATGATTTTTACGAGGTGCATACTGTGTTGGCTAATCGAATAGATGAGTGGGAACGCCAGATTACTGATAAAGCGATGCAGGTAGGGCGTTCTGAGGGGATTGAACAAGGAATTGAACAGGGGATTGAACAAGGCGTTGTCCAAGGTGAGCAGAAGGTGATTTCTCGTCTGCTAACCAAGAAATTTGGTGAACTACCTGGTTGGGCTGTTGAGAAGTTACAGTCTGCTACTCCTCAAGAGCTTGAGAAATATGAAGATAATTTCTTAGATGCCGAAACGCTGGAGCAAGTCTTTGTATAGCCCATTACTCAATCGGCTTTAAGTTATCAGTAAGATAACAATGACGGGTAAGTATGCGTCCTACGACGATTTTTACGAGGTACATACTGTGTTGGCTAATCGAATAGATGAGTGGGAACGCCAGATCACTGATAAAGCGATGCAGGTAGGGCGTTCTGAGGGGATTGAGCAAGGTGTTGTCCAAGGTGAGCAGAAGCTAATCTCCCGTCAACTGACGAAAAGGTTTGGAGCTTTACCTGCTTGGGCAAATGAGAAGTTGTTGTCTGCAAGTCCTGAACAGCTGGATATCTATGGTGATAGGTTGCTGGATGCTGAAACACTGGAGCAGGTTTTTTATAACCATTTAGAGTAAATGGTTAATGTCGAGCGCTGGATTATTAGAGTGCTACAGTAAGACATGGAGTCGTAATGAGAAGTAAAAAAGCCCTTTTAGTTATTGATGTACAAAATGCTCTCTGCCACGGCGAAGGGGCTACCCATAATGCACTGGGTGTAATAGATAATATCAATCTGGTGGTATCCAGAGCTAGACAGGTGGGTGTTCCGGTGATCTATGTTCAGCATGATACGGAAACTGGTGCTATGAGATACCTGAGTGAAGGTTGGCAGCTTCCAAAAGAGCTGGAAAACTTAGACTCAGATATTTACGTAAGAAAGCAGGCCTCTGATGCGTTCAAGAAAACTGACCTCAAAGAACATCTGGATCGATTGGGTGTGCAGGAGCTCATCATATGCGGTATGCAAAGTGAGTTTTGTGTTGATAGTACGTTAAGACGTGCGCTGTCACTTGATTATGCTGTCACCGTAATAGCGGATGGTCATACAACGGTAGATAATGACATTATCCCCGCTGGTACAATATCCAGGCACCATAACAGCACCTGGGAAAACATTACGAGTTATCACTTTAGGCCTAGCCCGGATATTTCATAAAAGAAGGCAAGTTCCGCCCAAATCATTGATATGAT
>CAYFGP010000269.1:0-3985 GCA_964342385.1 uncultured Oleiphilus sp. | reverse complement strand
CGAAATCGGCCTCGGCATATCTTAAACCAGTGTCTTGATTTCAGGGTCCACTATAATTAGCCAACGTGGCTATCGTGTGGCACCCATGTCGCTCGCTGAGCTTAACGATATTTACGATGCCCGGGCGCAAGTTGAAGCGATGATGTTGGGGCTTGCGATAGAGCGTGGCGATGATGCCTGGGAAGCTAATATCTTGGCAAAGTCTTATCAATTAGCAAAGCTGACGGAAATGAGTTCGACAGAAGGGCTATTAGATATTTGGGATAGACGACATAGTGATTTTCACACCGCGATGGTCGTTGGTTGTAACTCTCCGCATTTGATGAAAGTGCGCGCTGGGCTGTTTGATAAAGTTCAGCGCTACCGTTTTTTGTGGCTTAAAGAAACCGTGTTTTCTGCTCAAGCCCTTGAAGCAAAGCGCCAAGAGCATGCCGCTTTAGTAGACGCCACCCTTGAGCGCCGCAAGGATGAAGCAGTGGCATTGATGCACGAACACTTGATGTCTCCTGTGCCGATTATTGCGCAGGTAATGCGCCAACAAAGTGTCGCATAGGGCAACAGAAGGCAGCGCAGAAACGCTAAAAGAAAAGGCCCTAATCATTAGGGCCTTTTTAGTTGGGTTGCTGTTCGTTAGCCGTTTGATACGCTTGTTTAGAACAGTAAGTTGGGCAACCACAGCGCAATACTTGGGAATAGTACGATAATTGCTAATCCCACTATCTGTAGAGCAACATACGGCAGTGCTGAACGATAGATATCGACGATAGTAATGGACTTTGGCGCGACTGATCGCATATAGAACAGGTTATACCCAAAGGGCGGTGTCAGATAAGCGGACTGCATACTTATAATAAACAGCACCGCAAACCAGGTAGTATCGAACCCTAAGTCACGTACGATTGGCACATAAAGCGGAATCGTGATGAACAGGATCGCAAAGTCATCGAGAAACATGCCCAGTGCAAAAAAGCTAATCAGCATGATGATGATGACGGTATAGGGCGACAGCGAGAAGTCATTAATAAAATCACTGACGATCATACCGGCGCCTAAGCCCATATAGATACGGCTAAAGAATACCGCGGCAATGGCAATCCAGAGCAGCATACCGGTTATTTTGGCCGTGCTGAGCATCGCGTAGCGCAGCAGGCTCCAGTTAAGCCGACCTCTCAGCGCTGCAATCAGCATGGCACCGCCAGCCCCGACTGCAGAGGCTTCGGAAGGCGAGGTTACCCCTCCGATAATGCAGCCCAATACGGCAGTGACCAAAAGGCCTGGGGCAATAACGTGGCGCAAAGACATCAGCTTTTCTTTGGCACTAAAGCGTTCTTCTACTGGCGCAGCGGGACCTAGAGAAGGGTTTATGCGGCAGCGTATCAATATATAGGCCATGTAAATAGCGGCAAGCATTAGGCCAGGCACTAAGCCAGCAGCAAATAGCTTTCCTACCGATTCACGGGCCAGAAACGCATAAACAATCATCAAGATGCTAGGCGGGATGAGAAAACCTAATGCCCCACCTGCCATGATAGTGCCGGTGACTAGCCGCTTGTGATAGCCCCGCTTGAGCATTGCCGGTAATGCAATGATCCCTAGGCTGACGGTAGCTGCCCCTGAGACTCCCGCCATGGCAGCGATAAGGGCGCAGATCAGAATGGTGCCTATCCCGAGCCCGCCAGGAAGGCTGCCCATCAGCTTATGCATCATCTCGAAAAGATCATCGGTAATACCGGAACGTTCCAGTACCAATCCCATAAAGATGAACAGCGGGAGGGCCACCAGGAGAAAGTTGTCCATGGTGCTGTATGCCGATGAGAGCAAGAAGTCCAAGCCACCAGGGCCAAACATCATGTAGGCACTTCCCATGCCCGATATCATCAACGCCCACGCTAGCGGAGCGCCTATTGCCATTAGGACGATCATGGAGAGAAACATGATCGCCGTAATTATCATGGGGTCTAAATTTAACATAGGGATACCCTTTGCATGGCATATCCACAAGGACGTGCCGGGGTGTGTCTCTTATTTTTCACGGTAAAACCACGTTGAAATAGAGCGAGGGTTAAGCAGCACTCTGTTTAAACAGAGACGGGCTGTATTTAATCAGCGTCGCTAATGTCGTCTCGCGGATCATCATAGGGAATGCCAAGTAAACGCACGATGGCCCTCACTAGCTCTGCTACGCTCTGCAGAATTAGCAATCCAACGGCAATTGGAATGGTCGCTTTTATCGGCCAAAGCGCTGGACGCCAAATGCTTCGGTTGGAATACTCACCAATTAGCCAGGAGCGGTGGGCAAATTCCACGGCCATGGTGAAAAATACGCTCAGCACCAAGATACCCAGTGAGAACACAATCACGTCACACAACGCCTGCATGCGGAAGGGCAGCAGGCGATAGATGACATCACTGCGCACGTGGCTTTGGTGGCGTAAGGTATAGCTGCCAGCCAGGATACTCAGCGCACCGAAGAACATCGTCGCTAGTTCGTGCCCCCACACAGTGGGGGCATTGAGTACATAGCGAGCGACTACTTCATAGAGCAGTACACCGATAATACCTAGCGTCAGCCAAGCGGTGACTCGTCCGACCCAGTCGGAAAGCCCATCCTGAAAGCGTAGATATCGGTTGATCTTACTCACTCAATCTTCCTTGCGCTTTGGCGTTATTAATCAAGATTTCAACGGCTTGGGCATTTCGCTCAGAGCGTGCCGCTTCCTCTTCCCAAATCGGCAAAGATGCTTCGGCTAGGCGCTTTGAATCTTCTGCTGGCAGGGTGGCGAATTCAAACAGCTCACCTTCATCGATGATGCGTTGGTTGCCTTCTTCAAGCCAGTTGTGAACGTCTTCCAGGTACTGAGCTAGCTCATCTACCAAGATTTGCTGCTGCTCTTCGCTCATCCGTTCCCAGGTGCGGGGGTTGATGAATGCGTTTTCTGTCCAGCCTGGGTTGAGTAAGTTGATATCGGTGTAGTAGCCCGCTACTTCATTAATTCGTAGCTGTTCGTACTCAACAGGGCCACCGTAAATAGCACCGTCGATAACGCCTGTCGAAAGCGCAACGTAGAGCTCTTCACCAGGAATAAAGGCTGTTGGGATATCGAATTTTTCCAGCACCGTTGCAATGGAGCTGGTTGCGCGGATGCGCATGCTGGAAAGATCTTCTAGGCTGGAAACAGGCTCTCGGGTGACTAGACCATAATCGCTACCAAAGCCGCGGCCAATCAGCTTAACGCCTTGCTCTTCGTAAGCTTCTGCGATGAGTTCATCAAGGCCTTGGTTGGCAAATATATCGTGTGCTTCTTCAGCGCTTACCCATGCTCCAGGTAGGCCCCCTTCGATAGTGCCGATACCAACAGTGCCAGGCCAGTAACTACCCACACCATGGCCGATATCAATGCTCCCACGGGCAACAGCTTCGACAAACTGGTCGCTGCTGACTAGCTCGCCGCCACGGAAAAATTGAATGTTGATAGTGCCATCACTCGCTTCACTTACCCGTTCCCGCAAATCAGCTGCAATCTGATCCACTTCGGTGCCATAAAACGTGTGCATGCGTAAACGAACGGTATCGGCATAGAGCGCTTGGCTAGCCATGATGGAAGCGGCGATGGACGTCGCTAGGGCGCATTTCACGGATGTTGAGAGCTTCATAAAACCTCTTTGTTGGTAGCGATTAGAGTTATAGAGGGCATCCATGCTTCAGTTTCGAAACCATGTTGCGCCCCCAGTTTAATCACACGCATGGTGCTTAGGCTATAAAAAATTTCTATAAAATCGTCTAACATCAACATTTTTGCATTACGTTGACTGATGTCAAACCAAACTGAAACTGCGTCTATAAATTAATTTTTTATTAATTTTAATTTAGTTATTGTGTTTTTGAGCGATAGATTGCTGATCAGGTGTATTAGGTAAGCGTTGATAAACGGTGTAGCCAACAGATCGTCGAGTCTGTTATTGGCCTAAATTATCTTTGGATGCG
>CAYFGP010000268.1:0-4084 GCA_964342385.1 uncultured Oleiphilus sp. | reverse complement strand
TCTTACTGCTGATCAGGTGCTCATAGAGTCAACTATTTGAGTGCGTTTGCCATGGCCTGCAAATCTCTTTGCAGTGTCCCGATTTTTTCTACCCAGAAAACAGGTTTTAAGGCAGTTTCCGCTAGGGTTTTTTGTCGCATACCTGATTTGAGATCTCTTCAATCTTTCAAACATGATCACTCAATCAGTGGTTTCCTGACCGTAGGGAGATTCTGTTATGACTGATATCGTTGAGAGTATTAATCCATCCCCTAAGGATAAGCCTTCACCCCTGCAGCAAGAGGCGAGTGTTCTACATCAGCACTTTGGGGTGTTTAATATACGTTGCGCTTTTGTCTTGGAGGCACTGGCAAATCAGTCGTTTGATCATAAGATCGAAACGCTGTCATCTAGCGCTTTAGGGGCGATGTGTTACGTTGGTGAGTTGCTTGAGGATCTGACGGAGCTTCAAGAGAAGTTTGATCAGTTCCATCAACGGATGAAGAGTTCTTCTGAGTAGCGCAAGGCTACTACCAAATGTGTCATGTGTTTCTTTTGGGATGTATGGCACTTTTGGTGGTGATAATGCCGCTAACAGGCCAGCCGGTAATCCAACCTGTTAGCTTATTGCCGTTCGCAAGAGGCGCTTTGCTAAGTTGATATGGGTTTTACTTGGGCTTCAGCTATCTGCGAGTTTAGGCAGATACAGTTACGGCCATTATCTTTGGCCTGATACAGGGCTTTATCCGCTAAGGCGACGGCTTCTTCGGCGTTATTCAGTGCTTCAGAGAACTGTAAGATGCCGATACTGACGGTGATTTTCAGTGTGCCTTGTTCTGTGTTCATCTCCCAGTCGCTGGTGCTTTGTCTCAGGCGTTCCAGTACGTTAAAGGCGTGCTCTTCCTGTAATCCGGGTAGCAAGATAACAAACTCTTCACCACCCCAACGGGCGGCAATATCGTGTTGGCGTACGCTGGAGGTAATCACCTGGGCAAAGGCTCTGAGTACCTGATCACCAATATCATGGCCGTAGTCGTCGTTCACGGCTTTAAAGTGATCCAGATCCATAATGGCGATGGAGAAGGGTTGTTTGTCCTGTTGGTATTGCTCAATCAATGTATCAAAGCGTTGTAGAAACGCGCGGCGATTAAGCAGTTGGGTCAGGGTGTCTGTGTTCGCTGCGATCGCTAGTTCTTCATTACTTTCTTCCAGATGCTGGGCTTTTTGCGACAGGCTTTCGTTACGCTGGATCGATAGTTTGGCCAGAATAACGCTTTGCAGGAAATAACCGGCACCCAAAATCAGTAAGGGAAGTAATAACACACTTTGCTGGGCTGATAGTGCTAAAAAGGCGCTGTTAAGCCCCCAGATGGTGGCAGCTGAGCTAAGCAGTAATAAGAGATGTCGTCCCGGTGTGTGATGGAAAAACAGCGGGAAGATACACAAAGGCAGTAGGGCGATGGTGAGCAATAGCTGATTCAGCCACTGCTGGGGCGCTTTAAGCAGCAGGTTGTGTTTTAGATTCTGGTAGACGATGGCGAGGAAGTAGCTACCCGACATCATGCCTCTGGGGGTGTTGACCAGATCTGATTTAAACGCGGTGCTGCTGATAAATACGGTTTTTCCCTGGAAGAATTCGTCTTCGTTATCCGGTTTAAAGACGCCTCTGGCGGCTTCTACCACGGGATAAAAGGACATGCTCAGTACTGAGTTAGCGTTTTTAGGGAAGTAGATATTCAGCATGCCTTTATCGTCAATGGGCCAGTGTTTATCGCCTAGGGTGACGGTTTGCTGTTCGTGATCAAAACCCAGTTCGCTGCGATGTGGCTGCTGTAATAATAAGGGGACTGACGGAAAGTAGCTGTCGCCCACTTGATAGACTGCGGGTAGGCGTCTAAAGGTGCCGTCCTGATCAACAAAGACATCTACAACGCCGACATTGGTCTGGTTTTGTGTGCTTAGGATAAATTCCTGTGCTGGCAGTACCAGCTTTTTCAGTGGGGTAGTGGGCAGCTCTGCTGAGGCTTGCCAGGACAGTTGTTCCAGTAGACGTTGATGGCTGAGATCCTGGTACTGCTTTTGTGAGGCATAGACTGGGGAGCTGGCGATAAAGACGGCGTTTTGATGCTGTTTGACCGCTTGAGCTAATGCCTGATCACCTTCGCGGGTTTCTGATAACAGCAGATCAAACACAACACGCTCTGCGCCTTTTTCGGTCAGGTAGTCCAGCACCTGGGCGTAGACATCACGTTTGTAAGGCCAGACGCCCAGCTCGGGTTCCAGTTCAAACAGTGAGGCATCGTCGATGTCGATAAACACCACGTCGTCAAAATAGATCTCTTCGGCAAACAGGTATTGCTGGGTATCCTGCAGCCAGGTGTTCATCCTTTTGAACAGAGAGGTTTCGGCCATCAGCAGGATTAGCCAGCAGGCCAGCATCGGGGCAATGGCCAGCAGCAGGGTTTCCTTGCCGGAAATACGTTTTATCATCACGGGCTCCTACAGTGCTTCTAGCTACGATGGTGCTTCTGGTTTCTACTGTTGTTTTGGTTTCTACAGTGGTCTAGCTACGACGCTGGTTCTGGTTACGATGGTGATTCTAGCTACCATTGAGACTGACGGTAGTTTTGTCTTTGCTAGGACTGATGGGGTCCAGTGTCATCATAGGAATCGGTGGAACATCCAGTGTGAAACGGGTTTCGCCATAGAAGCCGCCTAAACCGTTTTTGTCGACGCCGCGCACTCGTAGCAGGTAATCGCCATTGGATAGGCCGTTAATGGAGGCGATATTGCCGCGATACCATTTATCCAGCACCAGTTGATCGGCGTTTTTACCGGCAAATAGCTGCAGTTGATACTGACTGACTCGTGATAATACGTTCCAGCCAAAGATCAGTGGGAACTGCTTCTGTACTGGCTCAATGGGATTAATCGTCGGCGCAGATAGGATAGAGCTTGGCGATAAACTGGCTTGGCTGCGATGAACCACCAGGCCAAAGCCCTGATTCAGTTCGACACTCTGTTGTCCCTGAGAGGCTTCGACGACACCTTCCAATACAACTGCGCGGCTTGTTTTGGCTTCAGGGTCAAAGCTGGTTTCAAAGATAGTGCCTCGTACCGCCAGTTGCATGGCAGGGGTGCGCACTTCGTATTTGGCGCCAAAGCCTTTCTGTTTGGCGACACGGGATTCCAGTTGACCCTTAGTGAGCTTAAGTGCGCTGGCACCGCTAGTGGCCGAGCCTTGGATCTCTTCAAACAGCACTTCGCTTTGTGCTGAAATAATCGCGGTGGATTGATCGGCAAAGCGCAGCGTCAGGCTACTGTTGGGTTCTGTTGTAATACGTTCACCGGCATAAAATTGGCTGCCTTTTTTAACGGGCTCAACCTTGCCTTTCAGGGTGTACTTAAGTGCTTCACCTTTTAGGTAGACCACTTCTGCATAGGTATCTTGTAACGGACCTTCTTTCAGATGAGAGTGAGTTGCCTCTTGTGCCTGAAGCTGACTGTCAGTGCTTTTGACCGATGCTTGGCGATTCACATTGTTCTGATTAAGATCGCTCTGAGGTGTTGTTTGTGAGCTGATCTGCGGTTGAACAGCTTGGCTACCCGTCGCTTGGGATGTTGCGGCATTGCTCAGTGAGCTCTTGCTCTGAAGAGTACTGCTCTGAGAAGAACCGCTCTGAGAAGTACTGGCTTGTGATGCACTGTTCTGTGACGCACTGTTCTGTGATGTGGCTCCTTGAGCGTGTCCATCTTGCTGTGTTTGATGGGGTACGGTACTCGTTTGCTCAGACCATGACAGGGACTGCCTTTTATCTTGCTCATCCACGCCAAAAAAGTACCAAACTGCGATACCTGCGAGAATAAAGAGCGCAATAATCAGGATATCTCTGCGTTTTCCCACCAAAAACGCGTCTTCTTTCTCAATGATCTGATCCTTCATAGATTTATTTCCTACCATCAAACGTCGAATGCTCTACTGAACAAAGTGGGTTTAACCAGCGTACTTTTAACCTGTGAGCTTCCTATCTGTCTGCCTGTTAAGCCATGCTGATCTGGCAACAGTTTTCCAGACACATTTTCAAGCTGCTGTTCGTAGTTTTGA
>CAYFGP010000267.1:0-4087 GCA_964342385.1 uncultured Oleiphilus sp. | reverse complement strand
GCAAAGCTGATACACACTGACACAAAAGTGTTTCGATATTTTCTGGCTAATGGCTGAAGGATGAAACCCTTGGCTAAGGAGAAAACTTTTGTGTGAGTGCTTAGTGATTGATTAAAAGGTTCTTTTTAATCTCGCTCTAATAACTGTAATCTATAGTTTTGTAGATTTTTTACTGAAACCTAGGGTAAACCCTAGTCGATTTTTGTTCTCATTCAGCCTATTGTGTCTTTTGGTTTAAACAATGGATTGCTGGCTTTTGTTTGCACGATATATAGAGAAAACAATCAGGGAAGAGGATGCGATGTATTGTCAGCTGTGGCAAAGAAGTCGTGTTATCGGGTGCTCGCCTATTGGCTTTCGTTGTCTGAACTTTCATTGTTTAAAGATTACATTTTCACTGCTGCTGTTTTTATTGAGTTTTACCTTCTTTTTGACCGCCAGCATGCCTGTTATGGCAGTGGATGATGCTTATAAAGGTGATTCCTCAACTCGTCCATTTTCAAGTCTATCGTCCTCTTCTTCCTCTCCACTGGAGTCTGCCTCACAATCTACTACTCATGCTGCTTTAGAGCAGGTTACTCTGCAGCTGCTGTGGACTCATCAGTTCGAATATGCCGGGTTTTATGCTGCGCAAGAGTTAGGTTTCTATCGAGAGGAGGGTTTTGACGTTGAAATCCGCCCGTTAACGCCGGGTACAAACCCAGTAGAGGAAGTGATTTCAGGTCGGGCGGATTATGGCGTTAGCAACAGTGAATTGATTTTGGCGATGAGTCAGCATAAACCCGTGCTGTTATTGGCTAATCTTTTTAAGCATTCGCCTTTAGTGGTGTTGGCCCGAAGAGATTCCGGCATTCGCCATCCTAAGGATCTGCATCAAAAACGCTTGATGACCAGTGACTTGGATCTTAATAGTGCTGAGATCAGTTATATGGTGGCTAATGGAGGGGTAGATCTTGCTAAAATTCAGCGCCATGAGCATAACTACCGGGTTGATGACTTAGTTAAGGGGCGGGTGGATGCGATGACCGCCTATATCACTAATCAACCTTACCAGTTACAGGAACAAGGTGTAGATTATGTGGTGATAGATCCTGCCAATTATGGGGCTGATTTTTACAGCAATATGCTGTTTACCCATGCTGTTGAAGGTCAAAATAATCCAGAGCGTGTAGCCGCGTTTCGTCGAGCATCCCTCAGAGGATGGCGCTATGCTTTGGATCACCCACGTGAAGTGGTTGAGATCATTCAGCAGAAATATCCTGCTAATAAAACTTCCGCGGCTTTACTGTTTGAAGCGCGCGAGATTACCAAATTGGTCTCTGCTGATGTTTATCCCCTGGGCAGCATCGATCTGAACAGGATCCAGCGTTTGATCAATGTGTACCGTCAATCTGATCAGCTGGCATCTGTGCCTGAAGCGGCTTCTTTTATCTGGCAGCAAGCGTTGGAAGAGCACAAAAGTGGTCTCCTTTATAATCAGGTACTCAATTTCTCCAGCCAGGAAAAACGCTTTTTAGATACTTTACCTATGGTACGCATGTGTGTGGCTCCAGACTGGATGCCCTATGAAGGTATCGATAACCAGGGACAGCATATTGGGATCGCCGCTGAAGTTATGGATCTGTTGTCAGCTTCTCTGGGAAAACCCTTTAAACTGATTGAAACCACTAATTGGTCGGAAAGCCTTCAGGCCGTAAAAGAGCATCGATGTGATATTTTGTCAGCTGCGGCAAATACCCAGGAGCGCCGCCAGTTTTTAAACTTCACTAAAAACTACCTCAGTTTTCCCAACGTTATTATTACCCGTAAGCAGCACAGTTTTATTAACCATATCTCTGAGTTAAACGGCAGACGTGTTGGTGTTGTTAAAAACTACTATCAGGCTGGTGTGTTGCAATCAGATTTTCCGCATATTGATGCTGTGCTCGTCAATAACGTCACTCAGGGATTAGAGATGGTGTCAAAAGGCCACTTGGATGCCTTTGTCGGTGCAATTGCGAGTACTGGTTACTATATCCAGCAGAGAGGGTTTACCAATCTACATATTGCCGGACACTTCCCTGAAAACATTCAACTGGCCGTTGCGGTCAGAAATGATTGGCCTCAACTGTTAACTGCATTGGAAAAATCGGTCAATGCATTACGTCCCACGGATCTACAGAGTATCTTTCAGCGTTGGGTGGGAATAACGGCTGAACCCCGTCTGAACTATACATTGCTCTGGCAGTTATCATTTATCGTAATAGTGA
This sequence comes from uncultured Oleiphilus sp., assembly GCA_964342385.1. Taxonomy (GTDB): domain Bacteria; phylum Pseudomonadota; class Gammaproteobacteria; order Pseudomonadales; family Halomonadaceae; genus Oceanospirillum. Next base: position 1,838 of record CAYFGP010000267.1, on the reverse strand, counting down.
TTGTTTCCGTGGTCTTGGTGGCTAATCGTAAGCTAAAGCAAGTGAATGCAGAGCTCACCCGTGAGGTTGAAGAGCGGGCTAAAATGGAGTGGAAGCTTAAAGAGCTTAATCTTCAGTTGGAGCATAAAAATCAGCGCTTGCATGACCTATCTACCACTGACTCCCTAACGGGACTGCGTAATCGTTACTATGTGGAAAGCTCGCTAGAAAATACCTTGTTAACTGCGACAGTAAAACGAGAGGCGTTTTCTATTCTGCTATTGGACTTAGATCACTTCAAACAGGTTAACGATAGGTTTGGCCATGGTGTGGGTGACGAAGTCTTGGTTCTATTTTCGCGCTTGTTAAAGCGCAGTTTAAAACCTCAACACATTGCTGGTCGCTGGGGGGGAGAGGAGTTTCTTGTTTTACTGCCAGGCTTTAATCGTCATATGGCTCAGGTTTTTGCGGAAGATTTTCGTCGCCAGGTTGAGCAAATGCGGTTTCCTGAGGTAGAGCACATCACGATTAGTGTCGGTTTAGCTGAAGCTATGCTGGAAGAGGCACCAAATTATCTAGTGCATCGTGCTGATAATGCGCTCTATAAGGCGAAATCAATGGGACGCAATTGTGTCGTACTGGCAGATAAAGAAGCCGTTATGGTGTGATTTCAGCACTCAAGCAAAAGTTCGTCTTCAAAAAAGCGCGGTGTTCTCTTGTTATAGGTTGAAGAATATCGGAATACTTTTTCAAGTGGTCTATGTTTTTCAATTGTGACGTCGTTAATGACTTCATTTCATCAAGCTTTCATTTTTAATTCAATTCTCTGTCATCTGGCTCAGGCACTCTGCAACAACATATATAGCAAAATCAACGTTTCTCTATTTTTATGGCTGGCACGGAACGCGTTGCGGTGCTTCCCGAGCAGCTTTGTGTTCACAAGAAGTTTTGTGTTCACGAGAAGCTTAGTTTTGCTGTTTGGCGAATATGATGAGAGAGCCTTATGAGTCCTTTTCTAAGATCTACATTAATAGTCAACTGGGATCATCCTGAAGTCTTGGCTCTGGCCAGTTACCTGGCGAAAGGTGGCGATCATCCCGTGGAGTTAATTCAGCGCAGTTTTAATTGGGTGCGTGATCAGATCGAACACAGCTGGGAATATCAGAAAGACAGTGTTGTGTTGAAAGCGTCGGATGTGCTGAAAAATAAACACGGATGTTGCTTTGCTAAAAGTCATCTATTAGCGGCCTTGTTAAGGGCAAATGGTATTCCTGCTGGATTCAGTTATCAGCGTGTTGATAATGAATGGGGCGCGACCCCATACCGTTTGCATGGCATTAATGCGGTTTATCTGGCTCACCATGGCTGGTTCCGGGTAGATGCCAGGGGAAGTAAAGATGGGGTGAATACTCAATTTGATCCACCTAACGAGATTCTGACTTATCCAAAAGGCGATGATACTCTAGGAATCTGGCCGAACCCTCTGGATTGTGTTGTAGATGCTCTAGTTAACGCCAGTCATGTGCGTGAGTTATACCAGAGCCTGCCGGATATTAATCAGATGTCTAAACGCTCGGAGCAAGCTGAAGCACTGAATAAAGAGGATGATTCCATAAAGGAGGGATTCGCCGCGTAAGGGCGGCCAAGGTTACAACTCGGAATCCTACTGTTTTCAATAAAGAGGCAGGGCTGAGATTTAGACCGAGTCGAGTAAGTGCTACCTTTAAACACCATATTCCCTTGCTTTGACAGTTTGCTGCTGAGCAAGACAAAAGATCAGTATGTTTTGTGCAGTAGGGGATCTATGATATGGCTATAGTTTCCCGGACACACAGGCGCAGGTAAAATCACCTGCTAAC
>CAYFGP010000266.1:0-4183 GCA_964342385.1 uncultured Oleiphilus sp. | reverse complement strand
CCTGTAATCGCATTTGCGGTGCCAGGTTTTTTCGCGTCTTCAATTCCTCTTGGGCTTCTGGCTCAAACCCTCTTTTTCGGTCGTTTCCGCTCCGTTCGGGTGTTTTATCCCGTGGCGTCTTTGCGTCTGTTTGGCCCTCTTTCTTGTTTAAAAAGCATCTATCTGGACGGCAATCCGTCTATCTGATGCGCTTTGCAGGGAGGACTGGGTTATGAGCAAGATCGCTGATATTAAGGATGGGGAGAAGCAAGACGCTAAGGATCAGTTGGATTTGGATCTGTTAAGTCAATCGTTTGAGAGCTTGTACCATCGCTGCGCTTTTATGTTGGTAGCGTTGGAGAATATCGCTTTCGGTGAGACTTCTTTTCATCACCAAGCGGCGGCGAATGGCGTGGGCTATTACGCTGCTGATTTGCTGGATGAGATGGTCCAGATTCAGGAGATGATCAATAAAGGTCTGAAATCTGGCGTACAACAATAACCCTGTTTCTAGCAGGCAGGGTGTTGAGTGATTTAAATGCTTTGCCGGTAGGGACGCCACCGGTGCCATGTCCGTCGAGGGATGTGGCACTTTGGGTGATTGTGTCTTTACCGGACTATTTGAAAACTACTGATTCCGACTCGATTCTGAGCTGGCTTATACAAATGGCGGCTGGGTGTGCCTTGTTGTTTTGCCGTTCTGTTTCGGCTTTTTGTTTTCTGTTTTCGGGACGCTAGGAGGGAGAAGTAGTGAGCGAGGGAATGTATGACGTATCCAAAAGGCTGGCATCTGGCCAGCGATGAGAAAGCTGAGCGATTGGCGGATAAGTTAACTCAAGCTGTGGGCGAGCAGCATATTTTGTATGGCAAGCGTTTACGTGTGGTCGCGTATCGGCATCAGGATGGTGTGGATGAGTTGCTATGTCAGCATCCAGAGGAAGAGGATCTGTTTACTCTGCTGCATCTGGTGTGGTCGTTAACCACATCTGAAACTCATAGAGCGGCCCCGATTGTTGAAGTGCATGGCAGTTTTCAGGACTTTTTGAATTATGAGAGTGAGGTTCAGAGTAGAGAAGTGCCTGAAGAAACCAGTGGTCTCAGTCACCGACTCAATAACCCGCTAATGCCATTTTCGATAAATTTCTCGATATCAGAGTAGGTAGGATAAGCGAAGCACCATCTGACAATGATCCTGATGTTTAGCCATTGTCGGAAGGTGCTGTGCGGCTTTTCTGAAATACAATAACTGATCTTGATTGGGGAATTATCTTGAAAACTACCCTGATACAGAGGGAAAACTACCTCTCATCAATTAAAAGAGGTTGGGCAGCCAGGCCAAGCACAGGGAAAATAGTAGAGGATGTCGTTCGGTAAGGATTGTGTTGCTATCTTGACGCAGCGGGTATATCCAAGCTCCGGGTTTTCCCCGGAGCTTTTCTTCTTTTTACCCATCTTTTTTAATGCCTATCTTATTTTTGAAGCTTAGTTTCTATCGGTATAAGAGATCGCTACCCTAAAGCCCAAGTGGTCATCAGGAATAGCGGGCGTGTCGCCTTGTCTGGCATCTGAGCGGATATTGTGGCCGTCGTTGATCTCATCAGGGGAGACGCCAACACGCCCGGCTGATGCGGACCAGAATCCACCTTTCTGCAGTCTGATGTCAACTGAAGCGTCATTGTGAATCGGGTTTACCTTTGATGATGCGGTGTAATCATATTCTGAATCAAAGACCCATTCTGTCAGGTTTGCGGCCATACCCAGTGCTCCGATAGGGGATGCACCTGCTGGAAAGCTGCCGACAGGGGAGGTCACGGGGTAGCCATCATCAACACCAAAATGGACGACGGCCTGCTCAAGATTGGGGAAGTATTTGTAGAAGGTTTCGTCGGCATAGTTTGCCCGTGTGCCATCGGGGGTTTCATTACCCCAGGGATAGATGCGACCATCTGTGCCTCTGGCGGCGTATTCCCATTCTGCTTCTGTGGGCAGGGTAAACTCTAAGCCATATTGGCTTTTCAATTGGTTGGTGTAAGCAATGGAGTCATTCCAGCTTACACAGCTGACAGGATGGCTGTCGTCGATGGTGATTTCAGGGTGTCTTTCCTGAATATCTCTATAGGCATTGTCCCATTTATATCCCAGTTTAGGGATGTAAGCTTCTTCGGCGATATCATAAACATAACAACCGTAGTCTTCGTTGGTCGCTTTTTCGACATCGGTGACATAGCTGGTTGCTTCAATAAATGTTCTGAACTGGCCTGTGGTGACCATGGTTTTACTGATCCAGTAATGGTCTAGCGTCACAGAATGTTCTGGGCTGGATGATAGGGCGTCATTGGGTGTGAGGTCGTTATTACCCATTGTAAAAGAGCCGCCAGGTACATAGATCATTACCAACCCATTGCCAAAATCAGCTTCCCAGTAGCCTTTATCATTTTGTGTTAATGAGGTCGCTTTGGCTTGGATAAAGTCCAGCTCGGCTTGCATGCTTCTTAAGCCGACGGTTTGAGGATTAACCGTTATGGTGATGCTGTCGCTAACCGCTGCATTGACTCCGTCATCGGCACTGACGCTGAAGGTATAAGCCGTGGTGGTGGCAACTTCAGGGGCTGTAAAGGTGATGGTTGAGGTGCTGGTGCTTGAAAGTACGACATCAGGTGAGCCTGAGGTCTGAACCCAGGCTATATTGGGACTTCCCTCGTCGACAACAGTTGCGGCCAAAGTAACGACACTGCCGGATGTTACGGTTTGATTGTCTCCAGCGCTGACTTGCGGGGCATTATCGACAGGGGCTGGTGTAGTGGTGTCATCGGTTGGTTCTGTTACGTCACTACCACTGCCGCTGTCTCCATTACTGTCGTTAGTCCCATTACTGTTATCAGTCTCAGTGTTTCCGTTGTCCCCACTGCTGTCACTGGTCTCGGTATTTCCATTATCTGCGCTGCTATCATTAGTTCCGCTATTTCCTCCACCACCACCGCAGGCAATTAAGGTATGGCAGAGGGCAAGAATCATCGCTGCTGTTCTTATTTTCATAGTCAGGCTTCCAGGCGCTTTTGAATTTAATTAATAACAATATATCGTATTTTTATGATTGTTATGTCATCTCGTGTCAGTGAATGTAAGAACAAAGGGAGTTGTCTTTGTTCGATATGTGATTGTTTATATCGGAGGGAGGGCTAGGGAGTTATTAGAGTATAAAGTCGAAAATAAAGTATTTTGTTTTGCCTATTTACTCTAATTTTTATTTACCTTGTCTCTATCTTGCTCTGCTTCTTTTATCAGTCTTCTCTCTATTTTTTTCTTTGTGCCTTTTCTTACTTGCTTATTATCTGGATGGTGAGGTTAATACTGATACACACTTGTATAGACGTGTTTCGATATTCTTCGGGCAACGACTGAAGAGTGAAGCCATCTTCGAAAGAGACGCTTTTTGTGAGTGCTTAGTATGAGGTGGACAAGCTCCGGAGTTGACCTCTGCCGGAGCTTTTTCTATATGGTTGCAGGAGTGCCAGAGCTTAACCCTCTTTTTTGGCGTCTTGAATTTTTTCCAGATTATCATGTAGCAGACCTTCCAGTTTGATCAGCTTTTGCCGTATCTCTTCATCTTTCTTATGTTCGTACAGACCGGTTAGCGTTTCGGTCATGGCGTTTAGAATAGGATGAAGTTTTTCATAATCATCAGGCATGGTTATGTCCTTTATCAGGTCTTAAGGTCTCCCTGAGACAGCGCAAGCGCTGCTCAGCTGGGGGCCTGAATTAGGCTCTCTACTGCTCGAAGATCACTCTTGGCTCAGTAAAGACAGCGTTCGGGCTTAGCTTTAAGTATAGGAAAGTCTGGCGAAGGGCAAAGATTTAACGATAACGGCCATGACAGGACAGCAAGTGGCGAGAGCGCTTTAGCGTTATGCTGTATTTATGATATTACAAATCAATATGTTACATCTCTGCAAAAAAGTTCCTTATATATTCATCATAATCTGAAAACGTGACTATTCTTTGTGAAGGTGCTCTTGTTTAGGTAGCTTTGCGGCTCAAGCCTGAACAGGTCCCACAGTATGAGATTTAATGATCCGACATCTCGGATGCTCGAAGGTGGAACCAAGACATGTTTAGTCATTTTGCAAAAAAGGCTGTTGTAACGCTTTGTTCGTAAGCGGCGGTTTCGCCCCACCTTTACTTTTTAGAGGGGCGATTCCAAGGC
>CAYFGP010000265.1:0-4188 GCA_964342385.1 uncultured Oleiphilus sp. | reverse complement strand
CAGTGCTAAAAGTCCTTAAAACGCCAACTTAAATTGTCCACCTGACCCGCATGATCTTTCCTTAAGGTGACCAAACCAAATAGGAAAACATCATGCTAAGCCGAGAGGACCACAACATGATAAAGCAACTTCGTGATCAGGGGATGTACCTGATCGATATTGCCAATCAAATAGGCTGTTCTGAACGCACTGTCAGACGTCAACTGGCTTTACCCGCACCACAGCCTCACCCAAAAAAGAGCTCAGCGCCCCTGTAAACTTGATCCATATAAAGACTTCATTGATAAACAGCTCAGTGACAATATCTGGAATGCGGAAGTCATCTTCCAGATGTTACTTGAACGAGGCTATACCGGCTGTCGAAGCCTGGTTCGAAAATATATTCAGCCCAAACGCCCCCTTAGGAGCAGTAAGCAAACGGTCCGTTATGAAACTGAGCCCGGTTATCAGCTACAGCACGACTGGGGGCAAGTTCAGACTGAGATCGCAGGACAGAGCTGCAAAGCAAATATTGCCGTCAATGTGCTGGGCTTCTCTCGTTATTTCCATGTCTGGGCTGCCCCCAGCCAGGATGCCGAGCATACCTATGAATCGCTTGTGAGAGCGTTTCATTACTTCGAGGGCGTCCCCAAACAGGTGCTTGTCGATAACCAGAAAGCAGCGGTTCTTCAGCATCCCAGAAACGGAAAAGTGGTGTTTAATGCAGGTTTCCTTGAGTTAGCGAACCATTACGGCTTCACAGCCAAGGCCTGCCGTCCACAAAGGCCTCAAACTAAAGGGAAAACTGAGCGTATGGTGGGCTATGTTAAGCATCACTTCTTTCAACGCTATCGCAGCTTTGAGAGTTATGCTCATCTCAATCAGTTATTAGAACAGTGGTTAAGTACTTAGTCTGCCCTGAAAAAGTCAGGTTAAAGCCTATCTCAGTATCGGTTGGCTTTATTGCTCTGGGAAATAAAGCCAACCGACTCTATGTTCTCCGTTTACGGTTTGTATGACCACCAGAAGTAGGAGATACCCTTGGTATTCAAACAAAAAGAAAACACTCATCCATTTCCTTAAATTCCAAGCGCAAGCCGCCATCAAGAGATTGATCGAATCACCTTCGTTTCCTTTCAGCCAGTTTCGCGAAAGCCGATAATCATGTTTCAGATGACCTATGATGGGTTCAATCGCTGATCGCTTCCTACAGAGTGTTCTCTTACGATTTCTCTCCTCTTTACTGTCTCTTTTCAAAGGAGGACCAGGCAAAATAACTTCGGCATTAACGGTGCGCTTTGAACCTCGATATCCCCGGTCAACAACTGCTGTTTCAATTGGAGTCTGTCGACATTGTTCTGCATGATCCAGTGCTGACTTCAGTGTCTTCGAATCGTGTTCGTGGTGCTCATGACTGACAACACCCACGATTACCTGGCTGTCTAATGTGGTTACGACAGAGGCTTTCTGACCATATTCATAAGGCTTGTGATCTTTGCCTTTTCCTACACAGTAAACGTCCGGCTCATGTAAGCTATAAATCTTATTCCTGTCCTTCGGCTGCTGAGCCAAGACCCGTTGATACAGTTGAAAACGTTCCTCTTCCTGCTTCAATACTTCATGAGGCAACTTACGCTGTAACTCTCTCAATAAAATACCGGCAATCGTCCGTAATCGTTTTAGTGCTTTTTTAGCTTTACTGCGTCTTTTGACATGCCTGAAATGGCGACATGTCAAACGGAGTTCTCTGACCTCTTTGACAAACGTTCGTCGCTGTTTAATACCATGATGCTTTGCTAACTTATTGAGTCTATTGATAATTTTTATGGCAAGTTTGCTGTCCGTGGGGTACGTGATGGCTTTTTCCTGAACCGTTGTATCCACTAGAACCACAGGTTCTTCTGCTGCTTCACCGTGTAGGGCGACCGAAAGAGAAAAAAGTCGATTAATCCCTTCTTCCCCCAGTCGCTGACGAAATTTAACCAGCTCCGTACTATGGCAGGGTGGTGATGTTTGAAAGCTGGATTCACCACAAAATGCCTGGTAGTAAGGATTCATCTGCCACTGCTCAACAACGGCTTCATCGCTCAGGTCATACAACTGCTTGAGCACCAGAAGGCCGGTCATCAAACGAATGGGCTTAGCTCTACGCCCTTTAGAACTGTAAAGAGGTGCAAACTCTTGTTCCAGCACATGCCAGTCAATCGCACGACTTAAAGCCAATAGAGGATGTGTATCATCAAGCTGATTGATGATATCGAAAAAGCTAGCTTGGGCAGAATCAGAAGGGCTTTTAGTCAGCATATCGGAGCCATTTTCGACCAGAAACTGAAAGCTCAGCTTACCTGTCCTGGTCGAAACTATCTATGTTCAGACAGCAAGGCTATTTAAAAAACAGTCAGTTAAGTATTTTTCAGGACTGACTACTTACGTCCATCAGCGTATCCTGCGCCAGTTCCAGCAATCCCCGGCGGAACGTTTTTGTAAGGAGCAAAAGGTACTTCTACCTCTGCCAAATCAGGACTTCGATACTCGCTATCATGATATACGCCTGGTGGGTTGGGATGCTTATATTGATGTGCGCGGTAACCGTTATAGCGTGCCAGCAGAGTACTGCGGACAACAAGTCAGTATCCGTATCAGCTTATACGACGAGTTAAGCATTTATGACGTACAGAGCAACCTCATTGCTCAGCATCGTTTGCAAACGCAGCAGCCACACTGGCAGACTATACCAGAGCATCATCAGTCACTCTGGCAACATGTACAGCCGGTGCAACAGCGTGATCTGAGCGTGTACGAGGAGGTAATCAGATGAACCTTGATGAACTGCTTGATCGTCTGAAGATGGATCACCTTCATGCCACACTGGATAGCTTGTGTGAACATGCGAGTAAAGAGGACCTGACCTACCGGGAGTTTTTGGAACAGGCATTGGCACAGGAGTGGGGTGGCCGACATCAGAAAGGTTTAGAAACAAGATTAAAACAGGCTCGTCTTCCCTGGATAAAATCACTGGAGCAGTTCGACTTCAGCTTCCAACCGAGCATAGATCATAAGTTAATCAGGGAGACTATCCAGTCTGGGCTTCGTAGAGCGTAACGAGAATGTGGTTTTACTCGGTCCTCCTGGGGTTGGCAAAACGCACTTGGCGGTAGCTCTGGGAGTGAAAGCAGCAGAAGCGGGGCATCGGCTCCTGTTCATGAGTCTAGATCGTCTGGTCAGCACGTTGGTAAAAGCACGGCAAGAGAATCGGTTAGATCGGCAGCTGCAGCAACTGAGTTATCCGAAAGTGCTGATACTGGATGAGATCGGCTACTTACCGATGACACGGGAAGAAGCCAGTCTGTTCTTCAGGCTCATCAATCGTCGCTATGAAAGAGCCAGCACTATCCTGACCTCGAATAAGAGCTTTACAGACTGGGGAGAAGTGTTCGGAGATCAGGTGATGGCTACCGCGATCCTTGATCGTTTACTGCATCACTCAACAACGTTGAATATTAAGGGAGAAAGTTACAGGCTGAAGGACAAACGTAAAGCAGGGTTAATCCTTCGTAGTGACTTATCCAGAGAAACTACAGATGTAGAGGCACCGGACAAGAAAGAGTAACGAAAACCGGACATTTTAAGTTGGCAAAAAGCGGTCAAAATAGAGTGTTGTTGACACTGAAAAAGTGCTTATTCTGCTACAACTCTCAAATAGGAATCCACACCTAACGTCGAGGAGCCATTCAATTTCATAAAGGGCATCTTCCATTGCCGGATCGCTCAGGTTGTAGAAAAGCTGCATGCAGTGGACCCGCAGCATAGCGGACATGGGATAAGGAGGTCTTCCCCCCCCTTTCCCTTGGGGTAAAAAGGGGCAATACACTTTTCCAGTTTTGACCATGGAATCAAAGCATTCATACGTTCAAGAAACTTCTCTCGACGAGTTTTACGCTTTTTATGCTGATATTCAGCTTCTGAGAATGACATTTGATCCATGATTTAAACCCCTGCTATTGGAATGAATATTATCCCTCAATCTGAGGCTTTTTCAGAGATTCCTTAATATTACCTGTATTTTTGAGGTTATGAGGGGATCACCAAAGGTGGCCCGTAAGCGCTCTTTTGATGCTATTAAGTGGGCATCTAGCCCCCCCTGTATATTGAGTGACACTACTGTCCGGTTAAGCATAAACCAGCTCCATTGATAGCTGATCAGGAGCT
>CAYFGP010000264.1:0-4274 GCA_964342385.1 uncultured Oleiphilus sp. | reverse complement strand
TTAACAAACGGTTTTGTAGTAACTTCTTATATCGGTGGTGAAGGTCACAACCTGCAAGAGCACTCTGTAGTGCTGATTCGCGGTGGTCGTGTGAAGGATCTGCCTGGTGTTCGTTATCACACTGTACGTGGTAGCCTGGATACCTCTGGTGTTGCTGATCGTAGACAAGGTCGCTCCAAGTACGGTGCGAAACGTCCTAAGTCTTAATTCTTTAATCATTGTCTGATAAGAGTAAGGCCGGATAATTTCGGATTTACCTGAAGACCTTAACGAGGGCTTATCAATGCCTAGACGTCGTGTCGCCGCGAAGCGTGAAATTATCCCGGATCCTAAGTTCGGTAATGAGCGCCTGGCTAAGTTTATTAACCATCTGATGGTTAGCGGTAAGAAATCTGTTGCTGAGCGTATCGTATACGGTGCTCTTGAGAAAGTAGAAGAGCGCAGCAAAGAAGAGCCGCTGGATATGTTCGAAAAAGCACTGGAATCTATCCAGCCGCTGGTGGAAGTTAAGTCCCGCCGTGTGGGTGGTGCTACATATCAAGTACCCGTAGAAGTGCGTCCTGCCCGTCGTGTAGCTCTGGCTATGCGTTGGTTGGTTGATGCCTCTCGTAAGCGTGGTGAGAAGTCCATGGATCTGCGTCTGGCAGGCGAAATTCTTGACGCAGCCGAAGGTAAAGGCGCTGCAGTTAAGAAGCGTGAAGACGTGCATCGCATGGCTGAAGCTAACAAAGCCTTCTCTCACTACCGCTTCTAATAGAACGGGAGATATGTCGTGGCACGTAAGACCCCAATCAACCGCTATCGTAACATCGGTATTTGTGCGCATGTGGACGCAGGTAAAACTACGACTACGGAACGCGTACTGTACTACACCGGCTTATCACACAAGATCGGTGAAGTTCACGACGGTGCAGCGACGATGGACTGGATGGAGCAGGAGCAGGAGCGTGGTATCACCATTACTTCTGCAGCAACTACCTGTTTCTGGGCTGGTATGGACCAACAGTTTGAGCAGCATCGTGTCAACATCATCGATACACCAGGGCACGTAGACTTCACTATTGAAGTAGAACGTTCTCTTCGAGTGTTGGATGGTGCTGTGGTTGTGTTCTGTGGGGCCTCTGGTGTTGAACCTCAGTCCGAGACTGTTTGGCGTCAGGCAAACAAATACGAAGTTCCACGTATCGTATTTGTGAACAAGATGGATCGTGCTGGAGCTGATTTTTTACGTGTGGTCGATCAGATTGAGAATCGACTGAATGCTACCCCGGTTCCTATTCAGCTGAACATCGGTGCAGAAGAAGACTTTGAAGGCGTTGTCGATCTGATGCGCATGAAAAGTATCTACTGGAACGAAGGTGACAGCGGTATGACCTATGAGCTGCGTGATATTCCGGCTGAGCTGCAAGCTCAGGCGGAAGAATATCGCGAACAGATGATTGAAGCTGCGGCTGAAGCCTCTGAAGAGCTGATGGATAAGTACCTGGAAGAGGGTGAGCTGACGCACGAAGAGATCAAGCAAGGTCTGCGTACCCGCGTATTGAATAATGAGATCGTTCTGGCGCTCTGTGGTTCTGCTTTTAAGAACAAGGGTGTCCAGGCGGTGTTGGACGCGGTGATTGAATATCTGCCGGCTCCAACAGAGGTTAAAGCGATCGAAGGTACTCTGGATGATGGTGAGACCGTTGAAAGCCGTGAGGCTGACGATGACGCGCCATTCTCCGCGCTGGCATTTAAGATTGCCACCGACCCGTTTGTGGGTGCTTTGACCTTCGTTCGAGTTTATTCCGGTGTGCTGAACTCCGGCGACAGCGTGTTCAACTCTGTTAAGGGTAAAAAAGAGCGCGTGGGTCGTATGGTGCAGATGCATGCTAACGATCGTGAAGAGATTAAAGAAGTTCGGGCAGGGGACATCGCAGCCCTAATCGGTATGAAGGATGTGACCACAGGTGACACCCTTTGTGACGGCGACAAGAAAATTGTTCTTGAGCGTATGGAATTCCCAGAGCCTGTAATCTCTGTTGCGGTTGAGCCAAAGTCTCAGGCGGATCAGGAGAAGATGGGTATCGCCCTGGCCAAACTGGCCCAGGAAGATCCATCTTTCCGCGTGAAGACAGACGAAGAGACCGGTCAGACTGTAATTTCCGGTATGGGTGAGCTGCACCTGGATATCATCGTGGATCGTATGAGCCGCGAGTTTAAGGTGGACGCCACTATCGGTAAGCCTCAGGTGGCGTATCGTGAAACTATCCGTTCCTCCGTAGAGCAGGAAGGTAAGTTCATACGTCAATCCGGCGGTCGTGGTCAATTTGGTCATGTTTGGCTACGTATTGAGCCTTTGACAGACAAAGGTGAAGACGAAGAAAAAATCTACGAGTTCCAGAGTGAAATCGTAGGTGGTGTGGTGCCTAAGGAATACATTCCAGCTGTTGAAAAAGGTTGTTTTGAGCAGCTGCAGAATGGTGTTCTGGCCGGCTACCCAATGATCGACGTAAAGGTTACGTTGTTTGACGGCTCATACCACGATGTGGACTCCAACGAGATGGCGTTCAAGATTGCGGCTTCCATGGGTGTCAGACAAGGTTGTTCCAATGCAGATCCTGTGCTGCTTGAGCCTATAATGAAGGTTGAAGTGGTAACCCCAGAGGATTATATGGGTGATGTAATGGGCGACTTGAACCGTCGTCGTGGTTTGGTTCAAGGTATGGAAGATAATGTCTCCGGAAAAGTCATCCGTGCCCTGGTACCGCTAGGTGAAATGTTCGGTTATGCAACCGATCTGCGCTCTGCAACTCAAGGTCGTGCAAGTTATAGCATGGAATTCGAGAAGTATGCAGAAGCCCCTTCAAGCATTGTTGAAGCTGTTATTAATTTTAAATAACCGCTAAATATGAAAATGAGGTTTTAGCTGTGTCTAAAGAAAAATTTGAACGTTCCAAACCGCACGTAAACGTTGGTACTATCGGCCACGTTGACCACGGTAAAACTACTCTGACTGCTGCTCTGACTCGTGTATGTGCAGAAGTATTCGGCGGTGAAGCTGTTGCATTTGACGGTATCGATAATGCTCCTGAAGAGCGTGAGCGTGGTATTACCATCGCGACTTCTCACGTAGAGTACGATTCCACTATCCGTCACTACGCACACGTAGACTGCCCAGGACACGCTGACTACGTTAAGAACATGATTACTGGTGCTGCTCAGATGGACGGCGCTATCCTGGTTTGTGGCGCGACTGACGGTCCTATGCCTCAGACTCGTGAGCACATCCTGCTGTCTCGTCAGGTAGGTGTACCTTACATCGTAGTATTCCTGAACAAAGCTGACCTGCTGGCTGAAGACTGTGGCGGCGTTGGTACTGAAGAGTACGATGAAATGCTGGAACTGGTAGACATGGAAATCCGTGATCTGCTGTCTACTTACGACTTCCCTGGTGATGACACTCCAGTTATCCCTGGTTCTGCACTGATGGCTCTGAACGGCGAAGACGCTGACGAGCTGGGTACTACTGCAGTTAAGAAACTGGTTGAAGCTCTGGATTCTTACATCCCTGAACCTGAGCGTGCTATCGATCAGCCGTTCCTGATGCCTATTGAAGACGTATTCTCTATCTCTGGTCGTGGTACTGTAGTAACTGGCCGTGTAGAGCGTGGTATCGTTAATACTGGTGACGAAGTTGAAATCGTTGGTATCAAAGAGACAACTACTACTACCTGTACTGGTGTAGAGATGTTCCGTAAGATGCTGGACGAAGGCCGTGCAGGTGAGAACATTGGTGCTCTGCTGCGTGGTACTAAGCGTGACGAAGTTGAACGTGGTCAGGTTCTGTGTAAGCCAGGTTCTATCTCTCCTCACACTGAATTTGAAGCAGAAGTATACGTACTGTCTAAAGAAGAAGGTGGTCGTCACACTCCTTTCTTCAAAGGCTACCGTCCACAGTTCTACTTCCGTACTACTGACGTAACCGGTTCTTGTGAACTGCCAGAAGGCGTTGAAATGGTTATGCCAGGTGACAACGTTCAGCTGCGTGCTACTCTGATTGCGCCAATCGCTATGGAAGAAGGTCTGCGCTTCGCGATTCGTGAAGGTGGCCGTACCGTAGGTGCTGGTGTTGTTGCTAAGATCGTCGAATAATATCGATTGAATCTTATAAGGGGTCTTCTTTTTTAAGAAGATCCCTTTTTTGTGTTGACATCCCTCCTCACTCTTCTTACAATGCGCTTCCTTTTTATCAAGGGTGAGCTATTTACGCTCGTGTCCAATTGGGGTTTTTG
>CAYFGP010000263.1:0-4319 GCA_964342385.1 uncultured Oleiphilus sp. | reverse complement strand
CCCAATCATATCAATGATTTGGGCGGAACTTGCCTTCTTTTATGAAATATCCGGGATAGACCCCTTCTTTGCCATTAATCGACAGGTTGTAATAGGGATCCAGAAGGTAAGCGCCCTCAACATAGGGCTGGATAAACTTGTGCACCTCGTCTTCATCGAAGATCTCAGCAAAGGGCCACTCGGGTTTGGACTGCTTCTTGAAGACTATCAGGGTGCCTTTACGACAACCGGTACAATAGGAGACAAAGTCGATCACAGAAGAGATTGCGACATCACTGTATTCCATCCTGACTGCTTGAGAGATTTCGGCGTTCCATCGCTTTAACTGTTCAAAATTCATAACAACCTCCGCGAATTATCTGCCTACTCGCCTGCATCTATACCCACATCTTCATTCCAAGATGCCAACAGCCCCAGGCAATGCCTTAGGGCCGGGTTTGAGTCAAGATTTACACAGCGCAATATCGGAGGTAATCGACCATAAGGCCGATTGCTTTTGACACACTGAAAATCTATGCGATCTTATTTTGTTAAAAGATCGCCAGATAATGCTTCAGCATCGGCGTATGAAGCTGCCATTCAATCACCTCACCCACCTGAATAAACCAGCTATCACCGGCTTCAAAGGTCTGACTGGTACCGGTTTTCACATCTGTAAGGGTGATGCGTCCTTCTACTAGAGTCGCGTGCTCAGCAAAGGTATGCTCAACTTTAAAAGTCCCTTCACTGCAGCCAAAGACACCGACGATCTGTGCATCCCCCTGCTTACCCACCAGCTCTACACCTTTGGCCTGAGGATCACCGGCTAATACTTCTGCACCAAGGTTGGCTACGCTGCCATAAGCGATACACTCTGCCTGCTTGGCTTGTTGTTTTAACACTAACATGGATTATTTTCCTTTTTGTTGTTGGAACTTGAATCTGATTCTTTAATGCAGTCGAGCTTCCAGTTGATGCCAGCATTTACCTGCAGTGACCCACAGACTGTTTAGGCTTTGTGAGGCAAATATTTTGGGATGTTTCAGCTGCGCCAACATATCGAAACGTTCACTGCTACCCGTGATTTTTTCCGCCAGAATATTGGCAATAAGATGAGACGGCCCAACGCCAAAACCCGCATAGGCCTGGGCATAATAGATATTGTCCTGTTCTGGAATCGTACCGATCTGCGGGAAGAGGTTAGCACCAATCGCCATACGGCCACTCCAGCGATAATCGATACCGATATCCGCCAGTTGTGGGAACACCTTGGCCAGATTACCTCTTAGATGGCTGTCCAGATCTTTGGGAAGATACTCAACAAAATGAGTCGCACCGCCAAACAACAGCCGTTTATCCCGGCTGATACGGTAGTAATCGATCACCGGACGGTTATCACACACCGCAGTATTGCCCGGCAGGATATCCGCTACCTGAGCATCGGTTAGCGGTTCTGTCGCGATAGAAAAAGCATTAGTCGTGACAAAACGGCTTTGCAGCTGGGGCTGTAAACCATTCAGATACGCATTGCAGGCAAGGACGACCTTATCTGCGGTGATACGTCCTTTTGGCGTTATAATCTCAATCTTTTTCTGACCAGAACCCGCTACGTTTTGGGAATGTTCGATATGCAGCACAGGAGTATGAGCAAAAATTTTAGCTCCCTGTTCAATCGCAGCATGAGCTTCACCACGCACCAGATTTAACGGATGCAGATGGGCAGAGCCTTTATCCCATAGGCCACCAACATAACGCTCTGAGCGCACCACTTTTTCCAGCTCAGTACCTTCCAGTAGCTGCAGATCAAAGGGATAACCCTGAGCTTTTAACATCTCATAGGCTTGTTTCAACTGTTGCAGACGTTTCTGATCATAGGCTACGGTGCAGTAACCCCAGGTAAAATCACACTCAATCTGATAGCGATCGATACGTTGTTTTAAGATCTGAACCGCTTCCAGACCTAAAGCATACAATTGCTCAAATTCATTGGATGCTAACTGCTTTCGAATCAATTCAGGATCATGACCGATACCACAGATCAATTGACCGCCGTTACGACCGGAACCACCCCAGCCGATATCATGTTGCTCAACCAGTACAACATCGACGCCTTTTTCCGCCAGCTCCAACGCGGTATTTACCCCGGTAAAGCCACCTCCGATCACACAAACCTCTGCTGTATGATCGGATGTGAGTGAGGGGAAATCAGGACAATCATTGGCCGTTGACTGGTAATAAGAGTTGATACTGTTCATATAAACCTCATCACAAATTCATAGCTAGAGAACACTGTTTGCAGCTATCCCGTTTTGTATCTCGCTTTCTTATCTCGCGCTCTTATCTCAATTGTGAGTGAGGCTGCAGACAGGGATAGGCGGTGGCGTTCAACTTGACGGCCTTGGCACCCACCTTGAAATTACACAGCTGATCGGCACTTTCTCCCTGATAGCCCACGATCTTGCCGCAGGTACGCATCGCCTGGAAATCGATCATGATAATGCCAGTGGTAGGAACAATTTTTTCTTGCCAAACAAATAGATAGAGATCATCAGCGATCTTACGGTAGGAGCAGTAATCGGTATCACACAGGCCGACTTCATTGCCTTTCAGACAGTTCCAGGTATAGGCATTAGGACGCAGATAAATATGCTCATACACCTCTTCATCGGTGTAAGAATATTCCACTCGCCAACCCAATAGCTCTTCTGTCAGAGGATGGAAACTGTGGTCGTCATCGGTAAAAGGACGATCCACTACGGCACGGAAGAAATCCACACACACCGAGGTCAGCTTCTCTCCAGCCAAGGCTCTTTCCAGCAGCGGTTGTTTGATCTTTTCCTGTTCTGGCATCACTGAGATAGCAGCGGTACAGATACCCTGATTCAGATCCAGCACCAGAGAAACGGTCGTACCCGGCTCAGACTGCTTTTCAAAATCGACAAAATAGATACCGGCTCTTGGGCACACCGCGTTGTAGCTTTCAGCAAAACTCTCGGCCTCACCCTTAATCTGCCAAATCAGCTTATCGGCACTATCAAAGGTATGGGTAATTACCCAACCGTTTTCAAAATGCAGATCAAAGCTTTTTCCAGCCAGATCCGCCACATCCGGCAAATTATTAGCACCAAAACCATGGGACAGTTCATCTACAGAGATCCAAGCTTGCTCAGTCATTTTTCACCTCTAAACACAAATTCTGACTCGGTTTAGCTATGGTGCGGGTCGGACCGAAAATCCCCTATCGACCAGATGGCCGATGTATTTAGCCATCAGTAAAGGTAGAGAGATATAGAGAAACAAAGAAGTAGAGATGCAGGGGAGAGAAAACACTCTGCACTCTTTTTCAAGACGAAAAAAAGCCCGCAAAATTGCGGGCCAAAATCGTTTCTTAACGCATAAACCCTTGGAAAACCTTTCACTTATCCCAGAACACTAAACCAAGCATAATGGGGTCATTCAAGCGATGCAGGGTAACTGCATGAACTAATTTATCTTATTTAACAAAGCGTTCAATCCTGCTTTTCACTCAGTGAAAAAACAACTTAACTCCAGCACATAAAAAGCTACACTCAGGACTATACACTCAGCTTGAGTAGCCTTTCATGGCACACGCCCCATGCGCAATCAGTCAAAAACCATAAATAAAGCGACCATATTTCGATACCATCGAAGATCGTTTATTACGTTTTCTCTGGTCGGTATTCTGATATTTTCCTCAATAATTTGGGCCAATCCAGCTTCCCCTCAAACCACAAACACTTTACCCAAAGAGATCACTATTGCCGCTATACCGAACACACCAACACATGAATTAGCCGCTAGAGTGTTACAGAGTGCTTATAGACGCTTAGGAATCAAGATGAAACTGCTTTATGTTCCTGGCAGAAGGGCGCTTACACTGGCCAGTAGTGGCGAAATCGATGGGGATTTAGCACGTATAAAAGAGGTCGCGTCCGAATACCCAAACCTGCGAGCTGTACCCAGCGCTATTTTTCATATAGAGGGGCTGGCTTATAGCAAATCCCCCCATATTCGTATTAATCACTGGCAAGATCTTGCATCTTATCGAGTAGGTATTATCCGAGGCATACGTTACTCAGAAATAGGCACTCGGGGCATGCAAGTCACCTATGCCCAGGATACCCCTCATCTGTTTAAACTGCTGGAACATGACAGAGTCGAGATTGTGATTGATACCCGTTTTGATGCTCAGGATGAGTTAGCCAAAAGAGAAGATTTTTTAAATCAGATTCACGAGGTTAGCCCCCCGCTCTACTCTGCCGAGATTGTAACTATTCAGCTGCCTGACCAAAGATATCAGGCAGCTGCCCACAAAATAG
>CAYFGP010000262.1:0-4330 GCA_964342385.1 uncultured Oleiphilus sp. | reverse complement strand
GCTCCTGATCAGCTATCAATGGAGCTGGTTTATGCTTAACCGGACAGTAGTGAGACTGATTATCAGTGTCAGCAATAACAACAGGAGCGGCCAACAGAGAGACGATGCTAATAGCGACGGTTTTCTGCTGCATTTTCCGATGGATCTTATTGACCAGCATCGTTCTTTTCATGCATTGATACTCTCAAAATAACGCAATATGGATTAGGGGTTCCGGCAAGCTAGCGAACATTTAAAGAATTATCAATAATAATCAAAGGGATAAATAAGACACAGCTATAGAACAGCTCTTAATCAGTAAACGAAGGTCTAAAATAAAGAGGGCTGAACATTGCAGCCCTCATCCACTTTCTTTTGCGTACTGCTGATTTTGCACTTAGCGTTCGTACTTGAACTTACTGGACTAGAATTCCAGACGGGCCGTCAGATAAAGCGTGCGGGGATCCCCGACATTGATCCGATAAGCATTGCCACTGCCGTTTGCCGGGTAATATGTCTTATCAGTCAGATTCTTTATACCACCTTGCAAACGCAGCTTTTTACCCGCACCGACCGGCACGTAGTACCAGGCTGCCGCATCATAGATAGTGTAACCCGGCAGTTCGAAGGTGTTGTTGTTATTACCAAAACGATCGCCAACATACTCAGCGCCCATACCAAAACCTAAGCCGGCCAGATCACCACTCTGGAACTCATAAGAACCCCAGATGCGGGCTTTATTATCCGGCACATTGTATGGCGTATTCCCCTCCAAATTCAGGCTGTCACTGTTGTCATCGACAATCTCCGCATCCATATGGGAGTAAGATGCCAGTACATTCAAACCGGGGATAAACTGCATAGTGGCACTGATATCTAAACCCTTGGTGCGCTCTTCACCATTCAGACGTGCCTGCAGGTTTTCAAAGGTCATCACATTTTCACGGCTCAGCTCATAGGCAGATAACGTCACACGTAGCTTGTCATCCATCAGGCTAGACTTCATCCCTACTTCAAACTGCTTGGCTTCTTCTGGATCAAAATCACCGGAGAAAGACAGTACACCTGCAGTGATATCAGGATAGTTTGGCGTGAACGATTCCGAGTAAGAAGCATAAACCGATACATCATCAGTAATGCGGAACAGCGCTCCGGCTTGACCGCTGATATTATCGTTAGAGCTATCAATCCTAACCGCTTCAGGATCATCCAACTGATCGAAAGTATTCTGTGCCGCAAACTTATAAAGCGTAGTGTTGGTTTTATCCAGCTCATAGCGGTCATAACGCAGGCCTGCCAGTACGTTCAGTCGATCCGTGACATAAGCCAGATTCTGAATAGACAGACCAAACTCTTCGTGAGTCTCATCACTGCTACCCACGACCGTCTGCTCAATACGACGATTAGCCGCCTGAGTGCCACTATTGATATCAATGACCGTCAGATCCGGCATAAACGGTGACAATCCCATACCCTGTAGAGCAGCAGGTGTATCAACCAGGCCAAAACCATCATGGTGCTCCACCTTACGACGGGTGTAGTTACCACCTAAATACAGGATGTTATCGATACCGCCAATGGTGTAATCACCGGTGATACTGTTCGACAGGAACAGATCGCTTTCAGTCACATCCAGGTTGGAGTCAGTCCAACGACCCAGCAAACCGTTTGGCTGCACAGAGCTTGGCATCAAACCTGCCATAGCCAGTGCTAGCTCGTTATCAAAATCAGCCGGAGTGGTTGCGGTACCAAACAAAGGTCGGGTTTGGTAATCATCAAATTTCTTCTCGTTATAACCGACCTTAAGACGATTCACCCAGCTATTATCCAATTCATGATCCCAGTCGAACTGAATACGGTTCTCTTCGCTATCACGCAGATCAAACTCACTACCCAAACGACGCTCACGAGGAATATCCGCGATGGTCAGATTACCGTTGCCATCATCCAGTGCTACCGTGCCGCGATCAATGGGTAACTCTTGTGCCATATGGCTGAAACGCAGCGTAAAAGTATTTTGTTCATCTGGGGTATAACTGACAGAGGGGGCTATTGTCAGACTCTCTCGTTTCGAGTCTACTGTGCCCTCCGCTGTGGAGACCTGACGGAAGGTTTCAGAATCCTCACCGCTGACTACCACACGATACTGCAGGGTGTCAGACAAAGAACCTGTGCTATCCAGTACTAACTTGCGCTTACCGTGTTCATCAAACTCAGCCTGGATCGAGTGAGCACTCTCTTTCTGTGGCTTCTTGGTGATGATATTGATCAGACCACCCGGGCTCACCTGGCCATGCAACACAGACGCAGGGCCTAAGATCACCTCTGCACTTTCAACATTCGCCACATCGGTATTGTGACGGTTACTTACCGGGTTACCGTCCACAAAAATATGACCGTTACTGAAGCCACGGATTTTCACATCAAGCTCAGTGCCACCAAAACCATGGGCGCGGGTTACACCTGCGGCATTAACCAGTACATCATTTAAGTCATTGGTATTCTGGTCCAGAATCAGCTGCTCAGGCAATACCTGAATACTGCGCGGTAGCTCATCCACATCCGCATTAAAACCCGTGGCAGATTCAGCCTCATCAAACTCGTAGCGGCTCAACTCTGTACCATAAACAACGACAGTATCAGCCTCTTCAGCGACTTCTTCTTCCGCCATAGCGACAGGAGCTGCCAACAGAGATGCCACCCAGACACCGGCTACTTTTCTCTGCATCTCCCAACTGATCACACGGGCCAAGGCTGTTTTCTTCATGCACTGATACTCCTAACAATAGTGCTATATCACTCAATAAAGCTCAGCACTCTATCGATAATGAAAAACACTATCAATTAGATTCAAGAGATAAATGACACCTTTAGGAAGAAAATCTGCTTTATAAACAATTAAATAGAGGGTTAGTTATTAGATTCACAGGCCATCCAGTGGCAAACTTAACTCCTTTAGCGATCTCTAGCATTTGCGACCTTCAGCATCTGCTATTCCCTGTATGCGAGATATCCCGTTATGCCCGTGCAATCGACACACTTTCTACATGGCCTCTTTTTCTCACTGACAACACTGTTGTGTTGGGCCACTTTGCCTATCGGGCTGAAGCTAGCAGCCGATTTTATCGATTCAGTGACTTTGACCTGGTTTCGTTTTCTGGTAGCCCTGTTACTTGTACTCGCATGGCAGGGCTATCGCGGACAGCTAAGTGAATTTCGTAAATTGGAGAAGAAAGATTGGCTGCGTCTGTTAGCCGCCGGTGTTTTTCTGATTATCAACTACATCACCTTTGCCGATAGCCTGAACTATCTGCACCCTGGTGTAGCTCAGCTGAACTTTCAAACCGCTCCTTTTTATCTGGCAGCCGGTGGGTTGTTGTTTTTAGGTGATAAGATTTTCCATCAGCAGTGGCTATGTTTTTCAGGAATTGCTATTGGCTTACTGCTGTTTTTCCATCCCTATATTCTTGGCAGCAACCAGATTGGTATATCAATTACTGGCCTGATCATTATCCAGATATCATCGTTAAGCTGGTCGCTCTATGCCCTGTTGCAAAAAGCGCTATTTAGCAAACTTTCACCCAACAATATCCTGTTGGCCATTTATGCCGTGGCAGCTCTGACTATGTGGCCTTTCTCAGATATGTCTAAGTTATCAGCTCCCATTACAGACGAAATTCTGATACTGGCGTTTTGTAGCTTGAATACTCTATTTGCCTACGGGGCCTTATCTCAAGCGATGCGTTACTGGCAAACCGTACAGGTCAGCGCCATGATTGCTCTGACACCTATTGCCAGTTTCTTATTGGCAGAGCTGTGCGTGCTACTGATGTTATGGCCGGACTATATTCAAAGCGCTCAACTGGATCAGCTGAGTATTGTCGGTATCGTGATTGTGGTGGGCTGTGCGGTGTTGGTTCAACTGGTGACGGCACAGATACAGAAGCGAAAATCACCTTGAGATTCGATATCCTAAAACAATTCTGGCTGCATTCAGTGCAGCCCGTACCATATCGTATTGAATCAAAGAAGCGATCCCTTACGAACGCTATTAAGACGCTATCTCGATAATAGAACAATCTTGTATCGGGCGTACGCTGATCTGACGGAGGGTTTCGCGGTTAGGATATCGCGTTAATAAGCGAGTATCAGCGTGCCGCTCTACCCACCCTACACAAGCCTCACGCTATATCGCGTTTTGAGTGTAGCCAGATGTATACCCTAGGGAACGGGGTTTCTTTTCAGGCTCTATTTGTCTTCCAGATTTTTCTTCTACACTTTTCTTCCGTACATACGAAAAACCCTGACTGTTTCCAGTCAGGGTTCTTATTAGGCGCTTGACGATGTCCTA
>CAYFGP010000261.1:0-4372 GCA_964342385.1 uncultured Oleiphilus sp. | reverse complement strand
ATCCTCTGACACAATTTGAAAAATTGATATCAGACTAAACCCGCACATCGCGTATAAAAAGATGAAGAGTTTGATGCCTAATGTGCATCAAACTCTTCATCTTTGATCATTTGAAAGTCACGGTATTGCCGTAAAGCCAGTGATCTGTGTTGATCTGGCATTGGCTCAGGTCTTTATTAAGATCTTAAACCGGTTTTAAACTTTGACCGTCCACGGAAATCAAGTAGTCCAAACGAATACTCTGGCCATTTTGCAACTTAATAAACTCAACTTTATCTTTGCTGTAGATATCTGTGATGACCTGGTGAATCTGAGTACTTTCTCCATGATCATTCCGGTAATAGATCTCAACGTTCTTTCGTAAAGTAGCGCTGGCTTCCAATACATCATGAAAGCTGCAGCTGATTGGGGTGTAGCTAGGCTGAGATGTCATCTTATTAGGACCTTTGGTTAAGTCAGTTCCTTATAATGATAACCCCGGTTCAGCTTAGGCGACTAGATTCTCATTATGATCAATATGTTCCATCAATTGTTCTAATAGGGCATGGCGTTCGATCAGGCCGACCACTTTGCCACCTTCAACCACGGGTAGAATGCTGCGGTGATTTTTTAGAAAGGTTTCTGCCACATCGACGATATTGGTTTCTGGATCAATACTCTCAACCTCTGTTGTCATACGATCTTTAACCAGTTCACCCACACTGGTGTAATAACTCCCCATCAGGGTGCCGCGCATACAATCCGCTTCTGAGATAAAGCCCACCAGGTGTTGTTCCTTGTCGACAACCGGTGCGCCAGAGAGTTTGGCTGACAACAGTTGACGCAGTGCGCGAATCACTCCAATGTCAGGCTCAATAGCAAGCGGGGCTGGGTCCATAAAATCCTTGGCTTTAATGTTTTGCATAACAGGCTCCTAATTGGGCACAAAGTGAGCAAGAAAATATTTCGTGCTATACAAGAGCTACCGCAAAGAATAGGCCAAAAGTCTTATTTGTATTTTTTGTTATTATATTTCAATAGGTTAGGTGTTATGGCAGCAGTAGGGGGTTATATGTCAGATAATAACGCCGCGTATGGAAATGATGCGCGGTTGGTTTGAAACTTAAAAAGCGCACTCTTTCGGTGCGCCTTTTCAATTTGGAAGAAACTTAAAAAGCTATCGTTGTCTAACTTAAATGGCGTAACGAAACCTCTGTATTATCGACTACCTTTCTCATCACAAAGCTGGAATGCACACCGGTAACCCCTGGAATCTGAGTGATAGTATTAAGCAGAAATTCTTGGTAATACTCCATATCTGGTACGATCACTTTAACTGTGTAATCGGCAGATTGACCGGTAACCAGATAGCACTCAACCACTTCTGGGCAGTTACGCACGGTTTTATCAAACTCCTCAAAACGATCCGGTGTATGGCGATCCAGTGCGATCTGAATATAGGCGGTGAGCTTTAAATCCAGCTGTGATTGGTTTAACCGTGCAACATAACGATCAATATAACCGTCTTCTTCTAGCTGTTTGACTCTGCGAGAGCAGGGAGAGGGGGATAGGCCTACTTTCTCCGCCAGATCCTGATTACTGATACTGCTGTCTTTCTGCAGTTCGTCCAAAATTCTTCTATCGGTGCGATCCAGCTTCATAAAATTAGCCCTGACTTGCTTAAAACTACGAAATATACGGTTAATATAGCGTGCTGTTTTTAGTGTTTGCAATAATATTGCGTATTTGTTTTTAAGGGTGAATGAAAATTGCCAAAAAAGCTATTTTTGCTCTAATATTCGCAATCTTTATGCGCAGGCATTGCTATATACTTGTTTTCGTTGGCAGAAATTAGCCAATGTGTCTCACAAGGACGCGTTTTTTTGTGTGGTATAGCGCTCCACAAGAGCCTGCTGATAAGGGCAGCGTATTGCACCTGCCAACATATTTAATTTTGCTGTGATGATAAATAAGGATTTCACCGTGAACCGTTTTGACCATAAGAAATATGTCCCTTTTCCTGCTGTGCAGATTGAGAATCGCCAATGGCCTGACAAGGTTATCGACAAGGCACCGACCTGGTGTAGCGTTGACCTGCGTGACGGTAACCAGGCGCTAATCGATCCGATGACCGTTGAGCAGAAGAAGCGACTATTCTCTTTGCTGGTTAAATTGGGTTTTAAAGAGATTGAAGTGGGCTTCCCTGCGGCATCTCAACCGGATTTTGATTTTGTACGTGCCCTGATTGATGAAAATATGATTCCTGACGATGTGACTGTTCAGGTATTAACCCAGGCCCGTGAGCACCTGATCGACAGAACTATCGAAGCGTTAAAAGGTGTGAAAAAAGCCATTGTGCACGTATACAACTCAACCTCGACCGTTCAACGTGAGCAGGTGTTCCGTATGGAGCGCAGCCAGATCGTTGATATTGCGGTTTCCGGTGTACGTATGGTGAAAGAGCGTGTTTGTCATCACACCGATACCGAGTGGCGTCTGGAGTATTCTCCAGAGAGCTTTACCGGTACAGAACTGGACTTCGCAGTAGAGATCTGTGATGCCGTTGTAGCCGAGTGGGGACCAAGTCAGGATAACAAGATTATTCTGAACCTGCCGGCCACTGTTGAAATGTCGACACCGAATGTTTTTGCAGACCAGATTGAGTGGTTCTGCCGCAATATCAAGCAGCGTGATTGTGTTGAGATCAGCCTGCATACCCACAACGACCGTGGCTGTGCCGTAGCGGCTGCTGAACTGGGCGTAATGGCCGGTGCCGATCGTGTTGAAGGCACCCTGATGGGTAACGGTGAACGTACCGGTAATATGGATATCATCACTATGGCGATGAATCTGTACAGCCAGGGTGTGAATCCTGAACTGGATCTGTCCGGTGCTGAAGAGATTGTTGAGGTGGTTGAAGCTTGTACCAATATCCCGGTTAACCCACGCCACCCTTATATCGGTGAGCTGGTTTATACCGCTTTCTCTGGTAGTCACCAGGATGCGATTAAGAAGTGTCTGAATACTTATGATGAAGGCACGGCCTGGAATATCGCTTATCTGCCGATCGATCCACGTGATCTGGGGCGCACCTATGAAGCAGTGATCCGTATTAACAGTCAGTCTGGAAAAGGTGGTGTCGCTTATATTCTGGAAAGTGAGTACGGCTTACAGCTGCCGCGTTGGATGCAGGTTGAGTTCGCCAAGAAAGTACAGGCCAGAACCGAAGCTGAAGCTCGTGAACTGAAACAAGCCGAGATTTGGGATACGTTTAACCAGGCGTATCTGCAAAATCCAGTCAATGCTGAGCTGGTGAGTTATAAGCTGGAGCGCAGTGATAAAGACTATCTGGAAGCGGTTGTGCGCCAATCCGGTGAAGAAAGTGGCCTGAAAGGCGAAGGCAACGGTGCAATTCATGCATTAACTCAGGCGCTGCAGGCTGAGCTGGGCGAAACCGTTGAAGTCACAGAATACAGTGAACACGCTCTGTCTTCCGGTAGTGATGCTAAGGCTGTCACCTATGTTCAGGTGAAGATTGGTGAAGAGACTGTCTATGGTGTTGCAGTGAGTGAAGACACCGTAGCGGCTAACTTGAATGCAGTATTGGCTGCTGTCAGCCCGGCACTGGTGGCTAGAGAAGTTACTGCGGCATAAGTTAAATGATTATTGAATTTCAGACTTGCCATCTGATAAGGCCGCTATCGCTTGGAAGTGATGTGATAGTGGCTAGATCGGAGGTTGTTAATAGCCACAAGCTGAATAACAGCTCCTGATCTGTTTCTTAACCCGTAACCTAAATACGAGTAGGTTACGGGTTTTTTTGTACACACTGATACAACAGTGTTTTGATATTCTTCGGCCAACGGCTAGAGAATGAAGTGCATCCTTGTAGAGATTTTTTTGTGTAAGTGCTTATTTTTTTAGTTCTTTAAGCCCATTCTTTGTGTGGCTTCCCTATGTTACATTTTGTTAAACAGTCGTTACTTGAAGCTCATCTTCCGATCATTTTTGGTTATTTACCTCACAATGCTAATAAGGATTGGTTGAACTCACCTTTATTAATGTACGGCCTAATCAGGCTAAGGGACCAACAACAATGTACGTTGTGATTTTTAAAGCAGAAATTAAGCGTTTTGACACTGAATACGAAAATACTGCTTTTCGCATGAGGGAGCTGGCTACAGAGGAGTTTGGTTGCACTCGTTTTTTAACCTGTAGTGAAGGGGACACTGAGCTGTCAATTTCTTATTGGCAAACTCAGGAAGCTTTTGATGCTTGGATGCAACATCCTGAGCATCAGGCTGCACAGGAGAGAGCCCGTAAACGTTGGTATAAAAGTTCTAGACAGTGCGTAGTTCTTATTTCAATGAACTACGCATATCTCACCTAAGCC
>CAYFGP010000260.1:0-4477 GCA_964342385.1 uncultured Oleiphilus sp. | reverse complement strand
TGTTTATGGCGATCTCTTGCCACCAAAACAGAGATCCAGTGCACGTCTTTTTTCTTATCATTCCCCCGCTTTCTGGGTGGTCGTTCGTCGATATTTCTTTTTCCTTTGAAGGACTCTCTAAATAGAGTCTGGTCTGCTTCTACAATACCCTCAAGGGCCTCTGCATTCAGGGTTTCAGCAAGTTTTAGGAAACGATGACGCCAGCGGAATGAAGTGGTTAAGTGAATGCTACAGCGTGCTGCTGCACTCCTTAGTACTTCAGATTGAAGCATGCCTTGTGCATATTCCATCCACCGATCTCTCATCCGTAGACCTGATAGTGGAGTCTTGGTTAAAGCCGTGAAGGTTTTATGGCAGCCACAACAGCGGTAACGTTGAATACCCTGACTCATCCCCCAGCGATGAATTTTATCGTGTTCACAGTGAGGGCAGGATAAGTGGTCATGGAGGCTTTGTTCGAGATGCTCAACAATATCTGGGATCTCTTCTGGGCAATGGAGCCATTCAATGAGTGAATGACGCTGTTTAGCTGAAAGGGTGTCAAGTTGAGAGAGCATTTGGTCGAAATCATGCTGTTTCATTGGAGGCCTCCACTGAATCAGGAAAGAGACCTCTTTAGTTTAGACCATCGCCAACAACTAAACAGAACATAGCCTTAGCTTGCATGCTTACTTTTTCTAAAAATAGGTTAACAATAACTTTTGGAATTTCTAGGTCACCAACACTTTCTTCTCTTGAGATAGAAAACATGTCACAAACAGAAGGGATAAACCCGTATTCATGGTAATCATAAAAGTCTAGTTCTTCAAGAAAGTACAAAGTACTATGAAATAGCGTAAAAAAACCATGATCCAAAAAGCTTTTTTTGTAGAACGCCATCTTTTTCTCATGATTTAAAGACTGTACAAAAGAAGCTGCAAAGAACTCCTGTATAGACTTATGAACATACCGGTAATCATTAAACCCATCTTCAATAATAAGATTGGTTATTGAAACCAGTTCTGAAGCCACCTTATCTGCTAAAGCCCGATCCTCTCCTACATGTTTCAGTGACACCCCTATAAACTCAATTAATTTATCCTTATTAAAACTATTAAAACCTGACCGGAGAGATATAAAGCACAAGCAATTAAACAAATCCTTATATACAGTCCTATTATCATTCCAATGGCGAGCTCTATGTACCTTGCCTTTAATATTATCATGTCTATGAAAAACTGTATCAAAGATATTAGAGTAAAACTGAGATAAGGTATTCGGTATTTCTTCGCCTAGGTTATAACTAATACAAAATAATACAACCAGAATAGGGGATTTTAGTATCGAATCGCTTCTTTTGTGCAACGGGCTTCGCTCTAGTGCTTTACAAAGCTCTTGAGATTTTTCTTGATCTGATGCGGTCCTTTCAATAATTCCAAATATTTGAGTTTCAGTTAATTCACAAACTGTATATGTTTCCAACTCTGACAATGTATCGATTTCTGTATCTGGTCGACTGGTACATACAACATGGCAATTAAAACCATTAATTAAACGCCTGATTTGGTCCAGCAGTTCATTTCTAAACTAAGGCTTCACTTCATCAAAGGCATCAAGATAAACTTTTACATTACTGTCTAGAAGTAGTCTATTTAGTGCATATGGTCCAAGCTTAACTCCAGAGTCATCTAATGACGCAGCTATAGATAATTCTATTTTCCCACCTTTATAATTTTTAAGCTCATAGAATATAGGTAGACGACTAAATCTCTTGGCGTTATTCGAAAGCAGCTTTCTTAGTAAGGTAGATTTCCCTTGACCTGCAAGTCCTTTTATCAATAAGGCTCGGTCATTATCCAATGCAGTGTTATCATTGATTTCAAATTTTGCAGATGAACCTGGTTGAACCAAGTGAACTGGGACAAATAGTTCATCAATATGGTAAATTCGATCTTGCGAGACTAGAGTTTTCACTTCAAGAATTTTATCGCAATATTCTAAGTAATTATTCTTAAATTTAAGAATATCAACTAGCTCATATTTTTTCGCCAACAGCTCAAAGACAGACCCAATGGTCTTTTTTGCCACCATGTTAGCGGCGGGCTTAGACAATCCCCCAACTATTGCATCCACAGCCAATTTGAAACTCCCTATCAATATAAATAAACTCTAATATACATACTTATTTTAACATAAAATATGCTTATCTCTATACAAAGTGTAAATCACCACCCAATATTTATTATAATGTAATAGTCTAATGTCTATTCGATTCATAAAAAGAGATTATCTACTTGATTTATAAATATAAATAATCACTTCCTACGGCCGTTTTACGTTGAAAGGATGACGTAGGTCATCCAGACCTTTCTCATTGATTTTTAAGAGTTATTTCCTATACCCACGCAAAGTTAACCTGAAGCAATAGAAGACATCTACAAAATATGCCTGATACTCGGTTACTCAGGAATGCTTATAGCCAAGCATTGAAACCCTGAATGCAGCAGAAGAAAATTTAGGCAAAGTGATGAGGAGTTGCTAGGGCAAGATTTGGAGCCACTAAAGCAGCTCCAGCAAAACCTCTGGGTGTTTATCGACAATTCTCAATAGAGTTTCGGCTGCCCCGGAAGGTTTTCGACGTCCCTGCTCCCATTGCTGAAGAGTACGTGGAGATATTCTTAATGCATCTGCAAACTGGCTTTGCGACAAACCACATTTCATTCGAGTCGATACAATCTGGTTTGCCTCTAGCTCATAGCTATCACCATAGTTACCAGCCTTAACATCGCGGACAGCATCTAATAACTCTTCGCCGATATTTCTACCGGCATCTCTCTCCAACAACTCTTTCTCACTTAGTGGCATGCCCAAGCTCCTCAGCAATCTGCTTCAAGATATGTGCAGGAATATTGTCTTTTGCACTCTTGGCATAAATCAGCAACAAAACAAGTGCACCATTTTTCAAACGAGTGGTATAGATCACCCTGACACCACCACTTTTTCCTTTACCCTTTCTAGACCAGCGTATTTTTCGGCAACCACCGGATTCAGGTATCAACTGACCTGAATCAGGCGCTTTAGATAAGTAGCTCGCAAATTCAAGCCGTTCATCTTCTGTCCAGTAATCAGGCCATTGCTTGGTAAACAAAGGAGATTCAATAATCGTTAACATAGCAGCCATACTCCATTGGCGCATAGTTTGATCAAGCCTAAACAAAGTTGAAGATAATTACCACCAGCCTTAAGCCCAGCCACCCGATAGTAAACATACACAGTGGAAGTCTGGTGTCACAATCACCTACAGAGTTTTTTCCTCCGACTCCTATCGTAAAACCAGCCCCCCAAATTTATCCCATTGATTTAAAAGCTATTTTCCCTTCCTTTATCACCCAGTTGTTTTACTACCATCACACCTCTCTACCGGCACCAGTACACAAACTAAAGCCAGAAATCCGCAGATAATAAAACCAGTCAGGATTGGGATAACACTGTTATCAAACAGGCTACCGATCAGCATGCCGATGGCCACTGCAGGTAAGGTTGAGAAGGTGCCGACGATGCTGGCGGCAAGTCCGGCAATATGGCCAAAGGGTTGCATGGCCAGTGAGTTGAGGTTGCCAAATAGCAGGCCGATACAGAATAAGGCGATGACAAGGTAGATCACCATCAGGATATAGGGCGGTAAACCAGCATAGTAGTACGCTGCTATCAGGGCTAGCGCGGAAGATAGGAAGAAGGTACTGATGGCTAATATCACCAGAGGTCTTAGGCCAAATCGGGTAACCAGTTTGCTATTAGAGAAAGAGGCGATGCCCATAACAAAGGCCAGTCCGGCAAATTGCAGGGGGAACCACTCGCCCAGTTGATAGGTGACCTGAAGCAGTTGTTGAGAGGTACTTAAGAAGCTGATAAAGCAGCCAAATATCAGCCCTAAGGCAAAGATATAGCTCATGGAGGCTTTATGCCGGAAGACTTCACCATAGCAGCAGCGTAACTGTTCTATTGAATAGTGTTGTCTGTTTTCTGGTTTTAGTGTTTCGGCTTGTCTGATGGCAAACCAGCCACAGGATATGGAAGCTAGGGTGGCTAGGAAGGCAAACACACCGCGCCAGTCGATAAAGCTGAGTAGCAGTTGTCCCAGTAGTGGGGCAAATAGAGGACAAAGGATAAACAGCGTCATAATCAGCGACAATATCCTGGCCATCTCTTTGCCTTTGTAGCGATCCCGTATTATCGCGACGGTAACGATTCTCGGTGCCGACGCGCCAAAACCTTGCAACAAGCGGCCAAACAACATCACGCTCAGGCTTTCGGCCAGTGCCGATACGATACAGCCGACAATAAAGATACTAAAGCCGATATAGATGGCGGGCTTGCGTCCTTTGACATCGGAGAAGGGGCCAAAAAACAGCTGTCCAAACGCTACCCCTAAAAAGATAAACGAGATCACTGCTGTCCGGTTTAAAAAAACGGAAGGGGCTGGAGAGCTTAACCTCTG
>CAYFGP010000259.1:0-4502 GCA_964342385.1 uncultured Oleiphilus sp. | reverse complement strand
CATTGCAGGTCTGCCGTCCTGTGAGCAGGTCTTGAAGTCACGGATTCAGGTAAAAGGTATTAACTATATGTCAACCGAATGTACAAAAATATTACTTGTTAGGCATGGTGAAACTAGATGGAACTTAGAAAATAGATTTCAAGGAGGATTAAATTCAGACCTTACTCAGCATGGCAGAGTACAAGCTAAAAACCTTGCACTTAATCTGTCAAAGGTGAAGATAGACAAAATATATAGTAGCCCAGCACCAAGAGCACTGGAAACTGCACATATTTTGGTAAACGATAGAGAACTCCACCCTATTAGCATAAATGAGCTTCGAGAGATTGAGCTAGGGCCCTGGGAAGGGCTAACTAAATCAGAAGCAGAAAAATTATACCCTGAGCAATTTAGTAATTTCTGGACCAACCCTGAAAGTTTTCAACTATCTGGCGCAGAGACATTTAGCTGTTTGTTAAATCGAGTAGGTCAAACCATTGAAAATCTATTCAACTGCCACAAAGGTAAGAACATCATTATTGTTTCACATTGGATGTCTATTAATGCTGCGCTAAACTATTACTCAAAAAATGAGAGTAAATCATATAAAAATCACTATCAGATAGAAAATGCAAGAGCAATAGAGCTTCAGAGAAAACAAGGAGAGACATTTTTTACACTTTAAATAGATTAACTAGATGCGTAGTAATTCAGCAATAGCATCTCCACCATCTAAGTTTGATACATCAAGAACATCATTTTTCATAACGTCAATGAGCCAAGCAAGAAATAAGTCTATCTCTGCTTGATTAGGAGCATTTTGTCTTATCAAAGCTGAGAAGGTTAACCCACATGGTATAATTGGCCCAAAAGGTATTTTTAGACGGCCCGATTTGATATCCCGTGTTGCAAGTATTACTCGGACAAGTGCAATCCCGGCACCATCTATAGCAGCTTGAATAGCATGATCCGCATGATTAAAAAATAGGCCGTTGTTAGTATCTATATTACGAATACCAACACTTTCAAACCAGGTGCGCCAATCTGGTGTACCTGACTTTACCATCGATAGTGAACGATCATGGATCAATTCACATTCCTTAATATCCTGAAGTAGCAATCTCCCTCCACGTCTTTCAATAAACTCTGGTGATACTACAGGAACAACAGCGTCCTCTACTAATGGTATACAGGTAATATTTTCATTGATTGTTGGCAATCCAAAGCGGATCGCAATATCAATACCACTTTTACGGAAGTCATAGATATCAAGAGAAGCCTGCATTTCAATTGAAATATCTGGATGATGTGTTTTGAAATTATATAAATGCGGTGCCAACCATTTCGAGGTAAAAGCAGGTCCTGCAGTTAAACCAATTGTCTTCTCTTGACTCTTAGCATGAAGCGCCGCGACTGATTCATGCAGCAATTCAAAAGCAGCCAAAATGTTAGGATAAATAGTTTTACCTTCTTCAGTTAGGGTAATTCCATTACGCTCTCGCTCAAATAAACGAACGCCAAGATGCTCTTCAAGAATGCGTATCTGATGACTCACTGCGGCAGGTGTCACATGAAGCTCATCGGCTGCTGTTTTAAAACTTTCTAATCGAGCAGATACTTCAAAAGCTTGTACAGCTTTCAGTGGAGGGAGTCTAAAATGCTTATGAGAGCGAGTCATTATCTATCCTTGATTATTTTTGGTGAAAGCTGAACTCCATTGAGCAGTGAGAATAAGAGGATACTTTATCAATGTCAAACATAGGCCCTTTATTATCTATTAATATTATTCTACATCAACCTACTTCAATATACATATTGGTCAGGCCAATCCTTTAACATCTCAAATTGGTCAGGCCAATTATTAATACTAAAGAATAGTTAAAACATATCTTATATAGCTTCAAATCCATCAGACTCAATAACAAATTAATCTATATTTATATCTATACCCAATAACTAACATTATCAGCTTCCCACTCCAAAGTATCAGCTAACACATTATCTAAGCACTCACACAAAAGCCCCCTCTTTATAAATGACCTCAGCCTTTGGCCAAAAATATCGAAACACTTTTGTATGAGTGTGTAATAGCTGAATCGTTTGCCTTAAATTTTCGGCAAACGCCTGGATAAGAAGAGAATCTGGCCGACCAGCCAGGAACAGAATGGTAAAGCAAAGGTAAATCTCTGCTTCAAAATATCTGGCTTTGTTTGCTAAGTACTCACTCTGTCAGATAAGCCAAAATCTGCTCCAAATCTCCACCAGTTTCTTTATAAACCTGAGAAGCAAACGAGTAACCCTTTTGTTGTTTCAAACGAATCAACACTGGAATCAGAGTATTAATATTTGCTTGATTGCGCTCCAGATTCGGGCGTAAACCACTGACGCAATATTTGGTAAAAGTACGAATACCATTTTCCAGACAACTCATAGCATCTAGCAGATTATGGATCACCACCGCCTGCCAAACATTCAGATCTAGTTCACCATGATCCTGGGTCATCTGTACAGAGTAACAGCGACCACACACCTGCATACAACACTGCACCAGATACTCAGGGATGGTAGGATTGACCTTACCTGGCATAGCCGAAGAGCCCGGCTGCACAGCCAGTAGATACAACTCACCAAAACCGGTCGCAGGGCCAGATGACATCAGACGGAAGTCTTTAGCGATCTTCAGCAGACCACGGGCAAACAGATCCAAGCGATTGGCAATGGCGATCAGATCATCGTGGTTTTGCGACGCATCAAACAGGTTTGGATTATGCAGATACTTTTCACTACCCATCACTTGCTGTACCACCGGCATCACCTGCGCAAAAAACGCCTCTGAACAGTCGCCTTTACGACCAATGATATTGCCTCCCAGATTGATGCGATAAAGCGCTTCAACATCTTGATCCAACCGACTTTGGTTGCGCTCAATCAGACTGATATAACCGCTAAACAGATCAGCAAAACTGATCTCGACTGCATCCTGCAGACAGGTACGGGATATTTTTTGCACGTGTTGCCACTGCTCAGCCTGCAGTGAAAATTCAGCAGATAGATCTTGAATTGCGGCCTGTAAACCCTGCCACTGCTCAATCACTGCAAAGTGACATGCTGTAGTAAGTGCATCACTGGTGGAGTTATTCAGATTGATATCATCATTGGGATGAATCGGGTGATAGCTGCCCAAAGGTTGCTGAAAGTAATCCCTGTTGGCCAGATTCGCCAACACCTCATTCACATTCATATTGGTTGAGATACCACCACCGCCATGACAAGCATGTACCGGGAATTGATCCAGTGGCAGATCGGCTTCCAGAGACTCAATACTGGCAATAATGGCATTCGCGACTTCATTAGTGAGTTCACCCGTTTGCTGGTTAGTCAGTGCCGCAATCTTTTTAACCGCCAATACACTTCGAATTAGCTGAGGGTAATCGGATAGCGGCTTTTCGCCATTTAAGGGATAGAGATTAAGAGCCCGCTGAGTCTGGCCGCCAAATAGAGCATTAGCGGGGACCGAAACAGGGCCAATCAGATCAGTTTCTGTTCGTGCTACTTCATTTTCAGTGGGTAGAGGTGTCGCGACTTCTGTCATTCCGGTGTCCTTGATAGAGGGGCTAGAGCTCTATCAAAGACACTTTACTGATTCTGGACAAACGATAAAAAAGAAAGGGCCTATGCAAAAAAGTCACACGTACAAATTAAGGCTTATTTGGCTATCTCTTTAGGAACAATGAAGACTCGCAGGAGAGGGAACACAGTATCACCATTTATTTATTATATTGCGGTAGATCAGAACCCCATATTATCAGTCTTCAATTTGTAGGCTTTTACAATAAAGTTCACCCACGGCAATCAGTACAATTTCCAATCCAGAGTGCTGCCCTTCATTAAAAGGATCGCTCTGGAGTGACGAGTAACATCAAACTCTTCAACTATCGATTCCAATACGACGGGCTGATCCTCATCAACTACAGGAACAGAAACATAGAGGTAGAAGGTAGTAGAGGGATTAAAGACGGCAGCTTGACTCGGTAAGACTACAATTTCATTTGTCACTTTTGCCAGGTTATTGTATAGGCTGACTCGGACTGGTCCTTCCGCGTCATTAACGACCTCGATTCCGCTTTGGTAGCCTGGCCTAGGTTCTCGATTTGCCAGATAACGTCCATTACTCTCATATATGGAGAGCTCATCTCCTGCAGAATCTGCAGAAAAGAGAACACGCTGATGAGGCTTTCCCTCTTCGATACTCTGAAAAACAACTTCATACATGCTACTGAACGCGGAATAGCCTGATGAACCGGCCTCTAACAGAAAGCTTTCCCAGCACTCTGATAAGATATGACTAAAATTTTGAGGATGCTTTTTCTCCGCACAGACAAAAATTCTTCGATTCTGTGGGGAAAAGTTTTCAAACGTCAGTTGGTTTATATTCATTGCGATCTCCTTTCTATTGGCAATGAAAGCGTCTAGACAGTGCGTAGTTCTGATTTCAATGAACTGCGCATATCCAGTCTAAACTT
>CAYFGP010000258.1:0-4795 GCA_964342385.1 uncultured Oleiphilus sp. | reverse complement strand
AAGCGGACTCGGATTATGTCGCCGTACAGGAACAGAGTGGCATCTACGCCGGTGATGGTGGCTTTGATATCACCGTAGGCGGCGAGACAAAACTGCAAGGCGGTGCCATCGTTGGCAGTAACCCGGATAACAACCGCCTCAGCACCGGCAGCCTAAGCTGGGATCAACTGGAAAACCACGCCATATACGATATCGAAAGCATGAGTATCGGCGTTAGTCTATCCACCAGTGGCAATAACTTACCTATTGGCTGGGCAGACAGTGACAGTGGCAATGCCAGTAGCACCACATTCTCCGTTATCTCTGATGGCAATATTGAAGTACGCAGCAACCCAGGCCAAAGCCTGGATGATCTGAAACGAGATGAGGAAGAAGCCCACCAAGTCCTGGATAACTCTTTTAGCATAGACAAAATCCAAGATGTACAGGATGAAGTCCAACTTCAGCAGATCCTCAGCCAGGAGATACCTCAATTCATTGGCGACTACGCCAAAAGCCAGACCGATCATGCCGATGACCTGCTACTGCAGGCTGCCAGCGAATCAGACCCTGAACGCGCCCAGGTCCTGCGTGATGAAGCACAGCAAATTGAGGATAAATGGGGCGAAAACGGTACCAGTCGCCTAGTGATGCACACCGTTACCGGTCTGCTCAGCGGCGACTTGTCAGGCGGAGCCGGTGCCTTGGCCACGGCTGCCAGCACTCCTGTAATCGCTGACGTACTGGATGACATGGGCGTAGGTGGCCCACTAAAAGATAGCATCCTGATCGCCACCAGCACCGCTATAGGTGACGCGGCCAACGGCACCACAGGAGCAATTAATGCCGCCGGTCAGACTGTGAATAATCATCTTAACCATGATGATATAAACGAACTAGCAGAAAAGCTTGTTGAGTGTAATGGAGAACCTAATTGCCAGGATCAAGCTGTAGAAGATGCTATCAAGATCAGTGAACAGCGATTCATCAATCGACTGCTTGCATGTGCTAACAGAGAATCTGGATGCAGTGGAGCCATTGATGAACTTAACGAGATTGTTCAACTAGACTCCTACAAAGAAGCACGACAGTATATTCAAGAAAATAGTGACTCCGACTCAGGATTATTGCTTCCATTTGAGATGCAGAGCGGCCTTGAGTCTCTGGAAGCTGGCGCTGTTATCGGTGCCTCAGATATTGAGGATATTGCCCGTCAAGTTCTGGGTGATGAACGTTACGAGCAGTTAGCAGAAAATATACCTGCGCTGGGCGGCATGCCTTCGCTCGGAGGCAGAGGTAGCACTCCAAGTATTACCAGACCTGGCAATGGCTCTACTTCTGTGGCGGCGACTGATAGGCCGGGGTCTGGCTCTGCTGGAGGTAACGGTCAATCTGGAAATAGCACTAACAGTGCTGGAGACTCGCAAGGCTCAGATAGTGCAAATGGAAATAATACTGAAAATGGAAATAGTCAAACTAATAGCTCTAACTCGAATACCTCTGTAAATAGTGATTCATCAGAGGGAAGTATATCGCCATACAACCCCAATACAATCCTAACTAATATTGATAAACCTATCGATATTACAGACGGGCGTAGCGGCCATATATTAGCTAACCATAGGGCTGGAGCTGGTAAGCCTGGTAAAACTGAGTTTCCAAGCAATTGGAGTGATCAACGTATTATTCATCAAGTCTCTGATATGGCAAATGATCCAAGTTTAGTTCGCCAAGTAGATCCACGTGGAACACCATTTGTTGAGGGGATTCGTGATGGATTGAATATCAGAGTAACATTCTTCCCAGATAATCATCGACGCGCGGGACAAATTTCATCCGCTTACCCTACAAACGTACCAGCGAATCCAAGGAAAACACATTAATGAGTTGGGCAGAAAAAGAAGCTGATTGGGAAGAATTAGTTGCGACAATAAAAGCAGAAATTGATGCTAATCGATCTGCAATACCAGAAGATAGAATCGAGTATATTGAACACTATCTTCTTCACGGCGAATATAGCATGGCTTTTGAGTTTTTATATCTTGAAATTATGGAACGTGATAATTCAGTATTTTACCTTGGTGTTGAAAAAGCTCGTAAGTTAGCACTTTTTTTTGATCTCAATGATGAAGATGAATGTATGGTTGACCATAAGTTTTGGAGCAAATTCTTAGAATGGTCTGAACAGTTCACTAATACTTGAACAATTTCACAATACACTTCAGATGCCCCAGCTATTCACCATATCTGTACAAATAAAAACTGTGTTAGCACAGCTAATGGGGGGCCATGGACACCTAGATTTCAAAAGTTCTTTGATGATGCAGGCCTTAATATTGACAGTGAAATTAACAAAATTTCAATACCTGGACATAGAGTCCCACATCCACCAGAGTATCATTCATATGTATATCGGGAACTGCAAAATGCTACACGAGGCAAACAACCAGGAAGCCCCGAATATACCAGAGGCGTTTCTAGTGTGTTAAATAGAATTAAGTCGAAAGCGACAACACCAGGTCATCAAGTAAACTCTTGGTTAACCGGAAGGTAAAGTTATGCGTTTTTATTCTTTGGAGTTTGATATATTTAATTCGTCAGCTTGGCGTGTAGGTGATGTTCAAGAAATTGATAACTGGAGACTTGTTAGCCCTCCAGCTCTTTCTATGGACGATGAAATACGGAATAAGAAATTATATGCTCCTATTGAGTCGGATGGTCGCCGTACCGACTTTACAGTCATTGGTTATGCAGATATCCCAATGGTTAACTTTAAAACACTTAAGGCTATTCCTGGTTCAAATGGCTTTACAGCTATACCAATACTTTTCACAGGAGGGCGACAAAAAGATACCTATCACTTACTGCATGTATGGGAATCTGTAGATTGCTTTGACAGGAAAGAGTCCTGTTACAATGTATTCTCAAGTGATGATCCTGATTTCTCTGATCGAGCAGGAGAGTATTGTTCTGTCACTAAATTAATATTAAATCCAGATAGAGCTACAGGGAAAGATATTTTCAGGATAAGTGGCTTATTAGACGTTATTGTTATTAGTGAGAAGTTAAAGGATCGTTTAGAAAAAATAGGCGTCACAGGGGTTTCTTTTAAGTCAGTAAATGCTGATGACTACCTCTAACCTAGATATAAATCCTCTTGCTTTGTTCAACTGTCTAACCTTCTCTACAGGTACATTAATGACTGAAGATCATAAAATTTATCAAAAAGTCGGAGAAATACTTTGGTCTTTGATGCCTGAGAATGCAAAGGTAATCTATTTCATAGGAATGGTTTACCCAGGGTTTACCCAGATACCCATCAAGTTGGACCCGAATGGATAAATAGAGATAACTCTATAGGATAATTTGATTTATCAAATTATCCTAATGATTTGTGCTGTGAAGTAAGTAAATTAGAAGAAAAATTACAAACTTTACCGCCCTTTGAAAAAGAGCCTTGGACTCATTTTAAAGCAACTTTAACGGAAGATTGTAAGTTTCGAATAAGCTTTTCTTATATTCCACAAGAAAACTCATGGCTTGGATTATTCATGAAAGGTGTAAGCCAATTAAGCAGAGAAGAAGCGAAAGAGCATCATATTCCAGAAGATGTTTGGAGGCATAGACAACAAACAGCCAATCTACCCAGCAGTTAACCTATCTCTCTAAGAAATCTCATTCTGCAGGTCTCTCCCTTCAATCAAGTCAAT
Source organism: uncultured Oleiphilus sp. (assembly GCA_964342385.1). Classification (GTDB taxonomy): domain Bacteria; phylum Pseudomonadota; class Gammaproteobacteria; order Pseudomonadales; family Halomonadaceae; genus Oceanospirillum. Next base: position 1,106 of record CAYFGP010000258.1, on the reverse strand, counting down.
GCAAGTTGTGTGGCTTCTGCAAGTAGTTTTCACAGTAAAAAAGTCAAAAACAAGAGAGTCTTACCTTACACAAATTAAGAGTATAGATTTACCGTACGTGTCACTGGGTGAGTTCAATAATAACGACAACACTGATATTGTCCTAAATAACCACACAAAAAATTTTCCAACTTAGATCGCCCTATTTTCCGGCTAGTTTGGCCACTTGATCTAGGTTTACGCAATAATGATGGTGGCTCTCTTGATGCATGGAACAATATTTTCAACCAGGTGAAATGATGATATTAGATATTTTTCCGACAGATGACTCAGATGTATATGAGACACTAGTAAGAATAGATCGGCTTATAAAAGGAGAGCATTTTCTTAAAGCTCTTAGTCACACTCCGCCCCTACTGGTAGAGAAAAGTTTTCATGTCGTTAACGATATTGAATTAGCCTGTAAACAAATGACCTCTCAAGAAATTTGGGATTTACCAGAACCATGGCCCTTTCAATACTTTCCAGGCGTTGTTTCAGATGAAGCCGCCCGCCTAGAATATGAGACCGGATTGCCATCGGACATTCGAGTACAGATTAGCGAACAGTACCAGGCAGGTGTTGATGACTTTAATTATAGTATGTTCAATTTAATCAATGAAAAGCTATCAAATAACAATTTCATAAGCTATTTATGTCAGACCTTAGATAAAGATGATGCTGAATATATAGTCAATGACATTTTTCCAAATGAAATAGAAAACTATCTTCAACTAATGATAATGGGAGCTTACTTTGGAAGAGGTTTCAAAAATTCTTCCATTTTCCAGAGAATGTATGATGCATTCTTAACAGGAGGGATACCTTGTGGCTGGGTTGGACCATTACCTGAAGATGGTGGAAGAGCAAAGGAGTGCCTTCAGCTTTTTTATCCTTAACTCTTTAATAAAAAACTTTAAAGCTCTTTGATATTTCATGTAGATACTCTCAGTTGGATTAGCTGAAACTCAAAAGACACACTTCGTCGCATCCAAAAAAAGCCTAAAAAATAAGTGAGTCAGAACACGAAACTCGGATTGATTTGAACCCGTATTTGATGTTCTATAACTCACTTATCCATTCAAAAA
>CAYFGP010000257.1:0-4901 GCA_964342385.1 uncultured Oleiphilus sp. | reverse complement strand
CCAAAAAATATCGAAACACTTTTGTGTAAGTGTGTATGACATTAGGCCATCAGTCTGGACGATCATCCTTAAACATGCGCCAGCCACCAATCATGGTAGAGATCAGGCTCTGGCGAGACATAATGTCTTCACGAATCGCTACATAAACATGGATCATCACAAAGGTGATCAGATACCACATACCCAGATGGTGCCAGGTATGCACATCCTGACTCTGTCCCATGGCAGGAATAATCCAGCCAAACCACTGATCGGCCCAGCTACCTGCCCCCAGGCCCTCTCCGTACAGTGCAAACCCAGTAAAAATCATAAAGGTATTGCCCAAGACAAAGAAAAAGAACATCGCCAGCTGACCCAACGGGTTATGGCCGATATATTTACGCGGTGTCTTTTCCAGGAACAGATACCAGCGCAACTCGTGACCCACTTCTTTCCACCACTTGCCGCTAAACAGTGGTACCAGAAACAGCTCACGGGCATGGCTATTACCGACAAAGGCCCAGTAGATACGGCCAATAAAGGCAATTGCCAGAATATAGCCCGCAGTAAAGTGGGCAAAGCGAATATAACCCATCAGGTAATTATCGATGGCTTCACCGGGCTGAGATGGTAGTGGCGAACCGATAAAATACCCCGTTACACACAACGTCACGATCGAAAAAACCGTGACCCAGTGCCAGAGCCGCAGCGGTGCTTCATACACATAAACCGCGGTCTGTTTGCGTTGTTTAAGCTCATCACTCATAACAAACTCCTTGAACCCAGATCCCGGCTACTAAGCAAATAAATCACTCAGCAGCCAGGTCCTCGTGGGATCGCTAATGGACAGCGGTTAACGAATTTTCACCTTAGTCAGCTCCTGACCATCCGGCGACATCACATGGGTAGAACAGGCAAGACACGGATCAAAACTGTGCAAAGTACGCAGAATCTCTACCGGCTCATCTGGGCGCTCCATCGGCGTATTCAGCAAAGCCGCCTCGAAGGCACCGATATTGCCGTTATGATCCCGTGGTGTCCCGTTCCAGGTAGTCGGTACGATAGCCTGATAGTTTTCGATCTTGCCATCCTTGATCTTGATCCAGTGACCCAGAGCGCCACGCGGTGCTTCATTAATGCCGACACCTTTGGCTTCTTTTGGCCAGCTGGATGGATCCCACTTCTCGGTATTAGCCGTCGAGCTATCGCCGTTTTTGATGTTATTGATTAGCTGATGCCAATCATCCAACATGGAGTCCGCACACAGCTCACATTCCAATGCACGGGCCAGAGTACGGCCCAGTGTAGACGGCAGGAACTGTTTAAGACCCAGATCGTGACCTGAGGCCTGATTAAAGGCTGACAGAGAACGATCCACTTGCTCTTGTACATACTCCTTACCGGAGGCATAAGCGATGATATAACGCGCCAATGGCCCCACTTCCATGGCATGGCCCTTCCAGCGAGGTGCTTTAATCCAGCTGTATTTAGCCGATTCATCAATCTCTTTAATATTGGTCTTGGTACCGACGGTTTTGCTGCCCAACTCAAAGTTAGGCTCGGTAACACCATCCCATGGATGCAGACCTTTAGTGTCATCGCCGTAGCTATACCAGCTGTGAGAGACAAACTCCTGAATCTCATTAGGATCACGCACATCCACCGGCAGCACTTCATCCCAGTTACCATTAACAATGGCACCGGCGGGCAGCAGATCGGTGGATTTATCGTACGGTACCTGGGTATAGGTGCCGTAAGAGAGCAGGTTTTCTGACGCCAGACCACCGCCATAGAGCCAGTTTTTATAGATACTGGCCACCGCCATCACATCCGGTAGATAAACATTTTTGGTAAAGGCACGGGCTTCGTTAATACGCTCCAGCACAAAGTTCAGGCTGGTCATATTCACTGGTGCACCAGCGGCACCGACATCATCCAGATTAATGGCACAGGCGACACCACCGACCATATAGTTCGGGTGCGGGTTTTTACCGCCAAAGATAGCGTGGATTTTGGCGATATCTTTCTGCAGATCCAGTGCTTCCAGATAGTGCGCCACCGCCATCAGATCTGCTTCAGGAGGCAGTTTATAGGCTGGGTTATCCCAATAACCGTTGGCAAACAGGCCGAGCTGACCGGTTTCAACAAACTTTTTCAGACGGGTCTGAATATCCTTAAAATAACCTGGTGACGATTTAGCGTGTGCCGGAGAGACCATCTTCTGCAACTCAGACGTCGCTTTCGGGTCAGCCTTTAAGGCGTTAACCGGGTTTACCCAATCCAGGGCGTGCAGGTGATAAAAGTGCACGATATGGTCGTGAACCTGTAGGGTTTTATCCATCAGGTGACGGATAATATGAGCATTCAGTGGAATCTTGATATCCAGTGCATCTTCTACTGCCCGCACTGATGTCAGCGCATGAGTACCGGTACAAACGCCACAAATACGCTCTACAAAGGCCCAGGCATCACGGGGATCACGCCCCTTCAGAATCACTTCCAGACCACGCCACATGGTGCCGGTAGAAACCGCGTTGCGAATAATGTTGTTCTCGTCAACATTCACTTCGCAGCGCATATGGCCTTCAATACGGGTGACCGGATCAACAACAATACGACGGCCACTGTTATCCAGATTACTGGCGTTAAAATCGTTCATTATTCCTGCTCTCCCTTAGCGGTGGCACGTTTCACGGCGCTGACCGCCGCATGAGCTGCAATGGCGGTACCTACGGTACCCGCTACTGCCGTACCGATCTCATCGGCGTTTTTCTCAATACCAAACTGAGGGATATTGCTCAGGCGCTCATAGAAGCTGCCCTTGTCCCAGAAACCGTCTTCGGAACAACCGATACAACCGTGACCGGCCTGAATCGGGAAGGAGATGCCTTCGTTCCAGCGTACTGTGGAACAGGCGTTATAGGTGGTCGGCCCTTTACAGCCTACTTTGTAGAGGCAATAACCTTTGCGCGCGCCTTCATCATCCCACTCTTCCACAAACTGCCCTGCATCAAAGTGTGGACGACGATAGCATTTATCGTGAATACGCTGACCATAGAACATCTTAGGACGACCCTGACGATCCAGCTCTGGCAACTTGCCAAAAGTCAGCATATAGGTGATTACACCAGTCATCACCTCTGCGATGGGCGGACAACCCGGCACCTTAATAATCGGCTTATCGGTGATAACTTTATGGATCGGTACCGCTTGGGTTGGGTTAGGACGTGCCGCTTGTACACAACCCCAGGACGCACAGGAACCCCAGGCGATCACAGCTTTAGCATCTTTCGCCGCATGTTTCAGCTGATCCAGGAATGGCTTACCACCGACAATACAGAACATGCCATCTTCATTCAGCGGCGGGTTACCTTCCACTGCCAGAATATATTCACCTTTGTACTTCTGGATGGTCTCTTCCAGAATCGCCTCAGCCTGATGACCTGCCGATGCCATCAGAGTATCGTCATAATCCAGTGATATCATGGACAGCACCACATCTTTTACCAACGGGTGCGCGGAACGAATAAAGGATTCAGAACAACAGGTACATTCCAGACCGTGCAACCAAAGCACGGGAGTACGCTGTTTAGTTTCCATCGCATGGGCGATCTGCGGGGCGTATGTCGGGCCTAAACCCAGGGCTGCAGCGGTCAAACTGCAATATTTAAGAAAGCTACGACGGGTAATCCCCTGACGTCGCATCACCTCGTAAAAGGTTTCCAATTGGGGCATGCCAATCTCCTGTTCACCACGGTTCGGCTGGAATCCGGAACAGAATTCCGTTAACGCCTTATTTTTGTTGTATTCATCTGAGCCTGGTTGAAAAGCTCACTGCACGAATCTCTATCCCGTGGTAACAATCAAAAGTTATGCCAATAGATAAAAACATTTAAAATCAAATAGTTAATTCAAAAAATACAATCCCGCCATAAAGCTGGATACCAACTTAAATCCGTACTGAAAACTAACTTGTCACAAGTATGAAAACTTAATGGACATGAAAACTCAGTGGATCGCGGCTTCAGATAATAAGGATCATTCCCCCCCTGAACAGAGAGCCTGTTGGCTCTGAAGACTTCTATTCTGTTGACTATTTGTCATACACACTTACACAAAAGTGTTCCGATATTTTTTGGCCATTTGCTCAAGAGAGTCTTTTGTGTGAGAGCTTAGAGACTTGGCTAGAAATACCTATCTCTATTAATAGAAGTTATTGATCAGCCCCCATTGTACTTTCCTGTCTACCATCGCTAGTATCATCTGCCCAAGACTAATCACAAAAACAAAGTCAGGAGCTAACATGAGTCAAAACGATTGGGAAAATGGCCTAAAGGTACGCACAGAAGTAATGGGTGAAGCCTTTGTCCAAAAAGCCATGGACAACACCACCGACTTAACTGCCCCTATGCAAGATTGGATTAATGAACACGCCTGGGGCTCAACCTGGCAGCGTGACAACTTACCTCGCTCCACCCGCTCTTTGGTAACTATCGCCATGCTAGCGGCTTTAAAAGCCCCTACCGAACTCAAGGGCCATGTTCGTGGAGCTCTGAACAATGGCTGCACAGTCGAGGAAATTCAAGAAGTCTTATTACACTCAATTGTTTATTGTGGTGCCCCTGCAGCCCAGGAGGCGTTCCGAGCTGCAAAAGAAGTGATTGAAGAATACCAGTCACAAAATGCAGTCTAATCTAGCTAAAATAAGTGATCTGGCTACACTCAATAGATAGGTAACATATTGATTTGCTAGTACTTACCAATATCTGCTGGAGACGATTGGTTGAACAAGAACGCTAAAGCTTCCGCTCTGATACAAATAGCAGCATCTGTTATTTCAGCTAGCGTACTTTTTGTATCGGGCTATCCCGGATATTTCATGTGTAGCTCGATTACCATAAGTTTTGAGCTGCTTCTTTATA
>CAYFGP010000256.1:0-5024 GCA_964342385.1 uncultured Oleiphilus sp. | reverse complement strand
CCCAATCATATCAATGACTTGGGCGGAACTTGCCTTCTTTTATGAAATATCCGGGCTAGCCACTGCGGCTGATAATAGCTGTTTTCCTAAAGCCGAATAGTCTGATAAAGGATAAACAAAATGCTGGAAGAAAGATTACAACAGCACGTTGAAGAACTCCGTGTGGAAGGCCGCAGTGAAAGCTTTATACAAGGTTTTATAGAAGGCTTTCAGAAAGGCTATGAAGAAGCGCGTTTAGAGCTTAAAGAATGGCAGCAGGAAGTAGCACTTAAACTCATTGCTTTTGGCTCGCTGTCAAATGAACAAATCGCCGATGTCACCGAGTTAGGCTTGGACGATGTAAAAGTTCTGATCAAAAATGGGAACGGCTAACTCTCGGACTCACTCCGCAAAACCTTTAACGTCTTACCTGCACTGGTTTTCCATGCCTTTCGGCCATTGGCAGCCCCTAGCCAAGACAGCAAAATCGCTGTTGTTGTAGGTAATACGGGTTAATCAAACACTGTCACACCTGATCTCTGCAGTATCGTCAACAGATGGGATAGACAGCTAAGTGTCCATAGCCGTCCTATCGGCTTCCGATAACCCGGATCTCCGAGGCTCACCGAATACACTAACGAATCCCAACATCACCCAACGGGTTTTACTCGACCACAAATCACCATCACAGCACGACCTCAGCACCTTGAACTTCAGCCTCATAATTCAGAAAATCCTGAAAACAGCCATGTAGCTCCACAACAGGCGGCGCTCTGTGAGTTTCGGAGGATGTTAACGCCCAAACCAGATGCAGCAGAGTAAACAGATCCTCTTCCTCAGGATGCAGGCACAGCAACTCATCCACATTATCCCGATGCCGATACGCCACAACACGAAAGCACCTGCCAGACAAAAAATGCTGCTCACCAATAGCCCGACTTAACTTCTCCGCCAATCGCTCGGCTTTTTCATCACTGGCCAGATGCCAGCCTTCTGGATACTTCATACACTCCCTCGCTGATTCACTCGTAGCCCGTCACAGCCCGGAGAACCATCAAATCCGAACAGCCCAGCTCTGGGCCACTCTGTAAAATCCACCTACCGATAGCCACAACACGATCTCCATACCGCTTTCCCACACAATAGCGCCTTATACAAAACGCCCTAATAGAACAGCCGCACAGAGTGCCATGCCCCTCCACAGAACATGGCACAGATCGCGTCTCTACCGGCAAAGCATTTAAATCACCCAACACCCTGCCCACTAGAAACAGGGTTATTGTTGAACGCCAGATTTCAGACCTTTATTGATCATCTCCTGAATCAGGAACATCTCATCAAGCAAATCAGCAGCGAAATAACCCACGCCGTTCGCCGCCGCTTGATGATGAAAAGAGCCCTCGCCGAAAGCAATATTCTCCAACGCCACCAACATAAAAGCGCAGCGATGGTACAAGCTCTCAAACGATTGACTTAATAGGTCCAAATCCAGCTGATCATTAGCGTCTTGCATATTCCCATCCTTAATATCAGCAATCTTGCTCATAGCCCTGCCCTCCCAGTTGTAAAGCTCATCAAATAGACGGATTGCCGCCCAGATAAACACCCACTTGATAAAACGAGGGGCAAAAAGAGAATCAGAACAGGCGCAAAGACACCACGAGATAACACACCCGAACGGAGTCGATACAGCTGAAAAAGAAGATTTGAGCCAGAGGCCCGAGAAGAATAAAAGACACGAAGAAAACCGGCACCGCAAATGCGATTACAGACCGTAAGATCATGAAAATAAAGAAGAAATTTTTCTTTAGCCGAGCGAAGCCCTAGCGTAATATTGACGTTAGCCATTTATTGATACTCTCGTTATCGATGATGGTTAGCTGCCTCTGGGTGGGTAGGATCACTCAGGGGTAGCGCTTATAGAGATTTAAATACTTGCGATAGGCAGACTCCTTTTGTTTGTTTTGTAGATTAGCAGGTAATCAAACACCAGTCAGCGATTTAATGCAATCGCTGACTGGTGTTTTGGTTTGGAGGTGGAAGGGTTTGGTGAGGCTGACTGCGTAATGCCTAATATAAGTGGCAAGCCGTAACTCCTCAAACACCAGCTTTACTAAGTCCACATACTTTGACTTGTTATAGGGCTACCATATTGTCGGAAGTGGTAATATTAGCTTTAAAGATGGAGGTCATTGACAACCAGCTCTCCAAATAAGTATCTCAATCTAGCTAATGCTTCGTCTGACAACTCCTGAGTGATTAGTAAAGTCAAATTATGTTTGGCTCTAGAGCAGGCGACATAAAATAGATTACGATTTCTTTCAAATGTGTCCTTTTTATTTTCAGGGAAACCATTCTCCATATACTCAAGCATTTGGTTCCAGTTATACTGATTCCAACCACGTCCCAACACGACGAGAACATTATCAAACTCAGCTCCTTTTACACCATGCTTTGTAGAGAATGGTGTTTTCTCTTCAATAAACTTAGTCAGCTGTATAACTTGTTGATAGCTAATTACTCTTATAGAATCTATTTTCCTTAAAAATCGTCTATCTCGATCATCTAAATCATCTATATTTCCAGCCTGTAATTCCTGATATCTAGCTTCAAGTTGAGCAACCTTATTTGAAAGCCTTGGCTTATTTATATCTGAAATAAAGTCTAATAACTCTCCAATAGTTCCATTCAAGCGAATATCATTGATACGATTTAAATTATCAACCCACTGCTGCTTATCTCCCTGGCAATTCAGCTGAGGGAATTTCTGGTTAATTACTTGAAATAATTCACCATATTTCTGCATTTTAAAAGAGGCTGCAATTGGCTCTATAACATCGACAAAATACTTGACATATGGATCATTCTTTTTTAGATAATCCTCTGGATAATTAAAGCAATCAGCAAGCTCTTTATACCCTTGCTCTGTAGCAAGGACATTATTTGTCAGCATCAACACTTTTGTATTTTCAGACTCGAAATCCCACCCATTTTCCTCCATTATACCTTTTACATATTCAAAATATTCATGTGCTGCATCTTCAGGCAAATCACCTTTCCAATGCCCGCCAGTTCGACGCTCTCCAACCCAAGAGTTGGAGTGGTATATTAAAATCTGTCCATCAGATTCGGGATCAAATTCATGCTGAGGAAGCTCTGGCCTCATATTATTCAAACATTTAACAATATTCCTATCAGAACGAAAGTTTGCATTTTTTCCAATTTCAACAATATTACCTTGAGCACTTGAAATTAGACCACATGCATCTTTGCCATAGATTTTCTGCCAATGGTCGCCGAACAAACCAATTAAAATCCCTGCATCATTGTCAATCAAATTCTCAACAATTGAAGATGCCATCCCAACATTTGTATCTTGATATTCATCAATAAATATAATTGGAAACTTCGATTTAAGAAGTGCTCGAAATTTAGCCCCCTCTAGGAAACAAGCCATCAATTTAATAACATCATCATGGTGCAATTCTATAATCTTTTCATTAATTTTTGGAAATCCTAGATCATAAATAACCCTTTGATCGCTTATCCCCCCTGCTTCATCAATACGATCTAACCATCTGCCACCTAGCTCAGGAATAAGATTACGAATCTGTGATTGAAAGGATTTTATAATGCTCCAGCTAAATGCATGTATTGTGTCTGCAAATATTACAGGGTGATTATCTGTTCTTTCACGAATTTCATTCTTTGCAATATTGGTATAAGTAATACAAGCAATCTTCTGCTCATTTGTTGAAAGCGCTGAAGACCGGTTGTCTATAATATGTTTCAAGGCTTTTATAAGTGAATAAGTTTTACCTGCACCGGCACCTGCCTCTAAGCGAAAGCAGCTACCATTATTTATCGCAGTAAACATCTCATCCAGAGCTTGTATAGATGCTTGCTCTGCTGGACTAACATCAGACATGATAAGGTTCCTCAGCAACTTCAATCGCTTCTGCTTCAGAAACCGGAGAAGTAACTTCTGGTAAGGTATTATTATTCAACCAAACAAGTCCATCTGCGATATATTTAGGCACGTTCCATTCAGTTTCATCTATAGAATATTTGATTGCAAAGTTAGCTTTACTCCCCTTACCAATTAATTCTGCTATATCATATGCGCAGGCCTCAATATCTGCTTCGTTATCCCCCTGAAGCCCATCAAATAAGGCTCTATTTGCAAGAATAAATGCATCTTCGAAACTTCTAGCACATGCTTCGCGTTCTAATTCAGGAACCTGATATGCAATCCTTCTAAATCCTATTGTTTTTTCGATGTCTGTTTTATTTTTTAAATCATCTAAATTAGGCCTTTCACCTTCATTGTAATTAAACCAGTTATTCAAGCCTGTATTTGATGAATATGAGCCTTGGGAAACTGGGCAACCCGGATAGGTAACTCGCCGACCACTTTCATCTTTTCTTACCGAGTCGAGATCAGTAATGATTACTGTCTTAAGTTCAAGAAAGTCAATGAATTTATAAAAGTGATGAGCATATGCGCCACCAACTTCAACCACTGAAAGATAATTACTTCTGAGTGAAGTTCCTTCTGTCTCATCTACCTTTTTAATTATCTCAGGTAATATAATCCTCTCTGTTGCCCCCTCTATCAATATAGCTTTATCTGCGAAATACAAATCACATTTAGTCAATGTTAAGTATTTATGTAGAAATTCTTTGTCCTCTTGGCGATCATCCGCTGAAAACTCAGCTCCTAAGTCCTTAATTTGAGTAGTACCAGGAATCTTTGATAGGAAGTATCTAACTTTGCTAAAGTCAGCCTCGTTAGCAATATGCGCTGAATGTGTACTAATAACAAATTGAACAGGCCAGACTCTCCCTTCATTAAAAGTCTGCTCAAATTCAGAGACTATCTCGTCTAATTGTCGAATAAAAACTTCCTGCATTTGAGGGTGTAAGTGAGCTTCAGGCTCTTCGATAAAAATCATATGAGATTTCGGTGCTATTTCTTCAGACTGATACGCTCTAACCCGGATATTTCATGTAAGGGCTAAACAAAAACGGCTGAAAGCCTTATG
>CAYFGP010000255.1:0-5082 GCA_964342385.1 uncultured Oleiphilus sp. | reverse complement strand
ACTGTTCATTTTTATTCAGTACAGGTTTATTGGACAACTATCCTGACACAGCGGGTTAGTAAGCTGTTGGACAACTTAAATTTTTATTATCAAACTGATGTAGACATTATGAACTTAAAAAAAGAGGCTGAATACTCGGTCTAATACCAAGCTTTTTCAGGGTTTTCCCTAGGGTATTATCTGAATTCCACATGTATACTTGTGTTAGATACACATCTGGATGCGCTTATGGCAGAGAAAAAGACAAATTCCCTTTCAAATCAACTGCTTCGATTGGTGGTTTTGCCATTATTGCTGCTAGTGATTCTGGTGTCTGGCATTCAGATTCAACTCTATTTTCAGAACACCAATCAGTTAAGGGAACAGTATCTCAATCAACAGGTAGACCAACTGGTACCTTTACTCTCCAAGGCGTTATACGATGCCGATGAGGACAGTATTAATCTATTGGGTGATATTCTGTATCAAAACCCTATGGTCAGCCATCTGATGATTTCTGATCAGTTTGCGCGTGTTTATCTACGTACTCGGGTCAATTCAGATGAGCACAAAACGCTGTCGACTACACCGTTAATTATCAGCCGCCCCCTCAGTCATAGTAATAATGATGGTCAGCGTTTGTTAATGGGCAATATCACCATTCATTTTACTGATAATGACTTTTCAGTATTTCTGACCCATGAGAATCTAGGCATTATCGCACTTAATCTGTTAAAGCTTGTATTACCGTTACTGGCCTTGTTTATCTTTCTCCAACGCAAGGTTAATCGGCCAATCAGAACTCTGATTGAAGGCTTAAAAGAAACCCGCCCAGATCACTTTAAACCCCAGGTCACCAAGAATCATAGCCCCAGTGAGATCCATGAGCTGGTCAGTGCATGTAACACCCTGCAGGAAAATAATCATCTGCACCATATTCGGCAAAAAGAAGCCAATGACAAACTGATGGAAAGAAATCAGGAGGTCGCTGAAGGCCGGGAGTCGGCCCGGCTGTTGTCCAATATGCTACAGAGCAGCCAAAAGCGCTATCGGGCTCTATTCCACAGAAGTGTTGATCCCCTGCTCATCGTGGAACCTTATCGATTGGGCGAAGAAGAGATTTACCGCATTATCGATGCCAACTATGCTGCCATTGAGTTGCTGAAACAACCACTAGATGCCCTTACCAAACAAAATTTTGAGGATATCTTTGGCCTGAAGCCACTGGAGCACGGTAGCTATCCTTTACCAGGAGATATCCTTGCTCAACCCGGCGACACTCTGCATCAACATATTGAATTGCACTTCAATATGGTGCTATACGATAAGCACAGTTTGTACTACGTCACATTGAAGGATGTCACCGATAAGATTCGGGCTGAAAACCTTGAAAAAGAAGCCAGTGAATTGATGAACTTCCGCCAGAATCAAATGGCTATTGCTGAGATGGCTACAACAATTGCCCATGAGATTAATCAACCTCTGGCAGCTATTCAAAATTATGCCAATACTGCAATCAAGCTGAGCCAGCCTTCTTCCCTGCCTCAAAATCAAAGCAACTGGCAGGAACAACAAAACAAAGTATGTTTTAGTCTTGAACAGCTAAATAAACAGGCACAAATTGCCTCTGATATTGTGAAACATGCCAGAGGCGAACTGGGTCGAAACGACTACCCTCAAGACCCTCTTGAGCTGACCCAAACCGTGCATAACACAATTGATCTGTGCCAACTCAGAGCTGAAAAACTGCAGGTCAAAATCAGCTTCTATCCTTTAATGGAGCAAGCCTGGATTGTCGCCAATGAGGTACAGATCAAGCAGATTCTGATCAACCTGATCAACAACGCACTGGATGTTCTGGAAGATATGCCTCACCAATCAGGATTGATCATTCTGGAGCTGTACACTCAGGATGATCACTACGTTCTGGAAGTAAAAGACAACGGCACAGGCATCAGTGACACTCAACGAGTATTCACCACTCACTATACCACTAAGAAAAATGGCTTGGGCATGGGCTTAGCCATTTGCCGTAGTCTTGCCGAAATACATCACGGTACCCTCAGCGCTAATAATCGCACTGAGGGCGGAGCTGTTTTCTCTTTAAAACTCCCTGTTTATGAGCCGGAAACACCACTAATAACAACTACCACATCGGTTAACTGATAACTGTATCAAGGAACTTTAACCTATGTCACAGACCACCAGTCATAAGATTCAGATTATAGACGATACGGAATCCGTAGCCTCTTCTTTAAAAATGCTATTGGAATCCTATGGTTACGATGCAGAAACCCATTCATCAGGAGAGGGGTTTCTCTCCTTTATCGAACAAACAAAGGCTGAGCCCAGCTGCATTCTGCTGGATGTCCGAATGGAAGGCATGAGCGGTATTGAGCTATTCCAACAACTGGAAAGCCTGAATATTATCGCACCAGTCATTTTTATCACGGGTCATGCTACCGTACCTATGGCTGTCCGGGCAATTCAGTTGGGGGCTTATGATTTTCTGGAGAAACCCATTGATCATAGCCAACTTATTTTTAAGATTGAGGGTGCCCTAAAGAATTTCAGAGAACGTAAAGCATCTCTACGTAAAGACAAAGAGACACATCAAATGTTCGACTCTTTGACTAAACGGGAAAGACAGATCATGGAGATGTTGGTTGAGGGATCGGCTAATAAAGAGATTGCCCGGGAACTCAATATTACTGTTAAAACCGTTGAGTACCACCGAAGCAACATTATGAAAAAGACCCAGGCGGCTTCCTTGCCTGATCTGGTTAAGATATATATGTCCCATGAACATGTTTAAAGGCTCTTTGTTACAACAAAGCCTCATACTGTGCTGTGTATTGTGTCTGACATTGCTGGCAAGTATTGCTCACTCTGCAGACAATAGCAGCACTTTGTTCAGTAAAAGGGCAGATAAATCGCTCTATTTTGTTCTTTTAACCAATAGTGAACATAGTGAGTTTTGGCGCTTAACAGAACAAGCAGCACAAGAAGCAGCCAAAGATCTGGGTATAGAGCTTCAAGTCATACCACTCAACGGCAATCCTCTGCGCCCTGTAAGAGTACTTTCCGCTCTAGTTAACGCGCCCAAAAAGCCCAATGCGGTACTATTTTCCAACATGAAGAATACCGGAAAAGCCGTGCTGGAGATGTTAGAAAATCACCGTATTCACTCATTTATTTTTGATAACGGTTTTGCCGCCAGTGATCAGATAGGCTTGCCCGGTAGTGAGTATCTTTTCTGGCAAGCCGAGTTGCTAAGTAATAATGAAGCATCCAGCCGAAAGCTCACTCAGGATCTTATTGAAGCGGCCCTATCCCGGTTTGAAGCATCAGAAACCCTGCCCATGATCGCATTGGAAGGCAACCCATCCTCAGAAGTTAATGCCGAGCGCTTGCTGGGTATGTACGATACTTTGAAAAAATATCAGAGTGTTGTAGAGATAAAACAGGTTTTTCGTACCCGCTGGAACACCAAACATGCCCGTAATGCAGTTTTAGCCGCCTTCCAGCGCTACCCCAACGTAAAATTAATTTGGACAGCCAGTGATGCCATGGCTATGAGTGCGACCAAAGCTTTACTTGAGATAGGTAAGAAGCCTGGAGAGGATGTGTTCGTAACAGGTTTTGATCGGCTACCAAAAATACAGAGCTATATTGATCAAGGGCATATTGTAAACAGCTATGGTGGTCACTATATGTCTGCTGCCTGGGGCATTGTTTATATGTACGATTTCTTTAATGGCTTTAACCTAGCCCATCGTAGCATGCAATTGCCGATGCTTGGCCACAAAGTAACAGGCATTCCATTTGAAACAGAGATTCGTCAAGGTAGTTTTGGTCAGGTGGACTTCACTCAATTTTCCAAAACGCAGATGCCATCAACTTATAGCTATCCCTTTTTAACTCAGCCTCAGCCCTAAAAACGTAAAACAAAATATATTAGGGCAGCTATCACTGCTTAGGTAAAAGAGAGTAGTGTTGATACAGACGTTGCCCCTGTGCATCACGGGCCTTGGCTAGGGCCTGCCAAAAACGCTGGCTTAAGTCAGGGTGTTTAGCCACCCACTGATGGGAAAGAGGCAGATACCAATCTGCCAACATAAAAGGCTTATCTAAAGATCGAACCTGCTGCGCTTCAGGGGTCGACAGTACCAAATGATCACCAATGGCACTTTCTACCACATAACCATCCAAACGCCCCATTCCTACAAGGCGGATGCCCTCACTAGGCAGGTAGGAGTGAGCAGCTTTCACCTTCAGTGCTTCCAGCTTCTCTTCAGCCACATAACCTAAAGGTGCTGCAACACCTGTTTTTAAACCAGAGAAATACTCACCATCCCAAGATAAAGAACTACCTTTTAGGCTGTAGATATTGTATTTCACCTGCCACAACAGGTAACGGTTATCAGGCTTGCCATTTAACTTGGGAAAGGCTCCCCATTTATCTCGCTTTTTCAGCCAGATGGCGGCATAAATACCATCCACCTGACCAGCCTCTAACAGAGCAATACAACGTTTCCATGGATAATGGAAAAATTTCGGCGTAACGCCAACAGAGTGACTGGCTTCTATAACCAAATCAGTTAGCATCCCAGCCTGTCCTTTCTCAATGCTATTATCTTCAGATTTAATCAGGTAAGGTCTATAGTCTTGATTTTCATAACAAAAGCGCATGACTTTTTCCTCAGAGGCAAAGCCTGAGGTAGAAAGGCCCAGCAACGTTGCAAGTAATATAGACCTTTTAATAGGCATTTAGAATTCCACTTAATAAAAAAGGCTATTCTGAATGAAATTTAGTGCAAATAACAGACTAAAAACAGCACAAATATGCAAAATGTGTTGTCCCTAGCTGTGAGAAACTGTTTTTAGACCAGCTCGACCGTAACCGTACACAATGACACAAAAGTGTTTCGATATTTTTTGACCAATGGTTGAAGCATGAAGCCATTAGCTAAATTGGCTAAAGAAAAACTTTTGTGTGAGTGCTTATATTTAATTATTCTCTGGTCTGTTTTTTGCTGCCTACTTAAAATCTGGACAGTGCGAAGTTCTCGATAGAGGAAGCATAAGCTTGACGCCTCTCTA
>CAYFGP010000254.1:0-5085 GCA_964342385.1 uncultured Oleiphilus sp. | reverse complement strand
ATGAAGCCATTTTCTAAAGAGAAACTTTTGTGTGAGTGCTTAGTAAAGCATATAAAACACCAGCTCACGTGCTGATTTAAACCACCACTCCCTCTTGCCCACCAAAGGCCTCAACCTCTTGTTCGATAAAGCGCAAAAAGCTCTGCGTTTTTTTCGAGATATACTCACGCTCAGCGTACACCATATAAAAATTGACCGGCTCAGCCTTCTGCTCAGAAAATAATTCAATCAAGGCGCCACTTTTTAACGCATCGCGAACTTCAAAGCGACTGGTATAAGTGCAGCCCAAACCGGCCATTGCGGCTCTGGCACATTGTTCAGGGTCATCAAATAACATATCAGGATTTTTAGGGTGCAGCGTTTGGGACTTAAAGCGCCAGGGCAGGGTTTGGCCTTTTACGCCGACACAAATCAGCGGCAGTTTCAGCAGGTCTGTCAAACATTCGGGAACAGATTGAGACGCTAGCCACCCAGGGTTAGCAAACACACCATACTCAATGCCAAACAAACGTTTAGCGATTAGTGTTGAATCGCCAAGTGGCCCCTGACGAAAAGCCACATCAAGCTGATGCTGCTGGAAGTCGAGGTAATCATTACTGTGAATAAGCTCTGTTTTTACTTTCGGGTAAGCTTTGCGGTAATTCAACAACCAGTCATTTAAGGGGCCACGGGCAAAACTTCCGGGAGCGGTAATACGCAACACACCTGCTGGCTCTTCCTGTTGGCTTTGCTGCCACTCTTTTAATTCTGTCTGAGTGTCGGTCAAACGTTGGGCCATGGGTAATAGCTGCCGCCCCTGCTCGGTTAACACTAATGAACGTGTCGTACGCTGCATTAACTTGTAACCCAAATCCGCTTCAAGCTTGGCAATACGACGGCTGACATTACTGCTGGGCTGTTTCAAATAACGGGCTGCTTCAGCAAACGAACCCAGCCGGGCAACGGCTGCAAACCAGATAATGGCTTCAATATCCACAATATCGATCTCCTTACCCTTAACCTACTGACTGCCGATCTCTGCAACGGTCATTATTATGATCACTATCCCAAATATGAATTAATGAAATCCAGTTTAGCCCACTAATAAAGCCAATAGAACTCCTCTAACCTTATTTCCAAAGATAAATACCTTCTGGAGATACCATGAAAACAATCGCAATTATCGGTGGCACCGGCATGTTAGGCGCACCAGTAGCAGAACAACTGAAACAGGACGGTTATCAGGTTCGAATTCTGAGCCGTAATATCGACAACGCCAGACAACAACTGGGTGATGGCTTTGAATACCAACAGGCTGACATTCATGATCTGCCTAGCTTGGAACAAGCACTGAAGGGTGTGGATGCCGTACACTTAAACCTGAGTGGTCACAGCAAACAGAGTTATTACGCCAGTCACGTTCAGGGGACAACCAATGTTATCCAGGCGTTAAAAGACCAGCCTGATACATTGATCTCTATGATCTCTAGCGCTATGGCCTACCCAGAGTTTAACGACCGCTGGGATAACCATTACAAATGGGAAGCCGAGCAACTGCTGAAAACCAGTGGCCATCCCTATCTGGCCTTTCTACCAAGCTGGTTTATGGAAACACTGCCGCTGTTTGTGCAAAAGAATAAAGTCACACTGATCGGCCCTTCCACCAGACCGATCCACTGGGTTTCGGCTAATGACTACGCTCAAGAAGTCAGCAAAGCGTACCAGAACCCAGACTGCCGCAATCGGCGCTTATCCATTTTTGGCTCCTCAACACTGACTATGGAAGAAGCTCTCGACCGTTATGCCCAGCATCATGGCTTAACATTGCAACGCATGCCCGCCTGGATCGCATCCACCATTGGTTGGTTAACGCGGGATGAAGTACTGATGGATATAGCAAACCTGATGACCCACTACGATAAACACGGTGAAAAGGCACCACAGGATGTGATTAAAACCAAAACGTCAGTATTGGATTGGATCGCCGACTCATCCTCACCACAGGTGGCCTAGAGGCCATACCTGTTATCGTGTACCAGGTTGATTATTTCCGACTCAACGAGGCAGAGAATCCCTACCTCCATTGAGCATAAGCACATCCTGTTGATCAACGGCACGATTCAACAAGCGCTTATAGTGAATAAGATCAGCCATCGGCATAACAGACACCTCTGTTCCCAATAGCTCACCTCTAACTGTATTTTGAAAATCGATATTCAGTGTATGCCAGCATGAAGATGATGCATCGTAGATCCTCGCATTGCTGGCATTCCCAACCTCAATCTTAGTGCCTGCAAAAATAAACTGGGCGTACACCAAGTCCCAGCCCTCAGCCGCTTCGCAATAGTGCTGAGCCGGTTTCGAAATATATCCGGCACAAGACTCAACAACCCCATCAAAATACGACTCTGGCACAAACAGATCGATATCATTTAAAGGACGCTCAGAACCGTAGAAGTTCGCAGCTAAGCCGCCACAAATTGAATAGGGAATTTCCTTTTCATCCAGGATCGATACGATCCAGGCTAACGCTTTTTCCTGCATAAAATTGCACCTATTATCAGAAACCACGACTACTTTAAGTCTTGATCCAAAATACCAAGAATCGCATTAATCAGACGTTGGTGAGTCTCCGCCCGTGTCGGACTTTCAGGACCGTCATCGCAAAGACGGGAATCCGCTCCCTCTTCCTGCAAAATAAACACCCCTTTAGGTTTGCACTCAGCAAAGCTACTGTATTTTCCCGCCGGTTTGATCGTCGTGTAATGAGCTTTGGGAAGGATTTCTGCGACGGCTGAAGCATTGAGCGGTGATCCACTGGCTGCCCAAGGGCCGGTATTGATAAAGTGAACAGGTCGATCAATGGCCTCAAGACTTGCCGATGAAAACAGATGCATCCATTCAGGATCTATCACAACAGTCGTGAGCAAATTTGTTTCTCGATAAGACTTACCAAGTCGATCCGAATCAAATCGGCTTAAATCAACCCCACCTTGCGCAAACCAAGCGCAATCAAAGCGCTGTCGATCTCCCTGACAAGCATTGGTAAAACCTGTCTGATCAACACGGGCTCCAGCCAAAGCCAGGGTTGTATAGCCACCAAGGAAGAAACCAATGGCTCCGACTCGATCTGGTACAAGGTGCTTACTGAATGTCTTCTCAGATATAAGGGCCGCTATCGTTGCCGAGAGATCCCCAGGCCTTTGCCAGAACTCATCAAGAATCTTTTGACTCGCAGGGCCCATAGGCAGTTTAGGTGGATTAACCACTGCCACAATATAACCATTGCCAGCCAGAGTCGACGCCAACCAGTTAACGCTGTGAGGGGACGAACGAAAACCGCCATGTGCGATAATCACCAGCGGAAAACGCCCATCAAGAATAGGCCCATCTCGAAACGCAGCGGTCCCGCGAAAGACAGCGTTATCACCAATAAGTACCTGGCTCTCGCTAGCCTTTGTCGGGTACCACACTAATGCATTGATATTTGCGGCACGTTCAGGGTTAGCAATAGCGATACTTTGCATACCGACAACTTGAGCACTGGCATACCCCGCCAAACCCCACCCAATGATTAACCAGAAAAATAAGATGATACGCAATGTTCTTCCCTAACCATTAGTTGTTTAAAAATTTAAATTAAGCAAACTCCCGACAAATAGTATTATCGGGAGCCGCTGGATAAAAGCGCTCACACAAACGCTTATCTTTCGCCCATGATCTGAAAAATATCGAAATGCCCTTATGTCAGCGGGTATAAGATACCTCACTTGTTATAATGGCTGGTCTTTACTGACCTGAAAAACCTGCTCCAATGTTTGCGCCGTTAGAATATTATCCGCCCACTGTTCATATTGCTCAGACGACGCCCCATTCAAACGGGCGATAGCATCCGTAGGTGACAAACGAAAACGACGGCACAACTGACGTGCCAGCACTTTAGCCTGCCCCTGTCTTTCACCAACCGCCAAGCCTCTGTTCTCACCGATTTGTATACCCAGCTGCTTACCCAGCGCCTCAGCCCGGTGCTCAACCTCTTTTAATCCACTGATCTCTTCAGGTATTACACTGCCCTTAACGTCACGCTCGTAATTCAGGAAATCCTGAAAACAGCCGTGCACTTCTACAATAGGCCCAGCGCTATGGGTCTCAGAGGATGTTAACGACCACACCAAATGCAGCAGAGTAAACAGATCCTCTTCCTCTGGATGCTGACACAGCAACTCATCGACACAATCCTGATTCCGATACGCCACCACTCGCATACGCTTACCGTATAAAAAGTGCTGCTTATCGATTGCCAGATTTAACTTGTTGGCCAGCCGCTCGGCTTTATCATCACAGGCCAGATACCAATCTTCTGGATACATCACACACTCCCTCGCTGATTCACTCGTAGCCTGCAACAGCCCGGAGAATCATCACAGTCGAACAGCCCAAACCTGGACTACTCTGTAAAACCCACCTTCCGATAGTGACAACACGATCCCCAACAGAGCCTGTTTAGAGTGCCATGCCCCTCCTCAGAACATGGCACCGATCGTGTCTCTACCGGCAAAGCATTTAAATCACTCAACACCCTGCCACAAGAAACAGGGTTATTGTTGTACGCCAGATTTCTGACCTTTATTGATCATCTCCTGAATCTGAACCAACTCATCAAGTAGATCCGCAGCGTAATAACCCACGCCATTCGCCGCAGCCTGATGATGAAAAGAGGTCTCGCCGAAAGCGATATTCTCCAACGCCACCAACATAAAAGCGCAGCGATGGTATAAGCTCTCAAACGATTGACTTAATTGGTCCAAATCCAGCTGATCCTTAGCGTCTTGCTTCTCGCCATCCTTAATATCAGCAATCTTGCTCATAGCCCGCTCCTCTCTGCAGTTAAGCCCATCAAATAGGCGGATCGCCGCCCAGATAAACGCCCACTTGAGTTAAAGATGGGCAAAGAGAAAGACCCAAAGAGAGATAGAACAGATGCAAAGACACCACGAGATAAAACACCCGAACGGGGCCAAAACGACTGAAAAATAGGATGTGAGCCAGAGGCCCAAGAGGAATTGAAGACGCGAAAAAACCTGGCACCGCAAATGCGATTACAGG
>CAYFGP010000253.1:0-5093 GCA_964342385.1 uncultured Oleiphilus sp. | reverse complement strand
AGAAGCAGCTCAAAACTTATGGTAATCGAGCTACACATGAAATATCCGGGTTAGTACTGGTCAAAATAGCGTTTTATACCAGCCTGGAGCTGTCAAAAGTAATTCGAGGAGTGTTTTAATTTCTGCTCCAGCTTAATCTGCTCAGACAATGACGTTGTCGTCATCACCTCTAACTGTTGCCAACGAGCATCAGAAATGGCTTGTTTAATAAAATAGTGGTGGTGTTGCTGCGCTAGTTCTTGCATCAATTTGATAAAACCGGATTGTTTAGCGGCTAAAACAATCCAACCAGAAGGCGTTAACTGGGGATATAAGAGTTTCTTTTTCTGTTGCTGAAGCGACTTAATATAACGCTGGTCAGAGTATAGCGAATCCAGTAACTTTGCTAGAGGTTGCAGCTGATTTAACAACTCTGTTCCAGCCGTGACTAATGTTTTATCACTATTTTGAAAGGTAATTTTTAAACCTGGTTTGCGTCCTTCTAAGGCGACTGTTTGCTGACGGCAGCGAATCTCTTGTTCTTCTTGCTGGCTAATCACGGGGCTTTCTGCCAATAGACAGTACAGTAAAAATAGATCGATAAAATGCAGTTGTTGTTCAGTAAACCCCAGTGGATGGAATGGATTCAAATCCAACAGACGCAGTTCAATATATCCCACGCCAAAGTATTGCAGGTCCGCCAATAGTCCCTTACCTGTGTGTTGACTCGGTTTGGGCCTGATCCAGGCATAGTGTTCACTCTCCTGTTGTAACCAACGGTTGTTCAGCTGCAAGTGTTCACCAGACACAGGGTCCCGAGTCTGTGTTAGAAGCGGATGAGGTTGTTCCAGTACTTGTTGCATATCCTGGCAATAATGCTGCAAGCTACTATAACGCACTTTTATCTGTTGCTGCTGATCACTCTGATAACCGCAATCACTCATACGTAAACTAGTGACATGATCGCCATAGTCAGAGGAGTTCATTGATACAGAATCATCTTTACTGGTTATATCAGACACAGTATCGGAAATAGTGTGCAAAGAATCTTGCGCACTAAAAAAGCTCTTATCTGCCATAGGAGAAGCACCAAACAGATAACAAAGTAACCAGGCATGACGCTGACAGTTACGTATTAAAGCAAAGTAAGCCTCAGATTGCGTTTGCTTATCTCCCGAATAACCCGGCCAATGTTGCCAGATCTCTTCTGGTAGGGATAAATTGTAGTGTAAGCCAGAGATGGTCTGCATGCGCCGACCGTAGCGATGGGCTAACCCCTTGCGATACAGGTGTTTTGTACGCCCTTGATCAGAGTCGCCGTATTCTGCAATAGGAATCTCAGCCTCATCATGTAGATAGCAAGGCATACTGCCAGGCCAGATCTGCTCTTGTTTTAGCTTATGGGCAGTAAATACATGTAAATCTGATAGATCACGTATTAAAGCGGCTGTATCAGTAAAAACCGGGGTAATAAACTCCAGTTGGGATTCTGAATAGTCTGTTGTAATTGCCTTATGGGTTAATGCTGATCCCAATGCAATAGGATGACTGCTTTGTGCTAAAGAAGCATCAGGGTTAACACGTAAGCCTTCTTTCTCTACCCCTCGGTTAATTTCCTTTAATAGTATTAAATTACTGGGTTGACTCAACCATTCTAGAGCAGTATTCAACATAATATAACTCATCAGCATTACAGTAAGAAATTATCATCAAGCACCTAAACAAGAGCTTCTCGACTAAAAATGATATTCCCTAGCTAATACCTAGAAAATATCGAAGCAATTGTATTTAGATATGCATAAGAATCCGTTTATAAACCAAACAAATGAATCTTATATACTTGAAGGCAGGTCAGCAGTTTGTTTTTTCTTAAAACTGACTTGAGATAAAAGAACACCGGCAAGCATTAGCGCACAACCCAGTAGTTCACGGTTATTAAGTTGTTCATTCAGCCATAACCATCCTCCTAGAGCGGCAAAAACAGCTTCTAAACTCATAATAATAGCGGCATGAGATGCTGGTGCTGACTTCTGCCCAACAACCTGCAGGGTATGACCTATACCTACAGTGAGCGCACCAGCAAAAAGCAGTGGCATCCAAGTGAGTAGCATATTATTCGTATTGAACTTATCGTCTTCTACAACAAAGGCGATGAGTGCACAGAGTAATCCACAAAAGAGAAACTGAAGAAATGATAGTAAGAGGTTATCCAGCTTAGCGGCAATGCGATCAATCAGTAGCACATGCCCAGCCCAAAAAGCAGCACCCAATAACACCAGGGCATCACCTGGGTTGATTTGAAACTGTTCATTCACACTAAGCAGATACAAACCACACACGGCCAAAGCCGCACCAAACCAGGTGTTCAAGCCTGTTTTATGGGCTAGCAGTAAGCCAAAAACAGGGACAAAGATAATATACATACTGGTCACAAAACCAGCATTACCTGCAGTGGTATATAACAAACCGGTTTGTTGTAACGACGCGCCAGAGAATAGGAAAAAGCCCGCCAACAAACTACTTTTTATCATCACCGGCCAGTTAATATTGGCAGGCTTATGAAAGAATAGTACAACAGGTAATAAAGTAATACAGCCCAGTAAAAATCGCCCAGCATTAAAACCAAAGGGGCCTAAGTGTTCTAACCCCATATGTTGAGCGACTAATGAAAAACCCCAGATTGCAGCGACCAGGAGTAAAATAAGATCAGCTTTAATATTTTTATTTTGCATTTCAGATCTCGCCAAACATAAAACTTTAATTTACTGACTGTGATCCTGTAAGTGAAAACAAAATATTTCATAGGGCATGAGCTGAACTAAAGCGAACCTTTAACTGCTTGTTATCTTTATTTATTCCCTAGCATCAACTTTATTAAGAGTAAAAATAATTATCAATTAATCAGCCAAAACTCAGTAATTAAAAATATTTTTAATTTTATGAAAGACAGCGAGCCGTAACCGAGATAACGTTATACATACCGAAACAAGAGTATTTCGCTATTCTTCAGTCCCTGACTGCAGAGTTAGAGGCACTTGAGCTAGAGAAACTTGTGTTTCGGTGCTTAGCTGAGAGAGGATAAATCGACTCTTAACGAAACGGCATCGTTAAGACTTCATGAGATTCAGGGAAGCACAAACAATAAATTATAAAGATATCTCTGAGGAATTATCACGCAAGTGCGAACTCAGAGACAAGAGGAAATCATGTTGTTACCGTTTAAATCTTTACTTGTTTTTGAAGCTGTTACTCGCAACAGCAGTTTCACCCGTGCTGCAGAGGAGCTCAATGTTACCCAATCAGCCATTAGTCACCAAATTAGAAACCTGGAAGATTACTTTAGTGTCAAACTGCTGGATCGTACCGGCCCTGGAATTGCCTTAACACCAGAAGGTGAAATCCTGTATGCCGACTTGTCAGAAGCTATGGCACTGCTAAGACGGGGAGTGAGCAATCTAAAAGCCAGCACGTCCATTGCTCCCTTGGGTATTTCCATTCGTTCTCATTTTGCCATGAAGTGGCTATCACCACGTTTAGGGACAACAGATTTTAATTTTGATTTCCGCTTTTACCACTGCAATGAATCCGCGGATTTTAGTAATGCTGACCTTCAGATCGCCATTGAGTGGCTGCATAAAAGTGAAGTACCGGATCATGCCCAGTTGCTGGTAGAAGGCCGCTTAACACCTGCTTGCCATCCCTTATTATTGGAAAACTTTTCTGATCCAACAGATCTCGAACTGCTGAAAAACTTTGTTTGGCTGCATGAGAATGACACTACCGCCTGGGGAGAATGGTTAATGCTGGCGGGAAAACCTACCCTTAAGCCTGTGCGTAATGAGTATTACAGCGATACCAATGTACGTCAGCAATCGGTTATGGATAAGCAAGGTTTTGCTTTGGTCTGCCCGGAGTTAGTACAGGATGATATTGCCGCTGGGCGTATGGTGTGCCCGTTTGATATCCACTTGGATAGCTATTCCTATTATTTAGTGATACCACCGGATCGTATGAATATCGCTAAAGTCAGAACTTTTGTGCAGTGGCTGAATCAACAAGTCAGCTAGTCAATAAACGTTTCTTTACAGGAAAACCTGCATATTATCCAACCATGGGCCGGATAATATGCAGGTACGTTTGTTTAAATACTTACATTTGTTTAGATATAGAT
This sequence comes from uncultured Oleiphilus sp., assembly GCA_964342385.1. Lineage (GTDB taxonomy): Bacteria > Pseudomonadota > Gammaproteobacteria > Pseudomonadales > Halomonadaceae > Oceanospirillum. The sequence continues at coordinate 943 of CAYFGP010000253.1, read as the reverse complement.
GCCCGCGTATTTTGCATGGCATCCAGATTTAAGCGCTTTTCCAGATTTGAGTAGGCCGTTATTCCAAAGCGGTGACCTTACCAGCAGAGGTTGCACTCTCTGTATCCTCTGTTGCTTCAGTATTCCTTTTGGATTCTGGATTTTCTACTGTCTCTACATAATCCGGTGTGGTTAACATCGAGTGGAACATGCCCAAAGTCATCATCACCATCACAATGGAGAAAGGCAGTCCTGCAGCAATTGACGCAGCTTGTAGCGCTTTCAAACCACCGGCCAGTAACAGCACGGCAGCAACAGCACCCACACCTAAACCCCAAACAATACGGAAACGATGAGGTGGATCCTGATCTCCCATAGAAAGCAGAGTACAGATCACCAGAGTACCTGAGTCAGCAGAGGTGACAAACCACGTCAGAATCATCAGTGTAGCCAGTGCCGCCATCACCCAGGTCAGGCTCTCGACGTTTAATGCTTCCATGGTGACATAAAGTGCTGTGGTAAGGTCGTTATTCACCGCTTCAACAATGCCACCTGCGCCGTATAGTTCCATATGCAGCGCGGTACCACCAAATAGGGCTAACCAGAAGAAACTCACCAAGCAAGGTACCAGGATGACACCCAATAGGAATTCCCGCACCGTACGACCACGGGAGATACGAGCAATAAACATACCGACAAAAGGTGTCCAAGAGATATACCAGCCCCAGTAGAATACGGTCCACCAGCCCTGCCATTGTCCACCCGGTTCAGGATCGGTCCAGAAACCCATTGGAATCATATTCCACAGGTAATCACCAATACTGGTGACATAAAAACCTAATAGGAAAACCGTTGGTCCGGCAAATAGGAAGAAGGCAAACAGAATCGCCGTTAACTTAATATTAAGTTCACTAGACAGTGCGTAGTTCTGATTTCAATGAACTGCGCATATCCAGTCTAAACT
>CAYFGP010000252.1:0-5109 GCA_964342385.1 uncultured Oleiphilus sp. | reverse complement strand
GGTTTGGGAGTAGCGCTACTTAGTTATCATGCGGCTTCTGGATGCGTTTGCCATGTAGTCCACCCCGGCTTTGAGTGGCAATAATGGCGGAGACAATAATCAGTTAGCCAGCCAGTGCGACAAAGCGGGCTAATTTTCTACTGGTTGGGGTAAAAACAGTGCCAGGGCAAAACTGGTGGGAAATAGCAGCACCAGAGCCAGGTCGTTAGGATCGCCTAACATAGAACCGATATCGCGACTGATCGTCACTCGAGTGCCTTCAACCAGTCCGATACCATTAACCTTGTTATTTAACGCGACCAGAGAGATCAGAATACCCGAGGCCAATATGCTCCAATTGCAGATTGCAAAGTCCCGTTTGCACTTTGGTAACCAGGCAATAATCAGAGTCATAATGCCGATCTTGATAAAGTTACCGCTCCAGGCTGCGATCGCTTCTCCCCGGTTACTGGCGAACATAATCCCCAGGCTGGTGACCAGGAAAAACAAAGCCATGCCGGTAAAGTGACTATTCCAAAAGATCTTAATATTTTGAGTAATCGCCAGATGCCAGGCGGTAACGGCCAGTGATCCCAGAGCTAACAGTTGAGGAATCTTAAATGAGTACAACACAGGGAAGGCTTCGTGGATACGAAAAGATAATAAAGCCCAGACAGATCCAGATCGTTGCATTAAGTGCAAACCAAGCCGCCAATGGCAGTATAGCCAAAGGTAAGATCAGCAAAGGATGGGGTGCAATCCACCAAAACAGAGCCAGAAATAAGCAGATTCCCAGAGGCAATGCTGTCTTGCTCAATATCGTGCTACTTTGCATCGTTATCTTACTTGGCATCTTCTTTATGGGCATGTCATCGCTCCTGATGAGCTCTCAGTAGGCTATGTTTGCCAAGGAGCCAGTGCCACAGTAAAGCTGCACTGATGGTAGTGACTGCCAGTAGGAAGAGGCCTTGAGTGATCCACGAACTGTTTAAATCAGGGAGTAGGGTTGGCGCTAACATCAAAGGCAAGCAGATCAGAGTGGTTAACACTAATGGCTGCATTCGATAAGGCAGTGACAACAGTCTTTGGCTGATAGCAAAATAAGCGGCCAGTCTAAGCAGTTGGCTGATAATCAACACGGTTAAACAACCCTGAATCCCCCAATTACTGATCGTTATCGGGAAAAGTAAAAGACAAAAGGCACCTGTACTCAGCTCAATCACCATCTGGATTTCACTGCGCTCGGTGGTAAAACAGCCCAGATTAAATAGTGCACCCCATTGCTTGAGTATTCCGGCCAAGGCTAACCAGGGAAGATATTGATTCAACTGAAATTAGCCAGTAGGTGCTCCCGGCCCAGTTCTCCCATCTGGCGTAGCAGATCATCAGGCAAGGCCATAAATTTACGTATACAACCTGCTAAAGCGATCACATCACTGCTGGGAACCACCTCGCCAATAGGGAGGGCTTGGCCAAATTGATTACACATCATCTCCTTACAGGCGGGAATATCAGTGGTAATAACGGGTAAGCGTAAGGCCATCGCTTCTTTTACCACTAATGGGCCTGTATCTCTGACACCTTGCGGTGTAATCACAAAGGGAGCGACCAGTGCCGTGTATCTATGGTGGTTGTTATAAAACCAAGTGCTGCTTTTGGCGCCCATAAAATGTACATAGCCCAGCGGATCAAGGCGTATCATTTTTTTCAGCAGGTCAAGATAGAGTGGGCCATCGCCTACAATATCCAATATTGGTCGTACTCTGGCAGGCATATTGGCCAGAGCGTGTAAAAGTACATCAATGCCCTTCGTTTCTGATAATCGGCCAATATAGAGCAGTCGTTTTTGGTTAAATGGATTTACTTCGTGGCTATCAAATTGCTCGGGATCTACACCGCAGCGTACTCGCTCAACCCGACAGTTAGGCGCCAGATTGAGCATATCTGCTTTCATTTCATCGCAAACCGCAACTGCAAAGTCGGCACTATTCAACTTTAAAGGCAGATCTGCTGGGTCTCGATAGATATCGTAACCATGGCAGGTAAAAGAGACACCGACATTGGCTAATCGAGCCGCCACAATCGCTGTTGCGGCACTGGCCAGACCGAAATGAGCATGAATATGCTGACATTGATGTTGAACCACCAAAGCTGCCATTCTTGCGCCATACCAGAGTAAAGAGCGTTTTGGTAATCCTTGCTGTTGTTGAACAAACTGCATTGCAGATTGCAAACGACTGGGGCTCGCGCTTAATTGCCATAGCACTTTTGCAACAGGCACATCGATCAGCAGCTTCAGTTGATCTGCCAGCATGATATCTGCAGGTTGGGCTTTTCCCGTTAGGTGCTCAAAGCTACAGGGCAGAATCTCATGCCCTAATTTCTGCATGGCTCTGATTTCATTACCAATAAAGGTTTCAGACAGCACTGGGAAACCTGTCATCAAATAAGCGATCTTTTTCATTTTGACGTCTCCTCTTGGTCATCAGACCTGGGTTACAGCCTGTGTCGTTGATCCTCCAGAACACTTGGTTAGTAATGTGGAGGACTGGCATAGCTGATGCTTGAAAGGCATTAGCAGCAGATTTTTCTCTTATTGCAAAATGCCAGTTTCAGTTGGCCTTAATGGGGAAACTGCAAACGAAGTGCCAAATGCTGAATACCTAATGATGTAAAGGCAGCATAAGGCTGAGGAAATGAGGAGCGGGACAATGAACAATCAAATAAATACTGAAGTCGGTGGCCGTGAAACAAGTTATCTGGCAGTGCCTGAAGTCAGTGTGATTATGCCTACTTACAATTGCCTGCAATATTTACCTAGAGCTGTTGAGAGCGTGTTATCTCAACAGAATATTAAGCTTGAGCTTTTGATTGTTGATGACGGCTCCGATGATGGCAGTGATCAATGGTTAGCGAAGCTTGCTCAAAAGGATTCCAGGGTTCGGGTGCTTAAAGGCAGACACGAGGGCGTATCGGCGGCACGCAACATTGCGATACAACAGGCGAGAGCGGAGCTTGTCGCATTTCTGGACGCCGATGATTATTGGTATGCCGATAAGCTGAAACAACAAGTCACTCTGCATCAACAGAAACCCGACCTTGTTCTGAGTTTTACCGACTACGACCATTTTTCAGAACAAGATGAAGATTTGGGGACTTGTTTTCATTTCTGGCCGAGGTTTCATGAACTGTTAGCCCGTACAGCTACAAAGGAAACTAAGAGAAAAGCTGAAGCTAAGAGTAGGGAGCTGACTGAAGATTCAAGTAGAATCGCTGTGTTATCGGGTAAAGAGAAAACATCCATTTATGAAGAAAATGTTATAGGCACATCAACGGTCGTTGTTCGGCGTCGGGTTTTGCAAAACGCTAAAGGCTTTGATGAGGCTCTGCATTCTGCCAGTGATTGGGATCTATGGCTGAAGTTGTTGAAGCAAGGTGATTTTGCCGCCATTAATCAACCTTTGATGGGCTATCTGGTACGTAAAAACTCCATTTCCCGCAATGTTGAAAAACGCCTGGCCAGTTTTGAGGCCATCGTTCTGCGTTACAAACAGCCTATGTTGGCGCTGAACAAGTCTTGTTATGGCCCTGCAGCCGCACGTTTGCAATTGGCTTGGGCCGAATGTTGGCAGCAGCAGAAAGGCGGGTATTGGAAGGCGATAAGAGCTTATTTGCTGGCCTGTTATCGATTGCCAACGGTTCGTAATTTAAAGGCGTTTTTGTCTCATCTGGTTAAAGGTTATCGCTAGTTTAGGTGTGTTTGTGGATGTTGAGTGAAGGTCGTTGTTCTGGGAAAAATAAGTTTGAAGCACTTACACAAAAGCTTTTCTTTAGCAGATAACTACATTCTTTAGTCGTCTGCTGAAGAACATCGAAATACTTTTGTGGGAGCGTGGGAGCGTGTAATAACGTGAAATTGATCATGTGATGGTATATGGCATAAAGTGATCTGGCTATCGCGCTACCGCAATCTTAGCGACAGGAAAAACAGCTAAATTGAGGGATGTGTAGCCGGAACTGTAATTCACTTTGAGGTTTATATGCTGAAATCAATCCTAAATAACCCCTATGTGAGCTTGTTAGGGGCTCTTGCTTTGCTATTTACGGCAGGTTATGAAACCTGGGTAAGCTGGGAGGATGTTGAAAATCGTCTCGCGACCCACCACGGTATTCTTCTCTTTGGTTTGATACAAACTGCAAAGCTACTACCTGATGTCATAGGCAGTTTATCCAGCCTTGATGATGCTGCGGAGGCTGTTAAAGAAGAGAATTAATTATCGAAGTTTGTAACAAACCTGATTGAAGCCAAAATGTATACAGAACTAGATCTTAAAAAATATTGACAATCAATAAGTTAAAGCCACATATTTAAGATATTGCAAATGTATGGAGACGCAGACAATGAAACTGCACCATAAATTGTGTTGTGTGGGATTTACATTGTTCTTAGCTGCCTGTTCAGGAGAACCGGATGCCTCTTCCAGTGGCGAAGAGCTTTATAATTATCATTGTGCCAGTTGCCACAAAAAAAGCGGAGATGGCAAGTTCTTGATGCGTATTCCTGCCAATAAGATGACAGGTATGAGCAAGGCAGATGTCACCACTCTGATTAAAAATGGCCATAGCTCAAAGCGCAAGATGCCTCCAATTGAAGGCATTAGTTACTCTCAAGCGCGAAAGATCACTAACCATCTTTGGACGCTTAAGAGACAGAAATAGCATCGGCTAAGGTGTATTAGTTGTCTTAGTTCTCTCAGCCATCTTAGCTGTATTCGTACAGCCAAGGCTTTTATAGTGGTCGAGAATGAGCGGTACGACTGCATGGTCGCTGTAGTGATTGTGAATGGTGGCAATCGCTGCAGCACGCATCTGGTGTTTATCTTGTTCAGGCATCTGCCACCATTGACGTATCTTCTGCGCCATCAGTTCTAAGTTCCCGTTTGGAATAATCCAGCCATTTTTACCCTCTTCAATTAAGCTCGGCAGTTCGCCCACTGCAAAGCTACATACAGGAATACCCTTCGCCATGGCTTCGAGAGCCACTAGGGGGAGGCCTTCATATATTGGGGTAATACATACGCGATGTGCGGGTTTAAAGCAGATTGAGAAGACATGGCAATCATCATCTAA
>CAYFGP010000251.1:0-5111 GCA_964342385.1 uncultured Oleiphilus sp. | reverse complement strand
GTCATTGCAGGTCTGCCGTCCTGTGAGCAGGTCTTGAAGTCACGGATTCAGGTCAGTAACAACTACATTCACATAGCACATGGTTCTATTTATCTACGGTATACACCCAGAACTCTATGCTAGTGTTTCGAAATTTTTCGTCCATTGGATAAAGAGAAACTTTTGTGTGTGTGCTTAATGCAGGGAAGAAAGAGAGGAAATGGGTAATACAAGCTGTACTGTAAGAAAAGCACTCGTGTGATGAAGAACCCAGTAAAACTTTAAATGCCTAGCCCTATCGCTAAAGAAATGACATCAAAGCAGAGAAAGTTTCCATCGAAAAGCTATCATATTCTCCAGTCCGAGAGAGACTGGAGAATATCTGAAGTTTGTCAGTGACAAAAAGAATCTGTTACGACAACAGCTCATCCTCAAAAGGATAAGAGGAGAGCTTTTCACAGCCATTAGCCGTAACCAGCACCATCTCTTCCAGCTTTACGCCATCATTACCGCCTTTAGCTCCGGAATAGCTCTCCACACAGAGCACCATATTTTCCTGAAGCTCGCCGTCAAAGCCGTTATCTTTCCAATCCTCCTGGTAATAGATTTTGGGATACTCATCGGACATACCCGAACCGTGGAAAGCACAAACATAACGTTGTTCGCGGTATTGCGGCAGACGCGGGAACGCGGTCTCAGACAGCTCTTCGAAGCTGACACCAGGCTTAATCAGAGACATATTGTAGTGCACTTCATCATAGGCATGGCGATAGGCATCCCGCTGCTCTTGTGTGCCCCGACCACCGCCACAGATCCAACTACGGGAGATATCAGCCAGATAGCCCATAGGCCCAACCATATCGGTATCGAAGGCCACCATATCACCGGCTTCAATAATTCTATGACCCGCTTCCTGTAACCAAGGATTTGTGCGTGGGCCTGAAGCCAGCATATTGCCCTCAATCCAGGAGCCATCATGGGCGATATTCACCTGGTGTATCACCGACCAGAGCTGGTTTTCGGTGAGACCAGGACGCAGTTCCTGATGCATCAGGCTAATACCGTATTCTGCTACCGCGATGCTGTGGCGGATACATTTCAGCTCGGTGGTACTTTTGATCAGTTTGGCACTCTCTACCAGAGCCTCGCCATCGATCAAGCGATAGTCCTTGCTGACCAACTCCTGACTCACCAGAGGCGACATTCTTTCCAAGGCAATATGGGCAGACTTATCGCCATCGGCATACTCTGCTACAAAGCGCTCAATATCCTGCACCAGCTTTTGACAATGTGTCTTTAAATCCAAGCCACCATCAAAAGGAGTCGCAAAGTGGGATTTTCCGTAGTCGTCAACATTAGGATAATGTCTTTGGCTGGCGCCAAATAGCGTCACAGGTCCCTCAAGTGGGACAAATAACACCGCAGTGGGAATATGGGATTGAAACAGTTGATACTCATCAAAATTCACGGCATAACGCATATTGACCGGGCTGGTGAGTACAGCCAGAGCAATATTATGTTGAGCCATAGCCGAACGAATACGCTCCAGGCGATAATCGTACATCTGTTGTAGCTCTTCTTGGCTCATGGCGGGTTCAGGAATCAGCTCTATCACGCCTAGCGTCCTCTTATGGTTATTGTGCTAGTGTTTTTTGAGCCTAGTGTGCGCATAGAGAGCCAAGCGCTCAAACCAAGATTTCGATAGCAGGGATTGATTATTTCGATCATAAACGTCGCTAAGAGCATAGCTCCTATTGATCGGCCGTTTTATAGTGAAGTAGGTTGAGACAAGCCGTACCGTTTTCTCTTTCAGATAAAGTAAGTGCTTATGAAACGATTAGAATTTAACCAGCTGGCGACCTTTGTCGCGATTGTCGATGCCGGGAGTATCACCAAGGCGGCAGCGTCTCTGCATCGAACTCAGGCCGCGATCAGCATTCAGCTGAAAAAGTTGGAAGAGACCACTGGTAAACAGCTGCTGAACCGGAGTTATAACCAGTTCACACTGACCCGCGAAGGTGAAATTCTGCTCTCTTATGCGCGTAAGATTCTTAATCTATCCGAAGAAGCCTTTAACGCCATTAATGACGAAGAGGTGTCGGGTGTGGTGCGGTTTGGCATTCCCGACGGTTATGCCCGAGCCTTTATCCAAAATTCTCTGCGCCAGTTTATCAGCCGCTTTCCGAAGATCCGTATTCAGATCAAAAATGACAACAGCCATAACCTCTACAAAAGCCTGCATGATGGTGAACTTGATCTGATTCTTGCTACCCGTGATGCTCAGGAACCGGGTGGAGAATTGATACGACGGGAAAAGATCTGCTGGGTCGCAGCAAAAGATTATGAGCTGGATCTATCACAACCATTGCCATTGGCTCTGTATGAGCAGGGCTGTGCTTACCGACATAATATTGTAGAAAAGCTGAATCAAAACGATAAAGACTGGTTTGTCTCTTTTGAGTGTCAGGGAGTGACCGGCTTTGATATTGCGATCTCCAATGGCTTGGCTATTTCTGCTTTATCGGAATCTCTGGTCAAAGAGGAGTGGCGTATTATCCGGCCTGCTGAAGGACTGCCAGATCTGGGAGATATTGAAATTGAGCTGCATACCCTGCCGGGAGAAGTGAGTGAGGCGATTCGCTGTTTTGCCCAGGAACTGACTCAACGTATCGGCAATATTAATATCAGCACTTGAAAGGCCAGTGTCCGTTAATGCCAATATGCATAAGCACTCACACAAAAGTTTCTTTTTAGCAAATGGCTTCATTCTTCAGCCGTTGGCCAAAAAATATCGAAACACTTTTGTGTAAGTGTGTACCCTAGCAGGTTCGCTATCGACATTAACGGTTAACAGAACAGACCTATTAGATTCTGTCTTTATTACGGGCGATATAATCGCGACCTGTCAGGCTGGAGGTCAGTAGATCATCATCCAGCAGTTCCAGGAAAGCACGGCACTTTTTAGCGTTATCCAGTTTAAATTTGTCACCGTCTTCACTGTAAGCCAAGGCACCAGAGTAGTAGTCTTTGCTTTTGGCGTACTCAATCAACTGCTCGTTGGTTACACCTGCCTCAATCACTGCAGATTCATTGAACACTTTCACAAACTTACGGGCAAAACCGGTTTCTTCCGCAACCTTACCAGCAAATTTTTCCAGACCATCAACCAGTTCCATCTCTTGTAGTTGCTCTGTGCAACGACTGGCTTTTTCATGGATGATTTTTTTGAAGTTAAGCTGAGATTCCAGCGCCTTAACGTTCTCGATCAGGATATTTTCACCCAGTTGCATAAAGACAAAGTTAGGCCCGATCTTCAGTACATCCTGATCCAGCTTGATAATGCGGGTTTCGTGGGCGGTCAGATTGAGCATGCCTCGATCTGCATTCAACAGAGATACGCTGTAAACATGTTGGTAGAAACCTGCCAGAACGCCATTCGCATCTTCCAGCATCAGGATAATGGCTTTGATCGAAGACAGCTTGTTATCCGCAACCTGGAAAGTATCCAGCTCACCTTCTTTGGCTAATTCCATCGCCTCAGTCAGCACTGAAAATTCACTCGGTTGATCATCAAAATCAAACTGATACAACGCGTGTTTACGTTCATCGTGATCAGACAGCAAAGGGGCAGTAAAACCTTCGTTGTCAATATACTTCTGTTCCAAAGAAGCGCAGAACTCTTTTTTGCAATCATTCAGGCCACTGCTATCCAGACCAGAGTCTTTGATTTCGCCCTCTTCATCGACAAAATACACTCGAATCCCTGTGCTGCGATCCACTAACTGCTTAAGTGCGTCTTTTACTTCTTGGCTATTCACGGAATGACCTTCCTCACAGAAAAATAGATACCCAGACAAAAGTTGCTCAATGTGCTGTCGTCTTTTACAAATAAGACAATTGCTCACCAAATATAGGCGCGCAAACAGCAAGGTACTTTTGTTCAGGGGTACATCAACTTTTTGGAAAACGCCGACAATCGGAGTTAATTTAAGATAGTCCGTTTTCCGGGGAGGCGTATTTTACCTATCGCGAAGAAATGCGCCAGCACAACCTGATCTGGCTGGCTAGGTGTTCAAGCTGTGTCGTTCTTAAGTGTTTGTTTCAAGTAGCTGGCTTAATCTGATACTGCCAATTGGCCTTGATTCAGCTTGGATAAAAAACTCTCATACTCACCCGTTGCAGCCATATCCATCACCAAACGATCCACTTGATCTGTCAGTTGATCCGCATAAGGGGAGTATTTGCCTACCATCAAGACAAAGGGCACTTTTTTCAGTACTGTGGGGTGCTCCTCAACTCGACCCTGGTAGCTCCAGGAGGTCATATGCTGGTCCATAATGGCTTTGGAGTGTACAAACAGATCCACTCGCCCCATCTGCATCATTTTCAGAGCGACAGGAAGATCTTTAACGGATTTACAGTTCTGATTAAAACGTCGATAAAGACTTTCACTGGTGCGATCACCCAACAGACTGACACAGCTGATGTTGCGAATAGTTAATGGGTTTTCAGCATCTTTTAAACGTTGATAGTTTGGGGATTGATTAGAGAGGTAAGCTTTCCATTGCAGACGATACAAGGTGCTATCCGTGCGATTGAAGTAAAACTGACGCTCGGCAGTGGGGGCGGTAATCAGGGCATCATAGCTGCCATTACGCACCATATTTTGCGCACGTTCCCAAGGCAGAGGGATATGTTTAACGGCAAAGCCCATCTTCTGGCCAAGAATAAAATCAACCACATCTACCAGAATGCCTCTGGCCTGGCCATCCTTATCCCCATAAGAGTAGGGTTGCCATTGATTTGCATAAGCGACCGTTACTACCAGCTTTCTGTCACTATCATCAGCCAATATCGGCTCTGACGGTAATAAACAAGCCAAGACAAACCCTGTCAGCAATCGTTTAAACATTCCTTTTTCCTTTAACGAAAAAATCTATTCCCTGAACAGTCAGGCTATTTATGACACCTTTGCGAGTGACTTACAAGTCAACAAACGTCGCCAAAAACCACTATAAAAAAGAGGTTATTGCTCATGGTTTAGCAACAGGTTACAAGTCCCATCATTATGGACCTTATTCGTAACTATTCAGCCCCCTCTCAACTATTCGCTACCTTGACGGATAGTTGAG
>CAYFGP010000250.1:0-5134 GCA_964342385.1 uncultured Oleiphilus sp. | reverse complement strand
TAGACTGGATATGCGCAGTTCATTGAAATCAGAACTACGCACTGTCTAGTTATTTTAACGTGTAAAAATAGCAACTTAGTGTCGCTTTTAGATCTATTATTTATACAGTCAAAAGAGACAATGACAGAGTCAGGCAGACAGCTTCTGTCCCCCTGATCCTGTGAACAACCCGTGTCGTGAGCAAAAATAGAGATGCGTAACTTTAGACAGAAACTCCCTCCCCTGGATCCTTTGGTTGCTTTTGAGGCGGCAGCACGACACCTGAGTTTTACCCAGGCAGCGCAGGAGCTGCATCTGACTCAGGCTGCCGTAAGTCAGCAGATCCGGGCATTGGAAGAGTTTCTTGGTGTGCAGCTGTTTAAGCGGGAGCATCGATCGGTCAGCCTGACCCAGCAAGGCCGAGATTATCAGCACACCGTTGCTGCGACGCTATTACAGTTGGCTAATGCTACCTTGGATATGAAGGTCGTAGACAGAGATAACACCCTAACTGTCGCAACAGACCAATCCATTGCTTCCCTTTGGTTGATGCCTAAACTGCATGAATTTCGTACCTTATATCCGGAAATAAAGCTGCGTTTAATCGCGTCAGATAATGTGGAAGACTGCCTGAAAAACAGTGTCAGCATCGTGATGATTTTTGGTAACGGCCAATGGCCGGGCTATAACTGCGCACGTATCTTTGCTGAAAAAGTCTTTCCCATCTGTAGTCCGGAGTACCTTAAGCACCACGGCGAGATTAAAAGTGTACAGGATCTGGTGGATCACAATCTGATTGAGCTGGAGGATGAAAACTGGGACTGGATGAACTGGCGCCGTTGGTTAAACGCCAAGGGTGTGGATCAACCGATAGAACGGTTATCGATGTCTCTCAATAGTTATCCACTGGTGGTTGATGCGGCACGAAACGGTCAAGGAATCGCACTGGGTTGGCAGCAGTTAGTGGATCTTGATGATCCCTTTTTGATCAATCCGATTGGGCAAAGTGTTGAGACTGAGGATGGCTATTATATGCTTTGGCACCGCGAGCGTTTGTTATCCCCGGAAGGGCAGGCTTTTGTAAACTGGATACAAGAGTATCTGGAGTAAGGCGGGCTATCTCAGCCCTTTCCATTGCTTAGATACAGAAGTTTTTATAAACAGACTATTGAGGTTGTTTTGCAACATCTGTAACTATTTCAATGGCAATATCCTCAGCATTAAAGCAACTTATGCTGGGCTGATTAACACGTGAATATTTTGTTAGTGAAAGGGGCTACAAAGTTTGTCAGCGAGTCTCTAATCTGTGCTCGTACATCTAATTTTTAGTGATTAATAAGCCTAGTGAGTGAAAAACCAACCCCTTTATTCAGGGGCTGGTTTTATTTTTACATGCACTGAAACAAAGCTGTTTTGCTGTCCATGTGCTGAGAGCTATATATCTGCTAATAACAATGCGCTTAGCTTAAGCCTGTTTAATCCAGCTCAATCCAGATCGTTTTCAGCTCAGTGTAGTCATGCATCGCATGCAGGGATTTATCCCGACCATTGCCTGATTCTTTAAAGCCGCCAAACGGCACAGTGATATCACCGCCAAAATAGTTATTCACACCCATGGTGCCGGTGCGTACCGCCGCTGCGACCTTGTGCGCGGTATTAATATTGCGGCTCCATACGGCACCGGCCAGTCCATAAGGGGAGTCATTGGCAATGCGGATGGCATCATCCATATCCTTAAAAGGAATGGCTGAAACAACAGGGCCAAAAATCTCTTCTCTGGCAATACGCATATCGTTATTTACATCGGCAAAAATCGTAGGCTCATGAAAGAAACCACCTTGTTCTGAGGCCACTACGTTACCTCCGCACACCAGTCTGGCACCTTCCTCCAGGCCAATTTTGATATAGCTCTGAATGGTATCCAGCTGACGTTGATCGATCACAGGGCCCATATTACTGCTTGGGACCAGAGGATCGGCAGGCACCCATTGGCGGGTATAGTGCGCCACTTTTTCTAGGAACTCATCGTAGATGGATTCTTCAATCAGCAAGCGAGTACCTGCAGTACAGGTCTGGCCGGAATTGTAGAAGCCCGCTACAGCAGCCATCTCTGCCGCTTTGTCCAGATCCGCATCGGCAAAAACAATATTGGCACTCTTGCCGCCCAGCTCCAGGAAGGTCCGCTTAAGGTTGGACTTGGCCGAGTATTCAGTCAGTAACTTACCCACAGCGGTAGAGCCGGTAAAGGTCTGGCCATCAATATCCGGGTGTAGGGACAGATGTTTACCCAGGTTGGCACCATCACCAGGCAGTACCTGCAGTACACCATCCGGTAAGCCCGCTTCAATCGCTAACTGAGCAATACGCAGTGCAGTAAACGGCGTTTTAGGATCTGGCTTCAGGATAACGGAGTTACCCGTCGCCAGAGACGGGGCCAATTTCCAAGCCGTTGTCGCCAGTGGGAAGTTCCACGGCACAATGGCCAGGACGACACCCAATGGCATGCGGTTGATCAGTGCCAGAGTATTGGCTGCTGTTGGTGCGATCTCATCGTAAACCTTATCAATCGCTTCAGCGGTCCAGCGCAGGGTGGTGATAGCCCCTGGAATATCCACATTATAGGTATCGCTGATCGGTTTACCTGCGTTCAGGGATTCCAACAGGGCCAACTCATCGGCATGCTCTTCAATCAGTTCAGCCCAGCGCAACAGGACTTTTTTACGTGCTTGAGGGGACTGTTGTGACCAAACGCCAGATTCATAACTTGCACGGGCATATCCCACGGCGATATCGGCATCGCCTGGCGTACAGTCCGTAACCTGAGTTAAAACTTTTCCTGTCGCCGGATTAAAAACCGCAGCCGTATTACCAGAGACAGAGTCTACGTTTTTGCCATTGATGATAGCTTGAGTTGGCAAGACGGTATCTGCGGCTTTAGTTGCCCAGTTGATGGTTTTCTGTGTGCTCATGACAGCTCTCAAAGTTGAATTATTGTTCGGGAATATAGCCGGGATTAAAAAATCTGGCAATCTTAAGTTGGAAATTTATAAGCCGAGATTCTGTTCGGTTTTATGTAGCTCTTCCAGGTAGGCCTGAAGAATCAGGTTCAGTCTGGCACCCTTACGGGTAATGGCTGAAAAGCGGGTGTAAAAAAACCTGTGATCCGGTTGGATGGCCCGTATACGGCCCTCTTTCTGCCAACGGTCTGCATAGTGAGTAGGGAGAAAACCGATAAATTGACCGCTAAGAATCAAAAAAGCGATGCCTTCACGGTCGGTGGAACTGGCCGCTGCTTTCAACTCTGATTGTTGCTGTTTAATCTCAGCAGATTGGGCGTAAGCCGGTAGTACGGCATCGTACTCTGCCAGTAGCGTATCCGTGATTACCCTGTCATCCAGGCCAAACAGCGGGTGTTCGTTGCTGCAGTACAACTGGGACTTTTCTTCGTAGAGCGGGTAGTAATTCAAACTGGGTAGCAGGCGCAATTCTGGTACCACCCCAATTTGCAGTGTGCCGTCGATAACGCCGGATTCGATCTAATTGGGCGCGATCATACGGATATTGATCACCACATCCGGCCCCCGTTGCTTGAGGGTGGCCAGGGCACGGGTAATACGCATCTGAGGAATAGTAACCATATTGTCCGTGATGCCAATATTCAGTTCCCCAGACAGTTCGGTATTGATGGCGTTCATCTGAGCACGAAAGGTTTCCAGACTGGCCAGCAGTTGCAGTGCGGATTGATACACCACATTGCCCTGATCTGTGACCGAAAAGCCAGAACGTCCCCGATGGCACAAGCGCATCTTCAACAAGCTTTCCAATTCAGTAATGGCCTGACTGATTGCTGGGCGGCTGATATTGAGTTCAACTTCAGCAGCTGAGAAACCACCACTCTCGACCACGGATTTGTAAATACGCAGTAATCGAATGTGGGCATCACCCAGTTGACGCGGCAACAAATTATCAGCACGACTCATGCTTAAGCACCTTAGGTAATCAAATAATTATCTTAAATTAATCATTATCGGATTTATTAACCTATCAGCGGGTGCATAATGGCAACAATACCCCTTGCGGGGTAGAGACTTTCTATTTTTTAACCGTTTAAGGTTTAGGGTTCTTTCTTATCTATTTGGCTGTTTTGGGAGTATCAGACTGATATGCCGGTACATCTTTTAACCTGGTCACATTGGATCAGTACCTCCGCAGCCTGGCAGGACTTCTTTCAAGGCGAAGATGCCGATCCCCGAATATGGGCTTAACCCGTCCTTTTGGACACACAAGTGATTTAAATACCGATATCCCCGTTTTTCTACTCGCTTTCTCTTCTGATGAGCTTGTTGGCTAGTAATGCCGTGGCTAATCAGGACGTTTAGTGATTGATGCTGAGCGATTGATCTTAGTGCCTAAAAACTGATACCAAACGCCCAATACCTACTATTCAATACCTAATGCAAAGGGCTGAGTCTGAGGTAGATGGCAGAGCCAAAACCAGGTGGCAGAAGGCATAGGACGAAGAGAAGTAAAAAGAAAGGGCAACGAATATCGGCAACGCAACAGGGTTAGCACAATTCGGAGTGCAATAATGTTCGGTTTAAAGAAAACAGATGAGAGTAGAGAGCATACTCAATCCTATTATGCGGCAAGCGCAAACTGGAAGACGGATTACCCGGCACTGAAAGGTGAGAAAAGCACTGATATCGTCGTGGTTGGCGGTGGTTTTACCGGCGTAAATACCGCATTGGAGCTTAGAGAACGAGGCTACGACGTTATTTTGCTGGAAGCGAACCGTATCAGCTGGGGAGCCACGGGGCGTAATGGCGGTCAGATTATTGGCGGCATTGGTCACGATCATCAACGCTTTAAAAAAGCGATTGGTGATCAGGGCATTCGTGCTCTGTATGACATGGGTGTTGAGTGCAATGAGATCATTCGTGAGCGGGTTAAAAAGTATGCCATCGACTGTGATCTGACCTGGGGTTATCTGGATGTGGCATTAAAACCTCGCCATATGCAGTGGTTTGAAGAAGACAAAGCCCATCATGAACAAATGGGTTATCCCTGGCCCCTTGAGATGTTAGACCGTGAACAGGTCCGTAACTGTCAGGTCCCGGATGATCAAATAGCCAAAAAGAGTTATCCTCTATTCGCT
>CAYFGP010000249.1:0-5159 GCA_964342385.1 uncultured Oleiphilus sp. | reverse complement strand
GCTCCTGATCAGCTATCAATGGAGCTGGTTTATGCTTAACCGGACAGTAGTGAAAAAAGCACTTTTTTCTATCGACTAGTTGTTAAATACCGGCTAAGTGGGTGCATCAGCAGGGGAATGATGTAGAATCAAGCGCTTACTTTTTTAAGTAATAAGCACCTTAACAAAAGTATCTATGCAGAACGCAGTCGTATTTTCTGCTTTCTGCCGGGTGAATATCGAACGACTTGAGTTAAGGTGCAAACAAAATATTAAAAATCGCTAGGAAAGCTCTGAAACCTCCGTTTGTGGCCTTTTTTAGAAAAGCGTCGACGACAAACAGACGTGGGGTTTGGCCGTTAAGCCCTATTTAAAACCTTGTTTAAAATAGGGCTTAACTGTCTGAGGGCAGGGTTTTCCCAGTCATATAGTAAAGCTTAGGTTAAATAGCAGATATGGAACGGACATATACTCTGGTAATCTCGTGCCCGGATCGGGTAGGTATTGTGGCAAAAGTCAGTAATTTTCTGGCGATGTACGGCGGCTGGATTACCGAAGCAAATCACCACTCAGACCTGCCGTCTGATTGGTTCTTTATGCGTCATGAAATTCGTGCAGATTCTCTGCCTTTTGGTTTGGATGAGTTCCGTACTGCTTTCTCCCCAATCGCACGCGAATTTGAGATGGATTGGTATATCTGTGACTCAGATGTGAAAAAGCGTGTTGTTTTGATGGCGAGTAAAGAATCTCACTGTCTGGCTGATCTGCTGAATCGCTGGAAAAGCGGTGAGCTGGATTGTGAAATTCCTTGCGTGATTTCCAACCACGAAGATTTCCGTGAACTGGTGGAGTGGCACGGTATTCCTTATCACCATGTACCAGTCGACAAAGATAATAAACAGCCATCTTTTGATCGCGTGGAGCAGATTGTAGAAGAAGCAAACGCTGATTGTGTAGTACTGGCGCGTTATATGCAGATTCTGCCTCCAAACCTGTGTGATAAGTACGCGGGTCGTGTGATCAATATCCACCACAGCTTCCTGCCTTCTTTTGCCGGTGCCAAGCCGTATCATCAGGCCCATGTGCGTGGTGTGAAACTGATTGGCGCTACCTGTCACTATGTGACTGAAGAGCTGGATGCAGGTCCTATTATCGATCAGGATATCCACCGTGTGAACCACCGCCATACTATCGAAGATATGGTGCGCCTGGGTAAAGACGTTGAGAAAACCGTTCTTGCCCGCGGTTTGCGCTGGCATCTGGAAGATCGCGTACTCGTACACGGCAATAAGACTGTCGTTTTCAACTAATCCAGATTGAGTCACGCTTGTATTCCTTCGCGAGGCGTGCGTGACTCCCCCCTTCTTATGTGATCATTGTCACACTTCGTTATTTCAGCCTATCTTATCGCCACTATTTTTCCTCACATTGGATCAAATAGTACTGGAAATCTCTCAGCTGTGTTCTTTACTTTAAATAGGTGGTGTAGGGTTAAGCCAAACTCCATCTCCCGATAAAAAGCAAGGAGATATGGCTATGCTTAAGTCAGTAAGAGTCAGTGATTATTTACCAGATCGGTTAATAAAATTCACCCCAGACATGAATATCTTCAAAGCGGTCGACCAGATGCTGGAGTATCGAATATCAGGTGCTCCTGTGGTAGATGAAACAGGAAAATTAGTTGGTATTCTTTCCCAACGTGATTGCTTGCAAAATGTAATTGAAGGCAGTTTTTATGATGATTCAGCAGTCACTGTCGCCCATTATATGACCAAAGAAGTGGACACGATAAGAGCCGACGATGATGTTGTATCGGTAGCACAGAAGATGATTCGAAATAACCGTCGACGTTTCCCTGTTATGGATGATTCTGGTCATCTGGTCGGTATGATCACCTTGGCCGAAATTCTTCGTGTAGTGCGAGATTTTGCCGAACATCGTTAGAACTCAGAGATCTCTTGCTGTCAGGCGTTACTTGATAACCCCATCAATTTGATAGGGAAGACAGTGCTGAGATAGCCTTTTTTCATAGGAAATTCAGAAAGATAGCCCCCTAACATAGGGATCGATTTATGACTTGAGCCCACAATAAGGTATTTGTTGTAAGATATATCCTACATTGATTGAGGTAGATCGCGTCTATTGTGCAAAGAGGCTTTATTCTATGATGAAGTCTCTCGGGGAAATGTAGAAAAGCGCAATGGATGCGAGTCAATGGACTTGACTGTTATCGAATATAGAAGGCCTCCAAGGATTGGGGGCTTTTTTTTGCCTGCAATTCGGCAATCATGCTTCTCCCTGATCAGCACCACAAGATTCTTCTGAGAATTGCCCTTCTTTTCAGCCTGTGATCTTAAATAATCTTAACCATTCCCTCTATTAAGATCTCCCGCCACTACCTTTAATAAAAGTCACAGAGCCTACGTTGTATCAACCTGTCTAGCATTCTAATGCCTGTTAAATATTACGCTGTGCTTTAGTCTAGTGACGGCAATTTATCGTATAAAGCTTGCCGGGACTCAATTCTTTCCCACTGCGGCTTTGATAGCATATGGGCAATTTTTCAATATTCTTCTTAAGTGGTGTTGAGCTCTTGGCCAGATAAGAGTAAAAAACAGCTGCATTTTTAGTGAGTTGTAAGTGATATGAACTTTATTTCATCCAGTATTGATGGACCTTGGGTGTGGGTGGCCAATGTAATTTACCTGGTTGCCATTGTATTAGCCTTTCGACTGGCAAACTGGAAGGAGCTATTCCGGGAGCCAACCTTTCAGCATGTTTATCTGGGGGCTACGGTATTTGTGGCCCTGCTCTGGCAGATGAAAGCTGATCTCACCACCTTAGTGTGTATTCATTTTTTAATGTCGACCACTCTAACAGTGATGTTCCGCTGGCCATTGGCAATGATCGCCAGCAGCTTGGCCCTGACAGGATTATGCTGGACCGGTAAAACACCATGGTATCTGTTTGGAGCAAATGCGCTGACTACGGCTGTCGTACCTGTGGTAGTCAGTCACGTACTGTTTCATCTGGCCGATAAAAAATTGCCGGATAACTTTTTCGCGTTGTTTTTTATCGGGGGCTTTTTTACCAGCGGTGTGGCAGCATTTTCATCCGGTTTAACCCTGATGATTGGTTTATGGCTAGGTTCAAATAGCTGGGATTTTCATCGTATTGTTAGTGAATACCTGCTGTTTCTCCCTATGATTTTAGGGCCTGAAGCAGTGATCAACGGCATGATTCTCAGCTCCTTGATGGTGTTTAAGCCCGACTGGGTGAAAAACTTCGACTATCATCGTTATTTCGATAACAAATAATGCTGACTCCCTCGCGACACTTTGTTATGATCTGCGCCGTCCGGGGGAGTAGTCGCTCTTACGAGGTTTGTATCAACATAGTTGGTCCTCAATGACCATGGTGCAAACAGCCCTTCTTTAGTCATCCAGAAATCTGGATGGGCCTGACGAGACCTGTGACATATTGCTCTAAACCGGGCCGGTGGGGAGTAGTGTGTCATGGTTTCTGATTTTTGCCGGCCCAATAGGATTTTTAAATGGATGCATTTCTTTTTTCGACCTTTTCTGTTGCACTGGCGGAGATTGGCGACAAAACTCAGTTACTCTCTTTTTTGCTGATTTCCCGTTTTCGTAAACCCTGGCCAATTATCTGGGCAATTTTAATCGCAACCTTAGCCAATCATGGCATTGCCGCCTGGTTAGGCGCTGTCGCAGCGGACT
Organism: uncultured Oleiphilus sp.; assembly: GCA_964342385.1. GTDB lineage: Bacteria > Pseudomonadota > Gammaproteobacteria > Pseudomonadales > Halomonadaceae > Oceanospirillum. The sequence goes on along the minus strand of CAYFGP010000249.1, from coordinate 1,443 downwards.
GGCTACAAGGCGAATGGCTGGCTTGGGTCGTCGCGCTATCTTTTATCGCTGTTGGTCTCTGGATTCTGATTCCCGATAAAATGGAAGATGAAGAAGAGAGCACTTTCAGTAAGTACGGTGCTTTTGTCGCGACGCTGGCGCTGTTTTTTATCGCAGAGATTGGTGATAAAACCCAGGTAGCGACCGTGATTCTTGGCGCCCAGTTTGACAGTCTGTTCTGGGTCGTAATGGGCACAACTCTAGGCATGATGCTAGCCAATGTACCTGTAGTGGCAATTGGCCATCTGGCGGTTGATAAACTACCGTTAAAGTGGATTCGCATCGGGGCAAGCAGTGTCTTTATTATTTTAGGTATCTGGGTGCTGTTGAGCGATAGCGCTACTTTAACGCAAAGCCTGTAGCGGTTCCGTTATCAGGTATAGGCCCATATCTATAATGTCGTTTATCTCTCTCATACACTTTATAGATCTTATGGGCCTGGTAGTTCACCTACATTAAGCAAGGCTATATCCGGGCAAAGCACAAAAAAGGGGCTATTTTCTTTTACAACCACCAATTGTTGCTTGTTTTTTGTGCCCAGCTCTATAGATTGTATTTAATTAGTTACTCGACCGATTTAACTGACTGATTTCTGAGAAAAATATGACTAAGAAAAAAAATATCTCTGCGAAAGAAGCTCTGACACGTTTACGTGAGGGTAATCAGCGCTTCACATCAGACCTACGTAGTCTGGAGTCTCTGTTAAGTCATACTCGCCGTTCCGAACTTGCTGATGGACAGACCCCTTTTGCTGTGATTCTAGGTTGTTCCGATTCCCGTGTACCTGCCGAAACGGTATTTGATCAAGGACTGGGGGATCTGTTTGTGATCCGTGTGGCCGGTAATATCGTTGCGCCTTCACAGGTGGGCAGTATCGAATTTGCGGCAGAACATTTTGGCACCCGCCTGGTAATCGTACTAGGCCACTCACATTGTGGCGCGGTGAATGCCACTATCGACCAGCTGGAGAACCCTGGTCCATCAGCCTCTGTGGGACTGCAATCCATTGTGGATCGTGTACGACCATCCGTTGAAACCCTGATTTCAGCAGGTTTAAGTGGCTGTGAACTGTCTGATGCAGCGGTTAAAGCCAATGTACGCTCATCAGTAGATAAGTTACGTCACGGCTCTGCGCTATTGGAAAACCTGATTGATGAAGATGGTTTAGTGATTATTGGTGCAGAGTACGATCTAAGCACTGGTAAAGTCGAGTTTTTCGACGGCTTGCCTGCTGGACTGGACAACTAAATTCTATGACTGCTCTTAACGACTTCAGGGGAGAAGGTGGTTGAAGAGCAAGGGTTCTGGCGACTATAGAAAGTAAAAAGTTTAAACGGGAAAAAGCGTATGTGTCAGGTCCCGGATGATCAAATAGCCAAAAAGAGTTATCCTCTATTCGCTGCC
>CAYFGP010000248.1:0-5289 GCA_964342385.1 uncultured Oleiphilus sp. | reverse complement strand
TTGGCAGGTGATTTTACCTGCGCCTGTGTGTCCGGGAAACTATAGCCACATCAGGCTATCAACCTACTCTGTCTCGTAGTCAGATGCCACTCACACTTATGGCACAGGATATGATGCAGATTGCAGGAGAGATCGCACAATCCACAGGTACTCAGTCGGTACCTTCCAGTAGCAACAATATCGTCGGTTATCGGGACTACCGTGGCACTCTGGTATTTGGTGCCTGGAAATGGGAAGAAATACTCGGCATGGGTATAGTGACAGAGGTTGATGTTGATGAGGCTATTACAGCATGCGTATGAGCTTGCTGGCGATCACAGGCATCACTCTGTTAATGACGATAGCGGCTTTGCAGCTCACTTTAGCCTTAGGAGATAGAGCGACTCGGGTGATGCGTCGGGTTCAGGATGAGCTGGAAGAGCGGGTCATAGAAAGGACACAAGCGTTGGAGGTTTCAGAGACCAAGACCCGGGCGATTATTGAGTAGCTGCTGGCAGCTGCCTATTTGTTCACCCTGTGGCCCTTATCTTTTTATTCCTACTTTTTTCCTATCTAGGGCCAGGCTGACCCGGTCAGCTAGGCTCTAGGTAAAACCACTTTTAACTCGGTTCCTGCCTGAGCACTACTGGTAAAACTAATATCTCCACCTTGAATCTGACTCATCAATTTAGCGGAATAGGTACCCAGTCCCGTACCGGAACTTTTACCCGCAGTACTGTATTTGTCAAAAAAGCAGTCTTTGATCTCTGCTGGAATTTCACCTTGGTTATGGATCAGTAGACACCTGCTCATCTTGTTCGAACAGCGAAACCTTGACATGCTCCCCGGCTGGCGAGGCCTCCACGGCATTTTTTAATAGATTGCCTAATAGGGATAAACACAGTAGCTCTTCACCCCGGCACAGGATCTCTTCCGGGGCTTCGTAGAGGATCTTGACCGACTTCTTCTTAGCATTAAGGCGCTCTGTTTCTACGGCTCTATGGCAGATTTGAGAGAGATTCAGCTCACTGGTATTGACCGGTTTCCATTTTATACAAGTCCAGTGAGCGTTCGATCATCGCCAGAATATCAAAAGCGTTGACCTGAATAGTATCGATCTCCTGTAATTGTTCAGCACCTAACCAGCGGTTTTCCATCAACATGGCTGAAGTGTTGATAATCGCCGTTAGTGGGCTTTTTAGATCATGGCGGGTCATACGTTCAATATCTTCACGCAGACAAGCATTTTCCGTCAGAATATCCACCTGCTCACTCAGATCATCCCGGGCTTTTTTTAGTTTTAGCTGGGTTCTGACTCTGGCTTTAAGTACCTTGCCGTTGACCGGTTTAGAGATATAGTCCACAGCACCCAGATCAAAACCCTGAGTAATATCTTTTATCTCGATTTTGGCTGTCAAAAAGATAACAGGAATATCTTCCGTTGTTGGGTCTGCTTTTAAACGTCGACATACTTCGTAGCCATCCATCTCTGGCATCATAATATCCAGGAGTATCAACGCCGGAGGCCTTGTCTGTACGATTTTTAGGGCTTTCTCTCCTGACGTCACCGCTTGAATACGGTATTCATCTTTCAGTAAACCGGTAATCACATCGATATTGGTCGGAGTATCATCCACCACCAGTACAGTGTCTTTACCGGGGAGGGCTGAGGCTTTTTTCCTGGGGAAGTACTGCCCGCGAGTGCTGCCAGAGTATTGCTACTATTCTGACTATGTTGATTTTTTTGCAGTAAACGTTGTGCTTTGGTACTGAGCTTTGAGGGCGTAAAGGGTTTAACGAGAAACTCATCAACACCGGCAGAGATCGCCTGCTGGATATTTTCCCGATCCGCCTCGGCAGTGACCATCATAAATAACAGCTTATTGATCTTGTTGTCAGCCCGTATCTTTAACAGTAACTCCAGGCCGTTCATCCCTGGCATATTCCAATCGGATATCACACAGTTGATGGGGTTTTTATGCAATAACTGTAGGGCTTGTTGGCCATCATCGGCCTCAAAAATATGGCTGACTCCTAATTGGGTAAGATTACTTTTTATCACGCCACGCATCGTAGGGTGGTCATCCACAATTAAGATTACGGCTGCTGATGGGTCCATAACGATCTCCAAGATCCTGTTCAGAGTATTCAGAGGCTTATTGGCTATTTATCTGTTCACTATTTATTGCGGTTTGGCCTTTTGTTTCAGGCTAGCACAGAGATTGGTATTCAGCTGGTGCAATTGTTGAAGGGTTTGAGTACTTAAGGCAGCGTTTTATCAGGTGTTTTTAGCTACAAAAGCCGAGAATTAAGCGACACTTTTTGCGTTGAATATACCGAGAGAATTGAGTAACAGAGCTTGAACAACTGACTAATTTAAATAGGTAAATTAGATCAAAGTTATGATTGTGGTTTTTTCACAGTGCCATAGAATACAGCCTCCTCGCATATTAGTAATAAATGGAATTAACTATGCTCAAAAACCTGCCTGTCCGTGGAAAGTTTTCCCTATTGCTTGTGATCTGTCTGTTTGGCTTTATCACCCTTCAGGTCGAATCTGCGTTTACGTTGAATCGCATGTTGCTGGATGAAAAAAAGATCTTCACTCGTGAGATGGTAGCCAGTGTTGATAGCTTACTGAATACCCTGTATCAGCAGGAGCAAACAGGAGAGCTATCACAACAAGAAGCTCAGGCCAGAGCATTGGTCTATATTCGCAAGCTACGTTACGACTCGGGTGAGGGCTACTTCTGGGTGCACTCAAAGCAAAATGTACTTTTAGCTCATGGTGCTAAGCCCGAATTGGAAGGTCGTGATCTGTCCAAGTTGAAGGATTTTAACGGCGTCCACTTCGTGCGTGAGCAAACCGAGATTGCTACCCGTGAAGGGCGGGGCATGGTGGAATATCACTGGACTCGTGCTGGAGAGGATGAGCCATCACCGAAAATATCTTATGTCACTCATTTTGAGCCTTGGGGATGGATTACCGGTACCGGTATTTATGTCAATGATGTACAGGCCCATGTTTGGGAGCAGATTATTCTCTCTAGTGAATTGACCCTCGCAGTGGTTTTGCTGGCTTCTATCATCATTTGGCGCATTGCTGAGCAGATGATCCGCTCTATTAAAACGGTGCGAGAGGGTATGAGATATGTTTCAGCTGAAGGAGACCTGACCCACCGAGTGCTGCTGGACAGCAAGGATGAAGTGGGGTCGATTGCATTGGCTTTTAATAGCATGATGGAAAACTTCCAGAATACGGTACAGGGAATTCGTGACGGCAGTCTCCAACTGAAAGAGCAGGCGACAAATCTTGCTACGGTAACGGAACAGACCTGTCAGGGAAGCCATGCTCAGCAGATGGAGACCGAAAAAATCTTATCTGCGGTGGACGAATTGAATGCTAATGTCGAAGGTGTCAATGTCTCTGTGGCCGACAGTAATAAGATTGGACAGCAGGCGTTGGACTTACTGGGTGTAGCTGTAACTGATCTCTCCCAGAGTCAGCTTCAGTTTGCTCGGTTAAGCGAAATTATGCAGAGCTCAGTAGAAGATATTAATGCTTTGGCAGAAGAGTGTGATCGTATTGGTGATATTTTAAATGCGATTCAGGAAATTGCTGATCAAACCAATCTTCTGGCGTTGAATGCCGCCATTGAAGCGGCCCGTGCTGGTGAACAGGGGCGTGGTTTTGCCGTTGTGGCAGATGAGGTGCGTTCACTGGCACAGAAAACTCATGAGGCGACCAGTGATATTGGTCAATTGCTGCAGTCCTTACAGGTTAAGGCCAGTCAATCTGTCACCTCGATGCAACAGAGTGTTGAACATACCCATACCAGTAATACTCAGTTGGCAGAGACCGAAGCGAAGGCGCGTCAGGCCAATCAGGCTATCGAAGAGATTGTACGGCAAAGCCATAATGTTTTTGATAAATGTGAACAGCAGTTGCTGCTGACCGGAGACCTGCGTGTGATGAGTGAACAGATCACAACCGTTGCCAGCCAGAACGCTTCCGGTGCAACTGAGTTAGCAAAAAATGGTGAGAATCTGGTTGGACTTGCTCATCAGTTTAACGAGCAGGTCGCACGCTTTTCAGCTTAGTTGCTAAATACATCGCCTTCGAGTCACTTGCTCTCGATTGCAGCTATAATCATTTTATCCCTTGTGTACGCCCAGCATGGGCATGAACTAATGAGGTGAAAGTCCTCTGTAGGAAGGTCACCATCCATAGCGGTTTATTACCGTTATTAGATGTTAACTACTAGCGAATGGCAAGGGCCTAACCGTGAGGGAAGGTCTGGAGGAAGCCGCTAGCAAAACTGCGAGCTGATGAACAAGAACATCATATGAGGCGTAGGCTGAAGGCGAGTTGGCACAAGACGACGAAGCCATGTGATTTAACGGCCACCGTAAATGATGCAGTTGTGCAGGGAAAGTTCATGTCCTTATCTGGGGAGATCTGCTTAACAGGCGATCGGTTTGTAACCAGTGAGGCTCTGGTATAGAAGTGCCTTGGCTCCTTTGACTCCATCGACAAAGGAGAGCGAACAAGATGGATACCGATAGCGCCAATAGAGGTAACTCTACGGGTGATTAAGCAGAAGTCAGCAGATGGCATAGTAGCCTAACACCCATCGTAATGGATGGGACACGGTGAAGGCCTGAACACTCAGTGGAATAAAGGAGGAGCCTTGTCAGACTTGAACGCACGAACACCGCCCGGTGGAGACGTGACTCAGCGTATTGTCATGAAGCCAGCCTTTCGCACAGATCTACTCGAACAGGTACTACGGCCTGATAATCTTCAGGTTGCATGGAAACAAGTTCGAGCCAATAAAGGGGCTGCTGGCATTGATGGAATGACCATTGATGAATTCCCCGATTGGGTTAAATCTGGTAACTGGAAACGGGTGGTTCAAGAACTGGAAACAGATCAATATTACCCTTACCCGGTCAGACGTGTTGATATCGATAAACCTGATGGCGGTAAACGCCAGCTGGGAATTCCAACCGTTACTGATCGCGTAATCCAACAAGCCATAGCCCAAGTTCTAACGCCTATTTTCGATCCAGGTTTCTCGAATAATAGTTTCGGATTCCGCCCGCATCGTAATGGGCAACAAGCGGTTAAACAGGTACAAAGCATTATCAAAACGGGACGCCGTTTTGCGGTGGATGTTGACCTGTCTAAGTTCTTTGATCGAGTTAACCATGACTTACTGATGACGTTCCTTGGCTACAAAGTGAAGGATAAACGTAACCGTTCATTCTGAGGCGTTATTGACGTCCAGATCAGAACGCATAGGGTTA
>CAYFGP010000247.1:0-5311 GCA_964342385.1 uncultured Oleiphilus sp. | reverse complement strand
ATCTCAACTATCCGTCAAGATAGCGAATAGTTGAGAGGGGGCTGAATAGTTACCTATTTTTTAGTGAATGGGTCAAAAACAATTATAAATAACAACCATTATCATTTGCAACAGTATTTAATTTATAACCTACCGTTAAATAAGAAAAACTTGTCTTCATTGGAAACAGAAAAAGCTGTTACGGGATTGTCATATTTGCTTGTTTATCATCTTGTCAGCCCTCACGCGACAACAGAATACGCAGTTAGCACTGTTTCACTCGAGGGCTTAAACACTAATTGGCTTGCTCATGAGCAGTAAGCCAATAGACCCTATTTCTTGATCTAGCCCATAGACTTACCTGCTTTGTCCATTGACTGTCGCGAAAATGCCGAGATGAAGATAAGCATTTGCTATGCTTAGTTCAGTCCTTTCAACACAGGGATGGTAGATATGCAGGATCAGCGACACTTTCTGCCCAGATCACAACTGCAATCACTGTTGGATCAACTACTGGCAGAGGACTATCAATGCATCGGTCCTCAGATTCAGTCCAATGCGCTTGTCTTTAAACCCTTTACCCAAGCTGAAAGCTTGCCTCACGGCATTACAGATCACCAGGATGCCGGACACTACCGTCTACAACCTCTCGATAGCCGACGCAATTTCCATTGGAACTGCAGCGCTCAACTGCTAAAACCCTATTTCTTTCAGGCCGAGCAAGTATTGTGGCAGGTAGAGAAACAGCAGGATGGTCAGCTAGTGTTCTGCCAGACCCAAAGTCATCAACCAAAACGGGCTTTTTTTGCCGTAAGGGCCTGTGATATCGCAGCGCTAAAACTGCAGGATCAACACTTTTTGCACTCTGAGTTTGTTGATGATCACTACGCAGAGAATAGAAAAAACAACCTCTTTATTGCGGTGACCTGTAGCAAAGCAGGCGATAACTGTTTTTGTCACAGAACCGACGATGGCCCAGCAATTACTGAAGGTTATGATCTTTTACTGGATGAGCTGAATGAAGGTTTTGTGCTTCAAGCCGGGAGCCTTGAAGGTGAGCAAATTTATCAGCAATTAGCGCAACGACAGGTTTTAGAGATCGCTAGTTCTGAGCAACAGCAACAGGCGGATCAAAGCCTGAGTCAGGTACGACAGGCATTGTTGGATAAAGATGATCAGCAACAACAGCATCTCCATCTCCCTTTTGAGCCGGAACTGATCAGACAAGTCCTGATGCAAAACCTGGATCATCCTCATTGGCAAGAGTTAGCTGAGCGGTGCCTATCCTGCGGAAACTGTACCTCAGTTTGCCCGACCTGCTTCTGTAGCAGTCAGCGGGATATCCCTGAACTGGATGGCAGCCAAGTACAGCATGTGCGCCAGTGGGATTCCTGTTTTAGTCAGGGGCACAGCTATATCCATGGTTATCAGGTGCGGGGAAAAACTCAGCTCAGGTATCAGCAATGGTTAACCCATAAGCTGGTGAACTGGTATGAGCAGTATGGCCGTAGTGGTTGTGTCGGCTGCGGACGTTGCGTGACCTGGTGTCCGGTGGGGATTGATTTCACTCAAGCAGCGATGCAGATCTGTCAGGATAGCGGCCCAAATGGCGGGGATAGAGTTATAGGGGATAGAGAAGGAGGACACGATGACAAATAGTCCAACCAGCGACGCTCAGGGTACATTGACTGTACAAGACGCCATGCAGGCTAAAGCGGGCTCTATGATGACAAAACTCCAGCAACAGCCTTTTAATGCCAGAATCGTTGAGCGTATTCAGGAAAGCCCGGATATCTTTACCCTGCGTCTAAGCTTCTCCGATCCTGAACTCCAGCAGGCTTACAGCTTTGCACCGGGGCAATTTAATATGCTCTATCTCTATGGTGTCGGTGAAGTGCCTATCTCGATTGTGTCTGATCCCGAACATCCCAACTATTTTGACCATACCATTCGCGCTGTCGGTCGAATCACTCAAGCGATGGCCCAGCTAAAAGCCGGTGATTACATTGGTGTACGCGGCCCTTTTGGTCGAGGTTGGCCATTAGACAATGCAAAAGATAAAGATCTGGTGTTGATTACCGGTGGCCTGGGCTGCGCGCCACTGGTTTCGGTGATCCATTACGCCCTGAATCGTCGTCAGCTCTATAAACGTCTGGTGATTATGCAGGGGGTAAAACACTCCAATGATCTGATCTGGCGACAACAATATCAGCAATGGGCCGCAAGGGAAGATATCCAAATTCTATTAGCGGCCGATGAAACCGGCGCACACTGGCCCTGGGCCAAGGGTTATGTCACCAATCTGATTGGACAGGCCGAGTTTGATAGCGACAACTGTATCGCTCTGTTGTGTGGCCCGGAAGTAATGATGCAAACCGCAGCAAAACAACTGCTACAACGTCAGGTACCCGAGCAACAGATCTGGCTCAGTATGGAACGCAATATGAAGTGTGCGGTGGGTCATTGTGGTCACTGCCAGTACGGTGCGCATTTTGTTTGCAAACAAGGTCCGGTGTTTAACTATCCCGAGATCAAACAACTGCTGAGTCAGGCAGGCTTTTAGCTCCAATAAATAGTTTTAGCTCTAAAACATGGCATACGGCTTTAGTGACGACGAGGATCTATTATGGCTAAACGGATTCCTGCACAGATCTTATCCCAACGCTCAAATACCAATGCAAATACTGCGACAGATACAAACAGCAGTACCAACGACGATACCGATACCCGACTAAAAGTTGCGGTACATAAGTTTGCCTCCTGCGATGGCTGTCAGTTGGCCTTTTTAAATGCAGGTGCAGATCTGCTAACCGTTAATCGCTTGTTTGATATCCGCCACTTTGCCGAAGCAGGCCTGCTTGATAATCGTCCTCTGATTGAGAGAGATATCGATGTCGCCATTATCGAAGGCAGTGTTTGTACTGCAGAAGATATTCAACGCCTGCAGCAGATTCGCGACAGCAGCCAACTACTGATCACCATCGGAGCCTGTGCCACCAGCGGTGGTATTCAGGCACTGCGCGATATGGCCGAGGCTCAGCAATGGCTGGCAGAGATCTATGCCCGACCAGAAAGCCTGAGTTCGCTGGATACTGCCACACCGATCAGTCAACACGTTAAGGTGGATCTGGAACTTTGGGGTTGCCCGGTAAGTACCGAACAACTGCTACACGCGCTAAGGAATCTGCTATGGCACAGCCTGCCAGAGAACAATAAAGACAAGGTGTGTATGGAGTGCAAACGGGCAGGCAATATCTGTGTCATGGTGACCGAAAGTAAACCCTGTCTAGGCCCAGTCACTCAAGGCAGCTGCGGCGCTATCTGCCCACATCATGGCCGGGATTGCTACGGCTGTTATGGCCCGGCGGAAAATACCAATACTGATAGTCTGAGCCAACGCTTTGAGGGCTTTGGCCTGTTACCAGAAGAGATCGCCCGTAAGTTCTTACTGATCAATAGCCAAAGTAAGCCTTTCCTACAGGAAGGTGAAAAGTGGAATAACCAGCTAACGAGTCAACCGCAAGCCCGCAGCAAAGGATTACGTCCATGAGTCAGAGCCGTAGAATTCAGATTGATGTGCCGACTCTGGCCCGGGTTGAAGGTGAAGGTGCATTAAAGTTCAGCGCCGAAAATGGCCAGATTACCCAGCTACAACTGCGTATTTATGAACCACCACGGATGTTTGAGAAGCTACTGGAAGGTCGTCATTATAGTGAAGTACCGGATATTGTTGCTCGTATCTGTGGTATCTGTCCTGTTGCTTATCAGATTAGTGCAGTACAAGCGTTAGAAGATATCTTTCAGGTTGAGATTTCAGACTGGGCAAAAAATCTGCGCCAGATAATGTATTGCGGTGAATGGATACAGAGCCACGCATTGCATATCCATCTGTTAGCCATCCCCGATTTCTTTGGTTATGACAGTGCTATAGCCATGGCTGAAGACTATCCACAGGAAGTGACCCGAGGTTTAAAACTACAGAGCTTGGGGAATAAGCTGATCGCTTTATGTGGCGGCCGATCTGTGCATCCTGTGGGCTTAAAGGTGGGCGGTTTTCATCACGCACCGGAGCTGGAAGCGGCTCAATCTCTTAAGACTGAGTTAGAAGAAGCCCTGCCCGATATTGAAGCCTTGATCCATTGGCTAGACCAAATATCTCTGCCCGATGATCAACAAGGCTTTACCTGCGTTGCCTTAGCCCCAGATCATGCTACCACTCAGGCTACAACGACAACCACGACTCAAGAGACTAACCAGATCAGCGCTGATTACCCCATTATGGGTCGCCAGCTAACGGCTACTACTAGTATCCAAAGCGGGGAAAAGAAAGAGAAAAGGACAAGGAAAGAAGGCGGGATAGACAAAGAATCTAACACCACACTTAACCTCAGTATCGAACACTTTCAGGATCACTTTAAAGAGCACCAGCAGGATTACTCCACCGCTCTACATTGCTTATTAGATGATAAACCCTATCTGGTTGGCCCCTTAGCCCGTATCAATCTGAATCAAACACAGTTACTACCACAGGTTCAGCAGATGATGGCTCAGCTACAGACCCAGTTCCCCAGTCAGAATATGTTCCACAGTGTGATTGCCCGTGCTTTAGAGCTATACCAAGCCATACTAAAAGCCATTAAGTGTCTGGAAAAATATCAGCCGACCGATACGCCTTATGAAGAGATTACCGTTAAAGCAGGCACTGGTTTTGGTTGCAGCGAAGCACCACGAGGGATTCTCTGGCACAGCTATCAGGTGGATGAACAGGGACTGATTCAAAAGGCAATTATCGTACCGCCTACCAGCCAAAATCAGGCACGAATAGAGCAAGATCTTGAACAGAGCCTCTATCAATATGGCCTGGAACATAGTGATGATGAACTGAGGCTTAGAGCTGAAAGTGTGATCAGAAACTATGATCCCTGTATCTCCTGCGCGACTCACTTTTTAAAGCTGGATATTTCCCGATCGGAGTAAAGACAGAGAAATAAGAATGCGCAAGATTGCAGGATTAAGGATGAAGCAGGGATATAAAGATGGACGGTAAAGGACTCTCAATATGCTGATGATTATAGGGATCGGCTCCCCAATGGCGGGGGATCAAATGGGTTGGCAAATCATTGATCAGTTACAGCAACTCAGACAACACCATGATATCAAGCTTGATACCTATGGTCCGCTCCAGCCAGCCAGTCAAATCCAGTCGACCAAGCAAATCCAACTCATCAAACTGGATCGTCCCGGTAGTAGCTTATTGGATTATCTGGACGTAGAGAACAAGGTTATTCTGATCGATGCCATTATGAGTGAGCAGCATGATTTTGGTGACGTT
>CAYFGP010000246.1:0-5382 GCA_964342385.1 uncultured Oleiphilus sp. | reverse complement strand
GGTGGGTCAATTTTCAGTCGGCGCTAGTGGGTCATTTTTACATCGGCGTTAACAAATCGTCTTTATCCAACATGGAACTCCCCATAACGCCACTGACATTGCCCGTAAAGCCACTATCGGCATAAGCAGAATTACTATTCGCAGAAACAGCAGGGGCAAGAAAAGCAGCATTAACAGCCAACAAAGTTATCATCAGTGATTGTTTGTTTAGCTTTAAGCTTAGGGTTGTTTTTTTCATCATCAAAGATGCCATGGCATTCACTCTTCCATTTAGTAAAAATCGATGAGATTAGATTACCAAGCCTCTCTGTTTAACTGGGTCGAGAAGTGTCGAGTACTGTAGAGAAATGTCGAGCTAGGCCCTAAAGCTCCAACACAGCCTTATACACACTTACACAAAAGTATTTCGATATTTTCCGGCCAGTGGCTGAAGAATGAAGCCATCTGCTAAAGAGAAACTTTTGTGTGAGTGCTTAAAGCAATCATTCGCTAGCATTTGAACGACTATTAACCTCCACAAGCAATCTCCCTAAAAAACTGTGAACCAAAACAGGTAGTCACCCAAAACGAACTATATACTGTGAGTTAACAATCCTTTTAATTTTCGATGGATTGTTAAATCACAGTCTACAGCCATAATAGATATCAGCTTTTATTCATTTAGGGAGACGAGAGATGCTGGTAAATGGTCAGTGGCAGAAGAAATGGGACCCGATACAGAAAAAAGACAGTGATGGCCGTTTTATCCGTCAAAGCAGTACCTTCCGTAACCGTATTACTCCTGAGCAGGTTCAAGCTGCACTGGACAACCCTAACAAGGATCTCGGTCTTAAACTCTATGTTGGTTATATCTGCCCTTGGGCAACACGTACTCTGATTGCCCGATCATTGCTTGGCCTGGAGCAATATATCCCGATCAGTGTCGTTGAACCTCAGCTGACAGACTTTGGCTGGCACTTTGCACCCGCCGGTTCAGGTTTCCCAGGCAGTAGTTCTGCTGATGGTGAAGGTATTGAGTATATTCACCAGCTCTATACTCAAACCGATGATCAATACACAGGTCGGGCGACAGTGCCGGTACTGTGGGATCAGGTTGCAGGTAAGATCATTAATAATGAATCGGAAGATATCCTGCGTATCTTTAATCAGGATTTACGTCCACTGCACCAATCAGAGCTAGACCTATATCCCAAAATCTTGAGGGCTAAGATTGATCAGTTTAACGACAGTATTTATCACACTTTCAATAACGGTGTTTACCGGGCAGGCTTTGCCTCAACTCAGCAGGCCTATGAAGAAGCATATGGGGAAGTATTCACAACGCTGGATCAGCTGGAGAATCACTTTTCAGAACGAGATTACGCCGTAGGCAATCAACTGACTGAAAGCGATATTCGCCTGTTTGTTACTCTGGTGCGGTTTGATGTGGCCTACCATGGTCTATTTAAAACCAATCAAAAACGTATCACCGATTACCCTGCACTATCGACTTATCTGGAAAGACTGCTGCAGATTCCAGCCTTTGCGAATAATACGCGAATTGACCATATCAAGGCCGGTTATTACTCTGTAAAGGCCTTGAATCCAACGGGGATTGTTCCTGTGGGGCCTGAACTGGATTGGTTTAAGTATCTGTAGTCCATCATATATGGAGGCTGGTTGAAAATAGATTGAAACAGCCTCCTTCCTAAACTCACGGTCAACGAGTGGCTAGCGATTGTAAGCCCATATCATCACTACAAAGCCGAATTAAACTGATCTAATAATTCTTTCAATGATTCTTCTGGGCTCTTTCCTGCAGTATCAATCTCTATCACCTCTGTTTTCCAAGAATGATATTCCCGGTCTTGAACCTGCTGCCAAGAGGGCAAACGTAATGTTTCAATCGAGCTAGTGCGACTCTCTACTCTGCGTTTGTGTTCACTACTATCGGAACAATAAATCTCAATATTGACATACTGAGCTCCGATCTCAGTGGCAACAGCTTGCCATTCATCCCGTGTCAGCTGGATCGGATTACATGAGTCTGCCACAACACTCTGGCCAAGCTCTAAGTTATCTCTACAGATACGATAGCTCAGTCTATAACCTTCCCCTACGGCCTGAAAATCACACAAGTCTTTTAGCCCTTGCTCTATCGTATCGATACGTACGTATACTGCTTTCAAGTGTTGAGCAAGAAGTTGCCCCAAAGTTGTCTTGCCAGATGCAGGGAGGCCAGAAAGGATATACAAAGTTGCCATTGTTAAGTATCCATAGAGTTAGTTTTTAGATCCATGGGAATAGTTTAACATTCAACAACCGTGAAGAAACAAAAGATAACCGTTAGCCAAGAGTCAGATAATACTGCCGTTCCTCCTTGGGAAATTTCTCAATGGCATAACGCAGCATAGTCCTCGGCATCTGCGGGCTATGGCGATCGAGAAAAGCTTTTTCCTGTACGACATCTCTCTTACCAATCTCTCTTAACATCCAGCCTGTAGCTTTATGAATCAGATCCTCAGGATCAGTAAGCAGTTGCTCACATAGCTGTAAAGTATCAGAAAAATCACCCTGTCGAATAAAGTGGAAAGTCGCCATCACTGCGATACGCCGTTCCCATAAAGATTCAGACTGAGCCAGACGATAAAGCACGCTTCTATCTTTATTTGCCAGATAGGGACCGGCAATATGATAAGCGGAGCTATCCACCAGATCCCAGTTATTGACCCACCGTGTATGGGCCAGATAGAAGTGATAGATCAGCTGCTTCAGGTCTTCTGATTTCTTGGCAAACAACTTCACAAGAATAAGCAACGCTAACAAACGCTCTTCATGGTATTGAGAAGTCAGTAAGGACTTAATCGCACTCAAACAAGGACTGTCCGTTGCATCGGGTTTAATACCACTGAGCTTATACTCACTGGACCAGTGTTTGACGTATTGTCCGGTTAGGGTTCTAAGCTCTGGTACAGTAATGCCCAGAAACAAGTCACCCTCAGCATACTCACCCCTGCCTGTCTTAAAGTAGCGGGCAGAGTGCTCTGCCCGTGCTGGATCAGCTTGTGCTTTTAGTATTTGATGCAGTTGGTCGTAATTCATTGTGTCGTGACTCCTAATTACTCCTTGGATTCAAGTAATCAGTGCAGCCCAATCATTTCATTCAATATCAAAAGCCAAACTGATCAGGTTAAGACTAAATGGTCTGAGGTTCCCGCACCATCACCGCATATTCCGCATTGGTGGTTGGCTCCAGAAAGGTCGCCACTTCCTGATAGCCCTGGCGTCGATAGAAGCTTTTATTACGAGGGATATAAGTTTCCAAGTAAGTGGCCACTCCTAAACGATCCGTTTCCTCTAACACTTCTTTAAGCAGGCCTGGGCCCAGACCTTTACCTTGGTGAACAGGCAAAACACCCACAATCGACAGATACCAGTAATCCTCTTTAACTACAGTATCTGTCATCTCAGACATATGACTGACAATGCTGTTATAGGTTTGCAGGCTCGACTCACCCATCACATTTTCCAGGAAGGCTTTTTTCTCGGCTGACTTCTGAGCTTGCAACTCAGGAGAGATAGGTTTGGACCAGATAGAGGTACCGTACTGATGCCCTTCAGGGATAAACAACTCACCGTACTGTTCACTTTCCACCATAGAGTAGTCCAGATAGCACAGCATCAGCTCACGTTGCTTTGCCGGATCAGCGATAGATTTTTCCATGGTTTGATAAAAGGCGTCTTCAGCCAGTGCATCATAGAGAGCTTCGGCAAAGGGGCGGTATTTTAGCTGGTAATTCATAGGGTTACTGATCCAGGTTATCTTGTTCTATGTGGATTTTTTACAGCCGTTAATCTAGACCAGCTTGAAGTGAAATAACAGTGCATAATGAAACATCAGGAAAGAAAGAGAATGGAGCAGACATATGGCGCTGACTAAAAAGACGATCTCTGAGCATACCCAAGGGAATATTTTGGTAATTCCTCAAGCTTTGTTCTCAATGCAAGATATTACTGTGTTACACCAGCACCAGAACTCAGCCATCTTCTATAAAGATCTTCAACAAGATCTGGTCGATATTGAGTTTTATACCAATACGCCATGTTTTATCTATCTGGAACATGGGCGAGAAGTGATCACAAACAGCCAAAACCAAGAGATTGAGTTGACTGCAGGCTCTGGGGTATTTCTGCCACAAGGTCTTAACCTACATTCCGATTTTGTTAAAGAAACAGAGTCCTTAAAAGCCTGGCTAGTTTTCTTTGATGATGACGTTATTAAAGAATATCTCGTCCGATCTGAAGCTTCCTCCAGCTCAAAGAATGCCACACCTGAGTTTTATATTTTGCACGATATGGAAGTCTTTCAGACATTTTTTAATAGCTTACAGAAACAGCTCAAAGACCCAGCGTACCTGACCATTAAGTTGCTGGAATTGCTCCATTTGATTGCCTGGCAAGGTGATGCTCATCACCTTCACACCATTCTGACCCAAAGTAAGCGCATTTCACCAAGAAGGAATCTGATTCGCTTATTAAGCAAACATGAAGTACTGCATTTAACAGTGAATGATATGGCTCACTTATCCGGCCGAAGCCTTTCCAGCTTTAACCGGGATTTTAAGGCGCTTTACAATACCTCGCCGAAGAAGTGGTTACAGGAAAGAAGATTAGCCCATGCAAAAAATCTTCTGGTTGAAGGGAATAAAAGTGTCACTGAGGTAGCCGTTAGTGTGGGCTACGACAATGTGTCGAACTTTATTAAGGCTTTTAAAATTCTATACGGACAAACGCCGAAACAAATAAAAAGTGGAATCTGACTGAAAATCACTGTTTTTGACATTCCTTGAGCAGTTTCAGGTTATCGCCTTCCCTATTATAGCCATCATTGAAATCAACAAGGAGAAAACCAATGAGTGTACAAGTCACATTAAACTGCCCACTAAAAGCTAACAGTTTTCAAGAGCTTAAGCTCTTTCTTGAAACGAACCTTCCCAATGTCAGAGGGTTTAAAGGCAACCTCAGAGTCAGTGTACTATTCGATGAAACCAACAACGAGATGTTATTGGATGAAGAGTGGTTGAGTGTAGAAAGTCATCAAACCTATCTTAAGTTTATTGAAGATAACGGTGTTTTGGCTCAGCTCGCCTCATTTTTATCTGAACCACCGCAGATAAAATACTTCCAACGGGTAGAGCTATAGCACCCTAAAACGGTTGCTTTACTTCATCCCGCCCCCTGAATGGAGCAAATATAAAAAGAATGATAGAGAGATGACTAAAAATCTCTTCAAATCACTTGGTAAATTATTTGCCCATTCAGGCACTGGAGATACTTTCCAAACAAGAAAGCTGATCTGGCAACAGTTTTCCGGACACATTTTCAAGCAGCTGCTCGTAGTTT
>CAYFGP010000245.1:0-5508 GCA_964342385.1 uncultured Oleiphilus sp. | reverse complement strand
GAAGCAGCTCAAAACTTATGGTAATCGAGCTACACATGAAATATCCGGGCTAGAGAACTGGGAACAGGGGCGAAGTGTGCCTAACGGGCAAGCAATCACTCTGTTAAAACTTGTACAACGTCATCCAGAAACCTTGGAACATATTGCAGGATTGTAAACCTGCCTCCCTCCAGCCAAAGAATCAGCCGGAGGAAAGTACTCATGGTTATACCCCATTGCTTGAGGGTGAACAGCCCCTTATGTCTGTCAACAGCCCCGCTACTAAAGATAAGAATGAGGCACTTTCGACGACGATTTCACTGATCGTTGTGATATTTCCAACAGATGCCGCATGGCATTCACTTCTTCAATCACCGCGCTGATATCGTGTACCTGCAAGGTTTCCTGTGATTTTTGTGCCTGGATCAGCGTCCTGATTAGATTGCTGGTAGCCGTCAGATAGGTATCCGGCCCGTATAACTCATCAGCCCGGTATTCATTCCAGCTTTTATGTCTAGCCAGGTTAATCGTGCTGCAGCTATCCCGTAATAGAGATTCCTGCTTGGGCATCCACTCGCCCTGAATCTCATAAGCCGTGATAAAACTTTTAGCCTCTGGTAGCTGATCCTCTGTTAGATCGTGACCAGACTTCACATCAAACGCACGATGCAACTGACGCCAGATACGAAAAGTAGCCGAACGGCGAGATTTATTTGGCAGGGATTTAACTTTGTCTTCGATCAGGCTGGATAATTGTTGGAATGAATCGGGAGAGATAGGGGAGCGGGGATTAACAGAGAAACCTTTTTGCCAGTAGTCGGAGAGGACTTTGAAGCATTCAGTTTGGTACTGGATCAGCCGATCTCTAATTTCTGGCCTAACCCGGTTGGCATCGATCCCGAATAACCAGCCGTTGAGATAATCAAGTGGAAGGCAGATTTGATCATATCGTTTAGAGTCGGATGCAGTTGTGATCATCATAACCATAACTGAATTTAGAACCTGGTGGCGCTTGATTCTGCTGTACTGTGATTTCCAGTCAATGCCAATATTTTCACAAATAGGCTTCATGGCTACATAGAGCTGATTGTCTTGAGGAATGACGGAAATGGGCTGGTCACGGAACTGTATAACCTTAGCTTGAATGGCCATAGAAATGACCTCCTGTTGAATTTTAGTCTTACAGCTCACCAGTTAGTAGTTGGTAAGCCGGGTCTCAACTAGAGCTTCAACAGATGCTCCGGGCCTATTCCCCTTACGGGTATTGTATTAACGCCTCTCAACCCGGCCATAAATATGGCGCACGAGTATGCTGCACCCAAATTTCAGGCGCAAAAAAACCGCAAGGATAACGGGTGCGGAGTACCGCTGTTGAATTTCTAGTGCGGTAAGCATCGGATAGCTTGGCGGTTTTGTCAAATTCGATTTGGGTATTACTTACAATGCCCGATTTATCCTTAAATAAATATGAGTTACACTGAAAAATCAACGAGATATGGAAACCGTGTCCTAAATAGCAGGCGCATGGTTATTTGAGATAATGCATATGCGTGCTTGGCAGGGATGCGATCATATCAGAAAGTGGATTTCTCCTTTCAAATCAAAGCTCTTCCTAAAAAAATGTCGGTATATTTCAATCGGCAAAATGAGCATGCCTGATATCAAAATATTACATGTACAGGAGAGTTCGTGGATTACTTTGAGGGATTGATAAAAACATTACTGGAACACGAAGGCTACTGGATTAGGCAATCCTTCAAAGTAAACCTTACCAAACAAGAAAAGCGTGATATTGGTAAGCACTCAATTCCTCGGCCAGAAGTAGATATTTTGGCCTTCAAGCCAGAGGAAAACCAAGTCATTGCCTTTGAAGCGAAGTCGTATCTAGATTCTCCTGGGGTAAAATTAGCTGCGCTTCAGGAAAGTCACGAAATCCCTGAAGGGCGCTATAAGCTTTTTACTTGTAGCAACTATCGAAATATTGTCTTTTCGCGCATGAAGCAAGATTTGATTGATCTCGGCATGGGAACAACAGAAACAAAAATTACTTTGGGATTAGCTGCTGGTAATGTATATCAATCCAAGTCCGAAGAAATACGATCTATGTTTAATTCAAGAGGCTGGGCCTTCCTATCTCCTGAGGATATCAGAGAAAAAGTTACTGATTTAGCGGCAAAAGGTTACGAAAATGAACCTTCAATCATCACAACCAAAATACTCATGCGGTGATGCATGTAACAAGGCAATGGTGCGGGACTGCCTACATGCCGCTTCGCTTTGTTTCGGCAGCCCCTCATCGCGGCATTATACGGTCACACATGGACGATAGACATCTCAGTATCATTAATGATTGCCAATTAGTTTCGGTAATGAATAAAACTAAGTGGCGCGAGCTTTGTACTGAATTCGAAGCTCTTCATTCATTAAGCGTCAGCGTTCGATATAAGCTCATCACATCGGATGAAATCTTTGGCTTTAGTCCTGTTTGGTGGGATGAACTCTTTGAACAAAACAGGACCATAGAATGGCTAGATTTTGATCCAATTGTAAAAGAGCATAGAGGCCGCTTAATATCTGATATGGAAGCGGATAGAACCAAGGAAATTCTTGGGGTTTTCCATAAACATTGCATTAGATACTCTATACAAGAATCTTACTTTCGAGTCTGGGGTTACTTCAGTCAGTCTGAGCAACCAACATTCGTATAACAATCCAATAGCCTGACCCAGTAAGCGCCGCTGGGTCGGCACGAGGCCGCCACAGTGTAGCGGCGCTCACTGGGTAGCTTATTGGGGCGTTATCTCACTACAATTATGATCGAAGAACACATA
Source organism: uncultured Oleiphilus sp. (assembly GCA_964342385.1). Taxonomy (GTDB): domain Bacteria; phylum Pseudomonadota; class Gammaproteobacteria; order Pseudomonadales; family Halomonadaceae; genus Oceanospirillum. Next base: position 2,698 of record CAYFGP010000245.1, on the reverse strand, counting down.
AAAAAAGAAATCCTGAAAAGAATTAGGGATGCAGAAAAAGAACATAACGTAAAAGTTCTCTATGCTGTCGAATCAGGTAGCAGAGCTTGGGGGTTTGAATCTCCAAACAGCGACTATGACGTTAGATTCATTTATGCTCACCCCAAAGATTGGTATGTATCAGTTGACTTGGAATACAAACGAGATGTTATTGAGTATGAGATCGTTGATGAGATCGATATTAATGGTTGGGATATCAGAAAAGCCCTGCAGCTATTCTCGAAGTCTAATCCAGCTTTTGTAGAATGGATTCAGTCACCAATAGTTTATGTCGATGATCGCTCATTTGTAAAAGGAGCAAGGCAACTACTCGATGCTGTATATTCTGTAGAGAAAGGAATTTACCATTATCGGAGCATGGCGAAAACAAACTACAGAGGTTATCTCAGAGAAGAAGTAGTACCAATCAAAAAGTACTTCTATGTTCTTCGTCCTCTCCTTTCAATCATGTGGCTCGAGAAATATCAAAAGCCAGCACCGATTGAGTTTGCAAAACTCCGATCATTAATTCCTGCTGGTTCAACTTTAGATCAGGCTATCTCAGACCTTTTGGAGCGTAAAAAGAGAAGCTTGGAAAAAGAGTACGCTCCAGCTGTTCCAGTGCTAAATGCTTTTATCGAGTCTGAACTTGATCGTTTAGAAAATTATCAAGATTCACCACAAAAAAATAGCTCACACATGGAATCGTTAAATTCACTGTTCCGTGTAAGCGTAAGCTAACAAGCAAATCGAGGTGACGCCTACGTGGCATCTGATTTGGGAATTAAGCCCTGAAACCATGAAGCAAGTATCGAGCCCCGGAAAGTACAATGCTACTCTCAATGACTACTTGAGAGAGGTACATTGTGTTTGCCCCAAATGTGGTGGCAATGCGGTCATAACTGCCAGCTCAAAATATGCTTTACCTTGGCGGCCATTTGATCTGTCGCTTGTTTGCCATAGCTGCCAACATAGAGAAAGTTGGCCTAGCTCTAACTGGCAAAGTGATTTTATAAATTACAATCCAGCAAATGGCATTGAGCCTTACTTTGGGTATACGCTCTCACTTCAAATATCAATCAAGGGGCAAAGCTTTGGGGTGTTTAGCCCAGCGCATGCCTCCGATGTCGCGGAGTACGTTGAGGCAACTGATAGACCATCGCCAGCTAATTCAAAGTGGTCAATGGTAAATCGGCTACCTAAGTGGGTTAAGCTTGCAAAAAACCGTAAGGTGGTTTTGCAGGCTTTAAATAAATTACAAAGCCATCCTGCAGGTATGACTTAACGAAAAAAGGCAGCGCTCTCTGTTTTGGGCGTTTACTTTACAAGGAAGTCTCGTGAAATTACCGAAGTTTAAATACCACCCAGATCCGATTCCTACTGGCGCCATCAAAGTCAGCAAAGAGATTTGTGAGTGCTGCAATCAAGCAAGAGGCTATATGTACGCCTCTTCCATCTACGCTAAAGAAGAGATTGAGTTTATCTGTCCATGGTGCATTGCTGATGGCTTCGCAGCACGTAAGTTCGACGGGATATTCTCTGATGATTATCCACTTCAACAAGCAGGGATTTCCCAAGACATAATTTCAGAAGTTTGCGAGAGAACGCCCGGCTACAACTCATGACAGCAGGAAGAGTGGCAACATCATTGCGGAGACGCTTGTGAGTTCCACGGTGATGCCAACAAAGAAGAGTTAGTGGCTTTTCCGGTGACACCCTAGAGCAGTTCTTGGCTAAAGAGATGATCAAGCCCCATACATGGGAAAGCATCTTGGATGGATACGAAAAGGGTGGGAATCCTGCTGTATACAAATTTCAGTGCCACAAGTGGCAAGAAATCATTTTCACAATGGACTTTACCTAGTGGCAACAGTTAACAAGGCCAGTCAGGAGGACTGCCTACACACCGCTTCGCTCTGTTCCAGCGGTCATTGCTGGCGGCGTTATGCGTAAGGATAGATAATGACCTCTTCACTACACGGAGCCAAAGCGGCGAAGAAGGAGCTAGAAAAATTAGCAGTGAGACTGAACTCAGAAGGGTTAGTTCCTGAGCAAAGCTATCGTCGCAATCACTCAAATTATCCTTATCTTTGCTACATCAACAATACTATAGGACTACTGGTTAGCAAGAACTATCATGTAATACCTATTTTTATTGCTAGGGCAAGTGAACACGCCCAGACGTATCCTGTACCCGAAGGGTTTGAACGCTATCATGAGTTGGCTACAGAATATTTATTAAAGTTAACGAAGTTTATTGATTTGTATACCGAGGCTGATTTAAAACCTATTAAAGGTTACGCTGCTGGCTTTCTGGAACAATATCGGAGCTATCGAGAAAATGCATAACAAACGCCTCAAACATCGCGCACTTCGTGCACTGGACTTGCAACAAATTGCTCGCCTTTTAGGCGGGCGTTAAATGCTATGGCACGGCGTAGAGAGTTAAAGAATATCGCTTCAGGATTGAGTAGTAGCTTCGTAAGTCGCAACAATGACTACGACGGCTACTGGGAATTGGCTCGTCTCTATGATTTTGCCAATAGTGAGGGCGTTAGTGAAATCAAGATCGATTTGCTTAACTCAAAAGTGTCGCCATCAACGCGTAACTTTGATTTCTTGTTGGGTATGATGTGGCTATAGTTTCCCGGACACACAGGCGCAGGTAAAATCACCTGCC
>CAYFGP010000244.1:0-5589 GCA_964342385.1 uncultured Oleiphilus sp. | reverse complement strand
GACTAACCCTGATTTATTTGTAAAAAGAGTGATCAATCATCCGGGACCTGACATTGACCACCACGGGCCACATCCATCGCATTTGCTAATGAACTGCCGACGCTTTCGCCAAATATATCGGGATACAACGTAGAATAACCGGTGTGGGTGATCAGGTGCCAAACCTCTTCAAGCGATGCATCAAATTGCCCCTGCTTACCATTGGTGTGCCACTCAGGAATGGTTTCATCATTACCTAAATCCTGGCCCTCCATCCCATCTGGAGGATTAAAGTTTTCAAGGTCACTCTCCGTTTTCCACATAAAGAGAAAAGCTTTCGCTGCCAGCATTTTGTCTAGAACCTGCTGATTATCAACGATCCCGTTTTCATCGTTGTCCAGGTACTGAGCCATAATATTAGCAGCATGCACTAAGCGGGCGCCTTCAACACCAGAGGCTGCATAGATAGGGATCCCAAACACTTCAATTTTACGGTTCATAGATTCAAAACCGGAATCACTATGGCTCACCACAGTAAAGTCAACCTCAGTGCTACTACCGTCTTCTCCGCCATCGGTATCTGTAGCAGGAGTAACCTCTGCTGTACCATTAGTATTAATCAAAGAAGATCCACCGCTAGCGGTCCCTGTAGTCGGCACACTGGTTCCTAATGCGTCTGAAACAAAACTTTGGTAGTTCTTGTCGGAACCCCCTATACCACTCAGTGGATCACCACCCAATGTATAACTCATCGAACCAGCACCTAAAACAGTGACTACCGCACCATTACTGAGTGTTAACTGGACAGTATCAGACGCTACGATAGAACTGGTGATGCTTAAGCCACCAATCAGCTGCAGACTGTTACTTCCCTGGGTATCTGAAATGGTAATTTGGGCATTGGTATCGATCAGATTAGATGAAAGGACATAAATGTCGTTGCCTTCTGCCTTACCTGTAATACCTCTCTGCACGAAAAAAGTATCATCGGAAGCAATCACTGACGGCGATACCACACCAGTAATCATGCCAGTAGCCAAGAATGGGACAGATAAACAACGAAAAAGCGATTTACGAGCCATAACAACCTCTAGATATAGATCTACAGTCTCTGAACACTACTCTGTCCTTTATCAGGCTAGTCCAGAGTAAAGCAATAAGGTCAGACAGAACGACATACCACCGATGATAGCTCAGCCAACCATATTGATTATGCAGTAAGGAATACAAAAGCTCAGTGAGGAAATTGTCAGGAAGGGTCAGGGAAAGTCAGGACAGATCTGTAGGGTAAATAAGGCACTCTAAATAGCTAACAGCTCACTTAAGCAGCTGTTAGCCATTTTTTATCACTGGCAGGCTGAAGTGGTAACGCGCATTTTGGACAAAAGCGATTTTTATTTAAAGTCAGCTTGCGGCAAGATGGATTCTTGCAGCGATGGGGTAAACGTAACAACATAGCTCCTCTCCTTTAATATTCTGATCTCGCATCATTCAGGTTTAACACTCAGCAAACATGTGTGCATTTTACCTGTCTGACATGCAAGGGTTGTGACCAATGTCTCCTTTCAGATATGCCTGTATTCTGCAGTGGACATTTATCTGAAGTAGGTCACAAATAGGCTGACCGAATATTTGAAATGTATTTTTATACAGTAGTTTTACCAAGTATTTTATCAGCTAATCGATGCCACAGAAAGTAGTTCACAGGGGACGTCCTCCTTTTATACTCTGGAATTCCACCGTGACAGGAGACTTATTGCAGTACAAAAAATGCGACAATATTGATCTGGGACCTTGGGGTCGCGTCATTGGACATGCCATAATGAAGGTTAAGTATCTGCTTAAATATTAGAGGTTTTATTCAGTTTATGGCCAAACCCAGAGGCAAAATAGAAGCGAGAGCTTTATTTGCATCATGGTGTCTGATGATCTCAGAGACCGTGCTGGCGGTGCCTGCTCAATCCCCTACCTTTAATAGCCCTGTGTTTTTCTTTCTGATGGTTATCTTGATGATAATGATGCTGGTGTTTGGCCATCGTCGTTTCAAACGTTTGACCAGAAATAAGAAAGAAGCAAACCATATTGCTCAATCCTACCTGAAGATTATCAATCAGTATGTCATCACCTCTAAAACGGACCTGGATGGTAATATTTTGGATGTCAGTGATGCCTTCTGCCAGATCTCGGGCTTTAGTAAAGAAGAGCTTGTTGGCCATAGCCATGCAATGGTACGCCATGCCAACACTCCCGATGAAACCTATCAGGATCTATGGCAATCAATCTCTGAAGGCCGGGATTGGCAAGGCGAGATGTGTAACCAGAGAAAAGATGGCACCAGCTATTGGGTCTATGCCTCGATCACAGCCAATTACGATATGCACGGCCGCAAGGTAGGCTATATCGCAGTACATCAGGATATCACTGATCATAAAATGGTCGTTGAACTCTCTATCAGAGATGCCCTGACCGGCCTGTATAATCGCCGCCATTTTAATCACTACTTTGAACAGCACTTACACATAAGCCAGCAAAACGAACAAGCGCTCAGCCTGATCATTTTTGATATTGATAATTTCAAGAAGTACAACGACACCTATGGTCATCAGAAAGGGGACGATGTACTGAAAGAAACGGCAGCAGTGCTGCAATATTGTGCCGATGATGAAGCTGCAGCCTGCTTCCGCTTAGGCGGTGAAGAGTTTGCAATCATTGCTCAGCAGAATGAGGCTGAGGCCGAAGCGATGGCAGAACGTATTCGTGGCGAAATCGAAAATCTGGCTGTTGAGCATATCAATAATGCCGAGTACGGCATTGTCACTACATCTGTTGGCTTTTATACCTTCCAGCCTGATCAGTTTTCAGCACCTGAGCCAGATGAGATCTTCCGTATTGCGGACCAGTCACTCTATCGAGCAAAAGAGAATGGTCGAAATCAAGTGTGCAGTTCTCATATGACAGAAAGCAGTATCGAACTGTTTTAACCTGCTATAACTCTGTATCAAGTCCTACCATTTTCGACTCAAGTTCAAGCCTGAACGCTCTGTTTTCAACACGTTTTTCAATGCCTGAGGAAAGCTACTCTGTGACCAACTCCTGGTAGTCAGCAATACCTTTCTTGCCATTTCTCTTCACATGATACATCGCCTGATCAGAGCGATTTATCACGCTCCCCGCATCATCATCTTCTTGTACCCGGGTAATACCAATACTGGCAGAAACTTCCATATCAGATAATTGGCAACATGAAAGCTGAGATAGCGTCTCCATCAACTTATTTGCGACCGCATGAACCTGCTCCTGAGTCATCTGGCTATCGAGCAGGACGACAAACTCGTCCCCTCCCAATCGAGCCAGAGTGTCGCTAGCTCTTAGCTGATCATTCAATGCCTTAGCCACTTCGCATAACAGCTCATCACCCGCACTGTGCCCACAGCTGTCATTCACTTTTTTAAAACCATCCAGATCAATAAAGAGTACGGCGGGCTGACCTTCTCCTCTCTTAGCTCTATGGCAAGCCATCTCCAGACGATCCATCAAAAGCTTCCGATTTGGTAACCCTGTTAACTCATCATGTAAAGCCAGGTGCCGGGCTTGTTGCTCTGCTTTTTTTCTCTGTTTGATCTCTCGACTTAAACGCCTGTTGGTATGCATTAACTGCACACTGAGAAGCAAAAAGGCTGAGGTGATCAGTAAAACGCCCATGACCCAATGGCCCCAACGCTGCCAATCAAAACCAGGCTTTTGTTGGTATAGAAACCCTTCCAAAGAGAAATCGCTGGGAATCAGCCCCAACTGAGCTAACTGCTCGGCAATATTATGCCAACGCTTCTCGCTCATATAACCCAGCTCAACCATACGCGGCAATATCATTTCACGCACCATATGGCTCTCATAGCGCATGTGGTCAGAGGTTTTTCTCACCTGATACTTTTCAACCAACAGCTGAATCACCTCTTCAGGGTGATCCAATGCATACTCCCACCCCTTTAAGCTGGCAGCTCGAAAAGCCTGCACGCGTTCGGGATGATTACCCAATTCCTGCTGAGTGGTAAACAGAAGATCACTGTAGAAATCAATGCCGTAATCCCTGGGATTAATAATACGGGCTCCGACCCCTTTCTCTTCCAAAAAGAAGGGTTCATTAGTCAGGTAAGCATTAAAAGCATCGGTTTGACCACTGATCAGATCATTAATATCTTTTGAGGTGTCTAAACGCTGGAAATCATTGGGGCCCAAACCCTGTTGGTAGAGCATCGCCAGGATTTCCGGGTCATCGTGACCAGGAAACAGCATTACTTTCTTGCCTTTGAGATCACCCGCTGAGTAGATACTGCTATTTTTTCGCACAAGTAAAATTGAGGGAGAGTGTTGAAAAATGGCAGATAGGGCGACCAGTGGCTCACCTTGCTGATGCAACGCAAGCACTTCCATATTCCCCACCCCGTAGTGCGCTGTACCATTAAGCACTTCGACTACGGGTGTAATACCATAGCCACCGGCTTTAATCGTGACATCCAACCCCTCTTGCTGGTAATAGCCTTTTTCCTTAGCCATGTAATAACCCGCAAACTGGAATTGGTGAAACCAGCGTAACTGAAGCTGAATAGGTTGAAGATCATCTGCACTAAAGGCCTTGGCTGACATCAGGCTGCTGAGTGCCAACAATCCCATAAGAGCAGAGAGTAATATGCGCATAGCAAGAATCTGTCCTGGCAAATGTCTGTGTTGGTCACTCCTGTTTCAACACTCCTTAAGGGTTAACTCATCACCGGCGATCTGGATATCCTATCCTCGTCATCGATCTGCTCTTCACCACAATCTGTAAGGGTTTGTAACTATTATTTTAATGAGATCTGATACAGGTAAAACTAGGGAAATCCCTAGCTTTTAGAGAGAAAAGACTATTTTTCCAATGATTTGTACACACATACACAACAGTGTTTCGATATTTTTCAGCCAATGACTGAAGAATGAAGCCACCAGCTAAAGAGAAACTTGTGTGAGTGCGTATGGCAAAAGCGACACCTTTGAGGGTCTTGGACTTAGTTCAACAATGCAGATTTAATACAAACTCTTTTGGCTGTGCTCCTGCCAGGTCAACAGTAAGCGGAGATCCAGCTCCAGCTGGAAGTAGTCCGGCTCGATATGACAACAAAGCTGGTAAAACGCCTTATTATGTTGACGCTCCTTTAAATGAGCCAACTCATGAGCAACAATCATACGTAGAAATTCTTCCGGACTATTTTTAAAGCAGGGATCAATACGTATCTCATGATTGGCTTTTAGCTTGCCGCCATGGGCTCTGGTGATATGAGCATTTAAGCCTAAGGCATGATGCTCCACACTCACTTTGGCATCAAAGTAGACCTTACGCAAAGGTGATGCCTTTTTCATATAGCGCTGTTTCAATTGCTGTGTATAGTCGTACAACTGAGCATCGGTTCTAACATTATGAGCACAGGGATAACGTTTCAGCAGATAGCGATCCAATTTGTTGCTGCTCAGTAGCTGACGGGCTTGTTGTTGAATCTGTTCGGAATAACCGGAGAGATAGGTAACTAGACAGTGCGTAGTTCTGATTTCAATGAACTGCGCATATCCAGTCTAAAC
>CAYFGP010000243.1:0-5768 GCA_964342385.1 uncultured Oleiphilus sp. | reverse complement strand
ACCCAGAGGTTAAGCTCTCCAGCCCCTTCCGTTTTTTTAAACCGGACAGCAGTGAATCAGTCTGAGATAATCGTCAGTGACGATATTGAAATGGGTTTTGATGACTATGAAGAGTCCGGCTTGAACAAAGCTGATTTCGATGACGAAGCCGGTTTTGATACCGATTTTGATATAGAGAGTGATGATGAAGCTGATTGGGAAGAACTTCCAGAGATAGGTCCACAGCAACGTAGGCGACAGGGTGGGCGTGCAGGTCCAGGCTCAGGCCCTGGTCATTCAGGTGGCCATCAGCACAATATGATAAATGCAGGTGGTTTTGATGGGCCTTCTGCTTCTCCATTTAATTTACAAGCTCCTATATACCCTCTGGATCGTGTTGATCCACTGGCAGATGATGCCTATGTCATTCAGCTTGGGTTGGATGAACATGGTAAGCGAAAGTTGACCTTGGGCGGTGCCGGGGCTCTGGCTGATGATTGGCAATACCGGATGATGATCAGTGGTGAAGAGTCTGATTCTGTTGGTAAGGACGCTATGATGGGAGATGTTGGAGGGATAAATACAGGAGGTGGCAATGCGGGAGGCTTTGAAGGTAAGAGTTTTAGCCTGGAGCCTTCTATTCGTTATATCCCAGATGAACAGAATGCCTTTACTCTCGCGTATCGTTATCTCGATCTGGAACCTTCGTCTCAAACTGGCAGGCCTGGTAACCGAGCTAATGGCGCTGGCCAAAGACCGGGCCAGGCTCAGACAGATACACCGGTAATGCCAGGACAGCCTGTTGGACCACCGGTTGGACAGCCTTTAGGTATCGGGCCTGATACCCGTGACGGTACAGAAAGTCATCTGCAGTTTGATTGGAATCGAGAATTGGACAGCAATTGGGCCAATCATCTGATGATGAGTTATGACGAGAAAGACTTTATCGAATTCCAGCCACCCTTTGTGTTTGATATCGGAAGGCCTCCGCCACGGATAAATGCCCTATCAGCAGATGACTCTTTAGCGTTAAGTGACGAAGGGGGAGAGCTAGAAGGGCTGAATTCAGATGAGTTGGGTGAAGGGGCTTTGGGTGAAGATGGAGGCTTTAATATCACGGAAAGGGAGTTCTTTCTGTCAAACAGCATCTCGGGTGATTACTCGTTAGCCGGTTTAGATCACTTTCTCTATGTTGAAGGCAGCTATTTCCGTCGCACTATCCGGGAGCGTGATACGGCAGCTGAGGACGATATCTTTATTGAACCTCAGGGTGAGAATCAACCAGGGGTATTACCTGATGAGCTTTCCGATTCAGATGAGTCTGGCTTAACTGATGAAGGGGAACTGGAAGAGCAGGCTATTATCGGTGACACAGGTGAAGTCTCAGAAGAATTTGGTTTGTCCATCGAGAATCAAACCCTTCTGACAGACCACTTAGAACTCTCTATTGGCTTGAGTTATCTACGAGAAAGAAACCGTATCTCTTCATACCGGGTGGTGAGTGCGGATTCTGCCGATGAAGAGGATGAATTAGAGCCGGTTGAGAGCAAGCGATCCGGTGAGCACCTGAGCAGTGATATCACTTCCTCATATCAGGTATCAGACGAGCTATCCGTTTATGGGGCTTATTCAGAGTCCTTTATGCCCAATTATCCCGATGATCTGGGTGGTGATCTTTCTATCTCTGATAATTTAGATCCAGAGGAAAACCAACGCATTGAAGTAGGCTTGGAGTCCAGTTTTATGGAGAACAAGTTGAACACCAACTTTTCGGTTTATCGCTCAACCCGAAAAAATGTACTGGTCTTTGAGGGCGACGAAGAGCGTTTAAATGGTGAGGAGCGCACTTATGGTGTTGATCTCAGAATCGCATTGCGCCCACTGCCTGGGTTAAGAGTACAAAGCTCTTATTCCTATATGGATGCTGAAATTATGGATGACAACAGTGAGACTCTGAACCATGAAGGCAACCGGCCCTATGGTGAGCCAAAAAATCAGGCCCGTGCCTGGGCTGCTTATGAGTTCCATGAAGGAGATTGGCGTGGGCTGGGTATTGGTTTAGGAGCAGAGTATGTCGGCGAGCGTTATAGCAACAATGCCAATACCATTCGTCTGCCTAGGTATACCATTTATGGGCTCTCGGCTTGGTATAGAACACCGTTGGGGCAGGGGAAAACCTTACTGCTGCAAGGAGGCATCAAAAACCTGACGGATAAGGTTTATTATCGGGATAGCAGTGATAACCACGACTCCCGTATCAAAGTGGGTGACCCGCGTACTCTGTACGTAACCGCTCGCTTGGAGTTCTAAGTGTTAAGCGAATGTAGATAGGTGGGTCTATGAAGTGAGTGAACTGTGCGGATAAAACACAAGAGATCACGACAGATTAGAAACACCAAAATTGAAGAAGAGGGCTGCCGTGATAGCCCTCTTCTTTTTTGCGGCTAGCTTATTAGGCACTAGCCACGATGGGATACCGCTGATTTGAAGATAAAGGGTTCCCTTTTAAAGACGTTAGTTTAAAGGCGTCAGTCGATTAAGCCTTTGCAGTTTCTGTTACTGGCTCTTGAGCGTTATAAACTGCTTCGTCCAATTCGCCTTCAGACTTACCAATCAGTACAGATACCATCAGGTCACCGGATACGTTAACACAGGTACGTGCCATATCCAGAATACGATCGATACCGGCGATGATCGCCAGACCTTCCATTGGCAGACCAACAGTGGTCAGTACCAGAGACAGCATAATCAGACCGGCACCTGGTACACCTGCTGTACCGATAGAAGCCAGAGTCGCGGTAGCGATAATAGTCATATAATCGGCCATGCTCAGATCAATACCAAACGCCTGAGCGATAAACAGTGCACATACACCCTGATACAGAGCGGTACCATCCATATTGATAGTGGCACCCAGTGGCAGTACAAAGCTGGCAGTGCCCTTAGATACACCCAGGTTCTCACGAGCACAACGGATACTGACAGGCAGTGTGCCTGAGGAGCTGGTTGAGGTGAATGCCATCATCTGAGCATTAACAATACCTTTCAGATATTGAACCGGCTTCAAGCCTGCGATAACAGAGATCGCACCGGAGTAGACAACCAGTACGTGAATGATACAACCAACAAATACCGCACCAATCACTTTAATCAGTGGCAGCAGTACTTCCAGACCATACTTACCGGCAACCCACGCCATCAGAGCGAAGATGCCGTAAGGTGCAAACTTCATGACCAGTTCGGTCAGCTTGTACATGGCTTCTGCCAGGCTGTTGAAGACCTTAACCGCTGGCTCGCCTTTTTCACCGATCAGGTTCAGCGCAATACCCAGACCCAGAGCAAAGACAATAATCTGCAGGATCTTACCGCCTGCTAAGGCTTCAATTGGGTTTTTAGGGATCAGACCCAGAATAGTGGTCACCAGAGATGGGGCTTCTTTAGCGGCGACTGCAGCACTGGCATCGGCTTGCATATTCAGACCCGCACCGGGTTCTAACAAGATTCCCAGGCCTAGACCGATAGTGATTGCCACTGCGGTGGTCGCCAGATAGATGATAATGGACTTAATACCGATTCGGCCCATCTTAGTGGTGTCCTGCATGGAGGTCACGCCGACCACCAGAGAACAGAAGACCAGAGGCACAATCAGCATCTTAATGGCATTAATAAACAGGGTGCCAATCGGTTTCAGCATTTCTGCACTGGGGCCCATTACGGCACCAACCAGAATACCGGCAATCATACCGATCAGAATTTTTTTCCATAGGGCCATTTTGCCCTTGGAGCCACCGCCTTGGGTGGTTGCAGCAGTTGCGCTAGTCATACATTGACCTCAAGTTGCTTATTTTCATTGTTGTTGGGAGGTGTGTGTGCAACGGATGGGAGTCGTCGCCAACAGCTAAAACCCAAGCACTCTGTGCGTAAGTTTCCCCCAAGCACTCTGTGCGTAAGCTTTTCCTCAAGCACGAAGTGCGTGGGGTTTACCCCTGATTTAAAAAATCCGGTAATAGTGATAGAGCAAGGCGGGTGCCAGTTTTCCAGTAAGTGCTTCAAGGCGCATAACCTACTGATATTTATGGGAAATATAATCTATGCCTGTTATTGGGGTACAAAAAATCCGGTATAACCAGAGTTATACTGAGTAAGAAAACAGGAAAAGATAAACTCTGTAAATAATTGAAAATAAAGGGTTTTATATAGGCTGGGTCCAAGATAACCAGAGTTATGGTTATAACCTGAGTTATAGCCCTTTGAGTGAGGTGATTCGATCACGTTTTATTGGTTCTAAATAATTCCTTTTAGGAATAGATTGAATGCAAGTGTTTCGCTATTCAGTTCAGAGAAGTGCTGATAAAGTGCCGGGAATTGAAGGCTGAGTTACTCAGTCGGTCTGATTTTTCTTTGACTAGAAGGCAAGAGTGATGGAACTGGATCTGTTATTAATCCTGCTATTGGTATTAACCGGTTTAGGAGCCGGTATGGTGGATGCCATTGCGGGTGGCGGTGGCATGATCACGCTACCGGTATTGATGGCCACGGGGATGAGTCCGGTAGAAGCTCTGGCGACCAATAAACTGCAGGGTAGTTTCGGTTCTTTTGCAGCATCCTTGTATTTTGTCCGTCGTAAGATGGTCAAACTGGCGGAGATGAAGCTACTGATCGTTTGTACTTTTGTTGGTGCGGTGGCCGGTACTGTGCTGGTGCAAATGCTGGATACGTCGCTGTTGGCTACTGTGATGCCTATCCTGTTAGTCATCGTGGCGCTCTATTTTATGTTTTCCCGCTCGATCAGCGATGAGGATAGTGAGCGCCGAATCAGTGAAGGTGTATTTGCTTTTACCTTTGCCGCGGCTATTGGTTTTTATGATGGTTTTTTTGGGCCCGGTACGGGGACTTTCTTCGCTTTAGCTTTTGTGGCGATGGCCGGTTATAACCTGAAAAAAGCGACGGCGAATACCAAGGTACTGAACTTTACTTCTAATATTGCGGCACTGATCTTCTTTGCCATTGGTGGCAATATTATCTGGTTAGCGGGTTTTATAATGGCAGCGGGACAATTAGCCGGTGGTCAGTTAGGAGCCCGTCTGGTGATGAGCAAAGGCACGCGTCTGGTTCGACCCTTGGTGGTTGTAGTCACTCTCGCGGTATCTGCCAAGCTGTTCTGGCAGCAGTATCAGGAAGGGAGTTTTCAGCAGTTGTTTGCGACATTAACACATATGGTGGCTGGTGCTTGATCACTTTAACAGTCTGGTGTCTATCAGGACCACTCCATCCATGCTGTACCATGTTCTTTAGCCAGTAAACCTCTAGGGCCTGCCAGTACATCAATGGTAAATAGCTTAGCTTGCTGGTCGATAGCCAGAAAGGTCTCTGCTTTGCCATTTAAAGTAATGGTGTCTTGCAATTCATAGACTACAAAATCATCTGTCTCATAAGCAATCTGTTCAACATTGTAACGATTACCTTGATATAAGATCACAGGAATAGCCTGACGAACTTGCGTGAGCCATCCAGTGTGTTGTGCTGGCAGATGTGATGTTCCCATAACGATACTCCTTATTCAGAGATAGTCTCTGTTTTTCAGCGCAGATGGTTATCTCTGGATAGGTTGTGTTTAAATCATCTGTACTAAGTATTTCGGTCCGGTTTAATTTTTCTTTAGAAACAATTTATTACGGCCTATTACTAATGCGGTTAGACTTTCCGCTAATGCCCATGAACTCTAGCTTTGAGCGGTCTAAATTTTTTCGGTGCACCGTATGATTTTTGAGCATTGAAAGTGACTTAGG
>CAYFGP010000242.1:0-5949 GCA_964342385.1 uncultured Oleiphilus sp. | reverse complement strand
GACGTTACTGGTGGGGAGTGTTTCTGAACAGGTGGGGAGAAACTACCGCTTACGAAGCTTCAGGTTCTGCACACTGGTTAATTGTTGGCACCGTTGAAGACGCCGTAAAAGAGATTCAGGATTGGTTTGCGGCAGGCGCTATCGACGGTTTTATCGCTCTACCAGGCGGCCATATCTCCTGCCTTGAGCTGTTTTGCGATCGTCTGGTGCCCGCGTTAGCGGAGTCAGGTTTATTCCGTCAGGAGTATTCCGGCTCCAGCCTAAGAGAACATCTGGGTATGGAGGCGTTCCAGTCATGAGTACTCAAACCATCCGCTCGAACACACCTGCGCCAACTGACAAGCCATCAGTAACAGTCAACAAGAGTCCTATAACTAACCCCTATCGGGAGATGTATGAGCTAAAGTTCCGCAACGCTCAGGTCAGTCACGTTGAACAACCCGACGACTGTTTTATTCGTGTGACTTTTACCGGTAGTGATCTGGCAGACTTTCAATCCAAAGGTTTTGACGATCATCTTAAGTTTCTTTTTGATGATGAACAGGGACAATCCACCCGCCGAGACTATACTCCCAGAAGCTTTGATAATGCCAAGCAGCAAGTCACAATAGAGTTCGCCCTGCATGAGAACGGCAAAGCGACCCAATGGGCCAGGCAGGCTCAACCAGGCCAGAGCGTTACACTGGTAGGCCCCAGAGGATCATTGATTATCGCCAAAGAGTACCACTGGCATCTGCTGATTGGAGACCTGACCGCCCTACCCGCCATCCGCCGAAGACTGGAAGAACTGGATGGGCATAAGCAAGTGAAGGTAATGCTATTACAGCCAGATGGCTGCAGCCTGGAGGCTATCAATCACACCTCTACTAACACATCCACCCGCACCTCAGCACAGATTAGTTATTTTACTGAATCTGAAGACCTGACCGAAGCTGTTCAAACCTTTGAACTACCTAAAGGTGAAGGTTTTATCTGGGCTGCGGGTGAACGTCAGATGATGGCGACACTGAAACAGATCCTGATCAAAGAAAAACAACATCACAAATCAGCCTCACGCATTGCCGCCTACTGGCAACAAGGACAAGAGAACGTTCATGAAGAGATGAGAGAATAAAGGTTTCATGGCACGCTTACACAAAAGTGTTGTGCGGTTTCGATATTTTCTTCGGTCAACGACTGAAGCATGAAGCCATCTGCTAAAGTGAAGTTTTTTTGTGAGTGCTTAGATTGTAAATTTGCGTGCCTTACTAGCGTAAAACAATAATAATTCTCATTTTGTACACTAGGAATGCACCAATGAAAGGACTGATATGCAGCATAGGGGTATTTATCAAGATAGTACTCTCTGCGCTGGCGCTGTTCAGCAGCCAACTACTAGCCAAAGAGCTTCCCGCAGAATACTTTAGCCGCCTACCGCAATTTCAATCACCCAAGCTTGACGCCAAGGGAGAGCAAATCGCCTTTATCCTGAACCATCAGGAAAATGAGATCTCCGTATTAAGTCATATGGACCTCGCGACAGGCAAGCTGAGCTACCTGATTAAATCTGACAACGAAAAAATTAAATTCAATTGGTTCAAGTGGGCAAATGATAAAACGTTGTTAGTCAGCGTTCGTTACCCTGACCGTCGCTATAATGCCGACACGACTGAAACTCGGTTGTTCGCAATTGATACTCGAGGAAACAACAAAGAACCCCGTTTACTGGTTAAACCCAGAGTTGGCGGTTTTAGAAATAATCACTTTTCTCAGTTCCAAGACAATGTGATTGATCTGCTGCCGGATGACCCAGAGCATGTGTTGATTTCATTGGATAAAGATAAGCCCAATATGCCATCAGTTTATAAACTGAATATCTATAGCAAAAAGCTTGAACGTTTGGAAAAAGGTAAACGTTTAATTCGAGACTGGCAAACAGACCAGCAAGGCCGTTTACGCCTAGGCCATACTCTCAGCTATAAACGTGGCGGAGCAAAAATTCTGGTACGCCAACCAGATGATGACCAATGGATGACTCTATTTGAATATAATGCGCTCGAAGATCCTGCTATTTACGCCCAGGGATTTGATAAAGACCCGAATATTCTTTATTACAGTGCCTATCAGGATGATATGAAAACACTGTTCAAAATAGATCTACGTACCCAGAAAAAAGAAGTGGTGTATCACGACCCTGAAAACGATGTCAGCGGTCACCTAATCTATTCCCCCAAAACCCGCGAAGTCGTGGGTATAAGCCATATCAACGCCCCTTCACGCCGTATTTATTGGGATCAGGAATATAAAGTATTACAGCAAGGTATCGATAATGCCTTGCCTGATATGGATAACTATCTCGTCGACTTTAGCCACGACGAGAATATCTATATCGTCTACTCAGAAAATGATTACACGCCAGGGGTCTACTATATCGGTAACCGCAAGGAACACTCCTTGTCTGTACTATTCAGTAAATATCCCGAATTAAAACCAGAGCTGCTGACCGAACATAAATTGGTTACCTACCAAACCCGTGATGGCGAGACTATCGAAGGCTACCTGTCTCTGCCGAAAGATCATTCAGGGCCAATCCCAACCATCTTACACCCACATGGTGGACCAGGAGCCCGGGATACGGATGGCTTCAACTACTGGACCAGTTTTTTTGTAAACCGGGGATATGCTGTCTTCCGTCCTAATTTCCGCGGTTCTACCGGTTATGGCTATGAGTTTGCCCAAAAACAAATGAAAAGCTGGGGTCTTGAGATGCAGGATGATCTGACCGACGCCGCTCACTGGCTCGTAAAAGAGAAAATTGCAGCCCCACAAAAGATGTGTATTGTCGGTGCCAGTTATGGTGGTTACGCAGCAGCTATGGCGGCCGTTAAAACACCAGACCTGTTTGCATGTGCTGTTAGCTTTGCCGGTGTCACAGACCTGGACTACCTGGTCAGTCGAGCCAGCAAATATGCCCATAAGAAATTTGTAAAAAAACAGATAGGTACTGATTGGAGTGACTTAAAAGCCCGTTCGCCGTATTACCACGTAAAAAAGGTTAAAACACCTATTCTGCTCGTACATGGTGAAAAAGACCGGGTTGTTAATGTAGAACACAGCCGAAAAATGGCCGAAGAACTAGAAGATCATGATAAGAGTTTTAAGTATCTGGAGCTGAAAAACGGTGACCATTACTTATCCATTCAACGTAATCGCCATCAACTGTTCAGTGCTATGGATGATTTCCTGAAACAACATCTGAACTGATCAGGCTTTTAAAGGTAATAGTGGCTGGTAGGCTTTTATTATCAGTCACTGTGTACGCTCTAAAACGATTCCACCTACCGCCCGCACCTCAAGCCTCACCAAGATAACGCCAACTATCCGCACCATCAAAATAACGTACCGGAATATTCTTCGTATCTGCTAGAGCAGCCATGCGGGTATTGATCGCCACACGTATCCGACCATCTTTTTGTAGTGACATATAGTGTGTAGTGCAGCCACATTGTGTGCAACTATAATAGCGGATCATCTTGTCTCCCCAGGAATACTCCCGCAGTTCAGTTACTTTTACGATCTCAATTTGGTCTGCAGTAAAGTAAGCCCACAGAGACCCTAAGCGATAACAAATCGAGCAGTTACAACTGGTGACTGTTGCTGGAGGCTGTACCGCAGTGAGTGTAATACCACCGCAATGGCAACTGGCTTGAAACATTCTCCCATTCCTTCTTTATTGACCAAAGATATCGAACAAGCAAATTGTCACAGGATGTAGAAGTACACGGCTTAATCTATCGTAGTGAAGAGGCTCGTTTAAGCCATCAACTACTCAATGATAATAATAGCCAGGGCAAGATCTATCAATGTATTGACCCTACTCTGACTTGGTAAACAAAGGCCTTAAATCAGGCAGAGACGTAATGAGTAAAGGGTGGTTGATACCAGCAATCACCCTCGATGCAGTTAATATTTTGTCTCTAATACATCCAAGTCTTTAACTACTCTGCAGCATCTTAACCCGCAACGCTATGAACCAAGGTGCACAGCTAACGACCAGAATACCGGCAATAATCAAACCCGCTCCGACAATGAAGTGGCTTTCCAGCGGCTCATCCAGCAACCAACTCCCCAACAAAACACCGTAAACTGGCGTTAAAAACGAAAGCACACCTAACTGAGAAGCCTTATAACGGGTTAACAACCAGAACCACACCAGAAAGGCCAGAAAAGATACCACTACTCCATGAAACACCAAACTGACTGCCACATCAGAGGTAAAGTTAATCGTCATTTGATCCGTCATCCAGGCCCACAGAGTCAGAATAACAAATGCTCCTATCAGCTGATACAGCAACGTCTGTCGGGCAGGCAAAGCTCCTAGACCCGTCGAACGTACCACAACGGTCGTTGCTCCCCATGAAGCACCTGCCAATAACGCTAGAAAGTCCCCCCATAACATTGCAGAAGTATCGGCAGCGTTGCCACCCTCCTTACCGAGGAAAGCCAACATAACGCCTGCAAAAGCAGCTAAAATGCCCAGCCATTGCAAACCACTCATGCGTTCCGCCGCAACCTTCCAATGCAGCCCCAAAGCCGCAAAAATCGGAGAGGTATAAAGGAATACCGTAGCATGACCTGCTGAGGTGTATTGCAATGCCTCACCCAGAAACAGATATTCAAATGAAAACAGCACCCCGATTAAAACAGCCGGGATATAGTTCTCGCGAGCCAGATACATTTTTTGCCGTTGAAAGAAAATCAGTGTTACCAGTAACACTCCCGCAATACCTGAACGCAAAGCAATCTGGAAAACTGCGCTGATATCGTCCACAACAGCCTTCAGCACCACCTGTTGAGAAGCCATCACTAGGCAAAACACCAGCATAATACCGACCGCAAGCAGATCCAGAGGTTGACGACTTCCCATAACGACTCCAGTTGATACCTTGATTTAGAGAAGGCATTATCTTTTGTCAGAAATGATAGATATAGCTAGAATCAGACAACCAATAACACAGATCAGCCAGCACCGCTTTTAAACGCCAGAGCCAGCCACTCCAGCTCACTAAGAAAGCAACCTGACTCACAACTTAAAGCTAACACTATGACTCAGCCCTTTATTCATCAACCTCACGACTTGGAAACCTTACCTCATCCGATTTATTTTCAAGCACGCACCATGCCATCAGATACACTCTACCCAGCCCATAGCCATAACAGTGGAGAGTTTGTGTATTCGTTTAGTGGTGTACTGGAGTTGCAAGCAGAAGGTGCATTGTTTCGGGTCCCGCCTAACTATGGACTCTGGCTGCCTAGCGGTGTTGAACACAAAGGCCTAAATCGTAGAGTTTCACAGCATTGCTCGTTTTATATCGAAACAGAACTGGCTAAGCGCAAAGGTCTATCCAATGCTCCCTGTGCTTTAACGATTAACGCGATGGTACGGGCCATGCTCAATCATCTGCGACTTCACTCACCTGAATTGCCCTATAACGATGCCGATAGCCGTCTGTTAGAAGTAGTCGTGGATCAGCTGGCAACAGCCCCTTGTGCTGGTAGTTATCTACCGGTCTCGGACGACCCTGTACTATCAAAAATATTGGCCTATCTGGAACAACATCCCGGTGATAATGCCTCTGTGAAAGAATTGGCAGAACAGGCCGGTAGTTCTGAACGCACTCTGGCCCGAAAGGCACAACGGGATCTAGGTATGCCGCTCAGTGAATGGCGACAACGCCTCAAAGTAGTACGAGCTATGCCTATGCTTGAAGAAGGTGAAAAGGTGGAAAGTATCGCACTCGATCTGGGTTACAGCACTGCATCAGCCTTTATCGCCATGTTCCGCCGACTAGTGACTATGACACCTGATGAATATCGTAAACAGGCAGGATAAGTGTCAGAAAGATTAGAAAAGCTTTCGTAACTATTCAGCTGCCTGACCAAAGATATCAGGCAGCTGCCCACAAAATA
>CAYFGP010000241.1:0-6217 GCA_964342385.1 uncultured Oleiphilus sp. | reverse complement strand
TTTAGACTGGATATGCGCAGTTCATTGAAATCAGAACTACGCACTGTCTAGTAACAATGATAAAAATCGATAATCTGACCAAAATTTTTGATACGCCCAACGGACCTGTAACCGCGGCGGACCATATCCAGATGGAAGTACCGGAAGGCGAGATCTGTGTGCTGTTAGGCCCGTCTGGCTGCGGTAAAACCACCACGTTAAAGATGATCAACCGCATTATTCCGGCCACCTCTGGCAAGGTGTTTATCGGCGGTGAAGATACCACGGATATGAATACCGTCGATCTGCGTCGCAATATCGGTTATGTGATTCAGCAGATCGGTCTGTTTCCGAATATGACCATCGAAGAGAACATCGCCATTGTGCCTAAACTGCTGGGCTGGGAGCCGTCCCGTTTTAAAGCCCGTGCCGTTGAGCTGCTGGATATGGTGGCGTTAGACCCATCGGTATTTTTAAAGCGTTTCCCAAAAGAGCTGTCCGGTGGTCAACAACAGCGTGTTGGTGTGGCCCGTGCTTTGGCCGCTGATCCACCAGTAATGCTGATGGATGAGCCGTTTGGTGCCATCGATCCGATCAACCGGGAAGTGATTCAGGATGAGTTCCTGAAGATGCAGCAAACTCTGAAAAAAACCATCATGTTTGTCAGTCACGATATCGACGAAGCAGTGAAGATGGCCAACCGCATCGCCATCTTCCGTGACGGTAAGTTGGTGCAATACGATACGCCGGATGACCTGCTGGCCCACCCGAAAGATGACTTCGTAAAGAGTTTTGTTGGTGATGATAGAGCTCTGAAACGTCTGCGTCTGGTCAATGTGGATCAGGTGATGGAAGCGCCGGTATTTGTCACTCAGCATGAGACCTTGAGCCAAGCACTGCAGAAGATGGAAGCCCACGGTTACGCCCATGCGATCACTTTAGTGAACGATGAACATCAACCGATTGGTTATGTCTCCAAGGGGCTGGCCAGCACCACGCAAGGTCTGTGTGGCGAACATCACTTTGGCCTGAAATCCCTGGTCAATGTGAATGATGACCTGCGCAAAGTAGCCTCCAAGATGTTTACCCACGACACCACCTGGATGCCGTGTGTGGATGATAATGGCCATATGGTGGGGCATATCACCCAACGTGGCGTAACCCACTATCTGGGTGCGACTTACCACAAAGACGGTGTTGAACCCCAGACTCAACATCTCAAGCTGGCGTAAGGCAGGGTCGTATTATGAAGCAACTTGCCGCGAATTTGACTCTAAAACAACCTGAACCCAAACAGTCCGGTTCTAAACGGTTGACCTCTAGACAGTTAACCTCGAGGGGCCTGATCTCCAAACGTGCGGTGTTTAAGCGCTACGCCTATGTACTCGGCATTATCCTGGCTTTTCTGCTTGGTGCTGAGCTGCAGGAAGATGGTTTTATCGAAGAGATGCTGGGCTATCAGGAAGATATCGTTTACCTGACCGGCCAGCATATTGAACTGGTGCTGATCTCAGGCCTGATCGCCATCTTTCTGGCCATTCCTATCGGCGTCATTCTGAGTCGTCCCCGTTTTGCCAAAACTGCGGAATCCGCTATGCAGGTGCTGAATGTTGGCACCACGATTCCTACTCTGGCGATTCTGGCTTTGGCCATGAGCTTTCTGGGGATCGGTACACTGCCAGCGGTGTTTGGCCTGTGTATCGCCTCACTGCTACCTATTGTGCGCAACACCTTTACCGGCCTGAAAGAGGTTCCGGCCCATATGAAAGAGGCTGCTGCCGGTATCGGCATGACCGCCAATCAGATGCTGATCAAGGTGGAGCTGCCTAATGCCCTGTTTGTGATCTTTGCCGGTATCCGAACTGCTCTGGCAATTAATGTCGGCACCGCACCACTGGCGTTCCTGATCGGCGGCGGTGGTCTGGGCGAGCTGATCTTTACCGGTATCGATCTGGATGAACCCTACATGATGCTGGCCGGTGCGATTCCGACCGCCTTGCTGGCCATCGTAGTGGATATGTTGATTGCCATGCTGGCGTTCCTGATTGTGCCTAAAGGCGTTAATCCGCAACGGGCTTAAGTGCCTTTTAGCAAGGTGGTTTATATCAAAAGCTCAACAGTTAAGAACCTAAAAAAGTAAGAAAAAGCACAAAGAAAACCCAAACCCGGCTGTTAAAGCCAAACCCTAAAAAAACAACAAATGGGAGTACCCACAAATGTTAACTATGATGCGCAAACTGGCCACCGCTTCTCTAATGACTCTGGCTGTCGCTCTGCCTGCAAAAGCGTCTGAACTGGTGATCGGTGGTAAAAACTTTACCGAGCAGCAGCTGCTGACCGAGATCACCTCTCAGTATCTGAGCAAACAGGGTTACGATATTGAGCGTCGTGCTGGTATGGGCAGTTCGGTACTGCGTAAGGCTCAGGAGAGTGGTCAGGTCGATCTGTATTGGGAATATACCGGCACCTCTCTGCTGAACTACAACAAGGTGAAAGAGAAGGTCTCGGCGGGCGAAGTATATAACCGCGTTAAAGCCCTGGATGAGAAAAAAGGTCTGGTCTGGCTAAATCCTTCCGATGCGAATAACACCTATGCGTTGGCGATGCGTCGTGCGGATGCGCAAAAGCGGGGTATCAGCACCCTGAGTGATCTGGCGGATGCAGTCAACAGCAAGTCTGGTCTAGTGCTGGCAGTGAATGCCGAGTTCTATGCCCGTAAAGATGGTCTTAAGCCGCTGCAGAAAGCTTATGACTTTAAATTCCCGCGTAAAGATATCAAGCGTATGGATACTGGTTTGACCTACACCGCACTGAAAGAAAATCAGGTAGATGTGGCATTGGTATTTGCTACCGATGGCCGTATCCCGGCGTTTGATTTTGTCGTGCTTAAAGATGATCAGAACTATTTCCCGGAATATGCCATCACTCCGGTCGTGCGTCAGGATGCTCTGAATGCCAATCCAAAACTGGCAAATCAGCTGAATCAGCTGTCTGCCAAGATCGATAATACGCGCATGTCAGACTTAAATGCCCGTGTCGACGTAAAACGTCAATCAATTGAACAAGTTGCTAGCGACTTTTTACAAGAAAACGGCCTATAATCAAACTGTTCGGTTCGGAAGTGATTGGACAGTCCCTGTCTGATACAGCACCACTTCCCACCGATGCCCGTTAAACTAAGTTCTGATTAGCATTTAGTTTAGCGGGCTATTCACAGCGGAATCCCGACCATGACACGTATACTGATTCTTGAAGGCGATGATCCTCACCAGTTGGCGATCTCTGCCCGACAGGGACAAACCAGCAACGCTACCTACTATTTACAGGCGTTACAGAGCACGTCTTTAGCCTTTCAAAGCATTTCATCGTCACTGACAAGCAATTCTTTAGATCTACAGATCGATACCGCTCAACCCTACCATCACGACTTTAATCTCCACCAACTGGATCTGGCTCCCTACGACGGTGTGGTCTTTACCGGCTCAACCGTCAACTGGTCGGTAGATGACCCAGAAGCCAAACCCCTGCGCGATACCATGGAAAAGGTCTTTGCCCAAGGTATTCCAACACTGGGCTCCTGCAATGGTATGCAGTTAGCCGCTGTCGTATTAGGCGGACAAGTCGCCGATTCTCCTAATGGCCGTGAGTTAGGTATGGCGCGTAATATTCGTCTGACTAAAGAGGGACAACAGCACCCGCTGCACCAGGGACGGGAAGATGGCTACGCCTGCTGTTGTATCCACCGCGATGAAGTGTCGCAACTGCCGACAGGTGCGATCCTGACCGCCACTAACGATCATTCTCCGGTACAAGCTTTTGTCTATGAACAGGGTGCTATTCAATTTTGGGGCATGCAATATCACCCCGAGATGAAACCCGGTCAAATCAGCGCGCTAATTGCTGGTGATGGTCTCTTTACCGGTGAAGCCCAACTGGCTGAAGATCTGGCCGCTATTCAGCAGGACTCTAACAGCGATGCGGTTCAACGATTGGGCATCAGAGTCTCAGATCTGGCACCTGAGATGATGATGCGCGAGCTCTATAACTGGCTGAGGATGATTCGCCAACGCTAGATAGAAATGGGACTGGAGTTTAATCCAAACCGTCTTATTTCGATTTCCAAAAGTAAAAGCAAAAGTAATAACAATAACTCGTCGCCATATCTCATCTTTATAACCCATGATATGGCAACGTGGTTATCTAATGTCTAACAAAAACAATACTCTACAGACACATCATAAAGACCAATCCCATGAAACAGATCAATCACTTTATTCACCAGTTAAGCTTTGATGATCTACCCGAACCTGTGGTTCAACAGGCCCAAATCTGCCTGCTGGATCTACTGGGTGTCGCCGCCGCCGGACATGAAACCCGCTTGGCTAAAATTATGCTGGAATTTGTACAAAGCCAGTATCCCGGTGATGTGCCACTGCTCTTTAGCCCACACACCGCCAGTGCCTCAGGAGCCGCACTGTTTGGTGCCATGCTGATCGACAGTATCGATGCCCATGACGGCCAGGTACTGACCAAGGGCCATGTCGGTGTCGCTATTCTGCCAGGGTTATTAGCTCTGCTAAAAGAGAAGCCTATTGATGGTAAGACCTTTCTAACCGCTCTGGTTATCGGCTATGAGATCGCCACTCGCGCCGGTATCGCCCTGCATAAAACAGCCGAGGATTATCACACCTCAGGAGCCTGGAACAGCATCGGTGTTGCAGCCGTGACGGCCCGTCTGCATCAACTGGATGACACTCAAACCAAAGAGGCTTTAGGCACGGCTGAGTTTTATGGCCCACGCAGTCAGATGATGCGCTGTATCGACTATCCCACCATGGTAAAAGACGGTTCCGGCTGGGGCGCATTAGCGGGAATCAGTGCTGGTTTGATGGCCAAAGCCGGTTTTACCGGTGCGCCTGCGATTACTCTGATCTCAGATGAAGTAAGTGAGATATGGGCTGATCTTGGCCAGCGCTGGTATATCCTGGAGCAGTACTTTAAAGCCTATCCCGTGTGCCGTTGGGCGCAGCCCGCAGTAGAAGCCGTGCGCCAGATTCGCCTGCAGCATCCACTGAATCCGCAAGATATTGCCGAGATCCATATCCATAGTTTCCATGAAGCTACTCGTCTGCATGTCAAACAACCCGATACCACGGAACAAGCGCAATACAGCCTGCCTTTCTCTGTCGCAACAGCCGTTATGGATGATGTGATTAGCGCAAGTTCTGTAGCAGAAAATGATCAGGGTTTGTTTAACAGCACCCGTCGGGACTTGAGTAATAAAGTGATCACCCATGAAGAGGATCGCTACAATGCCGTTTTCCCGGCAGAACGCTGGGCTCATACCCGTATTGTGCTAAATGATGGCACAACACTGATCTCAGAACCCTGCATCGCCCGTGGCAACCCGGAAAATCCACTGACTGAGCAGGAGCTGATCAATAAGTTTCATAGCCTGGCGGCTAATGGCTTAAACCAGCAACAACGTGATGCACTGGTCGAGCAGTGCTTTGCGATAAAGGGATTCGGACTGGAAGAAATGGCTCGGTTTATTGAAGAGATCAGTCTTGAGCTTTGATTAGTTTCTACTCAAACATAATGGGCCGCTGAAAAATATCAGCGGTCCATCAAGATGGATTATTGTTTTATTGACTTCACTAGCTTACCCAGCTGATCAACCCCATCAAATGTAGCAGGTATCTTTTCACTGTCAGGCACAATAGGAGAAAATATAATACTTTCAAACTTCTCCATGGAGTTCGGGTCATTACTTCTCAGACCTGATGCATGTTCAGAGTAGTGCTGAATAAAGCGACATAATGTTTTCCTTAGCTCTATTTGCAACATCTGAGATTTGACTGATTTATAATTTGATAGAACCACCCTAAAAAAATAAATGAAGATGGCTACTAGAGAGAACATAGGTACAATTGACAAAGCTATTGCACCTTGCATATCACTAACTTTATCTAGATTTGAAAATATAAAATATAGCTCTAATATGAGAGGTAAAATAATCAATCCCCCGAGCACTCTCAGCCAGAAAATCAGACTCTTTCTCTCCTGTTCTTTATCGGAAGAAAGTTGATTAAAGCCATCAAACAAGCCAACAAAATTAAAACCTGACTCATAGCGCTCAAGTGAATCCTTCAGCGTATTAACACGCTCTTCTTTTTCTAATATATGTCAGGTCCCGGATGATTGATCACTCTTTTTACAAATAAATCAGGGTTAGTCT
>CAYFGP010000240.1:0-6599 GCA_964342385.1 uncultured Oleiphilus sp. | reverse complement strand
ATCCCGATAAGCACCCACACGAATTATCTGACTAAATTTTTAAAGAGCTTGTTGAGCCAAGCACTTAGCTTGACTCAAACGAGGCGACGCATTTTACAGCATTCAAACCTCTTGTCAACAGTTAATTTGAAGCTTTCGTTCAAATGATTTTTAAAACATTTTAAAAGGGACTTAAAAATCAGACTGCTAACTCACTGTTCGAGGCCTCACCCCGTGACAGCGAGGGCATATTATACGCACGAAAGACCAAAACACAATCCCTGTTT
Organism: uncultured Oleiphilus sp.; assembly: GCA_964342385.1. GTDB lineage: Bacteria > Pseudomonadota > Gammaproteobacteria > Pseudomonadales > Halomonadaceae > Oceanospirillum. The sequence goes on along the minus strand of CAYFGP010000240.1, from coordinate 6,333 downwards.
TCAATTTTTTGGGAAAAGTTTCAGGTGCACATTTTAAATAGAAACAAGAAAAAGTGCGGAATCAGGATCTACTCCTTGTTCATGTCAAGAGGATCGGGAAAGCAAAGACGTTAGAAAATGATCACGTTAAAAAGCCAGAGGACAAAATGCGTTGCTATATCCTGAACAGTAGCGAGAGAATATGACGAAAACTACAGCTACTTTGTGTAGATAGTGTTTTTAAACAATGGTTCCTCTCCCCTGGCTAAAACTTTACTCTTAAAGGTAATCCGTGATTTACGACGATCTAAACCTGCCACCGCCACCTCATCCTGAGTTCAACCTACAGGATCAAACGGTATTGGAACTTGGAGCCCAACAAGCGCTGATCCGCCAGGGTGATATCAGCCATAGCATCTATTGGCTGGAAAAGGGGCTGGTTCGAGCCGTGTTTAGTGATGACTTCGGCAAGGAGTTCACCAAAGAGTTTTTCTGGGAAGGCGATATTATCTTTCAGCCCAGAAGCCTGCTGACCGGTGAGCCTTTACCCTACAGCATGCTAACACTGGAAGTTTGCCGTTACCGTCAGCTCAGTATTGAGCGTTATCTGCAGTTTGTGCAAACCGATCCGCAATGGCAGCAATACCATCAACGTATGTTGACACTGCATCTGATCAACAAAGAAAGAAAAGAAGAATTCCTGCTACTGAACAGCCCGGAGAAACGGGTCATTCGTTTTAATAAGAATTTTCCCTGGCTAATCAAGCGGGTACCCGATTATATTCTGGCGTCTTATCTGGGCATGACAGCCATTAGCTATAGCCGTATTAAAAAACGTCTTCGCCTTTCCTCTACCTCTTAGTAGCAAGCCATTTTGACGACTCTTAACAATTGTTAATGCACGCAGATAACGTGCGCACTACAGTAATTGCCAGTTACCGATCAATCGTGTTCCACAACAAGTAAGAAGTCATATCCATGAACTGGCAGCTAAAAACCTTTAAACAACTCTCCGCTGATCAACTGTATCAACTACTGAAACTGCGTAGTGATATCTTTGTTGTGGAGCAAGACTGTGCCTATAGCGATATGGATGGACTGGATCGTCATAGCCAGTGCCTACATCTGATGGCATACGGCGAAGTAACCAAAGCTGATGATAACGACACCAGCAACAGCCCAGAAGATCAACAGGAAGTTCCTCTGATCGCTTACGCCCGTCTACTTCCCCCAGGTGCGTCTTACCCAGGTATGAGCAGCATTGGCCGGGTTATCGTTAACCCAGATTACCGTATTAAAGGCATGGGACACCAGCTAATGCAGATGGCTAAGGAGCATACACTGCAATACTGGCCGGGATTAGATATCAAAATTGGCGCTCAGGCTCATCTGGAAAATTTCTATGCTCAGCACGGCTTTAAGGTGATCTCTGAACCTTACCTGGAAGATGGTATTCCCCATATCCATATGCTGTTTAGCCCTGATACTAAGTAATGGCAGCCAAGTTTTTGAGTACATCAAATGCTCCTGGCCATGAGGCTCAATCCACTCAATCTAGACCCTCTCAGGTAACACCTACCGCTTTGGTGGCAATTATCGGGCTGTTAATGGGTAACCTGATCCTGACATTGGGTGATGTCGCCATTAAAAGTCTGGGAACCAGTACAGGGCTGTTTCAATATCTGGCCATTCGCTATCTGCTGACTCTGATGCTGATTTGGCCGATATGGCGACGCTTATCCGCAGAGCAAAGAGCCCCCAGCGGTTTTAAGATCCATCTATTAAGAGGCCACCTATCTCTATTAGGTGCGGTCTGTGCTTTTTACTCGTTGCTACACCTGAGTTTAGCGACTGCCAATGTGATTTTTTACACAGCTCCTCTAGTGACACTGCTATTGGCCAGAATCTGGTTAAAACAAGCGCTTACTTACGTGCAGGTGACTCAGGTTTGTCTGGGCTTTATCGGCGTGATGATCGCCTTACGACCCGATGAACTACATTGGACCGTACTGACCGCTATAACCGTCGCTTTTACCGTGGCTCTGTTTAATCTGTTGAGCTGCAAGATGCCCAAAGATCAGGCTATGCCCAGTATGGTGTTGTGGGGTAACCTCAGTGCACTTCCTCTATCTGTAGTCTTAGCCATTATCTTCTGGCAACCATTGCAGGTTGAGATGCTAATACTGGCGGCTATCGTGGCGATTACGACCACCCTGTATCAGGTGATTGCGGCTAAGGCCTATCGCAGCAGTAGTGCAGGAGAGATTGTGATAGCAGAGTATTCCGGCCTGCTATTTGCTCTGCTGATCGGTATCTTCAGTTTTGATGAACCTGCTCACTGGTACACACTCACCGGTATAGCCCTAATTATTTTGCCTATGGCCTGGCAGAGCGCTCATCTCTATCGAAAACGCGCCTCTCTATCTCAAACATCCCATTCATCTGATTGAAAACCCTCGATACATTTGTTAAAACACGCGACCTTTTTTCCTCTATGTTTTAGCTAATTCCCCTATGATTTAGCTAAGTAGGTTATCGAGTAGCCAGTAACCTTATTACCCTACAATGCCACGTCTCTATGAAATATAGAGTGCTGGGCGTTTGTATAAGCCGTGATGGAGAGCCTTATGTCCAACCTGTCTCAATTTATCGCCGCCCTGCCAAAAGCGGAGCTGCACCTGCATATCGAAGGCTCTTTTGAACCAGAGCTGATGTTTAATATCGCCGAGCGTAATGGTATTACCCTGCCATATGACAGTGTTGATGCACTGAAAAAAGCCTATGAGTTTAATAACCTGCAGGAATTTCTGGATATCTATTATCAGGGTATGAATGTGCTGCAAACAGAGCAGGACTACTATGATCTAACTATGGCTTATCTGCAGCGTGTTAAAACCGACAACGTGCGCCATGTCGAGATTTTCTGGGATCCTCAGGGTCATCTGGAACGCAATATCCCTTTCTCTACCCAGATCAACGGTATCTTAAAAGCACTGGAAGAGGGCGAGCAATCACTGGATATCAGCTACCGTCTGATTATGTCTTTTCTGCGCCATTTATCAGAAGAGAGTGCTTTTGAGACGTTAGCTCAGGCAGAACCTTATCTGGAACAGATCTATGGTGTTGGCCTGGACTCTTCTGAAGTAGGTCATCCACCCGAGAAATTTGCCCGCGTATTTGCGGCCTGTAAGGAGAAGGGCTTAAAAGTCACCGCTCATGCGGGAGAAGAGGGCCCAGCTGAGTATGTCTGGCAAGCGTTGGATCTGATTCAGGTGGATCGTGTCGACCACGGCAACCGTTCGCTGGAAGATGACAAGCTGGTAGAGCGTCTGGTCGCTGATCAGCAAGTACTCACCGTATGCCCACTGTCCAATCTAAAACTGCAAGTAGTGACAGATCTCAGCCAGCATCCGATCCCTGTCATGCTGGAGGCGAGTCTAAAAGCCACTGTAAACTCGGATGATCCTGCCTACTTTGGCGGTTATATGAACGACAACCTGAACGCCCTGCAACAGGCCGTTGATCTTGATAAAGCTCAATTGGCTACACTGACCCGTAATGCCATTGAAGGTAGCTGGGCAGAAGCGGAACGCAAAAAGCTATTGCTAGCCGAACTGGATCAGGTAATCGCAGAATTCACTGAATAAATGAAGAGTTCGCTGAGTAAATAGCGCTGCAGTAATAAGCACTCACACTACAGTCTCTCTTTAGCGGATGGCTTCATTCTTCAGCCGCTGGCCGAAAATATCGAAATACTTTTGTGTAAGTGTGTACCGCTATATTCTCTGTTCAGAATGCCAGAGAATATAGCCTCTCCTGCTCCAGCAATTTTGGTTTCAGCATTTAAGATAAAAAGGACTTTGACTTGCTCAGCATTCCACTGCCTTTTGTAATTAGCCTACTACTGATTATCCTGGCTATTACACTGTATCAACGTCAGCAACATAGCTCCCATTCCCTACAACCTAGCGCATTAAAACCAGCCATTGGCTTTATTGGATTATGTGCGGTAATGATCACTCTGGTAGGCATACGTTGGAGCTGGGATATCGCCTTCATTCGTTTCTTACAACCGATAGTCGCTGCTACGGTACCCACCGCAGCCTGGTACTGTTTTAGCCAGGGCCAAGGTCAGAAACGATTACCCTGGCCCCATTGGTTATCCCCCATTGTGATCACCGGACTGTCTTATAGCTACCCGATTTGGCAGCCGCCGATTGATGCTTTATTAGTGTTGCTCTACGTCGGTTATGGCACAGTGATGATTCGTACTGCTATGCGAACATCCCAAACAACTGAGACACCGCCTGCTCGTATTCGACTCTCCCAGATTGATCAGGTATTTCGAGCAGAATTGATAGCGGGCTGTGCACTGCTGTTTTCTGCTTGTGTTGATCTTTTACTGACTTTGGATTTTGCTTTTTATCAAGGTCAACATGCCGCCATGTTGGTGAGCACGGCTCAATCCTTGCTTATTCCGTTACTGGTCTGGGCCGTAGTCACTGTGGGTCAGAGTATTGCCGATGACAGTCCTGAGCGAATGGAGGTAGACAGCCCTGAGCGAATGGAGGTAGACAGCCTTGAGCAAATGCAGATAGACAACCTTGAGCAAGTAGAAGTAAGTAGCCCTGAGCGAGTAGAGATTGAAAACCCTCAAGATCAAGGCCAGGAGCAACAAACGCCTCAAAACCCAAGCCACATAGATAATGAAGTTCAGCAGGTCGCAGCTATCATCAAGCAACTCATTACTGAACAACAGCTGTTTCTGGACCCGGATCTTACGTTAAACCGGTTGGCCCGAAAGGCAGGTATTCCATCCCGACAGATTTCCGAAGCCATTAATCAGATTGAGCAACAGAGTATCTCTCAGCTGCTGAATCACTACCGGATTGAACACGCCAAACACTTGCTACTCACCACTGACGATCCCATTACTCAGGTCTATCTCAGCTCTGGCTATCAGACCAAATCTAACTTCAACCGGGCGTTTTCTAATATCACTGGCACAACGCCCAGTCAGTTTCGCCGTCAGGCTGCTCACTCCGATTAAGCTATTAAAGAGGCCAATATGGAAAGGGCGGCTCTCCTGGACCACGCTTTCCATAAACTTCTATAAAGTCCAATAAAAACCCACACCATTAACGGGGATTACGCTCAATACTCTATCCTGCCAATCGTGTGACTTAAAAACCCTGCTGCTTTAAGAACGATTGAATATCAGTAAATATCTTCTGATGCAGCTCGGCCCGGTTTTGTCCCTTACCATCCAGGCAAATAACACCATCGTCAGGGAATTCCTTTTCCAGAATCTCAACAGCCCCAGGTTTACACAGCTGCATAAAGCTAAAATGAGTCGCGCCCTGATACACCCGGTAACTTTGCTTCTTCAATGGCAGATGTTCAGCCAGATAGCCAGACTCAAACTGCTGCGGCAGATCACCAATATCTACACCGGCAGCCAGAATTAAGCTTGGAATATCAAGCTGATTTAAGCTGGTAGGTGAAAAGCTTCTGGCTAATCCCAAATCCAAAGAGATAACGGCTTTAACTCGAGGGTCTTTTAGGCTTGGGCTTGGGCTTGGGCTTGGGCTTGGGCTTGGGCTTGGGCTTGGGCTTGTACTCTCGTGCGAACTCTCACTTTGGCCATTCAAATCTGGCTCACCAGACTGCGCTTGCGCTAAACCCAGCTCGACAGCCAAACCACAGGTACGAGGATTAGGTAACAACACACACTCTTGTTTAAAGTGTTTACGATCAAAGCGGGCTCCCGCCAGATTCATTACCGTCCAGCCCCCTAACGAATGACCCGCCGCAATCACCTTGCTGCGATCAATTAACAGATTCCAACGGGGCTCTGCAATTAACCAATCCAATAAACGACTGATATCCCGAGGTCGTTGCCACCACTGTGCCGCGGCTTTAGGCGATTGATTAAAGGTCGTCGTGCCGGGATGATCAACCGCTGCAACCAGATAACCTTCCTGTACTAAACGCGCCGCCAGCCAATTAAGATTACGCCAGCTACCCCGATAGCCATGGGACAGAACAACAAGGGGATATAAGCCTTTTTTGGGCTCCGCCTTTTTAATCACCTCAGTTCCAATAAAGGCAATATTGTCACCCACTTTTTCTCTGGTGATAGACTGATGACTCTTTCCATCCTCCCCATTACTATCTGCTACATTATCACTTGCCGCATACCACAATGTAATATTTAAAGGCCGTTTACTTTGCTGAGCTATTTTCTGTTGATAAAAACCTATGTTTTGAGCGTAAACAGGTAAGCCAATAACAATAAATAACTAGACAGTGCGTAGTTCTGATTTCAATGAACTGCGCATATCCAGTCTAAAC
>CAYFGP010000239.1:0-6682 GCA_964342385.1 uncultured Oleiphilus sp. | reverse complement strand
AATCAGCATAAAAAGGCTGTTGAAGGCGATTTGGAGAGATGGTATCTACACAAGCGTCACTTCGTAGAGGGAATGGAGCTGTAGTCGTGACAGAGCGAATGGGCAGGAAAAAAGAAGTGACTATATATAAGAAGCAAGAAGGCCCGCAACTTGCGAGCCTTCTTTAAATCCCTATCAGAATATCAGTCTGATCAGTGAATCACAGGGGCAGGTGCATCCGGATCATTAAACAAGCTATCGATATCCGCGGCGTTAAAGCGATACAGGGTATTACAGAACTGACATTGGCTTTCGATGTTGCCACGCTCTGCAATGACCTGGTTCAGTTCTTCCTGACCGACGCTAACCAATGCTTTTTTCACCCGTTCTTCGGAGCAGGTGCAGTTAAACTGCAGTGGACTACCTTCAAAGATACGCACTTCTTCCTGATGGTACAGGCGATGTAGTAAATTTTCAAAGTCCAGGCTGTTTAGCTCTTCGTCTTTCAGGGTCTCTGCCAGACTCACCGCACGTTCCCAGGCATCAATATCCTGTTCGCTGTTTTCTGATGGCAGAGCCTGTAGCATAAAGCCGGAAGCGATGCTGTTATCACCTGAGATATCTGTGCTCAGCCACAGGCGGCTAGGCAGCTGCTCAGATTGTGCAAAGTACTGCTCCAGGCAGTGCGCCAGAGTTTCACCTTCCAGAGAAACAATACCCTGATAGCGCTGGCCGTTTTTAGGCTCCATGGTGATTACCAGTTGGCCGTTACCCATCAGCTGTTGCAGGTTTTCCGGTTCGCCGATATCACCTTCCCAACGAGCAATCGCTCTTAGATCACCTCCAGGATTGGATTCGGCCATCAGCAGGCTGCAGTCGCCTGCGCCACGGGCTTGTAATGACAGTATGCCGTCAATTTTTACCGTCGCAGTTAATAGTGCAACTGCCGCCAGCATCTCACCCAGCTGTTTTTGAATCGGCGCAGGGTAATCGTGTTTGCTCAGTACTTCCTGGAAGCTGTCGTTAAGGCGGACCACTTCACCGCGAACCGGTGAGTTTTCAATCAGAAAGCGTTGAATAAAGTCGAATTGGCTCATAGTGCTGTCTTTAACATTCGGTTTGGGTTGTTAAAAGTCATGACCGACTTTTAACAACGGAGTTCAGGCGGATAGGTGATCCTATCTGTCCAACTGCGGTTTATTCCGCATCGCTGTCGATACGCTTAAAGCGATGGATCTGACGGCGGGACTTCTTATCAGGACGGCGGTCCGGTGCTTCCTGAGCGGCGCGGATCAACTTACGTCGTTCCGCTTCTGCTTCGCGCTTCTTAACGCTATCGTCGGTTTCCTGATACAACTTGGCGGCTTCTGGTGCGCCACGACGTTGATCGGATACCGAAGTGATCTCGACCACTTTTTTATCCCAGCCCTGGGGTACGGTAATCATGGCACCAACTTCGGCCATCTTGCTGCTTTTACAGCGCTCACCGTTGTATTCCACTTTACCGCCTTCAATGGCTTTTTTAGCCAGTGCACGGGTTTTAAAAAAACGTGCGGCCCAGAGCCATTTGTCCAGGCGTACTTTTTCAGTCTGTTCTGCCATATAGATGCTTAGCGGGTGATCTGATTAAAGGTTTTAACACCCGGATAACGGGTTACAGTGCGCTCCGGTGAGCGCATATCCGGCTGCAAAATGGTGTACAGATACTGGATGCCATACGCTTGGGCGGAATCCAATACCTCTTCATTATCGTCAATCAACAGTGTTGTGGCGGGATTATAAGCCACTTCACTCTGCAATGCCTGCCAGAAGGCAGGATCTTCTTTGGCGATGCCCAGCTGTGCAGAGCTGACAATATCATCCACATACTGATCCAACCCGGTGGGTGGTAGTTTCAGTTTCAGGCTGTGTTGATCCGCATTGGTCGCCAGTACGATACGGGCACTGTGCTGCTGTAAGAACTCCAGCAGATGTTTGGCATCGCTACGGAAGCCAATCAGGTGCTGCACTTCTCTTTTCAGCTCAACGATATCCAGCTCAAAGCGTTCGGCCCAGTAATCCAGGCTGTACCAGTTCAGGGTACCGCGCTGGCCATTAATGGCACTGATGACTGTTTCTTTAGCACTGGCCTCATCCAGCTTATGCAGTTGGGCATAACGCTTGGGTAGATGCTCCAGCCAGAAGTGACTATCAAAGTGCAGATCCAGCAGGGTGCCGTCCATATCCAGTAATACGGTTTCGATCTGATCCCAGGCAGGAGGTGGTAATTCACTCGGTTCCGGGGAGGTGTGAGTCTCTGTCATAAGCACCCTATATATAGAAGCAGTATCAGTGGAGGGATAGAAGTCATCGCCTTGCTTCTATTAAGTATGGGGCATAACGCCAATTTCAAGGTGTGATAGCTGACTTGATCTATCAATTATCTCGACTGCTTGGTTGATAGGGGGGAATGGTTTTTTGGGTTGTTTACCCCCATGTGTGGATTTTGGAACATTTCTGTAGCTCGCTAATATCACATCGCTTGTTGTTCCAATAGCGCAGCGTGTTATCACTAGTGCGAAGCGTGTTCTTGCAAGTTCTATGTTTATATTTTTGAGCTCGATGGTTGCATTTGTGCGTGTTCCCGCACAGTTTTTCACTGCATTTTGGTTTTACCACTGTCCAAGCCAGTTAGATCTTATCTTTAGTGACCCCTTTATCTATTAAATCCGTTTTCTTGTTCGACTTAGGTCGTAATAGTGGTCCGGTTTTGTAGGTGGGATCTCCCCACTATTTATTGTTGGAGTGCGGGAATCCGCTCTTTTATTGTTTTGGCTAATATTATGTCTCTCAAAGTATTTAATAGAAAAATCTTTTTAAATCAGTAGTTTATTTTGTTGTAAGGAAAATTTAAAAAGCTGGCATTGATCTTGAAATAACCCAAGTGTCACAGCCTTTAATAGTCATTTGGGCTGGCCTTTGCATTCGGGCCACCGGGTCGGTGGCCGCTTTTTTTCACTCAGTATTTTACTCAGTAGAAAAGAGCTTCGCAGAGCCCCAAAGACGATTTGAAAGGCCGTTAAAAGATTTAAGGCAAACAATCGATAAAAACAATTTGGAGTCGGATCAATGCGTACACTGACCAAAGCCGTAGCACTGGCAACCTGCATGATGGCTGGCGCAGCCTCTACTGCTGCAATCGCAGCCCCTGTAACCATCAAGTTCTCTCACGTAGTGGCCGAGAACACGCCTAAAGGCCAGATGGCTCTGAAATTTAAAGAGCTGGCTGAGCAACGTCTGCCAGGTAAGGTTAACGTTGAGGTTTACCCAAACTCTCAGCTGTTCGGCGATGGTAAAGTACTGGAAGCGATGCTGTTAGGCGATGTACAGATCGCTGCTCCGTCTCTGTCTAAGTTTAAGAAATACACCAAGCAGCTGCAGGTTTATGATCTGCCATTCCTGTTCAAAGATATGGATGCGGTTGATCGTTTCCAGAAAGGCCCAACCGGTCAGAAGCTGCTGACTTCTCTGGAAAAACGCGGCCTGACAGGACTGGGTTATATCCACAACGGTATGAAGCAGCTGTCTGCGTCTAAACCACTGCGTGTACCGGCTGATGCGGAAGGTCTGAAGTTCCGTATTATGACCTCTGATGTTCTGGTGTCTCAGTTTGAAGCCGTTGATGCGATTCCACTGAAAAAACCGTTCTCCGAAGTATTCACCCTGCTACAAACCAAAGCGATTGATGGTGCGGAAAACCCATGGTCCAACCTGTACTCCAAGAAGTTCTTTGAAGTTCAGGACTACGTGACTGAAACCAATCACGGTGTACTGGACTACATGGTTGTGACCTCTGCTCGTTTCTGGAAAGGCCTGCCTGCCGATATGCGTGGTGAGCTGAAACAAGCCATGGACGAAGCGATCGCGCACGGCAACAAGGTTGCCGGTCAGAAAGCGATGGGTGACCGTCAGCGTATTATCGATTCCAAGCGTACTACCGTACTGCAGATCTCAGATGCTGAGCGTCAGCAGTGGGTAGATGCCATGAAGCCAGTATGGAAGCAATTCGAGCGTCAAATTGGTAAAGACGTGATTGAAGCTGCTATCCAGGCGAACAACTAACAACCCAAGCGGCTGCTGCGACAGCAGCCGTGAAGTTGTAAACGCGTCGTAGAGAAGAGAGCACCCTTTCCGTATGGAAGGCCTGAACCCTGAGATACGGAAAGGTGTGTTTTAGACTTGTTAGCTATGTTTTAGGCGTAAAAGCGTTTAGACGTAAGAAAACACCCCCTTTATTTTTGACTCATGCCCGGTACTGGAACTGCTTATGAAGACAATGCATCTAGCACTGATGGGTCTTGCTGTGCCTGTGAAAACTGCGTTTGTTGCACACTGAAACTGTCGTTATCTCAAGAGCTTGTTGTCGTTTTAAGTCATCTGTCCTGATAGCACATCACCAGTGCCTGTCTGCAGAACAGCCGATTAACCAAAGATAAGAGTTTTTATCATGGTCCGTTTTATCCACAAACTTGAAGAGAACATTGTTGCTCTCTTACTGGTCGCCATGACCCTGCTGGTATTTCTCGAAGTGGTCATGCGTTTTGGCTTTAACTCCGGTCTAATTTGGATTCAGGAAGCCACCCTGTACACCTCAGCCTGGTTTGTTTTATTTGGCGCGTCTTATGGGGTGCGTATTGGTGCTCATATCGGTGTGGATGTGGTGGTGAAACTGCTGCCAGAGCCAATGCGTCGTGTGGCCGGTTTAATCGCCATCGCCCTGTGTTTTGTTTACTGCGGTCTGTTCCTGATGGGGTCGTGGGACTACTTGCAGCTGATGCATATGATCGGTATCGAGATGGAAGACCTGCCGATTCCTAAGTGGCTGGCGATGATCATTATGCCGGTAGGTTTTTTGCTGCTGGTGATCCGTTTTGCAGAACTGGGTTGGGGCATCCTGACCGGTAAACAAGATGGTTTCCATCTGGCAGATGAAGGTAAAGAGAGCATGCATCTGGCAGAAGAGCTGCAGCAAGCGGCAGACACTGCCAAGGCAGAGAAAAACGGCGCTGATCAAGCTGAAGGCGCTGCTGACAAAAAAAATAATCAAGATAAATCTGATAACCAGGGAGCAGACAAATGACCATTGCTGTACTTTTCCTGATCCTGTTTGGCTGTATCTTCCTGGGTATGCCAATTGCTGTCGCGCTGGGTTTATCCAGTGTGGGCACGATTCTGATGTTCTCCGATGACTCACTGGCATCGGTCTCATTAAAACTGTTTGAAGCGCTGTCGCATCACTACACGCTGCTGGCCATTCCGTTCTTTATTCTGTCATCTGCGTTTCTGTCTACCGGTGGTGTAGCTAAGCGTCTTATCAACTTTGCCGTTGACAGTATCGGCCACGTTAAAGGTGGTCTGGCGATGGCATCGGTGATGGCATGTATGCTGTTTGCTGCGGTGTCCGGTTCTTCCCCGGCTACGGTAGCAGCGATTGGTACTATCGTAATCGCCGGTATGGTGCGTGCGGGTTACCCGGAAAGCTTTGCTGCGGGTGTGATCGCTAACGCTGGTACCCTGGGTATTCTGATTCCACCCTCCATCGTAATGCTGGTTTATGCCGCTGCGACCGAGGTTTCTGCCGCGCGTATGTTTATGGCGGGTATGATTCCGGGTCTGATGATGGGCGGTATTCTGATGATCGCCATCTATATTGTCGCTCGTATTAAAAACTTCCCTTCTCAGCCGTTCCCAGGCTTCCCGGCGCTGCTGCGTTCCGGTGCCATTGCCATGGGCGGTCTGATGCTAATCGTGATTGTACTGGGTTCCATCTACGGTGGTATTGCATCGCCAACGGAAGCTGCTGCAGTAGCTGCTGTCTACGCCTTCTTAGTCGCGGTATTTGGCTACCGTGATATGGGCCCGCTGAAAGATAAACCTTGGCGTTACGAGGACGAAAGTCTGGGCGCGTGTATTGCCCGTAACTTTGCCCAGATCTCTATCGGTCTGCCGAAGTCTTTCTTTGATGATGAAGTGCGTCGTGTCGTGCTGGATGCGGCAAAAGTATCCCTGATGCTGCTGTTTATCATCGCTAACGCCATGTTGTTTGCTCACGTACTGACCACTGAGCGTATTCCGCATACCATCGCGGAAACCATTATTGGTTGGGGCCTGCCAGCCTGGGGCTTCCTGATTGTGGTGAATATTCTGCTGCTGGCTGCGGGTAACTTTATGGAGCCATCCGCGATCCTGCTGATTATGGCACCGATCCTGTTCCCGATTGCTACTCAGCTGGGTATCGATCCGATTCACCTGGGTATCATTATGGTGGTGAATATGGAGATTGGTATGTTGACGCCGCCGGTGGGACTGAACCTATTCGTAACGGCAGGTATTACCGGACGCAGCATGGTCTGGGTAATCAAGGCTGCGCTACCGTGGTTGGCTCTGTTGCTGGGCTTCCTGATTATCGTCACCTACGTGCCTCAGGTATCCCTGTTCCTGCCGGAGTTTATCGACAGCATGAACGGCTACTAAGCAGTTTCTTTGATGTTCTCAACCCTTTGGTGACCGGGGCAATGGTCACCAGACTCTATCGATCTGATCTCACTTTAGATCATACTTGCGATGCTTTGAGCATTTCTCAGCCCTGCCGTTTGGTGGGGCTTTTTTTGTCCTGTCGGTTTGCCTCGTTGTTTTTTTCAGTCGTTTTCATTTCTTCAGCTAC
>CAYFGP010000238.1:0-6749 GCA_964342385.1 uncultured Oleiphilus sp. | reverse complement strand
CCGCCCTTTCACGGCGGTAACAGGGGTTCGAACCCCCTATGGGACGCCATTTCTTTTGCTGAATAGCAAATAAATCAGCCGCTTAAGTGCGGTTTTTTTATATCTGTGTTTTCTTTTCTGTTGATTTTGCCTCCTCTGTTTTCTTATTTGTTCTGACTACTATTGGATCGCTGTTTTTGCTTGGTTTGCTCAAGAGTGTTTTGTCGGTTATTTGTGGTTGTGGATAAGTTGTTTTATCAACAGGCTTGGTTGCTGGTGTGAGTTTGCTACCGTTTGTTTGGTCTGGTTTTGTCTATCCTGTGATAGGTATTCATGCAAAAGCTTCTCTTTAGCAAATAGCTTCATGCTTTAGTCATTAAATATCGGAACACTTTTGTGTAAATGTGTATGCGTGCCTTGGCTTATCCGGAGTGAGGTGGTTTTGGCTGGGAGGGTGGGTAGTGCTTTTGCTCTTATTTGAGGCGAAGATGTTTTAAGTGCATGGGAGGTTGCTTGAGGTGTTTAATCCATCATTAGTAGGCGGTTGACAAAGTATCGGGCCGGATCCTCTGGTCGTACTATGCTGCCAATTTCTTTTTCAACACTTGGATCGCTCAAATCAAAATCATCTGGCGAGATAAGCTGTTTTTTGTCTGCATCGTAGATGACGCGTACCAGAGCTGGTTTGGCTGTCTCTGGGTTGAGGGTGAGCACAAAGCCGAGTTTATTGCTGGATAGTCTGACAAAAGAGCCGACAGGAAGCAGGCCGATACACTTAATGAAGCGCTGGACCAGTGTGCGGTCAAACTGCTTATCGCTGTTCATCAGAGTCTTAAAGGCTAGCGCGGGTAGCATGCCTTTGGCGTAGTTTCTATCGGTTGTCATGGCGTCATAGGCGTCGATAATTGCAGCCATTCTTGCCAGGCCTGATAGCTTGTCGGATTTGAGTTGACGTGGATAGCCGCTGCCATCCAGGCGCTCTGTATTGCCTAAGGTGACGCCCAGTGCTTCTTTGGGGAGGTTGTCTGAGGCTGCTGTCAGTGCTTTGTGGGTATTGATTACGTGGCGCTGCAGGCTCTTGGTTTCAGCGGGTGTGAGTTTGTCTGGTTTTAGCAAGATGGCGCTAGGTAAGTTAGCCTTGCCGATGTCGTGTAGCAGACCGGAATAAATAATATCGGCCAGGTTGCCTTGGTAGCCAATGCTGCGGGCAAAATGAGCTAGCAGAATGCCAAAGCTTACGCTGTGTTGGGCTAGGTAGTCCTGAGGGTCTCTTAGTGTGGTAAGAGCTAGTAGGACGTATGGATTGGTCTCAAGAGCAGTGGCAAGTTTTTCTGAGATCTCATAAGCCGGTTCCAGCTTAAGTTTCTGCTTTTGCTTAATCTGAGCCATTAAGCCTTTCACGCTAGCGATAGCGTTGGTGTGATAGATGCGGAATTCTTTGAAGAGTTCCTGTAGCTTGGCTTTCTCTTTTTGTTGTTTCAGCTCGGTGATGGTTGAGCGAATCGCGAGTTCTGATTCTGTGTACTCTTTTTCCTGCTCTTTTTCGGTCGAGTCTTTTTTGCGACTCTCTTTCTTACGGGATGATGGAGATTTCTCATTATCACTGCCAGTAGTAGTGCTGCTGCCGGTGTCATCATCATGTGCAAGCTTTTCTTCGTACAATGGAGATGTATAGCGCGAGCTACCATCATTTGATCTGCGTGCCACTTCCCTTTGGATCTCTGCTACGGCATAAGATATTTTGCGTTCTTCCATTGGGTCTAGTTCAGCAAACAGGCTGCCAAGGTAGGAGTAATTCTGTTTTTCGTCGTAACCCACATGGCGAACCTGGATGCTGCTGCTAATGGTTAGTTGATTAGGGAAGGTGATCAGGCAGTTTTCAACAATGGCTTGATCAGCTAAAGCTTCCCGGTAATCGCCTTCTAAGCGGATTTGGCAGCCTTGGGCTGAGATGTCTTTTAATACTCCGATAGCTGGCTCTTCCAGCTCAGGGGTGGTCAGTACGGCTTCAACGTCAACGCCGCGACGGATTTGGGCGCGGTAAAATTGTCGGCGTTGGAAGTAATCCAGTTCGTCGGGAAAGGGGATTTTGTAGATGGCTTGACCATCTTGTACGCCTTTACCGACGGCACGAATTTTTGTGGACGCGATGCGGCAGCCATCGTAGAAGGCTTCAAAGGAGAAGGTGCTGCTTTTGGCCATTAAGCGGTCACCCCAGTTGGGAGTGACCTGGTCGATGATAAAAAAGCGGCCTTTCAGGTCAACCTTGAGAATAATGGTTGAGTAGTTGCCTTCAACAGTGCTGAATTGCAGTTTAACAGGGATGTGATGCTCTCTAAGGCGGTTTAATAGCCCGTAGATGCTTTCAGGCTTGGTCAATAGCTGCCCTTGTGGCTGCTGCTGAGTCTCCTGCTGTGCGTTGGGCGTATCTGTTGCCAAGGTACCAAATCCTCTGTCCTAAGTGTTGGTTAGCCATCCATTATAGAGATGGAAAACATCTTATAAAATCAAAAAGATAAATTGTAAACTGCAAATTCGTCCTGGCAAACCCTGAAATGGTATTTAATCCGTCGCTTTCAGGCGTTTTAGTAGGCTGGAGGTGTCCCAGCGACCGCCGCCAATGGCCTGTACTTCGGCATAAAATTGATCGACAAGTGCTGTGATAGGTAATTTTGCATTAATTTTACGACCTTGTGTTAGACAGATGTCAAGATCTTTGCGCATCCAGTCTACTGCGAAGCCGTGTTCGTACTGATCTTTGATCATGGTGTCATGGCGATTCATCATCTGCCAGGAGCCTGCGGCGCCTTTGGAGATTACATCAATCACTTTGTGTTGGTCTAGGCCTGCTTTTTCAGCAAAGTATAGACCTTCAGATAGACCTTGGACTAAACCTGCGATACAGATCTGATTGACCATTTTGGTTAGCTGGCCTGCGCCTACAGGGCCCATTAGTGTAACGGCTTGAGCGAAGCTTTCCATGACGGGTTTCGCTTTTTCAAAAATTTCCTCATCGCCGCCGCACATTACCGTTAATAAACCGTTTTCTGCACCCTGTTGGCCGCCGGAAACCGGAGCATCAATAAAGTGGATCTCTTTTTCCTGACAGGCAGTGCCAATCTCTTCGGCGAGTTCAGCGGAAGCGGTGGTGTGGTCAATCAGGATGCTTCCGGGCTTCATGGTTGAGATGACGCCATTATCAGCGCTGGTAACGCTGCGTACATCATTGTCGTTACCTACGCAGCAGAAGACGATATCGGCATCTTGAGCGGCCAGGGCTGGGGTTTCAGCGCTATTGCCGGAATGATCTTTCAGCCATTGCTCGGCTTTTTGTGAGGAGCGGTTGTATACCGTAACCTGATAGCCTTTGTTTGCTAGGTGGCCGGCCATTGGGTAGCCCATGACGCCCAGGCCGATAAATGCCACTTTTATTGTCATAACGTATGCTCCTGTAATAAAAAAGGGCTGCATAGCAGCCCTTTAGTGAAATGTCGTGAAAACCCGCTTATTTGCTTGGGTAATCGCGCATATCTGAGCCGGTATACAGCTGACGTGGACGACCGATACGGCTGTCGCCGTCGATCATTTCTTTCCAGTGGGAAATCCAGCCAACGGTGCGAGACAGTGCAAAGATCACTGTGAACATGTTGGTTGGGATGCCAATGGCTTTCAGGATGATACCAGAATAGAAATCTACGTTTGGATACAGTTTGCGCTGGATGAAGTATTCATCTTCCAGGGCGATCTCTTCCAGGCGTTTAGCGATGTGTAGCTGAGGATCATTTTCCAGACCCAGTTCTTTCAGTACTTCATCGCAGGTTTCTTTCATTACCTTGGCGCGTGGGTCGAAGTTGCGGTATACGCGGTGACCGAAGCCCATCAGGCGGAATGGGTCATCTTTGTCCTTAGCCTTGGAGATAAAGTGCTGGATGTTCTCTTCGGAGTCTTCGCCGATTTCGTCCAGCATGGTCAGAACGGCTTCGTTTGCACCGCCGTGAGATGGTCCCCATAGCGCGGCAATACCTGCAGCGATACAAGCAAATGGGTTTGCACCGGTAGAGCCGGTCAGACGCACAGTAGAAGTTGACGCGTTTTGCTCATGGTCCGCATGCAGCATAAAGATGCGGTCCATAGCTTTAGCCAGTACCGGATTTGGCTTGTACTCTTCACAAGGTGTGCTGAACATCATGTGCAGGAAATTTTCTGCATAGTTCAGATCGTTGCGTGGGTAGGTGAAAGGTTGGCCTACAGAATACTTGTGGCACATCGCTGCCATGGTAGGCATCTTGGCGATCAGGCGGAAGGCGGAAACTTCGCGGTCGCGAGGATTGCTGATGTCCAGTGAGTCGTGATAGAAGGCAGACAGAGCGCCTACAACGCCACACAGAATGGCCATTGGGTGAGCGTCGCGGCGGAAGCCTTTAAAGAACTGCGACAGTTGCTCGTGCACCATGGTGTGGTAAGTGATGGTGTTAGCGAATTGTGTTTTTTCCTCTGCTGTTGGCAGTTCGCCGTTCAGTAGTAGGTAGCACAGTTCGATGTAGTCTGACTGTTTGGCCAGCTGGTCGATAGGATAGCCGCGGTGTAACAGAACACCTTTCGCACCATCAATGTAGGTGATGGCGGATTCGCAGGCTGCGGTAGAAACAAAGCCAGGGTCGTAAGTGAACAGTCCTTTGGAGGTCAAGCCGCGTACGTCGATAACGTCAGGGCCAACGCTGCCAGAGTAAATCGGCAGGTCAATTGGTTCTTCCAGCCCCGGTACCGTCAGGATCGCTTTCTTGTCAGCCATTGATGGCCTCCTTATTTCTAATTGTTAATTCATACTTGCCATGCCCTAAATCGCGGACCGGTCAAATATAGAGTGATAAACAGGATTGTCAATTACCTAAAAAGGTAGCAGCAAATGGATTTTGGCTTGCTAAAATTCTTATAATCGCGGGGAAAAGCGTTACTTCGGAGCTTTCAGGCCGGTTGCTGTTACTTTTTGAAGCAAAAAATTGTTACCTTTTTGGGCCTATACTTTTTGCTTTATTGTAATCGGAATTCCGAGTCACTATAATTCCTGCCGCACGATTGGCGGTGGTGCCACCTTGTATTGCTTTGCATCAGAAAGTCGTTTTTGACCTCTTTCTGATGCATTGAGGGCACTTTTTGGTGCTTCTATATATAAAGCAGCAGCCACCTGAAACCATAAGCCCTTAAGGTAAGGGCATAGAGAGTGTGTAAGAGCCGTGAATAGCAAAAGACCTGTAAACTTAGATCTAGCAACTATTAAGCTCCCTCTCCCTGCATATACTTCTATTGTTCACCGTATTACAGGTGTCATTCTGTTTGTTGGATTGGCGTTCCTGTTCTCTGCTTTTGATTCCTCTCTGGAATCTGAAGCAAGTTTTAATGCGGTGAAAGAGACTCTGCAGGAGAGTGCATTCGCGAAGTTTGTACTCTGGGGACTACTATCTGCACTGGCCTACCATCTGGTAGCTGGTATCAAGCACCTGATTATGGACCTTGGTATCGGTGAGACACTGGAAGGTGGACTTCAAGGTGCCAAGCTGACGCTGGCAATTTCAGCATTTCTGATTCTTCTGGCAGGAGTTTGGGTATGGTAACTAACGTAACCAATTTTGGCCGTAGTGGCCTGTCTGACTGGTTGTTACAGCGTTTCAGTGCGGTTGTTCTGGGTCTGTACAGTGTTTTTATTGTTGGTTACATGGTAACCAGCTTTGATGGTAGCTACGCCGAGTGGTCCGCTTTCTTTGAAGGCACCTTCGTACGCGTATTTACTTTCCTGAGCATTCTTTCGATTGCTGCCCATGCCTGGATCGGTCTGTGGACTATCTCCACTGACTATATCAAACCAACGGGTATCCGTTTTGTATTCCAGACAGTCTGTAATTTAGCCCTGTTTACCTATGTGGTATGGGGTGTTCAAGTTCTGTGGGGAGCGTAAACGAATGACTGCTAACCTTCGTACACTGAATTTTGACGCCATCATCGTTGGTGGCGGTGGTGCAGGCATGCGTGCTGCACTGCAATTGTCTCAGTCTGGTAAAAAAACCGCACTGATCACTAAAGTATTCCCAACCCGTTCTCACACGGTATCGGCTCAAGGTGGTATCACCTGTGCGATCGCAAGTGCGGATCCGAACGATGACTGGCGTTGGCATATGTACGATACCGTTAAAGGTTCCGACTATATCGGTGACCAGGACGCTATCGAGTACATGTGTAGTGTAGGCCCTCAAACAGTTTTCGAGCTGGAGCACATGGGTCTGCCTTTCTCCCGTTTTGACAATGGTCGTATCTACCAGCGTCCTTTCGGTGGTCAGTCCAAGAACTTTGGTGAAGGCGGTCAGGCTGCGCGTACTTGTGCTGCTGCGGACCGTACTGGTCATGCTCTGCTGCACACGCTGTACCAGGCTAACCTGAAAAACAACACTGTATTCCTGAACGAATGGTATGCAGTGGATCTGGTGCGCAATAAGAGCGGTGACGTATGCGGTGTTATCGCGCTGTGCATCGAGACTGGCGAAACGGTATTTGTTAAAGCTGCAGCAACAGTACTGGCTACTGGTGGTGCAGGTCGTATCTACGCTTCCACGACTAACGCCCTGATCAACACCGGTGACGGTGTCGGTATGGCACTGCGTGCGGGTATCCCGGCTCAGGACATGGAGATGTGGCAGTTCCACCCAACCGGTATTGCTGGCGCGGGTGTACTGGTGACAGAAGGCTGTCGTGGTGAAGGTGTCTACCTGCTGAACAAA
>CAYFGP010000237.1:0-6755 GCA_964342385.1 uncultured Oleiphilus sp. | reverse complement strand
AGCCGGTGAACAGGGTCGAGGTTTTGCCGTCGTAGCTGATGAGGTGCGCCAGCTAGCGCAACGCTCCGCAGAATCCACTCAGCAGATTCAGGATATGATCCATGAACTGCAGAGCCGCTCTAAAGTCGCGGTGGACTCTATGCATACCAGTCAATCGAAGGCAGAAACCACGGTTGAACGTGCGGCAGAAGCCGGAAAATCCTTCCGTACCATTGCCGAGTCCATGCAGCAGATCAGCACGCTGAATGCTCAGATTGTAAATGCTGCCGAAGAACAAAGCAGTGTTGCCGATGAACTGAACCAGAATCTGGTTTCTATCGCACAGGTCTCGGAAGAAACTGAACAGGGTACAGGGCTGATTAAAGCCTCGGGTCAGGAGCTGACCCAAAACGCCCATAATCTAAATAGCCTTATTAAACAGTTCCGTACCTGATCTCTACTGAGTTTCAAGAGCTATAATGGCCCATGTTTCTGCATGGGTCATTTTTTTTGCTATATTGCCCATCACTCTTCAGATATTGATAAGTAAGTACAGACCGCTATGAAAGGCCGAAATATGCAACGCTGGCGGGATCCAAAAAAAGATCCCCGCAACGAGAGAAAAACCAATCTGATCACCCCCCAGGGTTACGATACCCTACAACAGGAGCGTGACTTCCTGTGGAAAGTGCGCCACCCGGAACTGGCACAAAAGGTTAAAGAAGCCGCCGCTCAGGGTGACCGCAGTGAAAACGCGGATTACACCTACAATAAGCAGCTATTAAACAAAACATTGGGACGTATTCGTTTTCTGGATAAACGTCTTGATGCACTGACCATTGTTGCAGACAAGCCGGCCGATCAGAGCAAAATCTTTTTCTCAGCCAAGGTTGAGCTGGAGCATGAAGAAGGTGAACAGATGAGCCTGCAGATCGTCGGCCCGGATGAAGCAGACCTGCAACAGCAGAAGATCAATATCGATTCACCTATGGCCCGGGCCTTATTGGGTAAGTCTGTGGATGACGAGGTCATTGTACAAGCCCCGGAAGGTGAACAGGTCTATTATGTCCTGAGTATCAACTATCCCGATTAAACATGCTCTGGACGGATTGATAACAAATAAGTCTCACAACGGGATTAATACCCTCGCTCGCATTGAATTTTATCCTGCCGCCCATATCCATTACTCAACACGATAATATTTTGCCGATCCGTCTGACTGATTAGCGTCACCAATATTTGTCATCGAACTTGTTACTTTTTAGCCAGCAGACGGATCGACCACTTAAGCAAAAGGGTATGCCATGAGTGATAATGAGATTCCAAATGAGCAGGAAAACAACCAACCCGAACAGGACAACACGAGACAGGGCACAACCGATAGCTCTGGTGCACTGATTCTGCCTTCGGATGCCCTGCCCGAGCGTATCTACCTACTACCAGTGCATAACCGCCCCTACTTTCCAGCTCAGGTTCAGCCACTGATGATCAGCCGTCAGCGCTGGCAGGAAACGATGGAACGTCTGGCGGATACGCCTCATCACACCGTGGGCCTGTGCTATGTCGGCGATATTAAGCCCGAAGAGATTGATCACCGGGATTTCAATGCCATAGGTTGCGCTGCGCGGGTGCATAAGGTCAGCCTAGAAGAGGGCGGCATTCAGTTTGTCGCTCAAGGCCTGCGCCGCTTCCGTATTGTACGCTGGCTCAACAAAGAAGCCCCTTATCTGGTCGAAGTGGAGTATCCAAAAGAAGAGATTGAGGACAGTGATGAGGTCAAAGCCTACGCTATGGCGCTGATCAGCGCCATCAAGGAGCTACTCCCCCTCAATCCTCTCTATGGCGAAGAGCTGAAAAACTATCTGAATCACTTTGATACCAACGAACCTTCACCGCTGGCTGATTTTGCCGCGGCGATCACCACGGCAGACGGAGACGATCTACAGGATATCTTAAAAACACTGCCCGTATTGGAGCGGATGAAAAAGGTGATGCCGCTACTGCAGAAAGAGCTGGAAGTCGCGCGTTTGCAGAGTGAAATCCGTGAAGAGGTGAATCAGAAGGTCAGCGAAAATCAGCGCAAATTTTTCCTGAAAGAGGAGATGAAAGTGATCCAGCGCGAGCTGGGTATCTCCAAGGATGATAAAACCGCTGAACTGGATGAATTTAAACAGCGCATCAGTAAGCTGACATTGCCCGAGCAGGTAGAGAAACGTATCTCGGAAGAGATGGACAAGTTCTCCATGTTAGAAACCGGCTCGGCTGAATATGGCGTCACCCGCAATTATCTGGAGTGGATCACCAGCCTGCCCTGGGGCATTACCACAGAAGATAATCTGGATCTGAAACACGCCCGCGAGGTGCTGAATCAAGATCACGATGGCCTGGAGGACGTGAAGGACCGTATTCTGGAATTCCTGGCAGAAGGCTCCTTTAAGGGTGAAGTCTCCGGCTCTATCCTACTATTGGTTGGCCCACCCGGTGTCGGTAAAACCTCCATTGGTCGCTCCATTGCCGATGCATTGGGCCGCCCCTTCTATCGCTTCTCGGTTGGAGGTATGCGTGATGAAGCAGAGATCAAAGGCCACCGACGCACCTATATCGGCGCGATGCCTGGTAAGCTGGTTCAGGCACTTAAAGATGTGGAACTGAGCAATCCGGTGATTATGCTGGATGAGATCGACAAAATCGGTGCTTCTTATCAAGGTGACCCGGCCTCTGCACTACTTGAGGTTCTGGACCCGGAACAGAACAGCGAATTTCTGGATCACTATCTGGATGTGCGCCTGGATCTGTCCAAGGTGCTCTTCGTCTGTACTGCTAACCAACTGGATAGCATTCCCGGCCCTCTGCTGGATCGTATGGAAACCATCCGCCTGTCCGGCTATATCGCAGAAGAGAAACTGCAGATCGCCAAAAACCATCTGTGGCCGAAACTGCTGAAACGCGCCAAGCTGCTGAAAAAACAGGTCGATCTATCCGATGCGGCATTAAAGCAGGTGATCGAAGGTTACGCCCGTGAAGCCGGTGTACGTCAGCTGGAGAAACAACTCCATCGTATTATGCGTAAAGCAGCAGTACGTCTATTGGAGGGAGACCAGGACAACATCAAGGTCAACGCCAAAAACCTGGAGGAATATCTGGGTGCTCCCATCTTCCGTAAGGAGCAGGTACTGAAAGGTGTCGGCGTGGTTACAGGACTGGCCTGGACCTCTATGGGCGGTGCAACACTGCCAATCGAAGCCAGCGTAGTACACACTAAAGGCCGAAGCTTGAAACTGACCGGTAAGCTGGGCGATGTGATGAAGGAATCCGCAGAGCTGGCGATCAGCTATGCCTCTTCTCAACTGGCTAAACATGGTGTTGATGAGCAGTTCTTTGATAACAGCGCCATTCACTTGCATGTTCCCGAAGGTGCGACCCCCAAAGATGGCCCCAGCGCCGGTGTCACCATGACCACAGCCCTGCTGTCTCTGGCACGTAATGAGCCACTACCGCGCTCACTGGCAATGACCGGAGAAATCACGCTAACCGGTCATGTACTGCCTGTGGGTGGTATCCGTGAGAAAGTGATCGCCGCACGCCGAAGTAAAATCATGGAAGTAATTCTGCCCGCAGCTAACCAAAGGGATTACGATGAGTTACCGGACAGCTTAAAAGAAGGAATGACAGTACACTTCGCCAGTCATTACCAAGATATCGCCAAGCTGATTTTTGGCGTTTAGGCCAACTTTCCTAACACAGAGAGGCTCTGAATTCAGGGCTTCTCTACTAACTTTCAGACCTTAGCCTACCTGTAAAGCAGTACTTCGAATAGGTATAGTGTACAGCTACACGAAACGCTTCTGGAAGAACAGTCAAAGATCCAGAGCAATCAGACAAAGGAAATGATCTGAACTTAGCCAATATACAAACCGGGTTGTTTCAGATCATGACAGGGATAGCTGATGACCAGAATACTTGCTCTTATTATCTTTCTTTTCCCAATATACGCATTTTCTAAAGATCATGATTTTATTGAGTACAGAAATGCAATTGAGCCTTTATTGGATAAACATGACCAGGAATCCATTGACCTCTTATCCAAAATAAAACCGGAGAGTAAGTATTACCTCGAGTCACAAACATTAAAGAAAAGGCTCATTTGCCAAGATGATACGCTTGAGTGCAACGTAGAAGGCTTCCGGTTAAATTTCCATGTTTCCTATTTAAGTACTGCTGACTTATTTCTGGACAGAAGCAACGGTAAGACCATTGGCAAAAGGATGTTCTGGCTGAATAAAGCTTACAAACTAGCCAAGAGAAACTTTGATATATACACACAGCGAAATACTGCATACCGAATCGCCTTGCTACACTATTTTGTCGAACGTTTTTATGACGAAGATAAGGTAGTTGAATACTACACAATTGCCTCAGATCTTGGACACTTAGAAGCAACCACCAACCTTGGAATATTTTATCTTATTAAATTCCAAAGAGACGGTGGTTCAGAGGTGCTTATGAGGTCTAAAGAGCTTCTGCAAAAAAGCTGTGAGTCTAATGATCCGCCAGCCTGCACAGCACTAAACATGATAAACAGCATATAACGAAGGGGCCTCCAGCAGTTAAAGGCCCAAACACTTTTTCGGTCGACAATAACAGCTGGAGTGAATGAAAGGCTTACTTAAATGCACATCCCGTCTGTATTCCGATCTTGCTAAAGATCTTGGCTGCCGGGCAGAAACCGGTAAAAGCCGCCTGGATCATATTGAAACCAATAAATACGGTGAACCAGACAAAGTTCGTATGCACAAAGTGGGTCAGCAGCAGGCTGATCAGAATCATACAACCCGCAAACACAAACATCAGACGATCAATATTCATAATTACCTCAGAGGAGATTGAAATCTGTCGCCATAATATTAGAATTTTCCAATCTATAGAAATACCGATTTAGGATCTGCTTATATACAGTTATTCCATTTACTAATAAGGACGCTCGGCCAGCACAACGGCACGCTTAGGAGCCGGGTAACCCTCTACGGTTTTACTGTGGTCTTCTGGATCCAGGAAATCGACCAACGATTGGTAGGCCATCCATTCAGTACTGCGCTGCTCGTCCAGTGTCGTGACAGACACATCCACTACACGCACGTTAACAAAGCCACACTTCTCTAACCAAAGTACCAGTGCATCAGGGCTCGGCAGATACCAGACGTTATTCATCATGGCGTAACGGTCTTCCGGCACCAGCACCTGCTGAGCATCGCCATCCACTACCAGAGTTTCCAGCACCAGTTCACCACCAGGGCGCAGGGCCTCTTTCAGTTGGTACAGGTGATCAATCGGGCTACGACGGTGATATAACACCCCCATAGAGAAGACAGTATCAAAGTAATCCAGATTCGCCGGTACATCCTCAATACCCACAGGCAGATGGAAGACCTTATTGCCATCAGCCAGTCCCATCAGTTTACGAATCAGCTGGAACTGGACATGGAAGCGAGGTGAAGGATCAATACCCACAACAAAGCGCGCACCCGCTCCAGCCATGCGCCAGCAGTGATAACCACTTCCACAGCCCACATCCAATATACGGCGGTTATGCAGTGGCGCGATAAACTCTTCTAAGCGATCCCATTTCCAATCTGAGCGCCACTCGGTATCAATATAAGTACCGTGCAACTCAAACGGGCCTTTACGCCATGGCATCAACTTTTTCATCAGGTTACGGTATTTTGCCTGCTGAGGTTCAGGTAACGCCGGAGAAGCTTTTACCAGCACCGCACTGCGATCCAGATCCACAGTCACCTGATAACCGTCTTCTGCCAGTTCTTCTGCGGTGGCAAACTTATCCACAACCCTAAGCCAACCGGGCAGATCCGCATAACGTTTGGTATCCAGACCATGCTCCAGTTGCTCGGGCACTTTTGCCAACCAGCGGGTTAAACCTTCTTCGGCAAATTTCTGATAGAGAGGGGCGTAATCGGTCATGGTCTGGTTACTGTTTTTCAGAGAGTTAAAGATTTAATACGAATACCGATAGTTTCTTGATATACGAAATAGGTAGTCAAAGTAGATCGGATAAGAGAAGCGCCATCCGATATGGATTCCAATACTCAGCCGTTGTCGGAAGGCGCCTTGCGGCTTTTCCGACCTACAATAATTGATTGAGGTTGGTATAAGTCTACTTATTTAATAAAAAACCTAACGGGCTTTAATGGCCAGCATAGAGGCAAAATTCAGATACTGGAACCATACGCAGTTATGGGCAAAGCCCGCTTGTTCAAAACGCTGTTGGTGAGTTTCAAAGCTTTCCGCCTGCAGAAAGTTTTCCAGTGCTGCACGTTTCTGGCTGATCTCCAGCTCGCTATAACCATTAGCGCGTTTAAAGTCGAGCTGTAGATCAAACAAGGTATCCTGTTTATCGGCTTGTTCAAAACGCACCTTTTCAGAGAGTACTAACACGCCACCGGGTGCCAAACCAGCAACGATCTTTTCCAACAGCGGCAAGCGGCTCTCCAGCGGTAAAAACTGAAAGGTAAAGTTCAGTATCACCACAGAAGCATTTTCGATGGGGTACTCACAGATATCGGCGCATTCCAGCTGAATATTACGGGCTGAACCATCGCTATTCAGAGCTTCCTGCGCAAACACCTGTTCACAGCGTTCGATCATCGCCTCAGAATTGTCCAGCGCGATAATCTCCAGATTAGGGTCATCAATCTGGTGACAAACCGATAGCGTACTCGCTCCCAGGGAACAACCCAGATCATAGACCCGGGTACCCGGCT
>CAYFGP010000236.1:0-6757 GCA_964342385.1 uncultured Oleiphilus sp. | reverse complement strand
TCAGTTGACGTTCGCCTTCTTCACCGGCTAAACGCTCACGCTGCCAAACCGCATAGTCAGCATACTGGATAGGTAAGTCCTGCAGTGAAGGACTCTGACCTTGACGAAAATCATCGTATACATCAACTAATTCACGCACCATCAGCTGCATGGACCAAGCATCGGATACAATATGATGCTGCACCAGAGCCAATACATAGTCCCGTTCGGATAAACGCAGCAATCTGGCCCGTAATAAAGGCCCCCGACTTAAATCAAACGGTGCTTGCCCTAATGCTTTCAGGTAAGCCCGTAACGCTGCCTCTTCCGTTTGAGAGCCTTCGATGCTCAGAGCCTCAATGGTTAATGTAAACGAGCTCTGGGCATCAACAATTAACTTAGGTTCGCCCTGCTCTTCGACAAAGTGCGTTCGAAGTACTTCATGACGCTCAAACAGATAATCAAAACTGCGTTGTAACGCCTCAATATCCAAATCACCCTGCAAATGGATTGCAACAGGCATATGATATGCGACACTCTCCGGTTCCAACTGCCACAATAGCCATTGGCGCTGCTGCGCATAAGACAGAGGTAATGCCTGGTCACGGGATACCGGCTTAATAAGTTGAGCATCTCCATCAGCACGATCACTTTGCGCCACACGCATAGTAAAACCACGCAGATCACTGGTTTCAAATAACACGCGCAACGGTAGATCAATTGCCAAACCTTGCTGTATACGAGAGACCACTTGAGTAGCGAGCAAGGAGTGGCCACCCAGCTCAAAGAAGTTGTCATTCAGGCCTACTTGCTCAACAGCCAACACATCTTGCCAGATCTCAGCCAATTGCTGCTCTAGTTCAGTGGTCGGGGCTTCATAAGTTTTCTGGAAGTTTGATGCATCAACTTTTGGCAGTGCTTTACGGTCCAACTTACCGTTTGGCGTCAAAGGCATCTTGTCCAGCAACAGCATTTGTGCTGGTACCATATAATCTGGCAATGCGTTTTGTAGCAGCGCCTTTAATGAGGACAGGTAATCCAGGCGTGTCTGCTCATCGGCGTTCAACAAGGTCTTCTCTATCGGTACAACATAGGCCACCAACTGATAGACTCCGTGAGCACTTTCATGAGCGACAACAGCAGCATCCTGCACCTGCCCTTGCTTATGCAGCTGTGTTTCAATTTCACCCAGCTCAATGCGATAACCCCGTACCTTAACCTGGAAATCACTACGACCGATATATTCAACATTACCATCAGCACGATAACGAGCCAGATCACCAGTACGATACAAACGATCACCCTGCTGACTGAAAGGGTTGGCCAGGAAGCGTTCTGAAGTCAGCTCCGGACGACCATAGTAACCGCGCGTTACGCCATCACCACCAATATAGAGTTCACCAGTCACCCCCACAGGCTGAGGGTTAAACTCATCATCCAGAATATAAAGACTGGTGTTATCAATGGGGCCACCGATATAAGGTTTACGATTATCCCTGTCCAAACGATACACCGCAGACCAGATGGTAGTTTCTGTTGGACCATAAACGTTCCACAGGCAATCCGTCTGTTGAAGTATCTCATCGGCCAGTGCATCCGGCAGAGCTTCACCACCAGTCAATAAAGTACACTGAGATAACAGTGCAGAAGCATCTGCATCCACTAACATCTTCCAGGTGGATGGGGTTGCCTGAACATGAGTCACAGCATGCTGTGCTGCTACCTCGATAATCTGGCGAGGGTCCTTTGATACCTCACGGGTCACCATCACAATACCCGCCCCGGTGATCAGCGGCAGATAGAGTTCCAGTGCTGCAATATCAAACGACAGCGAGGTCAAGGCCAACATGCGATCAGGGGACTGCAGACCAGGCTGTTTGCCCATACTAAACAACAGATTGACTAATGCCTGATGAGGTACGGAGACACCTTTGGGTTTACCGGTAGAACCCGAAGTGTAGATCACATAAGCTAAATTCTGACCATCTAGCGAGATAGACAGATTTCTTTCTTCAGAACAATTCGAGGCTTCCTGGACTCCAGGTAGCGTATCAAGCAATAGAGTCTCAACACCTTCCGGCACCGGAATACTGTTGTGCAGAGAAGTTTGGCTCAACAACAACTTAAGACCACTGGCTTCAACCATATAAGCCAGACGATCCTGTGGGAATTCCGGGTCCAGCGGTACATAGGCACCACCCGCTTTCATAATCGCCAGTAGCCCCACCACCATTTCGGCAGAACGTTCTAACAAAATACCCACCAATGTATCAGGGCCTATACCGCGGGCACGCAGCTGATGGGCCAAACGATTAGCCCGAAGATTCAGTTCCCCATAGCTCAGTGACTCACCCTCAAACATCACTGCAGTAGCATCAGGGCTCCGTGCAGCCTGAGCTTCAAATAGGGTGACGATATTAGCTGAGCTGTCATAGCTGACAGAGGTATCGTTCCAGGCCATCAGCATTTGCTCATGTTCTGTCTGATCCAGCAAGGGCAGATCAGCAACCCGTTGTGACGGCTGGTGAACAATGGCACTCAGTAAGTGTTGCCAATGGTCTGCCATACGCTCAATGGTCGCTGCATCAAAAATGTCAGTGGCGTAGTTAAAGGCAACCAGCACATCACCTGTACTTTCCTGCACCTCTAAACTCAGATCGAACTTAGCCACAGGCAGTGACCAATCAACTGTTTCAATCTCTACACCGGGCAGAGTAGGCAAATCCTGCGGATTGTCTTCACTGACTTGGTAGTTAAACATCACCTGAAACAATGGACTATGGCTGGTACTACGTTCGAGCTGCAGTGCCTCAATCACCTGTTCAAAAGGAATATCCTGATAAGCCTGAGTCTCCAGCGCAGTTTTTTTCGTACGCTCCAATAGATCCAGAAAAGTATCACTGTCGTTGAATGAACCTTTGATAACTTGAGTATTAACAAAAAAACCTAAGAGGTTTTCTATTTCGCTTCGGTTACGGTTAGCAGAAGGCACACCAACAAAAATATCATCCTGCCCAGAGTAACGCTTCAATAACAGTTGGAAAGCAGCCATCAAAACCATAAACATGGAACATTGCTGACGCTGGCATAGCTCTCTCAGACCGATTAATAAATCTCCCTGTAAAGTTAGGGAAACATCAGCTCCTTCCAGGTTACGCTCTGAAGGTCTAGCACGATCAACCGGTAGATTAATGACCTGGTCGGCATCACCTGTACTAAGCTGCTCTATCCAATAAGACAGTTGTCGATCACGCTCACCCGCTTCCATAATCTGACTCTGCCAAGCCGCAAAGTCAGCATATTGAATGGGCAGTTCCAATAAAGATGGCTCATTTCCATTGATAAATGAACGATAAAGCTGAACAATCTCCTGAATCAGCAACTTCATAGACCAAGCATCGGATATGATGTGATGCTGGGTAACAATCAGTATTTGATCCTCTTCACTAATCTTCAATAACTTAACGCGTAATAAAGCATCATTCTGTAGATCAAAGGGACATGACGCCTCTTCTCCCACCGCAGCAATAATCTCAGCGTCATCGCTATTACTCAAGCAGACCTCATCTATAGAGACCGTCAGATTTTCATGAATGCTCTGGCGAGGCACTCCATTTTCGACAAAGAAGGAGGTTCTCAAATTTTCGTGTCGAGCAACCACCTGGTCGAAGCTTCTCTGTAATGCAAGCAAATCAAGATTGCCACGTAAGCGCAAAGCCGTGGACATATTATAAGCTGGACTACCCGGCTGTAATTGCCAGAGGAACCACATTCTCTGCTGAGCATAAGACAAAGGTAAATCAGTTCGCTCTGCCAAAGGCACGATAGGCAAGCGCATTATATTGACACTACTGCTATCCAGCTTTTGGTAAAGCAGCTTTCTCTTTTTATGATTTAAAGTGCGAATACGTTCGATTAACTGCTGTAGCTGTGCTGGCATAGACTTAGACATCAATGTCCTCCAATTCATCTAGTACATCTGCAATAAGGTCATAATCATCCTCTTCATCACCTTCTTCAGATGCTGCTATTAAATTGGATAATTCTTTAAGATTTTGAGAGGTGTATAACTCACTAACAGGTAGCTCAACACCTAATGTCTGCTTGACGGCTGAAACCATTCTCACCAGTAATAACGAGTGTCCACCCAGTTCGAAGAAGTTGTCATTCAGACCTACTTGCTCAACAGCCAGCACATCTTGCCAAATCTCAGCCAATTGCCGCTCTAATTCAGTGGCCGGGGCTTCATAAGTTTTCTGGAAGTTTGATGCATCAACTTTTGGCAGTGCTTTACGGTCCAACTTACCGTTTGGCGTCAAAGGCATCTTGTCCAGCAACAGCATTTGTGCTGGTACCATATAATCTGGCAATGCGTTTTGTAGCAGCGCCTTTAATGAGGACAGGTAATCCAGGCGTGCCTGCTCATCGGCGTTCAACAAGGCCTTCTCTATCGGTACAACATAGGCCACCAACTGATACACGCCGTGAGCACTTTCATGAGCTACAACAGCGGCATCCTGCACCTGCCCTTGCTTATGCAGCTGTGTTTCAATTTCACCCAGCTCGATGCGATAACCCCGTACCTTAACCTGGAAATCACTACGACCGATGTATTCAATGATGCCATCCGGGCGATAGCGCGCCAGATCGCCGGTGCGGTATAGGCGATCACCTTGTTGACTGAAAGGGTTAGCCAGGAAGCGCTCTGAGGTTAATTCTGGACGACCATAATAGCCTCGGGTAACGCCATCACCACCAATGTAGAGTTCACCAGTCACCCCCACAGGCTGAGGGTTAAACTCATCATCCAGAACATAAAGACTGGTGTTATCAATGGGGCCACCGATATAAGGTTTACGATTATCCCTATCCAAACGATACACCGCAGACCAAATGGTAGTTTCTGTTGGACCATAAACGTTCCACAGGCAATCCGACTGTTGAAGCATCTCATCGGCCAGTGCATCCGGCAGGGCTTCACCACCGGTTAATAATGTGCAAGTCGATAACAGAGTAGATGCCTCCGCATCCACCAGCATTTTCCAGGTCGATGGCGTGGCTTGGATATGAGTGACTGCACTCTGTGCTGCCACCTCAATAATCTGGCGTGGGTCTTTTGATACCTCGCGGGTCACCATTACAATACCCGCCCCGGTGATCAGCGGCAGATAGAGCTCCAGTGCGGCAATATCAAATGATAACGAGGTCAAAGCCAGCATACGATCAGAGGATTGAAGACCTGGCTGCTTACCCATGCTCAGCAATAGATTTACCAGTGTTTGGTGCGGTACGGATACGCCTTTTGGCTTGCCTGTAGAGCCCGAAGTGTAAATCACATAAGCTAAATTCTGACCATCTAGCGAGATAGACAGATTTTGTTCTTCAGAACAATTCGAGGCTTCCTGGACTCCAGGTAGAGTATCAAGCAATAGAGTCTCAACACCTTCCGGCACCGGAATACTGTTGTTCAGAGAAGTTTGGCTCAACAACAACTTAAGACCACTGGCTTCAACCATATAAGCCAGACGATCCTGTGGGAATTCCGGGTCCAGCGGTACATAGGCACCACCCGCTTTCATAATCGCCAGTAGCCCTACCACCATTTCGGCAGAACGTTCTAACAAAATCCCCACCAATGCATCCGGGCCTATACCGCGGGCACGCAACTGATGGGCCAGACGATTAGCCCGAAGATTCAGTTCCCCATAGCTCAGTGACTCATCTTCAAAGACCACAGCTGTCGAATCTGGATTTTGTTTAGCTTGAGATTCAAATAGAGTGACAACAGAGGATGAAGTATCGTAGCTTGCATCAGTATCGTTCCAAGAGTCTAGAATCAACGGAGCATTTGCCTGAGCCAGCAAGGAGAAATTACCCAGTTGTTGATTTGGATACTGAACAAATAGCTGCACAGTATCTACTAGCTGTGTCATCACTCTTGTTACTATGTCATCACCAAACTGTCTGCGATCATAACGACATCCTAAGCTGAGTTGCTCTGCTAGATTTACCATCAGCGTAAACCCGTAATTGGTTTGCTCATGATTGCTCATTTCACCAAATACCAATCCTGATGGAGCACTTTCTTGTAGCGCTTCTGAGATAGGATAGTTTTCGAACACCATGATGGTGTCAAACAGGGCTGTGCCTCCTTGGCCGGACCAGCGTTGAACCTCATATAAAGGGGTGTGTTCATGTTCCCGCAATGCCAGATTCTGCTCCTGCACTTTATTCAGGAATTCAGCTACGCTGTCAGTACCGTCAATCTCTCCCACTACAGGTAAGGTATTGATAAATAGACCTAACTGCTGCTCAACCCCTGGCAGTTCGGTAGGACGACCCGCGACAGTCGCACCAAAAGCGACCGTATCCTGGCCGGTATAACGCTGCAGCAGCAGTAACCAGGCTGCCTGTAGCACAGTATTAGCCGTAATCTTCTGCGCTTTAGCAAACTCACTCAAAGCAAGAGATTCTTTTCTACCTAAGGTGTAATGAGACTCTCCCCAATCCTCTCCTTCAGTCTGTGTAATGGCTGGAATGGCACCACTCAACAGCGTTGGCTCTTCCAATACAGACAATTGAGCGGTCCAGAACGCCTGGCTTACAGAATCATCCTGACGCTGCAACCAAGCCAGATAATCGCGATAACTGCCCATTGCAATTGCTGGAGACATGCCCTGATAACGCTGCAGTACTTCACCAAACAGCTGTGAGCTACTCCATCCATCCATCAAAATATGATGATTGGTATAAATCAGATGATAGCCACTCTCTTCTT
>CAYFGP010000235.1:5187-6990 GCA_964342385.1 uncultured Oleiphilus sp. | reverse complement strand
GGATCAATAGGCACAACACGGTATTCAGCACCGAATTCACCGGTTACATCTTTACCGTTCTCATCTTGTACAGTGATAGAGACACGAGCAGTGAAGGTGCGATTAGTGTTCAGTTTAAAAGCGGCCATAACATTACCTATATAGATAGAAGCAAGAGTTTAAAAAGGGTTAATTGGAACAGAGTTAAAACGGGTTACTTAAAGACGATAGTGAACTCGTCGTTGCCGCTGATCGGCTCAGGCGTGAACTTCATGTCCAGCATTTGAGTACCACTGTTGTCACCGTAACTCGGTGCTTCATGACTGATGCGAGGCATCGTAATCTCGATGATCTCACCCGCATTCTTGCCATGCGTTAGAACACAGGTGCCATAAGCCGCTTCTTTGTGAGATGTGAAGAAGTCTTTCACTCCAATACCTGGATCTTCAATAGAGACAGAGCCGGACGGTTTACGCCCTACAATCTCGACACCCAGGTTACCGACAACATTTTTCTGAGAGACGTCAGCAGCCACATCAAAACTGAACTTGCTGAATGAACACTCAGTCCCCATAAAGCTCAGCGTTTCAGTATTGGTATTATTCACGACTAACGAATCCAGCCAGCCCGACACATCAATACCAGCAGGAATGGCATCAGCAGTAATAGTGCTGACCAGAGCCACTAACTTGATTTTCCAGACTGGCAGCTCACCAGCATTCGCACTCAGAGATACCGTGCCACGAGCGCCACGGCCTTTGTGCAAGTTGCCATCCATATTGACGAAAAATACACCAGATTCTTCGTTGTCTGAGACAGGGGCATACGTCACACTGGTATCGGCGACAATCGCTTCAGACAGACCGCAGCACTGTAATACTTTGTTGTACTTCGGTGCTGTGCCAGCAGTACCTGAAGGCGCGGCTTCCAGTTCAATATTCAACTCAATGAACTTCTCACCCGGTGCTTTCGGACTGTTGCCGTAATAAGGCCGTACCGCCTTACGCTCAATATCACTGCCGGTCATAGGCGTCAGGGATAGGTCGCGTAGCTTGTAGGCATCAATCACCGCTGGATCGGTGCCGTCGTTGTAGGTGCTTTCCAATGCAAATAGCATCGCGCGTTTATTACTCTTCACGGGGTTACCTCCGCATTAAAGGTGAAGTCGTGCTCAACGCTGAGCACATCCACCCAGAAAATAGCCTGGTTATTGAGTTTC
The DNA here is from genome assembly GCA_964342385.1 of uncultured Oleiphilus sp. Lineage (GTDB taxonomy): Bacteria > Pseudomonadota > Gammaproteobacteria > Pseudomonadales > Halomonadaceae > Oceanospirillum. The sequence continues at coordinate 5,792 of CAYFGP010000235.1, read as the reverse complement.
AGTAGCTGACCGCCACCCCACAAAATCACATCGTTAGCACCGGGAGGCTGCCAGTTGATCAATGGGCCAATCACTGATTTTCGAGTGCTGACCAACTCATTACTGTTCTCATGATCGCGGTGACTGCGTGAGATCGCAGTCACCACCAATACCTCAGATGTCACGGTGTGCTTTACGGTTGGGTGCATCCCAGCGTGTTGTACCTGGTCACGCCCTGGCACCAACTGAACTGATGGAAAACGGCGCGTGTTTTTGGCGTCATCCAGGTCTGTGGCCAAGTCGATCTGGCAAGTACAATGCGGCTGGGATTTATCCACCCAGGCGGTCAGATCCAACATTAGTCAGCAGCCTTTTCGCTGCTGGCCGGTGGCGTCGCTGTGGTTTCAGTCACTTTCTCGACCACCAACTGATGGTGATCAGACAGCGCCTTATATGCACTTCCGTGCGGGTCCAGATGGACCTCTTTCCACTTAGCACCAAACTCAATACCAGCACAGGTGACAGATCCGTCTTTCGACTTCACGCGGTACGCAACCGGCGTGCGATCCAGCCGCTTCGGCTTTTGCTCTTTCTGAGACATATCAATAATCCCTCAATGCATCACG
>CAYFGP010000235.1:0-5087 GCA_964342385.1 uncultured Oleiphilus sp. | reverse complement strand
TGATATAGCTACTCATCACCGCCACCATCAGCATCAGCACCGGCATCAGACTCAGTGCTCGCAGCGCCTTTACCTGCAGGTACTAATGAGCCTGATGCCAAAAGCGGCCCGGCCTCTTTAGCCGTTAGCTCAACAACACCTGATTTCTCAATCTCGCCATCAATCTTACAGGGGCTTTTCACTTCATACTTAGGCATGATCAACTCCTTTTGTTACGCCACATTCTGGAACAGATAACCAGCCAACATACCCGACAGCACAGGCTTACGCTCGTAAGTCACTGGGTACATATAGCTCTTTTTACCTTTATTGAGATATGAGGGCTCGGCGATAGGGTGACCGCGCATTGTGTAGGTGTAACCATAAGAAGGCTCATCCTGGTCAGCCGCTTGCTCAGAGACATAAGCCAATACCGCATCATTGCCCCAGACATCAGAAAACTGCTTATTCTTGTCAGCGGTGATAGCATCGCCTACAACCACTTTTTTCAGTTCACAGGCAGCTCGAATATCTTCCAATGTCACAAGAGATGGCTTGGTGTATTTGAAACGCTCCATCACTTTCGCGTTGTTTTGGATTGCGGTAAAAGCAACAGGTGATAACACCAACTTGTTGCCTCTCACACCTGTAGTACGACGAATGGCTTCCTGACCAGCTTTGATATCAGCAATCGGGTCGTTGTTGTCGTCAGTCCATTTAGCTGCTGAGAAGTCCGCTTTATGATCCGCATCATAATTATTTGGATCACGAGCCATCTGAGACTGCTCATTTTCCAGTGCCAGAGTCATAATGCGCATTACTCCGCGCACAGTACGCTTACCCATATCGAGTTTCGCTGCACGCTGGGCCTGCTTCAGACGCTCACGAGGAACCTTTCCCTCCAGTGCATCCTGAACCAAACTATACGGCTTACCCTCATAGCCAAACTGCACTTCCTTGGTATCAGAACCAGCGGCACGGATTGAGCTGTATAAGTGAAATGACTCAAGACCAAACTCAATCACTTGGCCATGAAAATCATCGACTGGCACCGCAGGGAATAGCTCATGCCCAACAAGATCTGCCTGCTTATAGCCTTGCGCATGTGTCGTCAAAATCGGATCAACAACCTGCGCCTCACTGCTATTCATCTGTCCCATCTTTCGCTCCTAATGTTTAGTTGAGTGCTGCTTAGTTACCGATCAACAGCACTTCAATGCGTTTCCCTGCGGCATCTGCAGGCTCTAATGGACGTGCTACCGTCACACCGGTTGTTTTTGGTACAGCGGTTCCACCAGCGCCGACTTCAATAGCATCGGTCATCGCAACCGCTGCGCCGGTAACAACAATGGCAGTACCCTGTACATCTACCGGCACATGACCACCTACAGAAGCGTTCTCACGGCTTACGCCAAATGAAATGCCTCCAGCAGTAGCCGGGGCACCGTCATAGCCGACAAAATGCTCTGCCGTCAGATCAGCCGTAGCCTGTTTTGTCAGCGTCAGAATTGGTACTGATTGCATAACAATTCCCCCTTACGCCACTGCACTAATGGCAGTGTCGTAATCACAGCCGTGCTTAGTTTGGTAAGCCACGGCCTTCTGGTGAATAGCCAGGCTTTCCTGGTCAACTTCATAACCACTCGGCGCAGCAAAGCTCACATCAACGTCACTATCCTGATCATCAGCACCCAGCTCAGCAAAGTTCACCTGCTCAGGAAGTGAGTCAATAAAGCCACGGAACCACTTTTCAGGTGACTGCGTGACCGTGCCGGAATCGGCAGCAAACGAAACAGTATCGTCATCGCCCAGGGCAGCCATAAACGCCACCATCCCGTCTTTATCACGGGGCAGCACCTTACCTGCGTCGATGGCTTTTTCTGCAAACTCAGCAAAGCCAGACAGGCGATTCTTTGCTTCTTCCTTAGCCAGCTTTGCCTCACGGGCATCCAGATCAGCTTCACGGGCTGCAAAGTCCGCTGTCTGATCCTTATCGTCTTTATCAGCCATATCAGTCTCCTGTTCTTGGCTTGGGGTGTTAGGTTTGGAATCGGTTTCAGGTGCGGCAAAACTGCTTTCACTTTCGTCTTCCAGCTCTGCTTCACTGGCACGCTCAACATCTCGTACCAGGTAATCAGGTATTACTGAGTCGGCGGTTTGCTGGCCATGCTCACCAATCAGAAAATCACGCATATTGCGGAAGAAACGAGCAATGGCCCAACGGGTATCAAAGTCAGAAGAGGCGAACTCGATAGTGATAAAGTCGTCATCACTGGCTGCAGAAAAAGAAGGTTCCAGCTTGGGTGTTTTCAGACCGGTGATTGCAGGGGCTTGAGCGCCCAGGAAACCGACATGGCGCAGGTAATAAACACCTGGCACAGGATTGGCCGGGGAGCCAGGAGGAAAGAACGACGCACTGATCTTAGAAAATCGGCCATCGTTAACCATCTGAGCAAACTGTGGCTCAACCTGATCGGGGGCTGCTTCGACGATCTCATCTTTGATGCCCAGATCAGAAACCCAACCGTAAGCCGGGTCATCAGTTTTTGGATGGCCAACCACTAAGGGAGCACGGAATACAGCAGGGTCATATGCATCTGCTGTAGCCTGGATATCTGCAGCAGAAAAATCATAATTTCTGCCATGCATATCAGTGCATTGGCCAGCTTTGAAAATCTCTATCAGAGGGCTATCTGTTTTTTTGTCTGAATCAGCCATGGCCGCATCAATCCGTAACCAAGTGAAGTTGGAATCAGATTAAGGCGGTAGCGGGCTAATGTATTTTGAACGCGGCCAAAACTTTATTAGGGAGGATTGCGGGATTTGGCGGGGGAATGGTGGCCTATAGTATATGAAATTGGCTTTTATAAAGCTTTATAAACGGGGGCAAAGCGATTTCGTAAGCATAGGTAGCACTACGGCTCTCTCAGGGGCTTACAGAGCGTTTCAGGGCTAATCCAGAAAATCACCCAGGATCTTAAAAATCTCCTCACGATCACCAGATGAGACACCCATAAACGGCCTGGCGGGTATATCACCCCACAGGTGGGGGAAGTCGCTCTTTTTACCACCAAAGTGTTGCATGGCTGCATAGGGCTGCAGGTTGGCCACAACCAATTCATTACTAGATGCTTCATAGCTGAATTGCTTAGCCAGCTGCCCGGATTCACCGGCCAACTTATTGGCATGGCCTTTATTGGCAATGGTGACATCAGATAGTTTTTCCCAGTCTGAGCCATCAGGGGCTTTCTCATCAGAGAACCTTTGCTTAGTCGAGTTAATCAATGCCTCGCCAATATCTTTCAGAGCCGGTGTCAGATCCTGGCTGTTATCGTGCAGCTGCTGCAACACCCGGACAATATCGTCACCGGTCAGCTCCATTTCAATCATGGGCAATTGCTCCTATAATTAAGACGACGGCTCGACGTCGGTATGGCTACCGACCCCAGTGCTTGCACTGATGAGGGTTAGCATGGGTGCCTCCCATGTGTCGAGTCGCCCGCTTTTCTACTGCTGATCGCTAAGTTGCTGCTTTAACAGATAGCCTTCTAACTCCCAGATCTTGTTCTTAGCCTTATCCTTGGCGACCTCTTGTCCCTTTTCTGCATCAAAGTTCTCAGGACTAACACAGGCACTTTCTCCCGTAACCGTAAAGCCATTTTGCAAAGTCAAACAACAGACTGTTAACTGGCTTCCAGGAAAGACGTGATACTCTTCACCAGTAATAACAGCATCAATATGCTCTGGCGTTAAACGTGGGGCACTCTGACTTTCAGACATAATAGATCCTCATCTAATTTGAACCGCACCCTTTGGCGGCTTATCGTTTTTCACTCGGAATAAACTCAAGAAATAGTTCTTACGGCCATCGGCTGTTTTCTTTAATGCTGCACGGTAGGTCACGCCATCAAGCGTGATATAAACCAATCGCTCCGGTTTACCTGGTACTTGCCATACTGTGCCCTGGTCCAAAAGCTGCTGAATCCGGCGGTAATCTTCCAAGCCTATTTCAGGATGCTTTTCCAAGTGTGCGGCCAGGCTATGCTGAGACAGCAGCACAACCCCGGAATCCGCTTCCAACACCTGCTGATCGACGGGGTTGAGCACCGCAACCGGAAACTCACCATCCATATCACCTGTCATAAACCGACTAAACAGCGGGGCATTGATCAGTGCTGCCACATTCAAACGAGCAATAGCATTATCTTGTGACTCAAATTTTTCCAGCCTGTTGATACGTGCTGCCATCGCCGTTTCTGTTGCGGTCTTGCCTGGCGTGTAATCCCAGCCATAACCGACCCCAACCGGCAACTGAGTGATCTCACCGGTTACCGGATGCACATGTTCCCAGGTGCCATCTTCAGGCGGCTGGTCCAGCTCGGTTTTACCCAGGGCTTCTAACTCACGTTGATTAATCGCCTGTACGTAGCAGTTACAGCCAAAGTCATTGGGTCCCCAGCGCTTAATAAACCACGGGTGGCCAGCAGGTAAACAGACGTTATGCCACTTCTTGTGGATCAATCTCGGATAGCGCTTAGTGGTATGCACATAACGCCAGATCGGGCGGCGACGCATCACATCAGGATCGGTCATCTGTTGCCAGCGGCCAGCGGCGTAGCTCGTATCAAGATTGGTTTTATAGATCATCCTGGTACGCCAGCGGATACCGGCCTTGCTGTCTGATCCGGTCCAATCCGTCCAGCCGTGTTTGGCGACGATCTCCTTAAACTCCTTTCGGAACTGACCGATGCTTTTGCCTTCTTCGATAGCCTTCTGAACGCTATTGCGGATATCTGCCACCAAGTCCGCTTTCATCGCTCCGGCCACTATAAAAGCGCGGTCATGCTGATCACCACGGATAGAGTCGAACGCTTCTGCAGGTAAGTTGAGTTTCTGCTGAAAGTAGCGAACCTGTTCCGGGAACGGCTTATTAAAAGCCACCTTGATTGATGGGCTAGCAGAGGAATCAGGCATCGTCTTCTTCCATTACTTCGACACGACCCGCCAGCTGAGCAGATGAGAACGCCATGCCCATCACCTCAATCATCTCCATCTCATCCAGGGCGGCGAACTCTACCAGCAACTGTTCCTGCAGGTGTTCCAGGCTG
>CAYFGP010000234.1:0-7033 GCA_964342385.1 uncultured Oleiphilus sp. | reverse complement strand
CAGGTTATTAAACAGGGCATCAAAACCTTGATTGGTTCTATCTTCAATCTGCAGCTTAAAGCCACCGGTAGTACCCAGACCCAGAATCGGTGGTGGTGGGAAGACCGCCACAAAGGCTTCATCAATGGCCGCAAACTGAGCATTCAAACGACCCGCAATGGCTCCCGCTGATAGCGACGGATCTTTACGCTCCGTGAAATCATCCAGGGTGACAAACACAATGCCGCTGTTAGAGCTGTTGGTAAAACCGTTCACCGACAAACCTGGAAAAGATACGGTTTGTTTAACACCTGGCGCTTCAAGTGCAATCTGTTCCATCTCACGCACCACGGCTTCGGTACGATCCAGGCTTGCCGCATCCGGTAATTGAGCAATGGCGACCAGATACTGTTTATCCTGTAGTGGGATAAAACCACCAGGGACTTCATCAAACAGCTTAATCGTACCGCCCACCAGACCGATATAAACGACACCCACCACAATGCCCAGACGAATCAGGCGACGTACGCCTTTTTCATACAGGTCACCGCTGCGATCAAACACCTTGTTAAACGGTTTAAACAACCAGGCACCAAACAGCAGATTCATCAGACGAGTCAGCCAGTCTGGCTTAGCATCATGACCTTTCAGCAACAGTGCCGACAGCGCTGGCGACAGGGTTAGCGAGTTAAACGCCGAAATCAGTGTGGAAATGGTAATGGTCAAGGCAAACTGCTTATAGAACTGACCACTCAAACCCTGAATAAAAGCGGTTGGGATAAATACTGCACACAGTACCAGGGCAATAGCGATAATCGGACCAGTCACCTCGGTCATCGCCTGCTTGGTGGCTTCAACCGGGCTTAAACCCAGGCCGATATTACGTTCAACGTTTTCTACCACTACGATGGCGTCATCCACCACAATCCCGATAGCCAGCACCAGACCAAACAGCGATAGCGTATTGATGGATACGCCTAACCATTGCATCACGGCAAAGGTACCAATCAGAGATACCGGCACTGCAATCAGAGGAATAATGGAGGCACGCCAGGTCTGTAGGAACAAAATTACGACGATCACCACCAGCAGAATCGCTTCCAGCAGGGTATCGATCACTGCATCAATGGAACCCCGCACAAATACGGTCGGATCGTAAGCGATCTTATATTCCACCCCTTGCGGAAAACGCTCTGCCAGCAGATCCATGGTCTGACGCACCTGATTAGACAGCTCAATGGCGTTAGAACCGGGACGTTGGAATACCGGAATGGCCACAGCAGTCTGGCCATTCAGCAGCGCACGCAGTGAGTAGGAATCTTCACCCAGCTCGACACGAGCCACATCTTTTAGGCGAGTAATTGCTCCGGAAGGATCAACCTGCACGACAACTTGCGCAAACTCTTCCGGGCTTTGCAGACGTCCCTTAACATTCAGCAGTACCTGGAACTGTTTATCGTTAGTGACCGGTTGAGCACCCAGAGTACCTGCCGCCACCTGACGATTCTGCTCACGTACCGCACGCACCACATCACCGGGTGTCAGATTACGGGCAGCCAGTTCATCCGGCTGTAGCCACAGGCGCATGGAGTATTTACCGCCACCAAACAGCTGCACGTCACCGACACCAGGCAGACGCGCCAGCTGATCTTTGATATTCAGATCCGCGTAGTTGGACAGATAACTGATCTCACGCTCACCGGTGGGAGAATACAGGTGCACCACCATGGTCAGGTTTGGTGAGGCTTTTTCGGCGACGACGCCTAAGCGTTGTACTTCCTGAGGTAAACGCGGCAGTGCCGAATTCACCCGGTTCTGCACCTGGACCTGAGCCCGGTCGAGATCCGTGCCCAGAGCAAACGTTGCGGTCAGGGTCATGCGACCATCGGTTGTAGCCTGAGAAAACATATACAGCATGTTTTCCACCCCGTTCAGCTCCTGCTCCAGTGGCGAAGCCACGGTTTCAGCAATCACTTTCGGGTTGGCACCAGGGTAATTGGCGGTCACCACCACTGTGGGTGGCACCACTTCAGGATATTCACTGACAGGTAACTGAAACAGAGACACGGCCCCGCCCAGTAGAATCAACAGAGACAGCACCGCCGCGAAAATGGGACGCTGAATAAAGAAATGACTGAACTTCATGGCTTAACCTGCCTTCGCCAGCGTTTGAGCATTTGGTGCGCTGTTGGACTCTGACAGCTCCTGCTCAGGGGCTTCTGGCATCAGCTTCATCTGGCTGAGATCGCGACGATCAATTTCCACTTCACGGGGTTGAATCGGCATACCCGGACCGACACGGGCCGGACCATTAACCGCAATACGATCACCCTTGGCCAAACCTTGCTCAATCACACGCAGTTCACCGATACGGACACCTGCAGAGACTTTGCGATAGGCCAGGGTGTTGTTGGCATCAACGGTCAGCACAAACTGGTTTTCCAGATCAGTACCAATCGCGCGATCCGGTACCACCACACTCAGGCGTGCCTGATCCGCTGCGATACGTACACGGGCAAAAGCACCGGGGCGCAGCGCCGGTTGAGTGGCATCAAAGGTTGCACGCACACGCAGTGTGCCTGTACCCGGGTTAACACGGTTATCGATAAAGTCCAGCTGGCCCTGATAAGGGAAACCCTGATCACCGCTCAGTTGCAGTGCCGCCATCAAACCGGATTGTGCATCCACCTGTTGGAACTGACGGTTCCAGGTGCGCTCATCGACATCAAAATAAGCATGCAGTTGGTCGGTGGATACCAGAGTGGTCAGCACACTGCTACCCGCCTGCACGTTATTACCTGTGGTGATATAAGCATTAGACACACGACCTGAAATCGGCGCACGAATCTCGGTAAACTCCAGATTCAGCTCAGCGGCTTGCAGGGCAGCAGACATAGAGGCTAACTCAGCGCGACGCTGGCTAACCAAAAAGCCACGGGCTTCCGCCTGCTCGGTGGACATGGCGTTACGGGATTGCAGGCTTTTAGCGCGCTTGGCTTCGGTTTGAGCCTGGCGCAGTGCCGCGTTAGCACGTACCTGCTCCGCTTTCAGACGCTCCACTTCTGCTTGAAACGGGCGCGGATCGATGCGTACCAGCAGGTCGCCTTTTTTGACGTAGCTGCCTTCGGTGAATTCAATAGAATCGATAACACCACTGATACGGGGACGTAACTCCACCAGCTCAGGGGATTCCAGACGAGTGGTAAAGGTGTGCCACTCAATCACTTGGGTATGCAGTACAGTGGCTACATCAACGGGTTGTAATGGACGTGCCTGTGCTGGGGCTTTGTCCTGGGAATCAGCTTCAGCGATACAGCCGCTCAGGCCAACCACTGCCAGTGCCACGGCCAAATAAGAACGCCATGCCATAATCTGCCTCCGGAAAATAGGGTTTCAATGTGCGATTGAGAAAAGAGTAAGGGACATGTTCTAGCAACACTGGTGACAGCGGCTGTCAGTAGAGTTGTCAGAACGGGTCTGTCAGATGGCGCAACTTTCGCAGAAAGCCCTTTAAACCTGTAGCAGGCAGACGGTTTAATCGGTTTTAACTGTTGGTTGGATTAGTGAGGGTTGACATGGTGGTAAACCAGTTAGTTTACTTTTATGCTTTGTAGTTGGATGAGGTTATTGATTTGATAAGCAGCGTATTTTGCTTGTTAGGCAGCGGTAGATTCAAACTGATATGGGTACATCCAAGGTGTTTTTCAAATGGGGGGCCAGTAAAACACTCAGATTCGCTTAGTCGCGATTTTATAGACTTGATTACGTTCTCTTTTACCGACAGCCACTACGGATACAACGATCTCTGCATCACGAACCTGATACACCAGTCTGTATCCGGCACTGCGCAGTTTAATTTTGTAGCAATCTTTAAGGCCGCTTAAACGGGCGGACTCGACACGGGGTTGCTCTAGTCTTTCTATTAACTTCTTTTTAAATTGCTCTTTAACGTGAGATTCAAGCCGCTTTCATTCACGCTCTGCATCACGTTTAAAAACCAATCTATAGGTCATCGATACTGACCTCGATTTCCTCCTGCTCCATCCGGCTTTCAACGATCTGGGCCAATTCTAAATCTTCAAGCTTGTCCATAAGCGCTTCATAAGCTTCAGCAGGCACGCAGTAAAAAGCGGGCTGGTTGCGATTAAGCACTGCAACTGGAAAGCCATCAGCTTGTTCGACGACTGCCATAGGGTTCTTTTTCAGTTCGGAAATACTGGTGGTGTTATCTGCAAGGATAGGACGTACGATGTTCATAACGCTGTACCATTAAGACTGGTTAATAGAGCTAATAATAGATCATCAGGGGAGAGTAAGACAGATAGTGTCTGGCCTCAGGATATCTCAAGTCTTACCCCACCTGCTGCATATAACGATCCAGTTGTCTGAGGCCCAAGGCTTCAGACACGGCTGAAACACCTACCTGCTCTTCGTTAGCCAAATCCGCAATGGTGCGAGCGACTTTTAGGATACGGTGATAGCTACGGGGTGATAAGCCCAGCTGTTCCATGGCCTGTTGCAATAGTTGGCTGGCATCCGGTTGTAGTTGTATCAGTTGATCCAGTTCTCTACCGGTGAGGTGGGCGTTGCTTTTACCGGCCCGGCTGAGCTGTTTTTGATGGGCCAGAGTGACTCTCTCCTGGACTACCGAGCTGGCTTCACCGGGGCTGACACTGGCGAGTTGTTCTGGCGGTAGGCTGGTGACGGCAACTTGCAGGTCAATACGATCCAGTAACGGGCCGGATAAACGACTTTGGTAGTTTTTCACTTGTTTAGCACTACAGCGGCAGGATCTTAGGCTATCGCCAAAATAACCACAGGGGCATGGGTTCATGGCGGCGACTAACTGGAATTTGCTGGGATATTTAACCTGTTGGTTAGCGCGGGAGATATGAATTTCGCCAGATTCCAGGGGTTCACGCAGTACTTCCAGCACACGGCGGTCGTACTCGGGCAGTTCATCGAGGAAGAGCACTCCATTGTGAGCCAAACTGATCTCACCCGGTTTCGGTCGTGCGCCTCCTCCTACCAATGCCACACCAGAAGCGGTGTGATGTGGGCTTCTAAAAGGCCGTTGTCCCCACTCTTCCATATCAAAGCGTCCGGTAATAGAAGAGAGTGCCATCACTTCTAGTGCATCTTGTTCGGTCATGGCGGGCAAGATTCCCGGCAGACGGCTGGCCAATAGGGTTTTACCGGTGCCTGGCGGGCCGACCAATAGCAGATGATGTTGCCCAGCGGCGGCGATCTCTAAGGCTCTTCTGGCCTGGAACTGCCCTTTTACATCCATCAGATCCAGCATGGCGAGTAGCTGATGCTGTCTTTGTTCTGGATTAAGTTGGGCCTGTGGTAGTTGCTGCTGGCCGTGTAAAGCTGCGGTGACTTTCAGCAGGTGATCGGCAGTAAAGACTTGATTGTCTTGTGGCAGGCAGGCTTCGCTGGCGTTGATGCCGGGTACCAGCATCTTGCGACCACTTCGGGCACAGGCCAGAGCGGCAGGGAGAATGCCGGATACGGGCCTGAGTTCGGCGGATAGAGACAGCTCTCCGTAACACTCAAAGTCTGCCAGTTGTTCCACGGGAATCTGATTGGAAGCAGCTAAAACACCCAGGGCGATAGCCAGATCATAACGGCCGCCCTCTTTCGGTAGATCCGCTGGAGCCAGATTAACCGTGATACGACGTTGGGGATATTCAAAACCGGCGTTAATCAGGGCGCTACGTACTCTATCTTTACTCTCCCGTACGGCGGTTTCCGGCATGCCGACAATGGCCAAACCGGGTAGACCGTTGGTGAGATGCACTTCGATACGCACTTCCGGTGCGTCGATGCCTACTGAAGCACGGCTGTAGAGTACGGCTAGAGTCATGGTAAACCTCCCTGTCTGATGCATGGCTTATCTTACTGAGAAGATAAGGTGGGCATCCTGCCCGGTATCGTGGGGTATGTGGCTGGTTCCCGTGTGTTACAGGATTAAATCAAGCCTAGTTCCAATACTGGAAGCCTTCAAGTTGAATATGCCGTTTTTTGAATGTAGTTCAGCCCATATTGATTTGTATCTATCTGCACTACGCGTCCGAGTGAACTGCACGAGAAACAACACAGCAGTAGTGATAACGAACAAGGCTGGGGTTGTGGCTTCCAGTATGGTCTTTTTGAATCAATACGGTTTAGATGAGCATTAGCTGTTTAGCTTTTCGATGGCGGCTTCCATCTCTTTAAGCTGTTTTTCCAGCTGATCCACTTTGCTACGGGTACGCAGCAGGATCTCGCTTTGGATATCAAACTCTTCCCGTGTTACCAGATTCAGTTTACTGAATGCGCTTTCTGCGATCAGTTGTACCTGACGTTTCAGTTCAGCTTCTCCAGGTAATCCTTTATCACCCAGTTTATCGCTCATTTGACGGGTGAACTCAGAAATCATTTCGGGTTTTAACATGGCAGGACCTGTTTCTAACGCTAATTAATTTGCGCCCTATAGTACTTGTTTTGCTGCTGGATTACCTCTTTGTTGCAGCCATTTGCTGCCCCTCTTTTACCGACTTTCTCCTGTTTTTTATCAGTGCTGGTTTTTTCTTTTTAGGCAAACGGCTCTGCTTGGTGCACTAAAAACGACCGCCGTTTTTTGGTGCGTTTGAATTGCACAAAAGTGGTGCATTTGCTGGGGCAAGGGTTTTTTCGCAGTGCACTCTTTTGGCTCTGTTTTTAGTTTTTTTAAACAGTGAATTCAGCGAAAAACTATTAACTCTATGAAAATTAATAAGTTTTTTTGGTTGGCACAAGCTGTGCAAAACCTAAGGCAAGTTGGCTGAAAGGTGATGCACCGTAAATAGCCACAGATTATTAAGGAACAAATTCATTTAATTGAGTCACGATTTTTTCGTGTAGGGGTAAACCAATGAAACTGGTCACAGCAGTCATCAAACCGTTCAAACTGGACGATGTGCGTGAAGCCTTATCAGATATTGGTATTCAAGGTATCACGGTTACAGAAGTAAAAGGATTTGGCCGTCAGAAGGGCCACACCGAGCTGTATCGCGGCGCGGAGTACGTG
>CAYFGP010000233.1:0-7211 GCA_964342385.1 uncultured Oleiphilus sp. | reverse complement strand
CTATTTTGTGGGCAGCTGCCTGATATCTTTGGTCAGGCAGCTGAATAGTTACACTGGTTTTAGGTTAAGTGATGTCCTGCCAGAGTCCAGCACTCAGGTTATCGCTATTCTCAGCTCGCTATTGTTTGTCTTTGCATTTTTGCCCCGTTATCTGATGGCTACGCGCCTCAAAGGTAATTTACCTCTTTTACGCATCCGCTGGATTGTCATCACCTTATCTACCGTCATGTTACTAGGCGCTAGTGAATCCTGGATCAGCCAACATATGTTTCCTGTACTGGATGTGCATTTTCAAAAATGGATTCTGCATGCCTATGACCTGGCCTGGTGGATTTTGCCCGCGATCCTGCTAGTACGTGCTGTTAATGTCTTTGTTTGGCAGACTATACAGATCCAAAGCGGCCGTCCCATTCCCAGGGTGATTCAAAGTTTATTAGCTTTTGTGGTCTACACCTTGGCACTGTTTGCTATTGTGGCCTTTGTTTATAACCAGAAATTGACAGGCTTATTGGCCACTTCAGGTTTACTGGCCATGATTATTGGCTTAGCGATTCAAGTAAATCTATCCAATATATTTTCCGGCATCGCCCTTAATCTGGAGCACCCTTTCCGTGTAGGAGATTGGGTCAGAATTGGTGATCATGAAGGCCAGGTAATCGATATCAACTGGCGCGCCACGCGGCTGTTAACTCGAGTCAAACACGTTATTAGTATTCCCAATACGCCCGCCGCCGATACTGCTGTAATTAATTACAGTACAAAAGAAGGTGCCACACGACAAATTCTTATGGTTGGCGTTCATCCCATTCACCCAATGGAAACCGTCAAACCATTACTGATCAGCGCAGCCTTTAAACACCCTAGCGTACTGCGTGAGCCAGAGCCCACTTGTACTTTTGCCGGCATCAAAGAGGGCGTTGCTCTTTATCGGCTCATCTACTCATACAGTGACTATGCACTGATGTTTCAGGTCGAAGATGAGATCTGGAGTCGTATGATCAAAAACTTTAAGCAAGCAGGCATCAACTACGTACCTCCTATGCAACGTATCGAGATGAATAAACCCAAACCAGATCCTTTTGTTTACCGTGAGGAAAGCGACTTTATTAGCCACGCGGCACTGTTTTCAGACCTGCCGGAAGAATTTCACCGTACCCTGACAGATAAGTTAAATGAGCTGCACTTTAAAGCTGGCGAGATGATTCTGGATAAGGATCGGCACTACCATTCCGTATTTATTATTCGCAACGGGGTCGCGGCGGTCTTAAAAGAGAACGCCTCAGGCATCTCTCTGGAGCAACAAAGGCTGGGCATAGATGATCTGATTAACCTGGAATTGCTCTATACGGATGATCCTTTGAACTACACCGTGCAGGCCGTTGTGGATTTAACCGTCTTAGAAATACCTGAGTCCCTGCTTAAAGAGCTGTTCCGTAAACATCATGCCAGTTATGAGATTTTTGAGCGTAATATTCAGCGGCTTGCTGAACAACAGCAAACAAGAGAATGCAAAGAGATCAAAGATCACTCGAAGATAAGCAGTCATTTTGCCTGGCTAGACAAAGAATGACTTTAATAAGACCTCGATCAAAGTCTGTCACCATGACAGACAAAATAGCGGCTTTTACGATACAAAACCTTCTACACAGATGAGTCTGCTTGAATCAGCCTAAAGTAGGAGAAAATATATCAGCTTAATACTGAATCACAGTAGATCCAACAACGGGAGAATAAAACCATAACGTTGCTCTACTCCATGAGTTTACGCTATGTTGCGACAGAGATTGACAAAACCCACCACCTTTATCATATCTCTTGTCAGGTGCTTGGTTAACCGCTGCATCATTTAGAAACGGTTAACTGAGAGATAGGGATTTCTGATCATTCGCCTACACGGAGCAACCAACGTGAACTCTAGTAAAGCCATTTCAGTCTTCCTGACCTTTTGCATCCTGCTTTATACCAACATGCTCCATGCCCAACAAGAAACAGTACATATCGCGGTGGTCAGCCCCTATGATGAAGATCCTGCGGGTATTAAAGGCCTTCAGCTCTACCTAAACCAAGTACACAATCAAGCCAGTAATGGCATTAAGATCAGCATTGATCGTTATGTCGATAACAATAAGAAAGATCAAGCCGTATCAGTCGCCCAACAAATAGCAGAACAAGGCCGTGCTGTTGCTGTCATTGGTCATAACTATAGCTCCACTTCTTCTGCTGCCGGCAAGATTTATAAAGAAGCAGGTATTCCAGCAATCAGCTATAGCGCCACCAACCCTAAAGTCACCGAAAATAATCCCTGGTATTTTCGTACGACCTTTAACGATGCCATACAGGGTGACTTTCTAGCCTACTACACTCTAAAAAATCTCAAGTACGATCACATCACCATCATCTATGAACCGGATAATTACGGCACTTTTCTTGCGGAAATCTTTGAAGAAAAAGCCTTGGAGTACGGCGCTAAAAAAATCAAACGCTTCAAACTGGATATGTCTCTACCCGACGAACTGAGATACCAAACACTGAAAGAGAGCATTACTCGCGATAAAGAGCAGGCCGGACTTATCTTTATGGCCACCCATTCCAGAGAAGGTATCAAACTGGTCAAACAGCTGAAGGATGAGGGTATTGAGAATCCGATTATGGGTGTTGATTCCTTCAACTCCACTTCCTTTATGAATGGCTTCAACCAGGAAGCGAAAGAGCAAAACAATCCCGGCTACTATACCAATGGTATTTATCTGTCCGCCCCTATTGTTTTTGATGTAGCAAACGCGGCAGCACAGGATATGCAACAGCTCTACCATAGTGTGTATGGCGACAAGCCTGACTGGGCAGCTGCTTATGGTTACGATACGGCCAAAGTTATCATGACTGCTATCACGAACAGTCAGGCCAGCAGCGCCCAGCAATCGCCTTCCAATATCGAACAGCGCCGTTTAGCCCTCCGTCAGGCACTGGAAAGCATCAATAGCCCAGCCAATGCAATTCCTGGTGTTACCGGACTCAACTACTTTGATGCACAAGGTGATGCGGTCAAACCGGTCTTTATCGCGGTTTTACATGACAGAAGTGCCGTTTCCGGTATGGAGCAGTACAGCGATATCCCAGATGTCAATAAGGTGGTTGCCCTTGAGCAACAACTGGCCACAGGTCAGATCGTCGCCATGGGTGATCGCTTTATGTATAAGAAAACGGTTATTTTTACCGGCGTCAAACTTCACCACATAAACCAGGTTAATGACCAGAAAAATACCAGTGAATTAGACTTCACTCTTTGGTTTAGATACCGGGGGCAGTTTGACCCTAACCAAATTGAGTTTGACAACAGCTTAGGGGAAATCACTTTAGGCGAACCTTACATAAAGACTCACGCCAATAATATTCACTATCAGGCTTTTCGCATTAAGGGCGTTTTCCGCAATAACTTTATCGACGATATTGAACGCAGAGATCAGGTCAGTGTTGGTTTCTCTTTGCGTAATAAAGAGCTGGATCGTAATAGTCTACTCTATGCTACGGATATTATGGGTTTAGGACTCACAGGCGACAATGAACTGACGGATGAAGTTAAAGATCAGCTGATCACGGATGATTTAGATGGCTGGCAGATCAATAATGCCAGAATTTTTGAACGAAGCATCGACATTGATAGTCTGGGTATCCCGCAATATATCAATATCACTGATGCTTCTGTGCCCTATTCCCAGTTTCACTATGTGATTGACTTGAAGCAAACAGGCATCAGCCTGGGTGATATGTTACCAGCAAGATACGCTGAGTTTTTATCTTTACTTAGCCTGGCTCTGTTTATTGTCGCTTACCTGGCTCGCCATATTCTGCCTAAACTATTTCGTAAGAAAATACAGCTCGCCAGAGTTCGTTGGTTGCTCTTGTGCCTATCTTCTGCTCTGTTATTAACCGCCAGTGAAGTTTGGTTAAGTCATAGTCTGTTTCCGACATTGGACAGTCATCTGCAAAAGTGGATCTTGCATAGTTACGATCTCTTGTGGTGGATCATTCCTGCCATTTTGCTGGTTCGAGCAGTGGAAGCCTTTATCTGGCAAGCCTTACAACATAAAACAGGACGGCCGGTACCTGGTGTTATCAAGGGGCTAATCGCTTTTATCATCTATACTCTGGCGATGTTTGCAATTGTGGCCTTTGTCTATAACCAGAAATTGACCGGTTTACTGGCTACTTCAGGCCTGCTTGCGATGATCATAGGTCTGGCAATTCAGATGAATCTATCGAATATTTTCTCTGGAATTGCATTAAACCTTGAACACCCATTCCGAGTCGGTGATTGGGTCAAAATTGGGGATCATGAAGGCCAGGTTATCGATGTAAACTGGCGGGCAACACGTCTACTGACCCGAGTAAAACATGAGATCAGTATCCCTAATACGCCGGCAGCAGACTCCCCTATTATCAATTACAGCAATCATGAAGGGGCAACGCGACAGATCCTTATGATAGGGGTACACCCCATGCATGAGATCAAACAGGTCAAAGCGCTTTTGATCAGTGCGGCATACAAACACCCCAATGTTTTGCATGATCCACCACCACGCTGCCCCTTTGCCGGAGTCAACGATGGCGTCGCCCAATACCGCCTGATTTTCTCTTATACCGACTACTCCTTGACCTTCCAGGTCGTGGATCAGATCTGGGGGCAGATTATAGAAAATTTCCAGGAGGCTGGGATCAATTACCTACCTCCAATGCAACGAGTAGAATTGCACAAGGCCTTTGTGCAATCAGCGAAAGGTACAAACGAGGATATTAATTTCCAGCAAACACAGCTCTTCTCAGGTTTGCCTGATGAGTTCTGCCAAGCGCTTGAAGAGTTGATGGTAGAAAAAGATTTTAAAGCGGGACAATATCTGGTCGAGAAGGACCAGAAAAACCACTCCCTTTATATCCTACGCTCTGGTGTCGTTGCCGTAATGAAAGAGAATGAGGCTGGGCAATTGCTTGAGCAACAAAGACTGGGTCTAAATGACCTGATCAACGCAGAGACGTTGTATGGTAAATCCCCTACTCAAGAAAGCGTACAGGCCGTAGTTGATGTTAAAACCTGGGAGATCACAAAACCTGTTTTACGCGCTTTATTTGAACAACAGCCCGATTGCTACGCTCCTTTTAATCGCCAAGTTAAGGAGTTAGCACAACAGATTGAACAGCGTAAAGTGAACAGTACCCTTCTCGATAATCGAAAAATGAAAGATCGTTTTGCCTGGATGGAATCTTAGCTTCAATCATTCGACCATAGCCGAGTATCTGGAGGATCAAGTAATTGCAACTCCAGATACAGCGCCTTAAGCAATTGATTTTTAGATACTCTTACACCGCTCAATCATCTGAATCGAGCTTAGCTAACAGCGTGTTCACCATGGGAATAGGAATCTGACCAGAATGAAGAGTCCGCCAATAATACCTAAGATCATTGCAGCACCCCATAAAGCAAAAAAATGTTTTAGCCTGACTTTCATCGGTGAAGTATTTTGATACAAGACTTCAACTTCATCACCCACACCATACTCAAGATTTGTACTGGAATATGCAGAATTAAACTCAACCAAGGTACCATTTTCGGTGGTGAACCTGATTACCGGAGAAAAATGCACTGGGCCTGAGCCCACAGAGTGACGCTCGATTTCAACCACTTTGCCTACAGCCTCTTTCGCCTCATTTAGCAACGATACTGTATTAAGCAAGAAAAATGCTGAAGCTGACAAAAGAATCAGCCCTATTGCTAAAAAGATATGTTTGGCCTTTTCCATAACGCTACCTGACATCCCCCTACCCAACGTAGAATCAAACTAATTAGGAATTAGACTAAATTATCTCTTCTTGGACTCAAGTAATAAGTACAAATCAGTTTTTGTTTAGCGGCTCAGAGACTGAGTTGTTAAGAATTAAGAAAATAGTGATAAAAATCTACATCGCCGCACTGTTCAGATAAGGTAAAGCCTAGTTTGACCAATAACCCTACAGACGCCTGGTTATCCTGTTCAACCCCAGCAATCAATTGCTTGAACTCGGTATAATCGATACACCAACTAACAAATCCTGTCATCAACTCAGTCGCCAATCCCCTCCCCCAATAATTTTCACCTAATAGATAACCGATATGGGCAGTGCCGTCTTGGCCATCATAGAGAAAAACAAAACCTACAATATTGTCAGAGTGTGAGAGCTGGACAACAAACAATTGACTCTCAGACATCATAGTTTTCAACCAATTCTCAGCCGCGGTCAGAGAAGTGATGCCTTGAAAATTACCCGGCAAAGATTTCACTACAGCAGGGGTCAGTAAACAAAGAACAGAGTCCAACAATTTTGAGTGAACTGAAGTTTCCGACCATAGCTCAGCAGTAGAAACGCTTAGACGCTCCGTTTTAAAACTGTTCTCAGATCGGATGACATCTTTTGAGAGTTTGTCCTGACTAGGCTCAGTGTTAGACATAGGCGATTCGTCGTTTTAATCCAGATGGTTGTTACTCATCAAATGGGCTCAGCATATGATAAGTGGCGATATGACCTTAATACTGTCCCTTTCGCCAACGTTTAGCAGTTAACTTATCTAAACGACGGCGATATTGACGAGGATGGAACTCGGTTTCCTGCCCCTGCATTACCTTGTATAACCCCTCAATCAACACAGCACCTACCGCATGAACCGCCTCATGTCGTTTCAGACCTTGACGCTGCAATTTAGCCAGAGTGGCCGGTACAGGCTCGACATTTTCTGCCAGCTGGGTCTCAACAATGCCGTGCAAGACATTATGCATTGATCTGGCGTCATCCTCCGATAAAGTGCCATCATCATTCTCATCGTGATACTCACGAATCAGGTCGATTCGTTCTTGCTCATCCAACTCTAACCAAGTTTGGGGTTCTGGGGCTTGTTCGGGATTATATTGTTCCATTGGGCATATCCTGCAATGACACTGATGCTTTAATTCTAGCCATAACAATAGGTTACGACCAGTATTCAACTCCTCCACGGCAAGCGGCGGTGAATAGCCCCCTTATAGATTCAACATGATCAGAATAAAGAGATCCAGCTAACGTCTGTTAATGATCCATTTGTGCACTAGAAGCCACACTCCCTTACCAGCTCAGTGATTTCAATGTTACAACTTTTACTGGACAGTGCGAAGTTCTCGATAGTGGAAGCATAAGCTTGACGCCTCTCA
>CAYFGP010000232.1:0-7211 GCA_964342385.1 uncultured Oleiphilus sp. | reverse complement strand
TTTAGACTGGATATGCGCAGTTCATTGAAATCAGAACTACGCACTGTCTAGTAACCATGGTACCCATCATAGGGGGCAGATATCTGCTGTGCTTGTTGAGTTTGGTGTGCCTGTGCCTGAGATGGATTACTATTATTTTGTAAATAAATAGTATTGTTATTTGCAAATGAGAATAGAGTTTTTATTCTTTGGCTGTTTTGAGTTATTCATTTAACAAAAAAGCAAGGCTATTGGGCCTTGCTTTCTCTCGCTCTTATTATATGGGTAATAAGAGTTAATGCTCTATTTGTATTGATAAGCAATGAGACTTATTAATATAACGCTTGCTCTTCATCCATCACTTCTTTTAATACTTCCAGGAATAAACGATCGGCATCGGAAAAATCTTCAGGATCATCTGGAATTTTAACGCTGGTCAAACTGCTGATTTCCTGAGCCATTGCTGTAGCAGCATCCTGAGTGCCGTAATGTTTACGTGCAACCTCTAAAGCCGCAGGCACAATCTGTGGGTCTTGTAGCAGCTTTTTAATAAAATGGCGCAGTTCGTTAATGATGCGTGTTTGGTTCATCTCGTTAGCGGTGCTCATGGCGCCTCCTTATAGAAACTTACTCATTGTTGTAGTTTTTCTATCCGATCCTCGGCGGTTGCAAGCGATAACTGCAACATTTTCTGTTCGCTTGTGGCGATCTTTGCCGGGAGATATGTTCAATGTCAAAATTATATAAGCTAAATGGCTGATGAAATAGAACTTTTTTCAGCTCTGACGATTTTTCACTATTTATGCAATAACCACGATTTTCCAGCGGAATAGGCTATTTTTCAGAGGCTTTATCACTCCTGCTTATTGTTTACCCCTGCGTCATAGTTGTGCCATAGGTTCAATTGGCCTATCCAGGGATATTCTGTCAAAGCCCGAGTGAGCCGTTCTTTGTTAATGCCATCAGGTAGTGGGGCTTGTAGATAGAGATCAATATCGACTCGGTTATTCAGATAATGCAGTACCAGCTGAGACGATTCAGGTGTAATACCAAGAGGCTGCCAGGCATGCTGTAAATTGAGCAGTAATTCGTGGCGTAACGGAAGAGGCGGGCGATCTTTATAACTGCCTTGTGAGTCGTCTTCCGCATCAATATGGAAGGTAATATCGTAGCCCAGGTCATGTTGTTGATGCAGTAGGGTAATCACCTTCATTCCGATCTGATGTCCCTCCGATACGCTGATGGTGGGATCGACCTGTAGATGAATATCCAGAAAAACCTGAGCACCCACTTTGCGGCTACGTAGGCTATGAACGCCTTTAACCTCTGTGATTCTGCAGGCCAGATTGGTGATCTTCTGGGTTTCTTCCTCGGGAAGTGCGGTATCGAGCAGATCTTTAAGACTATCACTCATCAGTTTCCAACCAATATGCGCTACCATCACACCGACCACTAAAGCGGCAACTTGATCCAGCCAATGTAGCCCAAGCATGCTGCCTCCAATGCCGATAAACACAACGATAGAGGATAGGGCATCGCTACGGCTGTGCCAGGCGTTGGCTTTCAGCAGATCCGATTTGATTTTTTTAGCGATGTGTAGGGTGTAACGGAAGATCCACTCTTTACTGATAATCGAGATAGCCGCGACGACCAGAGCTGGCCAGGTAGGAATTTTTAAGCTATCAGGGTTGAGTAGTCTTAGCAGGCTGTCATAGGCAATTGCACCAGCAACGGCAATCAATAAGCTACTGAGTATCAAAGTGCCCAGGGTCTCGAAGCGGGCATGGCCATAGGGGTGCTCTTTATCGGGGGCCTGACGACCATAGTGGGTGGCGACAATGACCAGGGCATCGGTCATTAGATCGGATAGAGAGTGAATACCATCGGCAATAAGAGCGTGGGACTGGCTGAGCCAGCCCACGACAATTTTGGCAATACCCAACAGGGTGTCCAGTGCGGCACCGATCAGAGTAACTTTATGAGCTTCCCGGATATGCTGGTGTGGCATAGTGCCCTCGCTAATAGGTCTTGCTCTACTTATCTAGCTCTTCTAGCTCTCTATCTATCTTACCTTTGACTCTAAACATCTTCTTGAGGCTATCACCCGAAAAGATGAATTAAGCTCAACCGATCGCTGATCTGTTCGATTAACCTGTCTGACTAACTAAACCCCATGGTCAGTTTGTATTGTCAGCCGGTCTTATTAATCTTGCAGTAGGCCCCGACTATTTAGAATAGGGTTGGCATACATACGGAGGATATACTCTCTATGTTCTGCCGGTTGTTCATTCAGGCGCTGCTCAAAAACACTTCGTTTGGCTGGATCAAGCTGAGGTTTTCCACTGATGGTTTCATAACCCCCCAGCATCTCCAGTGCGATCCAGTTGGCATCAAAGAACTGATAGTTATGCAGAATGGCCTGATCAATCTGGCTGGCCACCTCTTCCGCACTGTTCAGTTCACCGGAAAGTGGTTCAGCAAAGTGCACATGGACCTGGCCTTTATTACCGGAGATACCGTTGACGATACTTTGAATATCTTCAAACTCAGCCTTGTTATAACTGCCTTCTGTGGCAATGCTGTGAAGCTCATTCGCTTTCAGGGCATCGCAAGGGTCATACTCGTAAGAGATGGTCACAGGTACGATATTCAGCTGGTTGATGACATCAGAAAAAGACAGGCCTTCTTTGTTCTTTCTGCGGCTCATATGGAACATCTTAATAATAGCCGGGTCAGTGCGATCGATGCCATCTTTTGCCCGGCCCTCTTTCTGCGCGATCCATACTGAGTGTTGATCATCCAGCAAGGAGTGATTGATATAAGCGGACAGCTCGGTGATCGCCTTCATCATCTCACGGCCTTTGGCCGAGCGATTAACAATAAAGCTCTTGTTCAGGCGCATCAGATCACTGACGTATGGCTTTTGCAGTAGATTATCACCGATGGCGATACGTACCGTATTATTGCCATTCAGGTACAGAGAGTAGTTTACAAACGCCGGGTCCATGGCGATATCTCTGTGATTGGCCACAAACAGATAAGCCTTGTTTGGATCAAGTTTATCCAGCCCGGAGACGGTAAAGCCTTCGGTGGTGGTTTTGATCATACGTTCCATATAACCGGCAATCTGCGTCTGAAATTCACGCACGGTGTTGATTTTGGCAAACTGGCTGGCCAGTTTACGGCGAATCAAAGGACGTAGGATAAAACCCAGGCTCTTATGGATCTGAGGAAAACGGAACTGGCAAATCGCATCAATCAGTTCAGGGTGATTGATAATACGCTGGATCACGTCATGGGCTTCGTGATCGTAATAAGGGCGAATCTCTTGAAACTGATCGGTATCCGTGGTGGTCATCTCGTGTCTTATCCGGTTTATGGCTAGTGCTGTCCGCTTGGGGCAAGATGCCCCAGAATTCTTTTAACAGGGGATTAATGGCTTTGGTGTTCGCCGCCGAGCCATTCAATTAGCTCGTGTAGGAAGCGCTGTAGTTCCAACGTCATCAAGGTGAAATCAGCATCCAGCCGGGTCATTGGGTCTTCGTCGGCGTAACTGTCCTGAGCTTCATCCAGTAGATCATCACCAAAACGCAGGCGTTTGATACTCAGGTCTTCGTTCAGAATACACTGCACCCGCTCCTGCCAATCGATGGCCAGTTTAGTGACCTGTTTGCCCGCTTGCAGGTGAGCCAGAACATCTTCTGCATCCAGCTCCTGCTGTTTACAGCGGATCACGCTACCTTCATCCAGGTCGGATCTCAGTTCGCATTGACCGTTCAGAGCCAGACCTGCTGGGCGGCTGCTGATATCGTTCAGCCAATGGGTCATCAGTGTGGTCGGCGTGACTTCGGTATTCAGTGGGATAACGGGTAGGGAGCCGATGGTTTGACGCAGCAGATCCAGAAACTCTTCCGCTTTTTTACTGCTGGCGGCATCAACGATCACCCATTGATTGGCCAGATCCACATAACCCCAGGTATAGCTGGATTTGGCAAAGGCCTTAGGGGTCATTTCAGTCAGAATATCTTCTTTGATATTCATCTTTTCCTTACGGCCTACCTTGCGATGATCTTTCAGCTCCAGCTCTTCCACTCGTTCTTTCAGGATCTCATTGACCACGGCTGCAGGAATTACTTTCTCCTGGCGACGCAGGCAGAGCAGAATCTTTTTATTGCTGGCATGCAGCAGTTGATCTGACGTGGCAGCAGGAAACACCCAGCCCAGGCGATAGGTTTCAATACTTTTGCAAGGCTGGAAACGTTGTTCGTTAAGTTGTTCCTGCAGTTGTTCAGTGTCCAGTGACAGAGGTGAACTGCATTTAAACACCTGAATGTTTTTAAACCACATGCATCAAATATCCGTAACAATTGGGTGCCATATTATCCAACAAAGGATCCCAGCTGACCAGTTGTAGCGGCAATTGGTGCATAAGCTCCGAAATAAAAGTCACTCGGAAAAGCCGGTTGGTATTAGTGTAAAAGGTCTATTTGTTGGTGGTGCCAGCGAGAAATACGCTTTATTTTACCGAGCTTACAAAGAGTAACAAAAAGATAAATATCCAGTGTCGTAGCAGTATTCAGCCCTAGGGATGAGTTGATTGTTTGTGAAATATTTCTGTCATTTTTCTGACAGGAAAGTGTCATTTTACTTTGGCAAGGTGCCCGACAAATCAATAACTATCTCACTCACAGCTTGCAGACTGTGTAGGTATTTTAAAGGCTCAATCTACTATGAAAATTGCTACGGTCACACGCGCAACCTCTGTTGTTCTGGTGTTGATTGCGGTTTCTCTTGCGGCGACGCTGTTGTGGGGATTAGAGCGCTTAAACAGCGCGTTTTCTGCCACGCAGGCTTATAACCAGCTCAAGGAAGAGGTGTCTATTGATTTACGGCGTACGATTCAGAGCTATCTGGCTTCCGGTAACGCTTTGGAACTCAGCTCCGCAGAGCAACAAATTTCTATTCTCGCTTCTGAACGTCTTTCCCAACTGCCTGCCGATGTGGCAGCAGATATCAAACCCTCTCTTGATGCGCTACAGGATGGTCTGACTGGGAAATTCCGTGGTGCAGGTAAGCTGGCGGGTAATCAGAAAGGTTTACTGTTACAAGCGGAAAAAGAGATTGCTGATAGTCTGGATACCATTCGTGATTATGCTGATGACGGTCGCAATAATAATCCACAGGCCGCTTACCAGTATCTGCAGCAGCTGCACGAAGTATCGCTGGGGCTGGTGCAGATTAAATATCTGCGTGAGCAATATATGGATACGGCCAATAACAGCTACCGCAACTCGCTATTGCAGCAAGTGCGTGATCTGGAGCAGAAATCGTCATTGCTGACTCAACTACCAAAACTGGGTGTGTTTGCCGAGGAAGAAGTGGATGAGATGCAGGCGATGATGGGCTGGGGTGATGATGAGGAAGAAAGCCCTAAGGTGGATAAAGCGGATGAGCTGACGTCTGCTTTGGTCGGTCTGGTGCGTCGTTACCCCAATGAGCTGGAAAACACACTGAATAATATCGCCAGCGGCAATAACAGTCGTAAAGCAGTGAATGGCCTGATTGATGATCTGGAAAGCAGCATCGTCGCTGGTCAGATTGAAGTGATTCGCCATCGCTCAGAGCTGGAAGCCCAGGTAACCAATATCTTTATCGGTTATGTGGTACTGATTGTAGTAGTGGCCTTTATTCTGCACCTGTTTCTGAATCGTGTGGTAGTGCGTTCTCTGAAGCAGCTGGCTGAAGCGATCGATAAGTTGGTCAGCGAAGGCAATATGACTCAGATTGATGTACGTAATGCCAAGAGTGAAACCGGTCAGATCGCCCGTAACTTTAATCATCTGATTGAGATGATGAGTAAGCAGAAAGAAGAGAAATATGCTCAGCTGTCTCAGATCACCGACTCGCTGGAAGTGGTGTTGTCGGATATCGATACCATCAGTAAAGCGGCGAATGAGACCCGTGACTATATCTCTAAATCCCATGGTTTTACCGATGAATTGACCCGTTTGGCCAATGATGTGGATGCCAGCTCCAGCCAGGTAGAGAGCTTTGCCCGTGAGACGGCAAGCTTTATGGAAAACAGCCAGACCAGCGCCCGTAATGTCGAGCGTGCCAGTCAGCAGGCGATTGATACCCTGACGAACGGCCATAAATCTCTGGATGAATTGGTGGTGGCTGTAGATGAAGTGACCAGTATTCTGGATGTGATCAGTGGTATCTCGGAACAAACCAACCTGTTGGCCCTGAACGCGGCGATTGAGTCTGCCCGTGCCGGTGAACATGGTCGTGGTTTTGCGGTAGTGGCCGATGAGGTGCGTAATCTGTCCATGGAAACCCAGAGTTCGGTCTCCAAGATTGGTTTGATTCTGCAACAGTTAAAAACGGCGTCTACCGATCTGAAAAGCAATATGACCGATATCTCAGATGCGGCTCAGGAGCAGAAAGAAGCAGCAACTTATCTGCTGGATATGTCGAAAACGGTGCAGGAGCATTCTGCCAAGGCAGCTGACTTTGCCCATCAAGGCGCGGAGGTATCCCGCAATCAGGTGGGTCAGGTTGAAGTCTTTATCCGGTCAATGGAAGAGATGGAGCAGCAGGCACAACAGGCGGAAGATGTGATTCTGTCGGTGCAGACCGAGGTACACGAGAAAGTACTGTGGATCTCTAATGCGTTGGGTGTATCACGGGATAAAAAAGAGTTGTTGTTCTGATCCGCAGCTATCTTTGCTGATGATCTCTAATAGGTCTGTTTAAAAGCGTCGGTTTATCCGGCGCTTTTTTTGTTGCGGCGTTGTCAGCCGCGTTGATTCTCCGTTCTATTATTTCCAAGCTTTTCCTTATGACTCTGCTACTTAGCGGATCTTTTGGTCTTTGTTCTCCATTCTCCTTGTCTCTGTCAGCAATTTTCCGCCTGAAGCACGCTAATTGATTGATGCGCGAGGCTAAATTGCTGCGACGGGCCATATAAGAGTATAATCGGGTGAATTTTTAAGACGAGTGTTGCGCACTGGGTTGCAACGCAGTGTTGCCGAAAAAGGATTCTGTGACTCATGGGTGAATTTGCCAAAGAGATCCTGCCCGTCAATATCGAAGACGAGCTGAAGCAGTCCTATCTGGATTACGCGATGAGCGTAATCGTGGGACGTGCTCTGCCGGATGTTCGTGATGGTCTGAAACCAGTACACCGCCGTGTACTGTTTGCCATGCACGAACTGAATAATGACTGGAAT
>CAYFGP010000231.1:0-7253 GCA_964342385.1 uncultured Oleiphilus sp. | reverse complement strand
TAAAGATCACCGCTTTAGAGCGTTAATGGGCAGACAAAATGATAAAAAAGTCGCATAAAGCCCGACTTTTTATCTGTCTCCTTACCAAAACGTCTAAAGCTCGGGTATCATACACGCTAGTCGTAGCAGGAACCATGTATGAAGATCATCAACATTAATTTAAACGGCATTCGCCGCGCCGTAGAACGCGGTTTTCTGGAGTGGCTACAACAGCAGGACGCAGATGTGATCTGTGTACAGAATCTGCAAGCCAAATCCTACGAATTGGATGACAGTATCCTTTACCCACAGGGTTATGAAGGCTACTTTTTTGACGCCGACCAAGACGATTACAGCGGCGTTGGTGTTTACTGCCGTAAACTGCCTAAGGCCATTATGACCGGCCTGGGTTTTGAGCAGGCAGATTTTCAGGGCCGATATATTCAGGCCGACTTTGATAAGGTCAGTATTGCCTCTTTCCTGATGCCAGATAACAGCTCGCCTCAGGAAAAATATGCCTTTATGGAGCAGTTCAACGAGTATCTGAAGAAACTGCGCCGTAAACGTCGTGAACATATTATCTGTGGCAGCTGGTACACCGCCCATAAGACGATTGATCTGGCAGACTGGTCCAATAATCAGGACACGCCCGGTTTCCGTCCGGTTGAGCGTGCCTGGCTGGATCAGGTGTTTGGCCCGATGGGCTTCTTGGACACCTTCCGTGAAGTCAATCGTGAAGAAAACCAGTACTCCTGGTATCCGGAGCTGGATCAGCCCCGTAACCGTCAGGATGGCTGGCGTATCGATTATCAGGTAACCGGCCCGAATATGCGCCGTAACATCGTGAACGCCTGGTTTGATACTCAAGCAACGTTCTCAGAGCACGTGCCTCTGGTTGTCGAGTACGACCTCGATCTGTAAGGATTGAAGCGCGACCCTGGTTCTCCATTACGATGACGGCCCGGTTAATCCTTTTGTTTATAAAGCAGTACTTAAGAGCTGCGCTTAAGCTTTGAACCTAAAAGTAGAACTTAAGCCCTTAACTTAGAAATTGACCGGACAGACACGAAAAAGGCCTACACTTGTAGGCCTTTTTTGCATCTGCGGCTCCATTCATTAACAAAGAATATTAACGAAGGAGGAAATGCGATTACTCTGCCAGCGCCTGCTGTTGCAGCTCAAACAGCTCACCACAACCTTTCTTCGCCAGCTCCAGCATCGCCAGCAGCTCTTCCTGAGAGTAAGGTGCACCTTCTGCCGTGCCCTGTACCTCAATAAAACCGCCCTGATCGGTCATCACCACATTCATATCCGTTTCCGCACTGGAATCTTCCGGGTAATCCAGATCCAGTACCGGCATGCCTTCATAGACACCCACAGAGATCGACGCAATCATCTGTTTCAGCGGATCAGTCTTGATCATCTTCTCATGCTGCATCCAACGCAGCGCATCGACCAATGCTACACAAGCACCGGTAATCGACGCGGTACGGGTACCGCCATCAGCCTGAATCACATCACAATCGATCTGAATGGTGTGTTCACCCAGGGCTTCCATATCCACCGCTGCACGCAGGGAACGACCGATCAGGCGCTGAATCTCCTGAGTACGACCGGATTGCTTACCACGGGCCGCTTCACGGTTCATACGACTACCGGTCGAGCGTGGCAACATACCGTATTCCGCCGTCACCCAACCCTGATTTTTACCACGTAGAAAACGCGGCACAGAAGCATCCACCGATGCCGTACAGATCACCTTGGTATTGCCAAATTCAACCAGCACGGAGCCTTCCGCATGGCAGGTATAGTTACGGGTAATCTTCACATCGCGCATCTGGTCTGATGCACGTCCACTTGGACGAGTTGTCATACAACACCTTTACTGGAAATGGTTTCATCGAAAACAGTAAGACAGTCAGCACGCAACGGTGCTCACCGTAAAAAGACTGGAATAGAACCATTATACATGTCCTGACCGAGCAGGCAGACTTTAAAGCATGATTTCGCTAAACTAGCTCACCAGTCAAATCAGCACGTAACATTCTCACTCAGGAGCTCCAAATGACTCACAGCATGACCGCTTTTACCCGGCAAGAAGCCCAGTACCCTTGGGGAAGCCTGAGTTGGGAGATACGTTCCGTGAATCAACGCTTCCTGGAGCCTCACTTTCGCCTGCCGGAAACTCTGCGCGAACTGGAACCGGCCATCCGTGAGCTACAACGTAAACAGCTCAATCGTGGCAAGGTAGAGTCCGTACTGCGCTTCCAACCGGCTCAGGTCAGCGAACAGTTCTCCATCAACGAAACCCTGATCAAGCAGCTGGCCGGTGCCGCCGAAAGCATCAGCAGCCACCTGCAGAACCCGGCGCAGATCAACCCGTTGGAACTGATGCAATGGCCCGGTGTACTGCAAAACGAAGAAGTGGACCAGGACGAGATCAAAAAAGCCGCACTGGAACTGTACAAACAAGGCCTGAAAGACTTGATCAAAGCCCGTGCCCGTGAAGGTGAAGAACTGGCTAACCTGATCGTACAACGCCTGGATGGTATCGACGAGATCGTTAAACAGGTGCGTGCTGCCCTACCGGGCATTCTGGAACGTCAGCGCCAGCAGATTCTGGAAAAACTGGAAACCATTAAAGATGAACTGGACCCGGCCCGTATCGAGCAGGAGATGGTGATTCTGGCCAACAAAACCGATGTTGCTGAAGAACTGGATCGTTTAGATACTCACGTCGCTGAAGTACGCCGTATCCTGAAGAAAAAAGATCCCATTGGCCGCCGTCTGGACTTCCTGATGCAGGAACTGAACCGCGAAGCCAACACCCTGGCCTCCAAGTCTATCGTGACGGAAACCACTCAGTGTGCGGTAGAGCTGAAGGTACTGATCGAACAGATGCGTGAGCAGATTCAGAACATCGAATAAGTTCTATAGAAGACTCAAACCTTCCATAAAGCCTTTATTTATCAACCATCAAGATAAAATCACAGTCCATAGAAGTCCATCGCTACCCACCACATTCCACGAAATAGTGGTGGGTAAAATGATGGGTATTCGCAAATAGGGATACTGGTGTAGCAAGATAGGATCGCTGAATTAGCCTACAATACGGCCTTTACAACCTCTCTTGGATAGACTGGCGCACTATCAATCGTCCCGTAGAACATCTCTCTGAATTCAGTCAGCTGGTTCTAATTATCCAGCAGCACTGCTCCTTACAATCATAAATGCATACCGATGAGATATCTGAAGAATTCTGGAATACTGAAGGCATCAGTGCATTTCAGACGGAAACTTTACGCCTCTCGCACATGTTATGGACATGAATGAGGATACTGAAAATGAAAGTGAGACTGATCAAACTCAAAGAAGTGATGGATCGTACAGGCATGGCGAAATCAACCATCTACGTGATGTGCGGGTTTAGTCTGATATCAACGGAAATACCTCTGTCATCCGTCAGTAAATGAGCCTGGAAGCTATAATACTTTCTATCTTTGGAGGCGCAATATCCAAACTCTGAGTCTTCTTTGAAGACACGACTCCTACTTGCCCTGGTCAGATGACAAACTTGAATGGGGAAGCCATCAATGATGGTGTCCTCACTATTTTCTTATACAAATCATCCATCAAACAGAAGACTTGAATGATAAACTAATCTATAGGCATGGCAGTCACTATCAGGTTGTTTTGTGGTGAAATTAGCTTAGATGATGATTGTCATGTCTTTTTGATCAGTTATTAAACCCTCACATCGCGTAAATATGTGATTGACGACGTTAACGTGCGCGTCTCGGTTAGCCGAGAGCAATACCTGGATGCCGACGGCAAACTGATTACCGAAGATTATCGAGTACTGTTAAAATCTGACATCCAAAAAGCTCTGCAAACTGAATTCAACAGCCTTACCGACTTTCTACGCCGCTGGAATCAAGCCGTACCCAATGGCAGTGAGCTGGATACCTTAGATCTCGTCGCCCACGTGGCCTTTAACCAAAAGCCGCTCACCCGCCGGGAACGCGCTAACAAGGTGAAAGAATGCGATGTGTTTGGCAAATACAGCGAACAGGCCCGTGCAGTACTTGAAGCCCTGCTAGAAAAACTTGCTGACTACGGCGTGCAAGATATTGAAAATGCCAAAGTGCTGGAGCTACCACCTTTTGATTAATTTGGCAGTAAAATCCAAATCCTCCATGGCATTTTTGGAGGGGTCGATCAGTACACCCAAGCCATTCACGAATTAGAACAAGCGCTGTACGACGATCAGAGCGCATAAAAGAATACTGAAACAGGAAACCCCATGAACCTCAGCAGCACCATAAAATCCATCCAAGACATTATGCGCAAAGACGACGGTGTCGATGGCGACGCTCAGCGCTTGGGCCAGCTCACCTGGATGCTGTTTTTAAAAGTCTTTGATCAGCGCGAAGAAGAATGGGAAGACGACAACGCAAGTTACAAGTCGCCTCTGCCGGAAGCGCTGCGCTGGCGCAACTGGGCCGCCTATGTGTCCAGTGCCGACGCATCACAAAAAGCTGCCAGCGACATCATTGGCTTTGTGAACAACCAGCTGTTCCCAGCATTAAAAGAGCTGGAAATACCGGCACTCAATGCTGAAAAGGACAACGCAACCTCGGTTGCCCTCCACAAAGTCATTCGCAGCGTGTTTGAAGATGCCAACAACTATATGAAATCCGGCACTCAACTGTTGGCGGTGATTGAAAAGCTCGAAGAAGCCATCAACTTTCACGACTTTAAAACTCGCACCAATATCGGCGATGTCTACGAGCAACTACTCAACGACCTGCGCGGTGCCGGTAACGCCGGTGAGTTTTATACCCCGCGCGCCATCACCGCCTTTATGGCTGACCGCGTCAATCCGCGTTTGGATAAACGCGAAACCGTAATGGACCCGGCCTGCGGCACCGGCGGCTTCTTAACCGCAGCCACCGATCACCTGCACAACCAAATAACCACCAAATCCAGCGCCGAAGACAAGCGTGCCATTGAAGACCTCATTCACGGCATCGAGAAAAAACAACTGCCGCACCTGCTCTGCACCACCAATATGCTATTGCATGGTATTGATGTGCCCAGCCAGATCGAACACAAAAATACCCTAGGCATCGGCTGGAACGAATGGAGTGCCAACCAAAAGGTGGACTGCATCATCACCAATCCGCCCTTTGGTGGTTATGAAGACGACGGTGTCGGCAGTGACTACCCGGCCGACTTAAAAACCCGAGAAACCGCCGATATGTTTATGGCGCTGATCATCAAAAAGCTGTTAAAAGAAAACGGCCGCGCAGCCGTGGTGCTACCCGATGGCTTTTTATTTGGCGATGGCATTAAAGGCACGCTAAAAAAATTGCTGCTGCAAGAGTGCAACCTGCACACCATTATTCGCCTGCCTAAAGGTGTGTTTGCCCCTTACACCACTATCAAAACCAACCTGCTGTTTTTTACCAAAGGAACCCAGGTAGATGACGGTAGCGAACACTTTCACACCGATACCATCTGGTTTTACGAACATCCCTACCCGTCGGGCTATAAAAGCTATAGCAAAACCAAACCTATCCGCTTAGAGGAATTTAAACCTGAGCAGGAATGGTGGGGTGATGAAAGTGACGACTTTGCCAGCCGCGAAGAAAACGAATTCGCCTGGAAGGTGGACTTTAAAACCAAGCGCGAACAGGCTGAAGCTGCCGCCCAACCCCATTGGGCCAACGCTAAAAACTTAAACAACGAAGCTAGCGCACTGGATAGCCGCATTCGCGATTTACGCGACTCCATCAAAGGCGTAAACGATAAAACCCAGCGCCAAAACGTGGAAGATGAAATCGAAAACTTAAAAGCCCAAAGCGAAGCTCTGCGCCTGAAAGCTCGCGATGCCCAAGCCGCTGGCGATCGGTTTTACTGGCCCATTTTTAATCTGGACCTAAAAAACCCCAATGCTCCAGAAGAAGAAAGCCACGACCCAGACGAGCTGCTGATTAAATACAAAAAGCTATTAGGCGAAATTGAAGAAACTGAAAACCAGCTCAAAAGCGAACTGGCCGCTGCGCTGTCTCATCATTTTAGTAACGAGGAAGCCTGATGGACGCACAACAGTTTTTGGCCGAGTTTGGACACATAACCAATGCGCCGGGAGGTATAGCACGGCTGCGGGAGTTAGTGCTCCACTTAGCTGTATCCGGTCGACTCACAACACAGTCTACTGAAGAAAGTGCGATCACTTTTTTTGCAGAAATAACTTCTAAGCGCGAAGACCTCGAATCGGCAGGGAAAATACGCGTGAACAAAAAAATCCGCAACGAAAGTATTTGCGGCGCTTGGAAAATTCCAGATAACTGGCATTGGTGTCGATTTGGAGAACTTTGTTTCTTCTCAGCTGGCCGAACTCCACCTCGAAAGGAAAATAAATATTGGAATACCGGAGAATATCCTTGGTTATCAATTGCAGATTTACAACATGGCGAGAGAGTTAGCCGATCTAGCGAAACAATTTCAGAATCAGCAAGGCTAGAAGTATTTAAATCAGCGCCAGCGCCAGCTGGATCGTTACTTATGAGCTTTAAGCTCACAATAGGAAAGCTATGTTTACTTGGCTTAGATTCATATCACAATGAGGCCATTATTCGAATTGACCCATTTGATGAAGAGTTAAAGAGTTTCTTTTTTAAATGTTTAAACGGCTTTGACTTGTCCGCAGGAAACAAAGCGGCAATCAAAGGAAATACTCTTAACCAAGACTCCATTTCTAACGTTGAAATTGCATTACCACCTAAAGAAGAAATATCCCGCATAGTCGCCAAAGTCGATGAGCTGATGGCCTTATGTGATCAGCTGGAAGCCCAGCAACAAAAACGCCGCACCCTACAAAACCACCTGCGCCAAACTACCCTGCAAACCATCACCGCCAGCCAAAGCCCTCACGAACTGCAAGCAAGCTGGCAACGCCTGCAAGCCAACTTCGGCCAACTGTTTTCCACGCCGGAGGATGTGGATGATGCAATTGCTGGAATTAAAAACCTTGCTGTGCGTGGTCTTCTCTCACCTGCTGTCCATGCAAAGCCAAACCTGGAAAAAATAAAGGCAGATTGCACAGAAAGACGTGACGAATATATTGAAAACGGCCTAATGCGTCGGCAAAAAGTGGTGGGAATGGCGGATGTTGAAACAGTTTATCCAGAGCATTGGGAATTAACTGCTTTTGATAACTAGACAGTGCGTAGTTCTGATTTCAATGAACTGCGCATATCCAGTCTAAA
>CAYFGP010000230.1:0-7339 GCA_964342385.1 uncultured Oleiphilus sp. | reverse complement strand
TTGGCAGGTGATTTTACCTGCGCCTGTGTGTCCGGGAAACTATAGCCACATCACTCATATCTTATTGAAGACTATCAACACCGTTGATAGTTTTCCTGATTCTCTTCAGCTCATCAAACCTAATCATAAGGATATGCTAGAAGTATCTCTTACTTTTCACCCCCCTAAATCATTGCCGACTACAGTTATCTTACGAGACCAACAGTAGTCAGGAGTTTTAATATGCTGGCAAACCTTAAAATCTCACAAAAAATCTACTTACTTGGCATTACACAGCTAGGTCTAATGGTACTTCTTGGCCTGTTTGCGCTTAGTCAAATGAGTAAGATTGGCGCTGAGTTGATTGATATTGCTGAAGATGACATCCCTCTCAGCAACATACTTACCAAGATTACAGAACATCAACTGGAGCAAGCTATTTTGCTGGAACGCTCCTTATTTAACCTAGCGATGGCTCAGCAAGGCCATGAACCTTGGACACTATTTGAAAAAAATAAAGCCAAGGTGATTGAACTGGAAGAAAAAACATTAGAAGAGCTGAATAAAGCTGAGCAGTTTATTCAGAAAGCCATTACGGAACTGCATTCAGCGGCTGCTCGGGATGAATACCGTAAGCTATTGGCAGAAGTGCAAAAAATTAAACCTGATTTTCTCTCATTACAGCAACAGGTCGCCATCATATTAAATAAGGCAACGGCAGAAGGCGTAGAGTCATCCTTGGATGAAATCCATAAAGTTGAGCAACTAGAGGATAAAATTGATCATCTATTAATCAGTTTACTGGATGAAATTCAACGCTTTACTCAACAATCTGCTTTAACGGCAGAACGCGATGAACAACGTGCAGAAAAAATCATCACCTACCTGTTTGTCGTAGCCGTTATCATTGGTGCTCTTTTGCCCTATATCATTGGTAAAAGCATCAGCCGTCCTATTAATTTATTGCAACAGCGCCTACAGGAAGTTGCCAGTGGTGATGGCGATTTAACATTAACGCTTAACGACAGTGCGAAAGATGAAACCGGAGCAGTAGCCAAATCATTCAACCAATTTACTGCCGTACTGCGTAATCTGATTCACAACTCCAGCCAGCAAGCAGATGAGTTGGGCAAATTCTCTGAAACAGCCTTAGGCATTACACATGAGACACTAAAAAATGTGCAAAGGCAGCAAAGTGAAACTCAAATGGTAGCCAGTGCTGTTGAAGAGATGAGTGCTGCGACCCATCAAGTCGCCAACAACGCTCACGATGCTTCACAGCTAACGACTAGAGTCAAAAATAGGGTTATAGAAGGTCGACAGGTTGCAGATCAATCCCGCTCTATTATTCATCAATTGTCCAGTGAGGTTGAAGATGCCAAAGTGGTCATTAAAACGCTGGTAGAAGAAACCAACAATATTGGTAACGTGCTAATCGCTATTCAAGGCATCGCTGAACAGACTAACTTGCTTGCATTGAATGCTGCTATTGAAGCTGCTCGCGCAGGAGAAAGCGGCCGGGGCTTTGCAGTAGTTGCTGACGAAGTTCGTTCATTGGCTCAGCGAACACAAGAATTTACGATTGAGATTCAAGATCTGGTAAAACGATTGCAAGATGGGGCTAACCATGCTGTATCCAGCATGGATAAAGGCAGTGAAAGCGCACAGTTATGTCTGGAGAAAAGCCGAGAAACATCTGATGCTTTCGAAGAAGCCGCTAACGCTGTTAGTGAAATATCAGATTTGAATATTCAGATTGCAACAGCGGCCGAGCAACAGAGTTTGGCAGCAGAAGAGGTCAATCAGAACCTGATCAATATCAGCCAGATTGCCGAGACGACAACAAAGGGAGCTCAATCTACTTCTGATGCCAATATCAGCATCGCCAAGGAATTGGTTGATCTAAATACCAATCTGAAGAAGTTTCATGTCTAAGCCATTTAACCTGAGCCTATCCATCTAAAGGCTTATCATGGGACAGGTTTTGCTTATCTTAAGCAAAACCTGTCCCATGATATACGATTGCAAGACAGCTGACGTGATCAAATAAACACTACAATTAGGCCATAGGCTGCCGCTTGTAAACTCTTTACCCTTCATCCTGTAAATCCGCTGAGCTCGCTAAAGGCTTTTGCTCAACAACTGACATACATTACTTACGTACTAAGAACACACCGCTTTCTACATGGTGTGTATACGGGAACTGGTCAAACATGGCAAAACGCTCAATACGGTGAGTTTTGCTCAGTTCTTTCAGATTGTCGTACAGAGTATCCGGGTTACAGGAGATATAAACGATATTATCGTACTGAGCGACTTGCTCCACTGTCGCATCATCCAAACCGGCACGAGGCGGATCAACCAGTACGGTGGTGAATTTTTTGCTATCTAGATCCATCTCGCTTAAACGACGTAGTTCGGTTTTACCCGCCAACGCATCGCTAAACTCTTCACTGGAAACGCGCGCCACCTGCACATTACTGATGCCATTACGCTCGATATTAAACTGAGCGGATTTAACTGAGGTCTTCGAGATCTCAGTGGCTACCACATTATCAAAGTTTTCTGCCAGTGCCAGGGTAAAGTTCCCGTTACCACAGTACAGCTCAACCAGATCACCACCGATACCTTGCGTAGATTCTACCGCCCAAGCCAGCATCTTTTCACACACCACGGCGTTAGGCTGGGTAAAGCTGTTCTCGACTTGCTGATATTCCAGCGTACGCTCACCGACTTTTAAAGACTCAATGACATAGTCTTTTTCCAGTACGATACGCTGCTTACGGCTACGTCCGATAATGCTGGCATTCAGTTTGGTTTGCAGTTCACGAGCCAGTGCTTCCCACTCATCGCCCAGTGCTCGGTGGTAGATCATGGTGATCAGGGCTTCACCGGACAGGCTGGTCAGAAACTCGACCTGGAACAGCTTACGGCGCAGTTCAGGTTCACCCTTAACAGCTTCCATCACTTCCAGCATCAGCTTGTTGATCAGCTCACTGGCGACAGGAAATTGATCCATACGTACGGTTTTGCGATCTTTTTTCGGATCTTCACCGATATCAAACATCACATAGTAGGTATCGTCGCCCTGGTGCCAGACCCGAAACTCAGAACGCATACGGTAGTGACTGTCAGGGGAGTCAAACACCTGCAGCTCAGGCGGATTAAACTCAGCAAACTGGGCACGGATGCGCTGTGCTTTTTCGTCCAACAGTTCAGCGTATTTTTCGGGAGCGACGACAGGTAAGGGCACGGGTTAACCTCGGAACAGAAATCTTCAAGGGCGCAGAGCATAACAGGAAATCAGTTTAGCTCAAGCCAGCAAGTGTTTACGGGCAGAATTTATCGTCATTTACAGATTGACGCACTCTAGACGTGAGGTATGATGCGCCAGATTCTAAAGTATCAGCGCTTCTTCTAATATTTGATCATCTGATTATTTGCTTCGGGCCTTTTGACCTGATCTTTTCCGCCAACCAGGTAGCTATGATAACCAAGTGGACCCAATCCCAACTCAGTCAAAGTATCGGTGTCCTGATGGCACTGGCGCTATTGCTGACCGTTGCCATTCCTTTTACCGGTCTGCCAATTATCTGGCCTGCACTCTTACTGTGGTCTGCACTGATTCTAAGCTGGAAGAACCTGGCTGCAGGTACTAAAAAACAGGCACAAATGCTGCTCGGTGTCGGTGTGGTGGGTATGGGCTGGGCCTATAGCCAAGGCGAGACAATTTCTATTGTTAAAGCTCTTAGCTCCAACAGTTATATTCTCTCCATGCTGATGGCGGTGAGTTTTCTTTCTTTGATTGCCGGTAACGATGATCAGGCAGCAGAAAAAGAAGCGCCACGGGGAAAATCCGCCCTAAAACAGACCTTAGCTGGTCTGCATCTGTTTGGTGCCGTGATCAATATCTCCATTGTGTTTATTATGGGTGACCGCTTTGCTGCCGCGAAGGGACAGCCCGATTGCAGCGCCGGTGAGATTGAAAAGGGCCAGCTGAAGGTGCTATCCAGAGGTTTCTGTGCTGCAGCTTTCTGGTCACCATTTTTTGCCGCGCTGGCGGTGGCGCTGACTTATGCTCCAGGTGCAGATCTGCTGACATTAATGCAGGCCGGTATTCCACTGGCGATGCTATCGCTCACTATTACCTACTTTGAGCTACGACCAAAAGCAGAGCAATTCACCGGCTATCCGATGCGCATGAAAAATCTGCTACTGCCGGCCTTTCTGGCCTGTGCGGTCATTGCCGGTCGTGTGTTTGTGCCAGAGTTATCGGTATTGCAGTTAATCAGTCTATTGGCTCCGCTGACTGCGCTTGTGGTACTGGCTTGGCAGAAACAACCGTTAGTGAAAAGAGTGCAACAGCACAGCCAGGATCGTCTGGCCCGAATGGGCAATGAGTTGGCACTGTTTTTAACCGCAGGCACGATGGCTGCTGGCTTAAACAGTGTTTTTACGCTGTATGGACACTTGATGCCGATTCCTACTCTGACACCTATTGTGGTTAGCCTGTTGTTATTGACCATGTTGGTACTGTCTTTGATAGGCGTACACCCAGTAATCAGTATCTCTACGGTAAGTGGCATCATACTGCCCACAGAACCGCCGGTGGATCTGCTGGCAATGGTCTTTCTGGCCAGCTGGGCTATTGGCACTGCCTGTAGTCCTATGTCGGGCATGAGTCTATCGTTACGAGGGCGCTACTTTATCAGTGCCCGCCAGATTCTACGCAGTAATCTGGCTTATGGTGTAGTGATGTGGCTGGCGGCTAGCATCTCGCTCTGGCTATACAATCCTATTAGCTAAACAGCCCTATTAGCTCCTATTGGCTAAACGTAAAGCCTGTTGGTTAAGCCAGATACAAATCCCATAGAGAGCGACTTTCCAGTCCCACTCAAACCTATCGGTCCTGCTAGCAAGAAGACAAAGTTTCAACCAAGATAAATACACAAGCTAAAAACCTTATCTTTTATAAGTAATCCAGTAGTGCTTACTTTACAAAGATCTTATCAAGATGTAATTTTCATACTGCTTTATTTAAAATCAAACAGATAGGGCAGTTCTGCGTTTGGTTTAAGCATCATAATGATGACAAGCCAAACGGCGATATATTCGACTCAACCCAGCAAAATTCAATCACGCAAGGTAAGTAACCATGGCGGAGATTCTGAACCTAGAGGACACTCTGGAGCGCATCAATCATGACACGGCACTGTGTCTGGCGGTACTGAAAGAGTTTGCCCGTTCCCATCGCGCAGATCCTTCACACATGGAGCGCCTGATCGAGAGTGATCATATCGATGAAGCGCTCAAACAAGCCCACAGCATGAAGGGTATCGCCCTCAACTTAGGCGCTCATCAGCTGTCAGAAGCCGCCAAAACACTAGAACAAGCACTAAAAAGTCAGGACTTTTCTCAACTTAGCAAGCTGCAAAGTGAGTTTGCCCATAGTCACCAATTGACCCTGACTGAAATCGAAAAAGCGATTTCTCAACTGGAAGAAAGTCAAAATATCGTGACATCAGGTTCAACTCTCAGTGCTGCTGAGATTCACAAAGATATTCAATTGGCCCAGATCACCTTTGATAACGACTATGCAGAAGCTCTTTCGCTGATAGAAGAACTCTGCAACCGAGTTTCTGCACAGCAATTACCAGAACTGCACCAACTGCTGGATACAATGCGGATTTTTGATGTACTGGCTGCCAAACAAATGTTAGCCCAACTTGTCGAACAAACTGGAAGTCACTCATGAGTAAAGATCAACGCCCCACTGTTCTGATTATTGATGACTCTCCCATTGATATCTCATTTCTGTTTTCCACACTATCCAAAACCTACTCTGTGTTAATCGCTAATAATGGCACTATGGGTCTAGAAACAGCTGAAGCGAAACAACCCGATGTAATTCTCCTGGACGTGTCTATGCCTGAGCTGGATGGTTATCAAACCTGTCGCCAGCTTAAGCAAAACCCTAAAACACAAGCCATCGATGTGATTTTTGTCTCAGCCCATGACACCACTGAAGAGAAAATGTCCGGTTATGATGCCGGTGGCTCGGACTATATCGTCAAACCCGCATCCCCAGACGAACTCTTACAGAAAGTACGTTTGGCGGTTGAAAATAAAAAGCTGAGAGAAAGCATTCTGAAGGATAAAGATAA
Source organism: uncultured Oleiphilus sp. (assembly GCA_964342385.1). Taxonomy (GTDB): domain Bacteria; phylum Pseudomonadota; class Gammaproteobacteria; order Pseudomonadales; family Halomonadaceae; genus Oceanospirillum. The sequence goes on along the minus strand of CAYFGP010000230.1, from coordinate 1,196 downwards.
CGCCTTTAGCACAGCTCACTCCGCTTTGACCTCTGCCGGCGAATTGGCTGTGGTGATCGACTTCTTCCGGGATCTTTCTGTGGTCTCTTCAGTTTCCGAGCTGAGCAATACCATCGTGCATGCACTAGAGAAATTTAATCTGATCAGCACGGTAAAAGTCAGCTTTTCAAAAGGCGATGTGTTTACGGCTCTGCAAAACCCGGTTTCACCACTGGAAAAAGAGATTCTTAACCGTTTGATCAGAGACGGTAAAACGCTGGAATATGAAAACCGCGTCGGCCTGAGTAAGGGGAATATCTCTATTCTGGCGAAGAATATGCCAGAAGATGATGTCGAGCTGCATGACCGCTATCGGGGCTATATTACTACCTTTGCTGAGGCTGCTGATCGAGTGATCCGTGAGCTGGAAGCGGAGTTTAAGTTATCTGCGCTGCTCTCTGAGGCGCAACAGGCGATGGTGGAAAGCAGCCAACAGCACAGCAACTACAAAACGGCCACCCATGCGATCATGGATAACGTGCTGATGGATATTCAGAAAGCCTTTGATGACTGGGGTTTAACCGAGTCTCAGGAAAAGCTACTGTTGCAGATCGTGAATAAATCCACCGATGAGTTCTTGCATTACTATGAAGACAGTCTAAAAAATGATCATAAGATGAAGGATATTCTTGATAAATTATGTTCGCTGTAAGATCAAGCCGGGACTAGTAACGATCAGGGCTGTGCGACAGAAATATCTGCCACATATTCCACTTATCCCCTAAAGCACAAAAGGCAGAGCCAACGCTCTGCCTTTTGTTTATCTCGATCAAACTGGATAACGATTAAAGCAAGAATCAGAATAAGGATTAGCCCAACTGAGCTGCTTCTATTCCCTCTTCCTGATCGGGTTGAATCACAGGGAACAGCTTGTCATAGGCCAGAGTAAAGACATAGGTATACACCACAATAAAGGCCATCATCGCCGCGTCCATCAACAGAGCTTCTAATACGCTCATATCCAACCACCACATCACCAGCGGCAGAGAGGTCAGCGTTAATGTGCCTTCAAAGCCTAACGCATGAACCAAACGCTGACGGGCTGTACGCTCGGTCGGCACCACGCCCCGGCGGATATCAAAGCGATCATAGAAGTAGTTGTAGATCACATTAATAATCATCGCCTTTACACTCAGCATTACCGCCAGCGCACCTAC
>CAYFGP010000229.1:0-7379 GCA_964342385.1 uncultured Oleiphilus sp. | reverse complement strand
CAAATTTCAAATCTGTAAAACTAACCTTCCTGCATACGCAATGAGTGCAAGCTGCGCTTAACTGCTTTCAGATGCTCTGCCAGCTTAGGGCCACGCATCTTAGCCACACCTACTGCTAATACATCAATCACCACCAGATGAGCGATACGGGAGGTCATAGGGGTATAGATCTCAGTATCTTCCGGCACATCAATATACAGCGGGATAGTAGCCAGCTCTGCCAGAGGTGAGCCGCTGGGGCATAAAGCAATCACATTTGCACCGGCTTCACGCACCAACTGAATACTTTGTAGCAGCGCTTTAGTGCGCCCTGTCTGGGAAATTGCGACCACTACATCCGTGTCCGTCAGCGTAACCGCTGACATATTCTGCATATGGGGATCCGAATAAGCCGCTGTCGACATCTGTAAACGGAAGAATTTATGCTGAGCATCAGTGGCTACAGCACCGGATGCACCAAAACCAAAAAACTCCACACGCTTGGAGCTGGTCAACAGACTGATCGCCTTCTGCACCATTTTCACATCAATCCGGTTTTTCACCGCCAACAGGGCACTGGCCGTAGTATCAAAAATACTGTTGGTAAAATCATCAACCGAATCGTCCTCCTTCATGGAGAACTGGGCAAAGCGCGTCTCTTTGGCTAAGACCTGAGCCAGACGCAGCTTAAAGTCCTGGAAGCCATCGCAGTCTAACGCGCGACAAAAGCGCACCACCGTCGGCTCACTGACATTGGCTTCAGTGGCCAGGTCGACAATGCGCATATGAATCACTTCATTGGCATAACTCAGCACATAATCCGCCACCTTCTGTTCGGAGCGACGGAACTGGGTTTGTGAATGTTTGATCTTTTCCAGAATGTTATCTTTCACCGGCTTACCACTGGTTACCAAAGTCGAATACTCTTCTTATTCTACCTGTAACTTTTATGAACCGTCAGTTTTTATTGCTGTCGTAAATTCATAACAGACTTGTCACAACTTTTTCATAAGCGTTATATTAGAGTGCATGGGTTGTCAACCTTAATCTCGACCTAACCTCTCCACCCGATAGAGGAGGATGCTGATATGAGAAACAACCAGAGTCTGGACCAAGTAAAAAACCAGATCTTTGATATTTTCATGTCGATGGAAGTAGAAGAGCACGAACAACGCAAGAAAAATGAGGCGCTCAAACAGCTAGAAGCCCGGCGCGGCATTGAAAAGCATTTTGAAAAGAAAAAGCTGGTAGAAGATATCGATGACTACCGCTTTGATGATGAAGACGCCGATCGGCGTTGACGAGTCTCTCTCGTCTTTCACAAATAACCAGATAGGGCTTCGGGCGCTGAAACACTAGATACAACAGTGCTAAATCTAACAGTACTAGGTTCAACGCCCGGTAATCGCCTTACTCTACGGTCACCGACTTAGCCAGGTTTCTTGGCTGATCCACATCGGTACCCTTTAATACGGCTGCATGGTAGCTCAGCAACTGTAGAGGTATCGTGTACACTATCGGTGCTAGAATCTCGGGCACGTCAGGCATCTGCTCTACCTTTAAGCCTTCTTCTGACTGGATGCGGTCAATGCCTGCAAAAACAAATAGCTCACCACCGCGAGCCTTTACTTCCTGCAGATTAGCCTTCAGTTTATCCAGCAAAGCATTATTAGGGGCAACAGTCACGACTGGCATCTCTTTATCTACCAGAGCCAGTGGACCGTGCTTCAGTTCACCGGCAGGATAGGCTTCGGCGTGAATATAAGAGATCTCTTTTAACTTTAAAGCACCTTCCATAGCGACTGGATAAAGTGCCCCCCGTCCCAGGAAAAGTGCGTGATTTTTCTCAGCAAAATCCTGAGCCAGCAGCTCAACATTTTTATCCAGACGAACACCTGCTAATAGCAATGCAGGCAATTGATGTAGATGGCCCACAATCTCTGCTTCCTCTTGCTCAGTCAGACCATTACGGCGACCTAGAGCAATAGTGAGCAGTAATAAGGCAACTAACTGAGTGGTAAAGGCTTTAGTTGATGCCACACCAATTTCTGGACCGGCATTAGTCATCAGTGACAGATCTGATTCCCGAACCAGAGAACTGCCCGGCACGTTACAGATAGTCAAACTGGCCAATACCTGCTCTTTAACCGCACGCAGTGCCGCCAGAGTATCGGCGGTTTCACCAGACTGAGAGATAGTCAGGAACAAAGTATTGTCCGCAATGACTGTTTTGCGATAACGAAATTCACTGGCTACTTCCACGGCACAAGGGATACCAGCAATATCTTCCAGCCAATATTTCGCCACTAGGCCGGCATGATAACTGGTGCCACAGGCAATAATCTGCACCTGGCGTACCTGATCGAACAACTCAGACGCACCGTTACCAAAAGCTTGCTCCAAAAGACGATCTTCAGTAATACGGCTTTGCAGTGTAGCCTTGACCACCTCCGGCTGTTCGTAGATCTCTTTCATCATAAAGTGGCGGAATTCACCTTTATCCGCTACCGACAGGTTATGTTCAAATACCTTAACCGGACGTTCAACAAGCTGCTGATTTTTATCCCAGATGGTGACACTTTCTTTGCTCAGCTGAACAAAATCACCCTCTTCCAGATAGATAAAACGATCTGTCACCTGCAGCAGTGCCATCTGATCGGAAGCGATAAAGTTTTCACCCAGACCAACACCGACGACCAGAGGGCTGCCTTTCCGGGAAGCTAGAATCTGATCAGGGAAAGCTTTATGCATCACACCCAGAGCAAAAGCGCCTTCCAGCTGAGATACAGTGCTTAAAAACGCCTGCTGCAGACTGGCGCCTGAGTTAATGGCACGATCAATCAGATGAGCAATCACCTCGGTATCCGTTTCTGAACTGAAATGATATCCCTCGGCAATCAACTGCTCTTTTAACGGCTCGAAGTTCTCAATAATACCGTTATGCACGATAGCCAGTTGTGCACCGGACATATGAGGATGGGCATTGTTTTCAGTCGGCTTGCCATGGGTCGCCCAACGGGTATGAGCAATGCCCAAAACACCCGATAGAGGGGTTTGTTGCTCAGCATCGGCCAACATCTGAACCTTGCCAGTCCGGCGTAAGCGCTGAATCTCTTCACCATCAAATACCGCTAAGCCTGCAGAGTCATAACCGCGGTATTCAAGCCGTCTCAGACCTTCCAGCAAAATAGCGGTTACCGGTCTGGCTGCAATTGCACCAACAATGCCACACATCGAGGGATACTCCTCTAATTATTTCTTCCAGTTTGATTTTGTCAGTTGTCGACCACGAGCGACGGATAATGCGTTATCTTCAACATCCTTAGTGATGGTCGAACCGGCTCCAATCACCGCATTTTCACCCACAGAGATAGGCGCTACCAGTGAGGTGTTGGAGCCAATAAAGGCTCCCGAGCCTACCACTGTTTGAAATTTATTCACACCATCATAGTTACAGGTAATCGTGCCGGCACCGACATTCACTTTAGCGCCAATTTGAGCATCACCGATATAACTCAGGTGATTGACCTTGGCCCCCTCACCGATGTGACTTTTCTTGGTTTCAACAAAGTTACCGATCTTGGCTCCGGTAGCCAGTTCAGAGCCTGGACGTAAGCGTGCGTAGGGGCCTATGGTGCAGTTTTCTGCGACTGTGGCTTGATCAATCATGCTATTAGGTTCAATCACAGTGCCATCGGCGATGGTGCAGTTTTTCAGAATGCAGTTCGCGCCCACCGTAACCTTGTTACCCAGTACAACTTTGCCTTCGAACAGGGTATTAATATCGATAAAACAATCGTTACCTGTACTCAGTTCGCCACGAATATCAATACGCGCCGGATCAGCCAGCGTTGCACCTTCAACCATCAGCTGCTCAGCTAACTGACGCTGATACCAACGCTCCAGTTCCGCTTGTTGTTGACGATTATTAACCCCTTGCACCAACTGCTCAAAAGCAGGCTGGCTCCCCACCACGGCAACCTGTTCACTCGCGGCCATAGCTATAATATCGGTCAGGTAATATTCACCCTGAGCATTATCGCTGGAAAGTGTCGGTAGCCATTTCGCCAGATGGGTCTGGCTGACGGCCATAATACCGGTGTTGATTTCACGGATCTGACGCTGATCATCGGAAGCATCTTTATGCTCAACAATCGCAGTAATGGCACCGGACTGACGCACGATGCGACCATAACCCTGCGGGTTGGCCAGCTCAACCGTTAACAGGCTCATACTATTGGCGGTGACCTGACTTAGCATTGCGGTCATGACATCGGCAGGAGTCAGTGGCACATCACCGTAAAGAATCAGCACACGGCTGCCTTCCGTCAAAGAGGGCAGGGCCTGAGCCACAGCATGCCCTGTGCCTAACTGCTCAGACTGAGTGATAAAATTAACCGGGTAATCACTTAAGGCTTCTTTAACCTGATTAGCACCGTGGCCCACCACCAGGTGAATGCGACTATCAGTAATCATCTGAGCCTGGTTTATCACATGTTCCACCATAGGTTTACCGGCAATAGTATGTAATACCTTAGGTTTCTCGGAACGCATACGCGTACCCTGGCCGGCGGCCAGAATGACAATATCAGTGATCATAATTTGTTCCCAATTGATCAGACTCAAAGTGTAATGCTAGTAAATCCTTACCGATAATGCCTTGTCTGCATAGTAATAAAGCCTTATCGGAAAGGGCAAAAGTAGCGCAAATTTCAGACAAAAAAAAAGGCGGCCCAAAGGCCGCCTTTTTTCGAGCGGTGCTGATTAAGCACCCAGCTTACGACGTAGTTGCTGTACTGTACGCAGACGCGCAGCAGCCTGAGCAAGTTCAGCCGCAGCTTTTGAGTATTCAAACTCAGAAGATTGATTTTCCAGAGCACGCTCTGCATCAGCTTTAGCTTTTTCAGCTTCCGCTTCATCAATCTCAGTCGCACGAACAGCAGAGTCTGCCAGCACAGTTACCAGGTTCGGTTGAACCTCGATAAAACCGCCAGACACGAAGAAAACTTCTTCTTCAGAGTTCTGCTTTTTCACGCGAACAGGGCCAGGTTGAAGCTCCGTCAGTAACGGTGCGTGACCTGGGGCAATACCCAGATCACCCAGGATACCGGCGGCAACAACCAGCTCCACACGGCCGGAGAAGATAGACTCTTCGGCACTTACGATATCGCAGTGGACGGTTATAGCCATGGTCTTGCCTCTCTACTTCGGGAAAAAGCTAATTACTTCTTAGCTTTTTCAACAGCTTCTTCGATACCGCCGACCATGTAGAACGCTTGTTCTGGCAGGTCATCGTATTCACCGTTCAGAATGCCCTGGAAGCCACGGATAGTGTCTTTCAGAGAAACATACTTACCTGGTGCACCGGTAAAGATTTCAGCTACGAAGAATGGCTGAGACAGGAAGCGCTGAATCTTACGCGCACGGGATACAGTCTGCTTGTCTTCATCAGACAGCTCGTCCATACCCAGAATCGCGATGATGTCTTTCAGCTCTTTATAGCGCTGCAGTGTACCCTGTACACCACGGGCTACGTCATAGTGCTCCTGACCAATTACCAGAGGATCCAGCTGACGAGAGGTGGAATCCAGTGGATCTACCGCAGGGTAAATACCCAGTGCAGCGATGTCACGAGACAGTACAACGGTCGCATCCAAGTGAGAGAAGGTTGTTGCTGGAGACGGGTCAGTCAAGTCATCCGCCGGTACGTATACCGCCTGAATGGACGTAATAGAACCAGTCTTAGTCGACGTAATACGCTCCTGCAGTACACCCATCTCTTCTGCCAGTGTAGGCTGATAACCTACCGCAGAAGGCATACGACCCAGCAGTGCTGATACTTCAGTACCTGCTAGTGTATAACGGTAGATGTTATCTACGAAGAACAGTACGTCACGACCTTCGTCACGGAACTTCTCAGCCATAGTCAGACCAGTCAGAGCAACACGCAGACGGTTACCCGGTGGCTCATTCATCTGACCATATACCAGAGATACTTTGTCCAGTACGTTAGATTCGGTCATTTCGTGGTAGAAGTCGTTACCCTCACGAGTACGCTCACCCACACCTGCAAACACGGAATAACCGGAGTGCTCGATCGCGATGTTACGGATCAGCTCCATCATGTTTACAGTTTTACCTACACCCGCACCACCGAACAGACCTACTTTACCACCCTTAGCGAATGGGCATACCAGGTCGATTACCTTAATACCGGTTTCCAGCAGCTCAGTGCTGTTGGACTGATCGGCATAAGTCGGTGCAGTACGGTGAATCGCCATACGCTCTTTCTCGCCAATCGGACCTTTTTCGTCGATTGGGCGACCCAGAACGTCCATAATACGACCCAGAGTTTCAGTACCTACTGGTACAGAAATCGGAGCGTCAGTGTTAACTGCTTCCAGTCCGCGCTTCAGACCCTCAGTGGAGCCCATCGCAATAGTACGTACAACACCGTCGCCCAGCTGCTGCTGAACTTCCAGAGTAATTTCGGTGTTGCTAACCGTCAGCGCGTCGTAAACCTTTGGCACAGTATCGCGTGGGAATTCCACGTCGATTACAGCGCCGATAATCTGAACGATACGTCCGCTACTCATTTTGGTTCCTCTTAAACCTGCAATTGAAACCTGCTTGCTTGTGATTCAGCGTTATACCGCTGCAGCACCGCCCACGATTTCGGAAATTTCCTGTGTAATCGCTGCCTGACGCGCCTTGTTGTATACCAACTGAAGGCTGTTGATCAGGTCACCGGCGTTATCGGTGGCGTTTTTCATCGCCAACATACGCGCGGACTGCTCACAAGCATTGTTCTCGACCACTGCCTGATACGTTTGAGACTCAACGTAACGTACCAGTACCTTATCCAGAAGCTCTTTAGCATCTGGCTCATACAGGTAGTCCCAGTGATCAGCGGCGGTTTCTTCTTCAGCCTGCAAAGGCAGTAACTGCTCTACAACCGGCTTCTGGGTCATGGTGTTTACAAACTGGTTATACACCAGGTAAACACGATCCAGTTCACCCGCATCGTAGGCATCAAGTACTACCTTGACACTACCAATCAGATCGCTCGCAACCGGAGCGTCACCCAGTCCGGTTTTAGTGGCTAATACTTCACCACCGTTGGAGCGGAAGAAAGCTACGGCTTTATTACCAACTGCACAGAACTTCTGTTCTACGCCCTTCGCATGCCATTCCTGCATGTTCTTTACCATGGCCTTGAACATATTCACGTTCAGACCACCACAAAGACCACGATCGGAAGCAACGACGATGTAACCCACACGTTTTACATCACGCTCTTCCATATACTGGTGGCGATACTCAGGTGTTGCGTTAGCAATATGACCTACAACTTTACGAATCTGCTTAGCATAAGGCTGGCTGGCGGCCATGCGATCTTG
>CAYFGP010000228.1:0-7408 GCA_964342385.1 uncultured Oleiphilus sp. | reverse complement strand
TCTGTGCCTAATTCAGAAAAATTCATGATTATTGCTAATCACTTGACCATACTTTAACTATCCATGCCATACAGCCACTGTCTGTTCAGTACAGTTTAGTCAGGGAAATGGGGTCTTATTGAGCACTAGAGACGTTTAATCGGTGACTTGCGGATAGAGCTAACGGTATTCGGGAGGATAAATTATGCGTTCTTTAATGATAGCCGTTGCTGTATTTACACTGACAGCCTGTGCGTCCCGCTATGAACAGGCGCAGTTACCACCAGAGCCTGAGTCTACCGAACTGGAGAAAGCCGAAGTGCGCTCCAGCCAGAATATGAAAGACCTGATCGGTTTGGCCGAGTCCGGTAATCGTCAGGCGATGATGAGCCTGGCGCAGTTTTATGATCAACGTATGAAGCAGAAAGGCGGTGACGCTCTATCGCTGATGTGGCTGCGTAAAGCAGCAGACTCAGGTCTCGCGGATGCCATGTATGAGATCGCCAAGATGCATGATTTTGGTGACGGTATCCCAGAAGATAATGATCAGGCGATCTTCTGGTACCACAAAGCGGCTGAGTTAGGTCATGTCTCTGCCATGGTGAATCTAGGCGTGATCTACGATACCGGTGAAGGCGTCGAGGAAGACAACGCAAAAGCCCGTGCTTTTTACCTCAGTGCTGCACAACAGAAAGATTCCGATGCGCAATACAATTTGGGTTTGATGTATGAAAACGGTGAAGGCATTGAGCAGGACTACAAACAAGCGGTGAGTTGGTATCAGCTGGCAGCCAATCAGGGTGATCTTAATGCCATGGTTAATCTGGGCCGTTTATATCATCTGGGCGAAGGTGTGGCTCAAAGTGAACAGCAGGCCCGCTATTGGTTTTTGAGAGCGGCAAAAGCCGGTGAGGCCAGTGCGCAGTTTAATCTGGCTGGTATCTATATGAGCCCGGAAGCGCAAGCGCCAGACTTTGAACAAGCAGCACGTTGGTATCGTCAGGCAGCCCATGGCGGTATCCGCCCGGCGATGTGGCAGCTGGCCAATATGTATCGGGTCGGTTATGGCGTGAAAAAAGACAGCCGTAAAGCATTTCGTTGGACTCATAAAGCCGCTTATTCCGGTGTGATTCCTGCTCAGTATCAATTGGGGTTGATGTTCCTGCAGGGAGAAGGTACTCCGGTGAGCTTTAAACTGGGTATGCACTGGATTAGCGTCGCGGCCCGTCAGGGCTATCCACAGGCTCAAGCCTATGTCAGAGCGATTATGCAGGAAAAACACCCCGTGCAGATTCAGATGTAGTGTGACCGCTCTGCTCCATATTACTGGCAATACGTTTTACAGTCTGACTTAAGTCGTTAATTTTTTCAGTGCCGAGAAAAAGTTAACGACTTTTTTAATGCTTCCTGTTAAAAAACTCTTTGTTTCGGGCATAACATTCAGTATCGTTGCGCCCCTTCAAATTTTTTGCCTTTTTACACCCTTTGTTTTGAGGTCATCATGAGCGAGCAACTGGATAACAGCTGGTTTACCGAAGTATTTTCTTCCTGTGGTTCTGCCTTTTCCATGAAGGTAAAAGCCAAGTTGCATGAGGAGCAAAGTCCTTATCAGAAACTGGAGATCTATGAGACGGAAACCTACGGTAATCTGATGGTGATTGACGGTTGTGTCATGCTGACCGATCGCGACAATTTCCTGTACCACGAGATGATGTCTCACCCTGCTCTGTTTACTCACCCAGATCCTAAGCGTGTGGTGATTATCGGTGGTGGTGACTGTGGTACGCTGCGTGAAGTACTGAAACACCCTGGTGTAGAAAAAGTGACTCAGATCGATATCGATAAGCTGGTAACCGATCTGTCTGAAAAGTACTTCCCTGCCCTGTGTGACAGCAACGATGATCCTCGTGCCGAGCTGCTGTTTGAAGACGGTGTGAAATGGGTGGATGATTGCCCGGAAGAAAGTATCGATCTGATTATTGTCGATTCCACCGATCCGGTTGGTCCTGCTGAAGGCCTGTTTGAAGTGGACTTCTTTAAGCGTTGTTTCCGTATTCTGAAACAAGGCGGCATTATGGTGCAGCAGTCTGAATCACCGCTGTATCACACCAACAGCATTATCCGTGATCTGCACACCGATATGCAGGCGGCGGGTTTCTCAACCACCACGACTCTGCCTTTCCCACAGCCGGTTTATCCATCAGGCTGGTGGAGCTGCACGATGGCGGGTAAAGGTTCGGATGTGAAAAGCTTCCGTACCGATGCAGCAGAAGGCAAAGGCTTTGATACCGAATACTACACGGCGGATATCCACCGTGGCGCATTAAGCCTGCCACCGTTTATGAAAAAAGTACTGGGCTAATTCCCCGGCTCAGTACTGAGCTAAGCACTGAGTGCGTATCGGCTTCCAGTACATCCGCATCCACGCGACTGTGTTCTGATACCAGCCCAGAAATAAAATAGCCCCTGGCGTTAAGTCAGGGGCTATTTTTTTGAGTTCAGATTATTTGGAAGCGTTTATTAAGAGCGGCTATGTAATTCAGGTTGTGGTTTTAGTTGCTCAACCATACCGACAATCGCTTTGAGCTGTTGATTGTCCCGGGTATAAAAACGATCCTTCTCGTAGCCCCACCAGTCCCAGCAACCCTGAGGGTTCGGCAAACTCTTTTTCGCTTGTGGGTAGAGTAATACGATACCGTTGCTATCTGCCCAGCGATTAAAGCCACTGTGCTGGAAAAAGCTATTACCAATCACTTCTGCACTTTGGCTACAGCCATGCAGTACGACATGCAGCTGGCAGTGTTGCCCCCCACTCTTACAACTCTGTGGTACATAGAGATAACCCCGGTCCAGCATGCCTTTACCCTGATAAAAGTCGCCTTGGCCAAACTCGATAATTTCACCTTCTGGCTGATTACTCGGAGCATTGAGATTACCGTACAGCACTCTGAGTGCTTCCCCTGCCCCATCAAAGTGACAGTTTTGCAGATGGTTACCGTCTTCAACACCACACTCGGTACTGGTTAATAGTGTTGGGAAGGCATGGCCCGCTTTAGATAAACCTGTGATACGAATATTGTAGGAAGCTACCAGCTTTTGATAAAAGCCGATCAGGCTTTCGGTCACCTCGGGTTTGACTACCTGATCGTTTTGGCCGTAGAAGATATAAACCGGGTCATCGACCAGCAGCGCAGGATCGCCAATCAGACGCTTACGGCTGGCTCTGTGCAGCATCGCCATACGTTCATCCAGACTGGCGATAGGAAATTGGGTCTGCATACAGGACATTAGCGCATGGCTTAGCCCTTTCATGGCACAACCCCAGGGACCGGCAGAAAAGATAGCTGCTCCTTCGATCAGTTCTGGATACGCCAGATGCAGTTGGTTTGCCAGATAACCGCCAGATGAAAACCCTGATACTGTTACCCGAGGGTGATCCAGACTCGCCAAAGAAGGCAGTTTTGCGTAATGGGTTTCCGGCTCGTCGGAGCTGCAAGCGGTTAGCAAAGACAGACTAAACAGGAAAAAAAGAGTTGAAATAAATGGCTTTGATTGGCGACAGTGCATGTCCAGACCTAGGCTAAAGGGCTATGGCGCTAAAGATAACGAAAATAGGCTGAAAAGCCTATTAAGCCTTATGCTAATAGGCGTATTTAAGGGAATTTGTTATCTATCTGGAGGTAGAAGACCATATTTTTACTATGGCTTTTACATGGCTGAAAAATAGATCTTTTAATCCTGAAAATTGTCGATAAGAAACAAATCGTTTTTGGGTCAACAGAGCGTATATGATCTCGCTGATTCATCGATCAATTAATCAAAATTGAGAGAAGTTGTCAGTTATCCACAAAATTTATCCACTAGCTACCCATGGTTAACCACAAAGTTATCCACAGGTCTGATCGCTATCAGGTGCCGGGCTCTTTGTGGGTATCACGAATGGTAAGGATCTCGGCCAGATTATCCATAAAGGCATCCACCAGAGCCGGGTCGAAATGCTTGCCCCTATTTTCCTGCAGCAGTTTTAGAGCATCTTCAACTGGCCAGGCTTTTTTGTAAGGGCGCTCTGAAGTCAGGGCATCAAATACATCCGCAATGGCGCAGATACGACCTACCAGGGGGATCTCTTCCCCTTTCAGGCCGTTAGGGTAACCACTACCGTCCCACTTTTCATGGTGAGTGAGGGCGATATTACGTGCCATTTTCAGTAGCTCGGATTCTGCACCTTCCAGAATATCCGCGCCAATCTGGGAGTGGCTTTGCATAATCTCCCACTCATCCGGCTCAAATTTACCCGGTTTAAGTAGGATATGATCGGGAATACCGATTTTGCCGATATCGTGCATCGGGCTGGCATTCAGTAACAGATCGCAATCGGCTTCATTCATCCCCATCACCTGACCCAGCAGGCGGGAGATCTTACTCATGCGTACAATATGCAGGCCGGTTTCATTATCCCGGTATTCTGCTGCACGGCCCAGTCGACGTACTACCTGCAGGCGGGTTTCATTCAGTTCAGCCGTGCGTTCCTGGACTTTTTGTTCCAGCGATTCGTTCAGGCGCTCCAGCGCTTCCCGATAGAGCTTACTTTCCAGAAGATTGCTGACCCGGTGCAGTAATTCGTTACGTTCGAAAGGTTTGGTGACATAGTCACGAGCACCCAGCTCAAGTGCTTGGGTACGGAATTCCTGAGAGCTTTGTGCCGTTAATACCAGTACCTGAGGTTGGCTACCAAAACGTTCAGCCAGAGCCCGCATAACGGCAAAGCCGTCCATATAAGGCATATTCAGGTCTAACAGAATCAGATCATAATGATGCAGCTCAAACAGATCACAGACCAGACGAGGATCCATGGTTGACTGAATATGCTCGTAACCCGCTTTGGCCAGCGTACGTTCCAGCAGTTTTACATTTACTGGTTCATCATCAACGATCAGAAGTTTGGCGTTGTATATGCTTATCTCAGATGCCGTCATTAATTCTGTCCTGTTTCTGCCTGATTGGCATCGGGTAGCCAGCTATCCAAACGGTCAAGGAATGGCTGGACCTCTATCGGTTTACTGATACATTCGGCAAAGCCGGCTTCAACACCCAGTATGGTGGCTTCTATAGAGGTATCGGCCAGAATCGCAAACACTGGAATGTCACCTAAGCCATTTATTGCCGTTAGTAGGTCAAAACGGCTCATATCTGGAATACTGACCCCTAACAATACCAGATCTGGCTGTTGCTTGCTGATCATCGTCAGTCCTTCCTCAGCAGATACCGCATGCAGCAGTTGTATCTCTGGGCGTAGCTGAAAAATCTGCTGTAGCTGTTTAAAGTCGTTGTTGCTATCTTCAATATATAAGACTTTATACAGATTCGGTTGTTCCTGCTGGTCTTGGTAACGGGGAATATCAAGCCAGAAAGTACTGCCCTGCCCTTCCTGACTGATAAAGCCCAGCTCACCACCCATGTTGTGTGCCAGCTTTTGACTGATCACCAGACCGATACCAGTACCTTCAATGTTCAGAGCTTCAGCACCCAGGCGATGGAAGGGCTGGAAGATATCATTGAGTTTCTCTTCCGCAATACCTAAACCCGAATCCTGCACTGAAATACGAATCATCGACTCTTCAGGCTGTGTAATTTCCAGCTTAATATCGCCGCCATCTCGATTATATTTCACGGCGTTGGATAACAAATTCAGCAGAATCTGTTTAATACGCATGCGATCGGCAAAAGCCGCCAGGTTTTGGCTTTGTTGCTCTGAATAATGGATCTGAATCTGACGAGTATCGGCCAATGGTTGCGTCAGGGTTAGGCATTCATGCAGCGTGGCTGCCAATGTCACCTGTTCTAAGGCCAGATCAACCCGGCCAGCTTCAATCTTGGCTAAATCGAGTACTTCATTAATCAGTTCCAGCAGATGGCGGCCGGCGTTGACGATCTCATTGACGTTTTCTAACTGGGTCTCGTCTAACTCCTCCAGTTCTAGTAACTGAGCAAAACCGAGAATGGCGTTGAGTGGGGTTCTCAGCTCGTGACTCATGCTGGAAAGGAACTGAGATTTGGCCACATTGGCGCGCTCGGCTTCCTCTTTCGCAGTAATCAGCGCGCGTTCGGTCTGGCGGCGGTTAATACCCAGTGCGATCACATTACACAGTCGATAGAGCAGTTTCTCATCTTCTTCGTTGTGACTATCAAAGGCCCGCATACTTAGCACGGCTGCGCCGATAAGTTCGCTATCCAGGGTCAGTGGAATCAGAATATGGCTATGGGCCGGTACCTGATTACAGTGGCGACAGCTCAATAGCGTTTGGCTTGTCTTCTCTTCTGCCAGTTTTTCCAAGGCTTTATGCAGATCAGGATGGTTGGCCAGATTACTGTCACTGACAATATTCAGCTTGGCCAACGTGCGCCATTGTTCGTCAGGTTTCTGAGGTGCCAGGTGTACCGAGGCGATAGACATCAACCAGGGCAGTGACTCCAGCACCAGCTCCAGTGCCCGATGCAGATAGTGGCGAATCGAGCTGCCCTGCAAGGTCAGTTGGAAGAGTTGACCAATGAGTTGCTCCTGAGCGGCAGCCCGTCGAATCTCGGCCTGTTGAGCTTTGATTTCACTCAGATCAACAAAAGCACCGACATAGTGGGTGGTTTCACCAAAATCATTTTTTACCGCAGTAATGGTGAGCCATTCCGGGTAGATCTCACCGTTTTTACGTTTATTCCAGATCTCTCCATCCCAGCGCCCCAGCTGATTGATCGACTGCCACATCTCCCGATAAAACTGCTGGTTTTGTCGACCAGAGTGCAGCACCTGGAAGGTTTTCCCGGCAATCTCCTCTGGGCTATAACCGGTAATCTCACAGAAGGCGGCATTCATTTCCAGAATGATGCCGTTGTGATCCGCAATCACAATGCCTTCATGGGATTCAAAAGCAGTGGCCAGCAGGCGCAGCTTCTCCTCATCCTTTTTACGGGCACTAATATCGTGATAAGTGCCTAGAATACCGCTGACCTGGCCAGCATCATCGCGAATAATCTGCTTGTGGCCCCGTATCCACTGTACTTTACCGTTAATCTCAAGGGCTTCCTCAAACTCAATGCTTTCCTGTTGGCCGGATAGCAACAATTGGTCCTGTTGAGAGAACGTCAGGCGATTATGCTCTGACCAAGGCATCTGTTTGACCTGATGGCCCCTCAACTGATTAGTGTTTTGCATGCAGGCATCGGCCAGAAATGCCTGATTGGCACCAACATATTCCTGTTGTGTATTTTTCCAAAACACTCGGGTTGGGATGCGATCCATCACCAACTGCATCACATTATGACTGGTTAGACTGGGGTCAATGGGGTGATAGTTGTGCAGCTGCTGGGCAAAACACTGAGCCCAGGTTGGGCTAAATGCAGGCTGAGGCAGTTGGTCACTATAAAGCACAAAATC
>CAYFGP010000227.1:0-7546 GCA_964342385.1 uncultured Oleiphilus sp. | reverse complement strand
GTGGTTCGTCGCTGGTCATTTATTGGCTGGATCAACCTATTGCCGCTGACCGCTATAGGATAACTCTGACAAGTAGCGATACATCTGCAGGGTATTTTGAGATAGGCCGTATTTTTGCTGGGTTGTCGTCCAGCCCAGAAACCAATATGAGTTGGAATCCAGACGTCAGATGGATTGAAAACATTGAGCATGTAAGAACTGAGGGCGGCTCGTCCAGGTCTGTTGGTGGCGGTGAACCGCGTCGTGTGGCTTCTATCAAGCTGGATTGGTTGTCAGAAGCAGATAGACAGCGGCTTCTGACCGATTTGGTTAGCGTGAGCAAAGCTGCCGATTTGCTAGTTTCGTTATACCCAGAGCAAGGCGGATTGCGAGAGCTCGAACACACGATGGTTTGCCGTCGCACAAACGACTTCGGCCACACATACAGCCACTATAACAACTGGCAAACAACATTAGATTTTGAGGAGGTTTGATGTGAGTGAAATTACAACAATCCCAGTGCCAGCACCTATCAATCTGGCAGGGTTAGAACTGACCATTGGTGATCCTGGGTCAGTATTCATCTCGAAAATCACAGGCACACAAACCGAAGTAAAGCGGTTTGGTGATGAGATGACCGTCACTGTTGAAAAGATGCAGTTAGTGGCCAATGAAGTGCTGGCACTCCGCAACCAGGCTCAGGCTATTGTTGGGTTTAGTGGTGCGTATAGTGATCTATCTGGATTGCCAGATCTCATTAGTATCACAGGGCCGCAACAGATGTATCCTGGCACGAATATTGAGCTGCAGGTCGAAAATTATGACTCGTTTGTGGGCTGGTCAGTGAGTGCTAGTCGAGGCAGTGTAAGTATTTCAGATACGGGAGTTATTCTGTTAGTGCTAGATGCATCTGAAGCATCGGGAGTAGTTGATATCGTTGTGTTGGCTGGAGAGATTACACGATTAATACAAGTAAATGTTTTAAGTCCTGGGGTGGTTAAACCGTCTGTTCTGACGCCGATTGACGGAGCGGTCGATATCGTCGAGTCACCAACTATTACACTATCATCATTCGTGACGCTTCCTGCTGGTTTTGATACCGAGCTATCTGTGAGTGTTCGCATTCTGAATCCAGATGGATCAATCGCATGGCAGCTGTTAGATCAACCGCCAGGAACGGTTTTCACTGTCCCTGAGAATACGCTTTCGACAAGCATCACATACAAGCCGCAAGGGCGATATCAGGGTTCTGCCCTGGGATACTCTGAGTGGTCGGACTTGGATGTGTCATTTACAACAGTAGCTGCATTTGGACCGACTGCAGCAGGCACTATGTGGGATGGCTGGATTGTTGCGGATCAGATTGATGGCGATTGGCTGTTAGTTGCAACTGCTGCTAATCGAATGGCTAGGAAATGGGGGTTAGCAAATATCGATACATCAGTCGCTAACTTGGGTGCATCGACTGATTTAGACACTGAAACAGGCACAGTAAAAACAAATATTTTGGTCTCGGAAACATAT
Source organism: uncultured Oleiphilus sp. (assembly GCA_964342385.1). Lineage (GTDB taxonomy): Bacteria > Pseudomonadota > Gammaproteobacteria > Pseudomonadales > Halomonadaceae > Oceanospirillum. Next base: position 6,043 of record CAYFGP010000227.1, on the reverse strand, counting down.
AGTACTCATGTTGATAATTACACAACGACGGGCTGTCCAGCAGCTGATTACGCTCGAAGCCTAGGCGGTGATTTGCCTAATGCTACGGAGTTAGCGGTCATATATAGCAATCTGGCATTAATTGACTCAACCGATGATAGTGGTGGCGCTAATACGCTCGCAGCAATCGCGGACGGTACAGCACCGTCGGCTGGAGGAGATAGAAATTTGTGGTCATCATCAGAGCGTATATCGTCAGAAGCCTGGCGCATTCAGCTCCAAACAGGCAGTGTGCATAATGCGTCTAAGGCAAGCACGTCAATGGTTGTTGCTGTGCGGAGACTACCTGTATGAATTATGGTGTTGTGCAAGGAGGTCGTATTATCTGCGATCCAATCCCGTACTCTGCAAGTCGATTCAGGGGCATTATTGAACGTCATAGTGGTATTCCAACGGCAATACCTGAAGTAGCTCCTACAAATCCAGTCAACTGTGGGCCGCTGTGGATTCTACCCTCGGCAGAGAAGCTGACGTTAGCCCCAAATCGGTATGCATATCGGCGTGGTTTTACTCCCTGGATCATAGTTGATTATCAACTGGAGCGAACAAGCACATGGCAGCTGCTACCTGAAGATGGTATCCGTAAGAATATGCTGGATGCCATCGCGGATATTCGATGGAAATATGAAACAGGCGGCATCACTGTCGATGGTATAAAGATCAAAACTGATCGTGAATCTAGGGGGACAGTATTTGATGGGTACAGCAGTCTAGCTAGCGGTCTACTAACAGTTGGGAGGTGGAAATTCGCTGGAGAATGGAAAACAGTAACTCTGGATGAAATGGGGCCAATTGCAGCAGCTGTATCATCACATGTCGACAGGGCATTTAGAGCTGAGGAAGTTGTTGAGCAGATGATCAATGATGCTGTTAATACAGATGCTCTGCTGGCTATTGATCTGCAAGCTGAGTTTGAGCAGGCACTGAATACACTGTAATAAACAACAAGGAGTTGGTATGAACGGTTGTGGACCATCGTGGGTGCCTCAGTGGCTGAAACAGTTGCTGTTCAACTGGTTTTTTGAAGCCCAATGCAATAAACATGATGCTGGCTATGAGGAAGGCGGTGATGAGGTTCGCCGATTCGAATGTGATTGGCAGTTTGGCCAGGCGATGAAGAGGGATATAAAACGACTGGTATGGTATTTAAGGCCTGTTGCTATATTGGTTAGCATCCTCTTCTACGTGATGGTACGTTCATTCGGATGGCTGCAGTTCAATTATACAGAGCGTGGGCCATGGTCTGTTGTTATCGCTCAGAAAGTGAAAAGCTGTTTCGCAATATGGAAGAAAAACTAGATAGCATTTATCGCGCGTGAGGTTTTCAAATTTCGCGCGCGGCTACAACTTGAATAACGGTAATAATTTACTCAGTGCATAACTATCTTCTAAGTCAAAGTCCAAATCATCAATATCACACTCTGCCGAATTCAGCGTAATGCCCAAACTATCCTGCGATACGGCCAACTTAAGAGCAATCTTGAGCTGTATATCCTTAGCCTCCATATTAAACGAACCGTCGGAGTTTAAGTTGTGCCTGAGCAAGAACAGCTTGTAGTCGCCTTTCAAATGGAAATCATCGCTGGACAGCTGAATCTTAGAAAAATGCAGATCGATAACAACACTGCGATTTGGCAGGTCTAAGTGAACACTTGACTCAGGTTTTAAAGTGGCGAGCCCAGTTAGAGTGGGTTGGGCTATCTTTACTGATACGTTCACTTTTTTAAGTGACACCTGCTCACTAATTTCAGCATTGACTGTATACGGATCAAGTGGAGGGATAGTGATTCCACCTTTTTGGTAACCTTGTTGGATCACATCTGACAACATTTCAAGGTTCTCAGTAAAAAAGTCATGCAAAGAGTGTGAGGAAGCTGATTTTGAAGCCATGCTGTCAATTCCTTTGTAGCTTAAATCGCGAAAAAAAGTCTTTCAGACAAATAATCTCTTGCTATCTAATATGAAAAATAAGGGATATCGAAATACTTTTACTTCACTGTGTAAGAAACCCATTTTCGTCGCGAAAAGGGATAGAAAAATTCATCTGAATCATCAGCAAAAACGACACAACTTACCATTACAGACAATTACACCAAAAAGACATGAGCTTCTTACCAGGTTCCATTGGTATAAACTCTTCAGATCAAGTAGATGAAATAAGCTGTAATCGACCTCTTATATTTACCTTGCTAGGGTACCTTTCTAACCGTTTCAGTTTGCTCCTGTAGACGTGACTGACGTTTTTCCCCTATATGACAGGATCAACTCGACGTTCTTCTGTCTAACATATACTAAGGAAAGTACTATGCCTTTACTCCCTGCAATATCACCTCAGACAACGGAATTAAATGCCGGTAATGCCTATTGGATGGCTCGTCTGGCTAAAGAAATTTATCGCTGTGTACCTGGTGAAGATGGCAAACCTGATGATGCTGCCATCCTGGCAAGCCTGAAGCAGGATGATCCCCGTTTTCTCTCAGTGGAAGGTGTAAACAATAAAAGCTCTCAGGCTGCCCTGATTGAACATGAGGACTATTACTGCCTCACATTCCGTGGAACTGATGAGTTAGCCGACTGGCTGGATAACCTGAATGTATTTTCCGTTGAAGAACCTTACGGAGAGTTTCACAGTGGTTTTTTCAATGCAGTGGAAGATATCTGGCAACCCCTATTAAGCAATTTGAAGAGCAAGCGCTGGCATCAACCTAAACCTCTAATGCTTACTGGACACAGTTTAGGGGGCGCTATGGCAAGTGTAGCTACTGCCAGATTACTGGAGATCGATATTCCTTTCCGCTCCGTTTATACCTTTGGCCAACCCAGAGCCATGTCAGAAGATACAGCGGAAGAGTTTAATTACATGTGCAAGGATCGGTATTTCCGTTTCCACAACAATAATGATTTGGTTACTCGTATTCCAGCACGGCTCGCCGGCTACAGCCACGTTGGCACCTACCTTTATATCTCAGATGAGAAGCAAATCTTTGAAAACCCTGGTTTCTGGTTCCGCTTTATGGATTATATGGACGGAGCTGTAGATGCTATTGGTGAAAAAGGTGTTGATATGATTGAAGACCACAGCATTGATGATTACCTTTCTGCCGTATATCACTGGGATTTTACATCGGATTAAAAACAACGAGCTAGAGAAAATATCTACCAACTTTGAGTATAAACCAAGCCCCTGACAATTAATTCTCGCCATCGGGGGCTTTAAAGACCCATTTTCCACTATTGCCAAATGCTACTTACTTTCTCAGCTCTATTCGTCACCGAGTCCTGATTCTCGATAGTTTTCAAGATAGTTGTCCAATAAACAGGCCTTTTCTTTACGGCATAACTACCGTAAGCTGCTCACTTAATTTTTCAGAAGAAACAAAAGGTTCGGCCAATAAATGCCCTCTTTTCCAGCATTTGATGCGGGAAATATCAAAGTCATTTTGTTTCTTCGTGTATCAATTTTGAGTGAAACGGACGTAGATATGCCAGATGCTGAAGTGATTATTGAGGACATTGTGGTAGGTGAAGGCACTGAGGTCAAAAAAGGCGGTGCATTGATTACTGCCCATTACCGAGGCTTTCTGGAAGATGGCACCGAATTTGACTCCTCCTATAAAAAGGATAAACCCTTTCAGACAGTATTAAGCCAACGCAAAGTGATTCAAGGCTGGGTTAAAGGCCTTTTGGGTATGAAAGTTGGCGGCAAGCGTAAGCTGTTTGTACCTGCGGAACTGGCTTATGGTGAGCGCCAAGTCGGTGAAATGATTCCGCCAAATTCCAATTTGATCTTTGAAATTGAGCTACTGGAAGCACTTAACCGAGATTAAGAGTTCCCAACCAAAGCCTCAATGGCTGATATTGCCATTAAGTTGTTGAATGACACATATGAATCAAAGCAATCGACTCCCCACTATAATCAGTTCTAGCCTCAATACTAAAAGGTTTAAAGCCTAATTTAGGCAGTATCGGCAGCTGGTGACTGGGTAGCACGATTCCTACCTGCTTCTTTGCTTTGATAAAGGGCTTTATCTGCCATTGCTAATAGTTCAGACATTTTTTCTGTCTGTTGCTCGGTCTGATAAGGAGTCACAGTTGCAATCCCCAAACTGATTGTAACTACTCCGGACTCAGACTCACTGTGTTCAATAGCCAATGCCTGGATTTGTTGGCGCATCTGTTCCGCAAGACTTAACGCGCCATCACGATCGGTTGCGATCACCGCAGCAAACTCCTCTCCACCGTAACGGGCAATCAGATCAGCACTTCGTTTGAGTTGCTCACGTAAAGTAGTTGCTACTCGGCATAGGCACTGATCTCCCATCTGGTGACCATAAAGATCGTTAAACTGCTTAAAGTGATCAATATCAATCATAATTAAGGAGATGGGTTGTTGCAGACGACTGTATTCCCGCCACATCTCATCTAAACGGGTATCAAAAAAGCGTCGGTTATGAATCTGGGTCAAGCCATCTAGCTGACTAAGCTGCTGAAGCTTTTGGTTTGCTTCTTCCAGATGCTTCGTCCGCTCTTTCACCTTGTCTTCCAGTGTTTGAGCATGATGTTCTAATTTGCTGTAGGAGTGATTCACTTCTCTCAGCATCTGGTTAAACGCAAGGCCCAATTCAGCTAGCTCATCATCTGCGACAATATCCACTTCTGCCTCAAACCTGCGCTCTTTAACCTGGCGGATGCCCTGTGAGATCAAACGAATCTGACGGGTATGCTTTAAGGCAAACCAGCCCGCCAATAAGATGCTGATCAAGCTTACACCCAAGGTCAGTAGAATTAAAAATATCTGACTCTTTTCCGAGGCTTGATTCATCTCATCTTGGATATGTTGCTGGCTGCTAAAAGCCTCCTTTCTCGGCACAATAATCGCCACATAGAGTGAATCACTCACAATGCTTTGACTATCAGGAGACCATAAATTGTAATCCAGCATATTTTGCATTGAGATCAAATAATGTTCGCCAGCGGCATCCTGAAACGTTTGCAAAATAAATCCATCCTGTTTATCCATTCCAGCCGCTAACTGAGCCAGTTCGGCAAACTGGCTATCCACAAGGTGGTAAACAGGTGTTTCGACTCCCTTGTTCTCTTTTTTAGAGCTTTTCTTTTCAGAATTCACACTTTCAGAGCTATCGCTTCCTAAATCAGCGCTATTTTCTGTGTGTTTAATAGCTTGCTGTTGGGATAGCCCTAAACTGTTGGATAGACCTAATCGTTGCAGGGTCTCAGTAGAAGGACCGAGTAAACGGCCATCACTTTGCAACAGCACAGCAAAACCTGACTCACCGATATGTTCCTCGTTCACAATATCAAGAATATTATTCAGGCTGTAATCCAATGCCGCAGCACCGTAGTGACTACTACGATCACGATTCCACACCGGGGCAAAAAAGGTCATCAACAATCCTGTACCACCGGCATCTTTATACAAGGGGGTTAACGTCACCTGCTCTCGTGGCGGTGTACGGATAAAATCAGGTGCCTTAGTCCACTGCTGCCAACTATCTAATATCCCAGGAAAGAAATAATTCCACCAATTTTTATCACTGCTACCGGGATAGAAGGTTTCGGTCAGAACAGGGACATCTGACCAGGGTGAAATGGTTAATACGGGAGTATGCTCGGGACCAGCCAGATAAAGCCACTGTTTGTCTGCACCGTGTTTTGCCACAATCGGCAGCATAAACTTCAGAGGTGTCAAACTATTAATATAGTCCTGAGTTTGCTGGGAAACCGAACCATCAGGGTTATGTAGATAGGACCAGATACCAGTATTGATATCGATTGGCCACTGCTGCAGATTGGAATGTTTTTGATCGGACTGACTAACAATATGATTGGCTAAAAAATCATGCTGTTGTAATGCTTGGCCAAGGCTCTGCCATTGGTCATCATCAACTAATTGCTGAGCACTGGCACGAAGAAGATTCAGCTCATTTAACTGGACAGTGCGAAGTTCTCGATAGTGGAAGCATAAGCTTGACGCCTCTCAGGC
>CAYFGP010000226.1:0-7590 GCA_964342385.1 uncultured Oleiphilus sp. | reverse complement strand
AGAAGCAGCTCAAAACTTATGGTAATCGAGCTACACATGAAATATCCGGGCTAATGTCCAAGCAAAAAGCCACTATGTTCGTTGAAACATAGTGGCTTTGATGGATAAGGCGTATTAGAACGGATAGATCTTATCGATTAGCCTTCATATTGGTCCACAAACGGGTAACGGCTTTATCGATCTTGTTCGGTTTTACCTTCAACGGAAACAGGTTCTGTTTTACATCATCACCTGGGTAGATACGCTTATCTTGCAGGATATCGCTATTGATCAGCGGGTATGAGGCTTTGTTGGCATTGGCAAAGGCTACATAGTTGGTAATACCGGCCATCACATCAGGACGTAACAGGTAGTTCACCATGCGGAAGGCCTCCTGGGTATTGCTGGCATCCGCTGGTACGGCCAGCATATCAAACCAAACCGGAGCCCCTTCTTTAGGGATAGTGAAATCAACCTTCACGCCATTACCGTTTTCTTCCGCACGGCTGGCCGCTTGCAGAATATCCCCAGACCAACCCAGTGCCACACAGACCTCACCATTGGCCAGATCATTAATATATTGTGACGAGTGGAAATAACGCACATTTGGGCGCATGGTTTTCAGCAGCTTGGCCAGCTGAGAGTTGCCTTTATAGTCTTTTTTATTGGTGCTGTTTGGGTCCTTGCCCAGATAGTTCAGGGCGATGGGCATCACCTCTCCAGGCGCATCCAGAATCGCGACACCACAACTGCGTAACTTCGACAGGTATTCAGGTTTAAAGATCAGATCCCAGCTGTTAACAGGAGCATCTTCCCCTAAGACCGCCTTCACTTGTTCAACGTTATAACCGATACCTGTGGTACCCCAGAGGTAAGGGATGCCGTAGCGGTTGCCAGGATCAACTTCGGTCAGCACCTGCATCAGCTCAGGGTCTAGATTGCTATAGTTCGGCAGCTGGCTAAGGTCCATCTCCTGAAAGATGCCCGCTTGTATCTGACGCCCCAAAAACTGCGAGCTGGGCACCACAATATCAAAACCCGAGCCCCCTGCCATCAGCTTAGCTTCCAGCACTTCGTTACTGTCGAAGACATCGTAAGTGACGTTAATCCCTGTTTCTTGTTCAAAGCTCTCCAGGGTATTCGGGGCAATATAGTCTGACCAGTTGTAGAAGTTGAGATTTGTTGCGGCCACTGCGGGCAGGCTGGTGACCAGAATGCCGATAGACAGTGCTGTTTTCAGTGACGATTTCTTTATCGTGCTATTTTTTATCGTACTGTTTTTAATCGCGCCATTCTTTATGGATGGCAGAGAGTGTTGCTTCATCATCGTACCTCTTATTTTTCTTTTGCATCGGAGTAGCCGGGTGCCGTCCCGTATGGTTGGCACCGTTTAGCTACTCTGGGTTGGTGATTCTGAAGAAGCCCGGCTAGAACGTGGTTAGGAACCACTGGGTTTCAAGTGCGGTGACATGGCGTTCAAATTCAGACAGTTCGCCCTGCTTGCTGGTGGTATAAAGATTGATAAACGCATCACCAAAGTATTCCCGCAGGATATCCGATTGCTCCAGCGCCTGTAAGGCATCGGTCAGGCGTATCGGCAGTTTCTGACTGTCGCTATCGCTGTCAAAGGCGTTGTTTTCTGCCGGTTTGCCCGGTTCCTGTTGCTGACAGATGCCGTAGTGCATGGAGGCCAGAATAGCGGCCACAACCAGATAAGGGTTGGCATCGGCACCGGAGACCCGGTGCTCAAGACGTCTGGCGTGGGCGGGGCTGTTGGGAATGCGTACTGCCGTTGTGCGATTATCGATGCCCCAGTTAGCAGCCATCGGCACATAGTATTCAGGCCGTAGACGACGGTAAGAGTTAACATTGGGACAGAACAGGGCCATGGACTCAGGCATCAGCTGCAGTACCCCAGCAATAGCCCAGGCCATGGTTTGATTGAGCATTTCCGCAGCTTCGGCCCTTTGACCGGTGGCAGAAAAAGCATTATCACCCTGCTCGTTAACCAGACTGATATGCACATGCATACCATTACCGGCTTCCTCTTCGTACGGCTTAGCCATAAAACTGGCTTCCATACCGTGTTTACCCGCCACCGCTTTAATGGCGCGTTTGAGTAGTACCGCATTATCGCAGGCGGCCAGAGGGTCATTCTGGTGTTTAAGGTTGATCTCAAATTGCCCTGGTGCATATTCCACCACCGCGGTATCTGCCGGAATATTCTGTGCTGCCGTGAACGCTGCAATATCGTCCAGAAAATCACCGTACTCATCCAGCAGATCAACGGAGTAAACCTGCTTGTGCTGCTCTCGCTTACCCGTTTTAGGCGACAGTGGCGGCTGGGGATAGCCCTGAGCACTCCGCTCGCTATCAATCAGGTAAAACTCCAGTTCTACGGCAATAACGGGAGTGAGTCCCAAGGCTTTGAATTTATCTAATACGCTGGCCAGTACATGGCGTGGATCGGCAAAAAAAGGCGTGCCATCGGCTTCATACATACTCATCAACGCCTGAGCCATAGGGCGTTTTTGCCAGGGAATAGGCTGAAGACTACCGGGAGATACCAAGCAGGTCCGGTCAGGTTCACCAATATGAAGGCCCAGCCCACACTCCTCTATCGTGTTACCGGTTGCATCCAGAGAAAATACGGAAGCCGGCAGGGCCACACCTTCATCAGCCACTTTGTTTAGTGCGGAGATATCAATACGTTTGCCCCGGACAATGCCGTTGAGGTCACTGATCAGTAGATCAATCGCTTCGGTGTTGGGGTGTTGTTGCAGTAACTGGTCAACTTCAGTCTGAATGGTTGAGTCCAACATAATGGTCTTCTCTATCTTCTTTTGAGAAATATTTTGTTCGCAGTGAGCGATAAAGGGTTATCAAGTGTTCAATTTATTGCTCAATTTGTAATGAAATTACTTTTCAAAACCAAGGGTGTCAAATTATTTTGCACAAAAATAAGCTTTTAGACTTGTGAGCTGGCCGCTTTGAACAATAAAATGCTCATCTAGTGAGCGATATAATGCACAGTTGTCAGCCATACTGATTTCAGAATGAAGTAAAACAAGACACGATCGCCTGACGCTGAAACGCATCGCTTAAACAAGCTAATGAATTGATAACAAACAGATGTTCAGAAAAGGGTTGCGTTATGACGACAGGCTATTGCGACAATTATTACTCAAATTCACTCAATGACGACCGACGATATCCTTGCCTTGAAGGCTTCCATCGAGTGGATGTGGCAATTATTGGTGGCGGTTTTACCGGTGTCGCGATTGCGGTTGAGTTGGCTGAAAAGGGACTGAAAGTTGCGGTGATTGAGGAAAACCGTATCGGTTGGGGAGCAACAGGACGCAATGGTGGCCAGGTCACCGGTTCCTTATCCGGTGATGGCGCTATCCTCAAGCAGCTGCGTGGCACCATGGGTGAGCAAGCGGCACAGGATTTTCTCTGGTTCCTGCGCTGGCGGGGCCATGACATTATTAAAAACCGAGTCGCTAAATACGATATCGACTGCGATCTAAAGTTTGGTCATCTGCATACTGCCTATAAACCCAGTCATATGCAGGAGTTGATTGAGAATTATGACCAGGCCCACGCCCGTGGCATGGGAGATGATGTCACCTTGGTTCAGGCCAATGAGATGGGGCAATATCTGGAAAGTGATATCTACCATGGCGGCCTGTTAAATCGACGCAATATGCACCTGCACTCACTGAATCTTTGTCGTGGCGAGGCTCGTGCTGCTGAATCCATGGGTGCTTTGATCTTTGAAGATTCCAGAGTCACCAATATCGTTCATGGTGATACTCCAAAAGTGATGACCGAACACGGCCAGGTGCAAGCGAACTCTGTGATTCTGGCGGGCAATGCTTACCATAGACTCGGTGGTATCAAGCTGAAAGGCATGATCTTCCCCGCCTGTGGCGGTAATGTCGCAACCGCGCCACTGGGTGAAGAGGTCGCGCGCAAGATTAATCCGCAGGATCTCGCGGTCTATGACTGTCGATTTGTACTGGATTATTACCGTATGACCGCAGATAACCGCTTGATGTTTGGTGGCGGAGCAAATTACTCCGGTCGGGAATCCAGAGATATTGCTGGTGAGTTACGTCCTGCTATTGAGCGTACTTTCCCACGTCTGAAAGGTGTGGAAATTGAATACGCCTGGAGCGGCATGATGGGCATTGTGATCAACAGGGTGCCGCAACTGGGTAAGCTATCGGACAATGTCTATTATGCCCAGGGTTATTCCGGTCATGGCATAGGCCTATCTCATATTATGGCGGAGATCATGGCCGATGCCGTGTCCGGTTCGATGGAGAAGTTTGATATTTTTGCTGATTTCAAACATATCCAGCTACCTTTTGGCGAGTGGCTAGGCAGCCAGATGCTGGCTGTAGGCATGTGGTATTACGGCTTGAAAGAAAAATTACGTTAAGCCTTCCTACCGGACATGCTGAGAGGCGTATAGCCTGACGCCTCTCCTCACCCCTTTCCTGATGGCAATCCAACTGGCCAGGAAATAGCGGAATATTCTTGTTTGGGTATGTACAATGATGAGCCATTCATTTTTTATACACACTTACACAAAAGTGTTTCGATATTTTTTGGCCAACAGCTGAAGCATGAAGCCATTTGCTAAAGAGAAACCTTTATGTGAGTGCTTATGCGTTATTTGGTTAAGGAAAAGGCTGTGGAAGTAGGCGATAGACTCAAAAAAATCCGTGAAATCTATGGGCTTTCACAACGTGAACTGGCCAAACGAGTCGGCGTCACCAATAGCAGTATCTCAGCCATTGAGCGTAATTCCGTCAGCCCTTCCATTGCATCTCTGAAAAAGATCCTGGGTGGTATTCCTATGACCATCACAGAGTTTTTTACTCTGGATCTGGAAGAAAAAAAGCAGGTGGTATATCGGCCTGATGAGCTGATCGATCTAAGCTGTAATGAAGGCGTTGACTGGAAAATGGTCGGCAGCCGGGATCAAAACAGAACCCTGGCCTTTATGGTAGAAACCTTTGCGCCCGGTGCGGATACAGGTACTGAATTGATGGAGCATGAAGGTGAGGAAGCCGGTACTGTCGTCGAAGGAAAAATAGAAATCACCGTGGGTGGAGAGGTTTACCAGCTGGAAGAAGGGGATTGTTATACCTTTTCAACCAAGATTCCCCATCGTTTTCGTAATAAGACCAATAAGCGCTGCCGTATCATCAGTGCCCATACGCCCCCCTCACTTTAATTTCTAATATTAAAACAATCACTGCCTGGGGTAGCCGGACAGTGATTGTTATGCTCAGGCATGCCTAAGCAGCGTTTTATCAGCACAAGCGTGCCATCACCTCAGCTTTAACAGCCTGAAATTGCTTTGATCTCCAGGTAGTCAGCAAAGCCTTCCGGACCATATTCCCGTCCATTACCTGACTGTTTATAGCCACCAAAGGGCGTATCATAATCACCGTTATCGCCATTAATATTAACGGTACCGGCTCGTAGCCGGGCAGCAATACGCTTTAAACGGGTCGGGTCTTGTCCCTGGATATAGGCGGCTAAGCCGTACTCGGTATCATTTGCGATGGCAATTGCATCTTCCTCATCCTCGTAAGGAATAATACTGAGCACAGGACCAAAGATTTCCTCACGGGCGACACTCATCTTATTGCTGACATGGGTGAAAACCGTGGGTTTAACATAATAGCCCTGATCAAGGCCTTCCGGTTTACCTGTACCACCAGCAACAAGAGTGGCACCTTCCTCTATGCCTTGAGCAATCATCTGCTGGATCTTATTGAACTGGACCTGATTAGCGACAGGCCCCAGCTCGGTGGTGGGATTTTTAGGATCACCAACCACCATATCATGGGCTGTCAGAGCAGCAATGCGACTGGCTTCCTCTATCTTATCTGCTGGTACCAGCATACGGGATGGAGCGTTACAGGATTGCCCGGTATTTTCAAACAGAGTTGCCGCACCCTCTGCGACAGCATGTTCAAAATCCGCATCGTCCAGAATGATATTGGCAGATTTGCCACCTAACTCCTGGGTAACACGTTTAATGGTTGGAGCAGCATTTTGAGCCACCAGAATACCGGCTCGGCTGGAACCCGTGAAAGAGACCATATCCACCTCAGGGTGACGGGTCAGGGCATGACCGGTCACAGCACCATCACCATGTACCATATTAAACACACCATGAGGTACGCCTGCATCGTGCAGAATTTCGGCAAACAACTGGGCAGACAATGGCGCAATTTCAGACGGTTTAAGCACCATGGTACAACCCACTGCCAGTGCCGGCCCCACCTTGCAGGCGATCTGATTCATAGGCCAATTCCAGGGCGTGATAAAACCGCACACACCAATCGGCTCTTTGCGAATGACCAAACCTTCCCGGCGTTGCTCCTCAAACGAGAATTCTTTGAATACATCATAAGCATTCTGCAGATGTCCCAGACCGCAATCGGCTTGAGATTCCAGGGATAGCGTAATCGGTGAACCCATCTCTTCTGACATCGCCTGAGCAACATCTTCGTAGCGTTTCTGGTATTGATCGATAATAGAGGCCAGCAGGTCCAGGCGATTGTGTCGAGTCAGCTGGGAGTAACCAGCAAAGGCCTTGCGTGCGGCCTGTACTGCTTGATTAACATCATCCTCTGATGCCCTGATTACTTTGGCACAAAGTTGTTCTGTGGCCGGGTTGATCGCATCAAGGAACACCTGTTCTGTTGATCCTTGCCATTGGCCGTCAATATAGAGCTGGTCCAGACATTTCATAGTTTTACCCTGTGACTAAAAGAATGATAAACAGTATGATTATTCGGCTTTAAAATTAAAAGCCAAGGGTGTAAATAGGACACTCAGGGGTGAAATAGGGCCGTAATCAGGTCACTGCAGCGTCAGGTGAGTTGTGTAGCTTAGATGCAATTAGTTGCCCGATAGGCGCTAGATAGATACCCGATAAACACCTGAACAGACTGTGCAAAACAGCTCGTGTGTTCTGACCGCATATATGCCGTTGGCGTCCGCTTTATGTATTGGTGCCGGTATGCAATGAGATAACAATGGGTATTGCTATCACACCTGAACCAGGGTGTGACATACCTGAACAAAAGTATTTGGGTATTCTCCAGCCGTTGTCTGGGGAATACAGCAACCTTTATAGAGTTTTTTTGTTCAGGTGCTTACACGTTATTTTGTTATTTCTAATCCACCGGGAGAATGAATATGGCCATCAGAAAACTTGCTGCAGTAGATCAGGTTTCATCATATGAACTTGCCGATTGGGGTGCAGTGCCTGAGCCCATTCGGTCATCGCCCTCCCAGTTAACGGGCACTGATTTCGCCAATGAAGATGGTTCCGAAGTGGGCGTTTGGGAATCTACACCGGGACGCTGGCGTCGTCAGATTACCGCGATGGAGATGTGTTATTTCCTGGAGGGAGAGTGCAGCTATACCGATGAGCAGGGTGTGGTGACCGAGATTAGTGCCGGTGACCTGCTGTATTTTCCGGCAAACAGCCTGGGAATTTGGGATATTAAAACAAAATGCCGCGTAACTATTCAGCCCCCTCTCAACTATTCGCTATCTTGACGGATAGTTGAGATC
>CAYFGP010000225.1:0-7680 GCA_964342385.1 uncultured Oleiphilus sp. | reverse complement strand
AAAGGTGTTGGAGGCGGTTCGGAGAGATGGTATCTACACAAGCCTCACTCCGAATCAGCCTTTGCGTTAAATCAGGGTGTTTGTCTTGAATCAGCTTTTAATCAGCGGATAGATAGCCCGGCTGGAGATTAACTCTCCAACCCAACTTGATATTGCGGCAGGACAAAGGCAAACGAGGTGCCTTGGTTAATCCGGCTGTGTACATCAATGCCAGTCTGATGCAGTTCGAGGATGCGTTTCACAATCGCGAGGCCAAGGCCTGTGCCGATTTTCTCTGCCGGTTGCTGTTGTTGGGATTGGTAGAAGCGTTCAAAGATATAAGGAATCTCGTGGGTTTGGATGCCTTTTCCGGTATCCGAGACTTCAATCAGGGCGTTGTCTGCGGCATCACGATTCACTCGGATCTCCACCCGGCCATTTTCCGGGGTGTGGCGGATGGCGTTGTCGATCAGGTTTTGCAGCACGCGATGGATCAGGGCGATATCAGCGACAACAAAGCAATCTTCTTCGCTGTGGTGAATATTCAGGCTGATCTGTTTTTGCTCGGCGCTGAGGCCAAACTCCTGCACGCAATCATGTACCAGCTCTAACAGTGAGAAGGGTTCCAGGTTGGGTTCTATGCCTCCGGCATCCAGGCGTGCCAGTTCAAACAGCTCTTTTATCAGTTGTCCCAGCCGTTGGCTGTGTTTATGGGCGATGGTGAGATAGTCCTGCCGTTCCTGTTCGCTCAGTGAGCCATTTTTGATAATCAGGGTTTCGATATAGCCTTGCATAGCCGCTAAAGGGGTGCGCAGATCATGGGAGACGTTAGCGATCAGTTCGCGACGGTTTTCATCCATCACGCGCAGGCTATCAAACTGCTGCACAATTTTATGGGCCATCTGGTGGAAGGCTTGGTTAAGTTGCTCCACTTCATCGGCTGTTGTTTGTTTTACAACTTGGCTCAGGTCTTGGTTCTGTTCCAAGCTCTCTTCCTGGCTATCTTTCTGCAGCCCCCCCTGAGCAGCTTCAGGTTGATGCATTCTTTGCGGCAAAGATGGATTTTTCAGATCAAAACCACTCACCTCTTTACGTAAGCGGGTCAGGCGTCGGGTAAGGAAGAAAAACAGAATACACCCGGCGATGGCGGTGACGAGTACACAGACCAGCATCATCAGTGCGCCCACCTGAATCACATAACTGTCCATCACGGAGCTACGCAATTGTTGATATAGCTGACCGCCGATAATGGCGTAGACATAACCCAGTGTTTGATCGTCGCTGCTCTGACTGCTAATCGAACCGGAAGCGCTATCTCCCTTATTTGGTGCAGATAAAGGAAAGGCAGAGAAGCTATTGGCTCGATCCGGTTGACGCGGGTCGTCACCTAAAATAGGAAAAGGTCGGCTGGTGGTGAGGTAATCCAGAATCGGTTGCATATCCACCTGGTCCAGCTGAACAGTGTCTTCCGGTAGGCGGTGACTAAGAATACGGCCCTGAGTATCCAGAATATAGATCTCCAGGCTGGGGTTGAGGATCATCGCCCGTGCCGCCAGTTCATCCATGGCTTTTTCATCCACCGCGCCGTTGATCATTAACGGACGCTGTCCGGCAACGTACATACCGACGGATTGATTCAGCCGCTGCATAATCTCCAGGCTGTATTTCTCACTCATCCATTGGGATAGCAGCATAAAACTGGCAGCCAGCAGGATCACCAGCAGCAAAAAGGCAGCGCTTAGTCGGGCATAAAGGCGATGAAACACGGTGGTTCTCCTATTCTTGCTGGTATTGCTGGCGGCTTATGTCGGCATTGGTTCCCATGCATTCCTTAATATATTCCTTCATATATAGGTGCCAATTTTTGCAGCGCTCACTTACAACTGTTTTTTTATACAGCTCTTATCAAAAGGCTATCGCCTCCCCGTCACACAGCTATAAAACGCCCATCAAACAGCTATAAAACGTTCATCAAGCGGTTATAAAACATCCAACCAGTCCTCATTAAACCGCGATCAAACCAGCTTATAACCCACGCCCCAAACGGTGGTGATCAGCTTGGGTTTGGTGGGGTTATCTTCGATCTTGGCTCGTAGGCGGTTGATATGGGAGTTCACAGTATGTTCATAACCTTCATGACCATAACCCCAAACACTATTAAGCAGATGAGCACGGGAGAAGACGCTGCCGGGGTTGTGTAAAAAATAGCTCAACAGGGTAAATTCTTTCGCGGTCAGCTCCAGCTCCTGACCGTTTTTCAGCACCTTATGACGACGGTTATCCAAGGCGATGCTTTTATCTGGGGAGTAGATAATCTCATCCGCGCTGGGTGGGACTTGCTCGACGGGGCGTTGGCTGACGTCCATCCGGCGGAAGATGGCTCGAATCCGCGCCAGCAGTTCGATCACGCTAAAAGGTTTGGTGACATAGTCATCAGCACCGGATTCCAGGCCAAGCACCCGATCCAGTTCACTGGATTTACTGGTGAGCATCAACACGGGCACATAGTTATGTTCACTACGCAGCTGGCGGCACAGCTCCAGGCCATCTTTACCCGGTAAACGCAGGTCTAACACTATCAGGTCCCAATGCTGCTGGCTGATCATTTGATAGGCGGTAATACCATCCCCGGCGACCTGTACCTGTTGATATTGGTCTTTCAGGTGCATCTGGATCAGGCTGGAGATATCGGGATCATCTTCGACGACTAGGATATTACGTGGTTCCAGTTCGGCTAATGGTTCTTGTGAGGTCAAAGTAGATGGCTGGCCAGATAAAGAGCCAGGAGATGCGGCTGAGGTATTGTGGATATCTGACATAGGCCGACCTTTGCTTAGCGTTTATAGGGGAAGAGCTATAAATATAGCGCTATAGACAGTGCTCGATAGACTCCCGAATAAACCGGAACATTCGGGCGTCTATTGAGATACGCAGGCCAGAGCTAAACCGATGCAAAACCGGTGGCTCTTTTATTACAGCACTTTTCGTTGAAGTGCTTTGGTTGCTGCTCTTTTTATTGAAGAGTCAGTCACTCTTTAGCTAAAGAACCGAGCTCACGATGAATTCCATGCAAAGCAAATTCGAAGCAAGCCCTGTTCAATTAAGCCCTATTCAGGCAAGTCCTGCTCGAGCAAACCCAAAACCAATTATTGCGTTCGGGTAATGGTGATGCGGGTCACCGGGTTATCCCAGCGGTGCATCTCATTTAATGCTGAACCGGTCAGGCCATCATCGGCAGTTACCACACCGGAGTGCATGGTGATCATATCGGCGATATCGTCACGAGCCGCGTTAAAACCTTCACCACCACCGGCTGGGCCCGGAATTGTAGCGGCAGATTCTGAGTTAGCTTCTGTACCCGTGTCATAACTCTGGGTGTTAAAGCTCATACTTTCGCCACTGGCCAGATCCGCCAGACTAGCCCCCTGCAATGCGGTGATGGCATCGTTGGTATTCACCAGCATGGTCACGGCGCTCAACTGGGCACTACTCACCTGGCTACCTTGCACGGTCAGGGTAAAGGTTTCACTGCCGCCAGGCACTAAAACCCCCGCTGCACTGCTGGTCGAGAACACATGGCCATTAGCATCAGCCGCTGCGATCAGATCAGAGTTATCACCGCCTTCGGCCAGTTTTTCCAGTGCTTCTGAGGCCATATCACCGACATTAAACAGGCTATAGCCAGAGTCGTGTACCACCAGCGCCGTTGGCGATAATGGCTGACCAGCCGTCATATTGGTAACTTTCACCTCAAAGCTACGATCAGCCTGAGTGTTGTCGTTATCATCATCACCGCCACATGCGGCCAGTGCTGCTGCCATGGCCAGTACCAGGCCGCTCTTTGTCAGAGTAGTTAATTTTTTCATCGCTCTGACCTCTAGTTAACAGTGATCACAACACGAGCCACTGGGTTTAACCAACGGTGTACTACGGAGTCGATATCACTGCTGCCACCGTTGGCATCAGTATCACCCAGTACATTACGGTGAATATGTACATAGCCTTCAACGCTGGCTGCGACACCGGTACCACCATTGCCGATCATCTCATCAAGTGGACCTGGTACAGGGAAACCTGCTGTACCCGGTGCACCACCGCCACGGATCTCATCATTGGCTTCGGTACCCGCATCATAAGCATTGATGGTGTAGGTATAAGTGCCCGGTGTGGTGGGGATCATCATAGAGTTCATCGCCACAAAACCATCATTGGTAGGCAGCATCATACCGACGATAGACAGATGAGTATTATCTGGGTTGGCATCGGTATTCAGGCTGGTAGAGGCACTGGCACCTGGGGCTAACAGACCACCGGCTGGATTTTCCATCACTACGGCACCGGCAGCATTCAGGTCTGCACTCAGGCCAGAGATATCACCGCCTTCTGCCATCGCTTGCAGGTTAGCACTGGCTGCTTCACCAGGAGTAAACAGCATATTCGCCGGAGCATGTGCACTGACCAGCAGTGGTGTAAAGTAGATGCCTCGGGTCAGGTTGGTCACATCCACAGAGATATCAGCGGCATTGGCGCTCACGCTGGCACCCAGCATCAGGGAACCAATCAAAGTGCTCTTCATTAAGTTAGATCTAACTAGGGTAGCAGGACGGTGTAGAGCGCGGTGTAGACGATTCGCAGTCATGGTGTTATTCCTTGCAGGAGATCAGTTCGCTTTAAACCGGTCAGCGGTTTTGCTCAGCCAGGGCTTTCGACCTTGCTCAACCCGATTGAATCGTCTCGGGCCTGCCACCGGTATGGTTTTACGTTTTTTAACGTTTCTTCTTAACACTGTTGTTTCACTAAGCTAACTGTCGCCTTTCGGCGGAATAACTTCCTCACAAAAGTATCACAAGATTTTAAAATCTCGGTCACGTCCGTTAACGAGTATCACAAGCCAATCATCAGACTGATTTTTATCTTTATTTTTCAATATGTTAATAAATTGAAGTTTATTTTAGAAATACAGGAACATCTGGACAAAACCCGTTGCCCAGATAGAAAAGAAGAGTTTAAAGCGATTTTTGGGCAATCACTGGAACGCTTTAATCCGTTCCTGAGTCGCGGGGTGGGTGGACAGATAACGTTGCCAGTTTGGCTCGTCTTCGCCGCCATGACCATGCTCACCATCACTCTCAGCATGACCGTTATGACTGGCTTCCAGCCTTAACATCAGATCGCTAAAACGATGGGTAGGGATATTGTGAGTCTGTAGAAACTGCAGGGCATATTGATCGGCTTCCACTTCGTAGGCACGAGAGTATGCCAATTCAGCAAAGAGCACAGGCAGTGCTAACACCAGTTCTGAGTTACCGCTCATATCACCGGTAATCATGGCTAAGACAAAAACATAGAAGGAGTTTTGCACAATCCGCCGTAAACCATGCCGATATTTTACATGACCGATCTCATGGGCCAGAACAGCCAATAACTCATCATTATGGGCGGCCAGTTCCACAATCTGATCGGTAAAGATAATACGTCCGTTGGGTAGGGCAAAAGCGTTTGGCCCCATCGCCTCGCTATGACGAAAATCCACGGCAACACGAAGACCGCTATGGTTGTTGAGCGCTTGAGCAAAGTGCTGATGCAATTCTTGCTGGCGACTATCGCTGAGCTGACTGGGTTCCAGTAGATGTTGATCCATCATATAGAGGCTTTCTTCTGAAGCCCGGTCCAGCAATTCGGCAGGCAATGCATGGGCAATCATATTTGAAGCCGCGGGTACACCGTATTTTGCGGTGCCCCAGACCACAGCAATGACAATAAACAGGGTCAGGGCCACAAAGCCCATATGGGACTCAAGGCGATGCAGCCAACCGGATAATGCACTGGGACGATGCTGCTTGAGCCATTGATCCACAGCGTGGTTATCCAGCGTTTCTACCGATTGACCACCCATAAAGGAGAGATAACGGGGACTATCCGCCAGACGATCAGATACCTCGACTTCATGTTGCTGCACACTGCGCAATAAATAGCCTGTGGTTTTATCGTAGACACTGAGCTGGCCCTCTGTGCTTAGCTCAAGGCGAACCTGTGTCATAGATGAACCTGAGCCATCAAACCATTGCCCTGAGAACTGCAACATACCTTCTAATCCCTCGTTCAAATCCTTCTGGTCCTTCTTCCAGTCCTTCTTTTGCTCCTTTCTTCTGGGTTAAATACCCATGCCGACATCCATATCAAACACATCGCCGAACTCTTCGCCCAAGGCTGATACATTATCGGCTTCTGCGGCAACAAAACCATCCAGATCAGGATATGCATTCAGTGCCAGATGCTGCGCCTTATATTGAGCGACGTGAACCATGGCCCACGGATAATACAGGCCCAGAGTCAGCAAGGTGAACAGACTATTAAAGAACACCAGCTTGAGATAAGAACCCTCCTGCCAGTTACACTGAAAGCTAAAATCACCGTCATTTAATGCACTGTTATTAAAGATTAAGTTGGTGGTACGGACAGAGATAAATGCAAAGAGATAGAAGTAAACCACAACAGAGATCAGGCTGGTGACCACAGGTAAGCCAGGTAAAACAAAGGCTAATAGGCCTATTACCAACGCAGCCAGCAAGCCAATCACAGCAGCAGACAGGTAGATCATATAATATGGCTTGCCACAGGACGCCAGCGAGAAACGAGCAGTACCATAACGGGTATTTTCGATAATAAATTTACTCTGCTTATACAGGGCCACCGGCATAAGTAATCCCAGTGTCAATGTGCCGGCCAGGGGCCATAGCAGAAATACCTGTGTGGCCTGCCATACCCGACCATCAAAACCAAAACGGATATTGCGCCAGGCACTCATACGACGGTTAAATTTGAGCGAGCGCACGACTATTACAGGCAAGAGCGCAAATAACAGGATAGATAATATTAAACCTGCGATGGGGTAAAAGTGGGATACCAGGGAGTAAATCACAAAGGCGACAACGGCAATAATACGTCCTTTTAAAATGCTCCAAGGACTGGCCAGATAGGCAAAACGACTACCAGAAACCTCAGTATTGCCGTAGAAATATTGCGCATTGCGTACCTTAGCCCAGGCACTGTAGATACCTAATGTCAGAATGGTTAAGAGAATATTCACAATCCAGACACGGAAATACTCACTGCCCTTGCCATAAAAGATAAAGGGTAAGCTTTTTGCCACCACATCTTCCTGAGCGGGGCCATGTTTGCCCATAGCAAAGTCACTCATACTCGCAGGTGCCGGGCCAGGCTGGGCGATTGAGGATTGCTCTTCGCTCCAGTCAATCTGCTGTTCCAAGGGTTGATCGGAGGATTGATCTGAGTGTTCTTCTCGCTCTTGCTCAAGCGGCTTGCCTGTCTGTTGAGAGATTCCAGCCGATTGCTTGAGCTTGGCATCACTATCAGAAGAATCTGACTCAGTACTCTCTTCCATTTCCACCAAGGCTAAGCCTTGGGCTGAAGGGCGCAGATTCGCAGAAACACCTATCTGCTCCAGCTTGTGGATAAATTGTTGTGCACTTTTTTGAGCAATATCTTTTTTAATAGCAACATTGCCGATGGTAAAAATCCGTTCCGTTTTGGCTTCGGTCAATGCAAATAGACGGGCAAACTCTTGTTTAACCTGTGTTAACTCAAAACCTTCTACCACCAAACCACTGACGACAACGTCGTAGCGAATATCTGACATAACGCTTCATCCCTGATATCGATTGTTGGATAGCCCTGAAA
>CAYFGP010000224.1:0-7682 GCA_964342385.1 uncultured Oleiphilus sp. | reverse complement strand
GAGCTCCGAACAAGACCAAATAGGGAACGAGAACAGATAGAGCGCGAGAAATTAAGGTGCAGAAAGAAAAAAACCGCCAAACCCGTTTCCAGGTTGGCGGTAAGAACAACAAAAACAAAACGCAGCCTAATTCAGAGCAAATCAATTCAGAGCCACGTTTGCTTCAAGGAGAATTACTTCAGCAGTTTACTGACATCCTTGGCTTCCCAATGTGGGAAGTGCTTACGGATCAGAGCGTTCAGCTCCTGCTCGAAGGCGCTTACAGGGCCTACAGCAGTTTGCTCACTTTGCTCAGCAGCCGCTTCGATCATACCTGCGCCAATGGTGCCATTGGACAGGTGATCGATGACGATAAAGCTACCGGTGAAGCGGCTGTCCTGGTAAGGATCAAATACCACAGCTTCGGTCAGCTCAACGGTGACTAGAGCGATGCCGTTCAGTGGCAGCTCGTCCGCATTAGATTTTTCCAGCGTGTTAACGTCGATCTGGTGTTCGATGCTGGTCACATAACCTGTGGTGAAGTCAGTACCCACTTTAAAGTTGTACTGCTTGCCCACTTCTAATGGCTGCTCATGCATCCACACCAAGTGAGCGCTAAAGCAGTTGCTCACTTGAGCATCTTTACCGGTTTCAACCAGTACATCACCACGGGAGATATCAATCTCATCGTTCAGAGTAACGGTAACGGCAGCACCGGCTTGCGCCTGCTCCAGTTCACCTTCGTAGGTGATAATGGATTTAACGGTGCTGGTTTTGCCCGATGGCAATGCGGTGATCTGCTGACCTTTACGTACTGCACCTGCAGCTACTGTGCCACAGAAACCACGGAAGTCCAGGTTAGGACGGTTCACATACTGTACTGGGAAGCGCAGGTCTTCCAGTGCGATATCGTGGCTCACCTCAACATTTTCCAGAATGTTCATCAGCGGCTCGCCCTGGTACCAAGGCATTTTCGTGCTGTTCTCTACCACGTTTTCACCCTTCAGAGCGGAAACCGGTACAAACTGGAAGTCAGGAATGCGCAGATCTTTGGCAAACTCTTTATAGTCTGCAACGATCTCGTTAAAACGCTCTTCGCCGTACTCCACCAGGTCCATCTTGTTCACAGCCACGATCACGTGCTTGATGCCCAGCAGGGAAACAATAAAGCTGTGACGACGGGTCTGGGTCAGTACACCATGACGAGCGTCGATCAGAATGATCGCCAGTGATGCAGTGGATGCACCAGTCGCCATGTTACGGGTGTACTGCTCGTGCCCTGGGGTGTCGGCAATAATAAATTTACGCTTATCGGTAGAGAAGTAACGGTACGCCACGTCGATGGTGATGCCCTGCTCACGCTCGGATTGCAGACCATCTACCAGTAGCGCCAGATCCACTTCTTCACCGGTAGTACCGCTTTTCTTGCTGTCTTTACTGATCGCTGCCAGCTGATCTTCATAGATCATTTTAGAATCATGTAGCAGACGGCCAATCAGGGTACTTTTACCGTCATCAACGCTACCGCAGGTGATAAAACGCAGCAGGTCTTTCTGTTCGTGCTGTTTCAGATACGCTTCAATATCTTCCGCAATCAAGTCGGATTGGTGAGACATTTTGTGTCCTCATTCGCTTAAGGCTGATGTGCACTGTGTTTGACCACATCGTTTGATCACATCAGCCTAGAATCTTGTTTCGTCCAGCCTTCAGCCTTTGGCCTCCGGCTCACCCGCTAGAAGTAACCTTCGCGCTTCTTCTGCTCCATGGAGCCTGCGCCATCATGGTCGATCACACGACCCTGACGCTCAGAAGTGGTGGTCAGCAGCATTTCCTGAATAATGTCAGGCAGTGTGGCTGCTTCAGATTCCACCGCACCGGTCAGCGGGTAACAACCCAGCGTACGGAAACGTACGGAACGCATTTCTGGCTCTTCACCTTCGGCCAGCGGCATACGCTCATCATCGACCATGATCAGGGTGCCATCACGCTCAACCACAGGACGCTTATCTGAGTAGTACAGAGGTACAATCGGAATCTCTTCCAGATAGATGTACTGCCAGATATCCAGCTCGGTCCAGTTGGACAGCGGGAATACACGAATGGACTCGTCTTTGTTCACCTTGCTGTTGTACAGGTTCCACAGCTCAGGACGCTGACTTTTAGGGTCCCAACGGTGGAACTTGTCACGGAAGGAGTACACACGCTCTTTCGCGCGGGATTTCTCTTCATCACGACGGGCACCACCAAACGCAGCATCAAAGCGGTACTTATTCAGTGCCTGCTTCAGTGCCTGTGTTTTCATCACGTCAGTATATTTACGGCTACCGTGATCGAATGGGTTGATATTCGCCGCCCGACCTTCTTCGTTGGTGTGAACGATCAGATCCATACCAGCTTCTGCCGCCATCTTGTCACGGAACTCGATCATTTCACGGAACTTCCAGGTGGTATCCACGTGCATCAGTGGAAACGGAGGTGTTCCTGGGTAGAAAGCTTTACGAGCCAGATGCAGCATTACGGCAGAGTCTTTACCGACAGAATACAGCATCACAGGGTTGTCAAACTCTGCGGCAACTTCCCGAATAATATGGATGCTTTCCGCTTCCAGCTGTTTCAGGTGCGTCAGGCGTTCGGGCGATATCATCGTTATGATCCACTCCTGCTAAAAGTCAAAAAAACCGGTCTGAGTCGAGAAAGAGTCTGCTCATCCGGTTGGAATTGGTTGGGTTATTTGTTCAGGTTCAGGTGTTTGTCTTAAGCGAGCCGTTGTCTTGATCGGCTCACTTAAGCCCGTCATTTCATCCACTTCGAAGTGCGGACGTACTAACCCCAATGGGCGTAGTAAAAACGGAATCCTTAATTACGTCAAATTATTTAAAATACTTTGTTGATAACCTTATCGAATAAGAAGCACTAATTTTCCAGGCGATAAACCTGGCTTTCCACACGACCATCAGGCATCAGATTAAGCCAACGATAGCCCGGTGCCAGATCGGATATCTGGAAGTCATTGATATCAGAGGTAAATTGAATACTGGTCGCCGGTGTAGTCAGTAAACTCAGCTGATTTTTAACCAGATGCTGCTCCTGATGCACATGACCACAGATCACGGTTTTTACTGCCGGGAAACCAGTGAGCGTTTGCCATAACCAGCCCTGATCGCGCAGGGGAATACTATCAATTCCGGCAATGGTCTCACTATTATCCATTAGCGGGTTATGGTTTTCGCCCTGACGGCCCGGACCAACCAGTAAAGGCTGATGATGAATGGCAATCGCTTGATACGGTGCTTGAGGTTGTTCCAATGCCTGCACCAGCTGCTGACGTTTAGACTCATCCAGCTCGCCATGAGGTTGACCCGACTGAGAATTCAGTAATAACCACTGCCACTTGCCGCTAACAACAGAAAACTCAATGGGATGCAGCGCCTGCATCAGATCGACACGATCATGATTGCCGGGAATCCAATGCCAGGGCACACCGGTATCCTGCATGAGCTGATACAGCTGCTGATAACTTTCAGCGGATTCATCCTGACTCAGATCGCCAGTCAGTAGAAACAGATCCACTTGATGGTTTTTCAGGCTTTGCTCCAGTACAACAACCAGATTGTGCCAGGGCTGCTGGCCTTTAAAATCTTGTTCAGGATCAGCTAACAAGTGCAGATCGGTCAGCTGCACCACAGATAGGGAATCAGTCATAGATATCACAGGCAAGGTTCTTTTTATTTAATCAGGGTAATCAGCTGTAGATGCCATCTACTGGAAATAGCATCTAACCAAAATACTTAGGGAATAGGCTTATAAGTGAGTAGAGGTAAACAGAGTTTAAACGGCATAGTGTCGCATTAATAACAAAGCATATTAAGAGGGCAAACCGACCGCCTCAACACTGTGGCCATAGTTTTTCAGATGGATCAGCCATTCGGCCAGAAACAGATTAATCTGCATCTTCTCATCAGGTTGGCGCATTTTCGGATTAGGATAG
Source organism: uncultured Oleiphilus sp. (assembly GCA_964342385.1). Lineage (GTDB taxonomy): Bacteria > Pseudomonadota > Gammaproteobacteria > Pseudomonadales > Halomonadaceae > Oceanospirillum. The sequence continues at coordinate 3,715 of CAYFGP010000224.1, read as the reverse complement.
CGGTAACGACCATCAAAATGACGTTGTTTCTGATACCCCACCACTTCCGCCATACGAGCATCATGATACATACGCACGGACAGTTCCGGTTGGCTCAGCCAGTGCCCCCAGCTGTCTTGCTGCCATATACGCAATAGGGTGGTGTATTTGCTGCGCTCGGTCACTTTAATCGCCAGTTCCCCAAGATGCAGAGATTCATCACTGACCGCAAAGCGCCAGCTGTCGTTCTCTTCCAAATCAGGCAGCAGTTTCAATAAACGCAGATAGTTAGTTTCGCACTCGGCCATCTGCCGTTTTAGATCAACGACATAGGCTTTCTTTTTGGCCCAGGGGTTAGGGTTTGAAACTCGTTGCATTGTTACACTCTACTCTCTGGCTTGTCCGGTTTGCCTGGTCACTCCCCTCGCCAGTGCTAACCTCTTATCTTCTATTCCGCTTCTCTTTGAAGCCTATGTCTCACTCTAGGATTGACACCACTGTTGCTGCAGTCGTTCCCGATTCAGCTGCAACCACTGCAGGGCAATAATGGCCATGGCATTGTTAATGCGGCCATCCTGTAAGCCCTTAACAGCTTCAGAAAAGTCGACAAGTTCGACCCGGATATCTTCGTGTTCATCATCCAGACCGTAGATGCCTTCTGTCACCTTGCTGCTGTCAATGATGCCTAAAAACAGTGCGATCTGCTCATCCATACCACCAGGACTGACCCAGTAGTTAAACAGCTTCTCCAGTGCTTCGATATCACAACCCGCTTCTTCCTGAGCCTCTCTGTGCACGACATCTTCCAGGGTTTCCCCTTCTTCTGTCATACCGGCCACAATCTCAAACATCCACGGGCTTTGTGTTTCATCGTATAAAGCCCCGGGACGGAATTGCTCAACCATCAACAGCTGATCCGTACGGGGGTCGTATAGTAACACGCCGACCGCATCACCCCGGACAAATATCTCTCGGGTAAAAGTCTCGCTCCATTGGCCATCAAAACGGCGTTGCTTGAGATGCAGCTTTTCCATACGAAAAAAGCCCTGATAGGCTTCTTCCCGTTTAATGATCTGAACATCATCCCTGTGATAACGACTGGTTAACTTCTTGCTCATTTCTGCGCTCATCATCTCATTTCCAGACTCTCAGCATAGCAAGTTTCATTGCATGGACAAATCACCTTCTATACTTATCTATACTTAGAGGTAGGTTGAGGGTAGCAGGATCACTTTTTCCTCTGGAGATCATCTACAGGTAAAAGGTTCACCCATATTTTTATCCGCTATCGCACAGGTGTCTGTTTTCAGGCTGTTTATCGCCGTCAAATATTCTGTGTTAACCCCATCCTCAACCCAGTACGTGTCTGAGTGCTTTGTAAAAAGCCTGGATATGAAAGTACTGTATCTAAGAACCCTGTGATAGCGCATAGGATCACGGAGGCTGCCATGGCATTCGTTCAATTACAGTATCTGGACGTCCGTCCGATAGCCCTGATTGCCGGGGCAGAAGGCAACCTGCCCGCGTTAAAAGCCTGCCTGTTGCAAGCCAGACGGCAGAGTGCCCGTATTCGCCTATTTCTGGGTAATGGCCTGGGGGCTTTTGGTCATAGCAACGAAACGCTGTTTATCGTGCAAACTCAATGCACCTGGCTGATAAAAGGCAGCCATGAGCGCCAGCTTTTGAAAGAACAGCCCGGACAGGTCTCCCTGTTTAATCATGATGCCTCTATGTCTCGGGCGAAACAAAGCCTGAGCCCTGCCAATAAAAAGCACCTGAAACACTGGACCGATGTGGTCCGTCTGCAAACCCCTAGCGGTGCGATTCTCGCGTGTTACGGCACACCGGACTTTCTCTTACCCGATACTCTCAATGCTTATAATCTGGATCGGGAACGCATCATGACTTGGCTGAAACAGTATCGTTGCCAAGGCTTAGTGGTAGGCAGCGATCATCAGCCCTGGATCGAACATCTACCAGAAGGCCACTTTGTTGCCTCCTGTGGTGCCTGTGGTTTTGCCAGTCAACCGGATAGCTCCGATGTACATTATCTGCTGATAGAACAATTCCGTAACCGTTTGATCCCTCGGGTCGAAAGAGTGAACTACGATATTTATCCCTGGATTAATCAGCTAAAAGAAGAAGGCGTGCCCGATATTCTGACCTATCCTCTACTGAAAGGCTTACCACCGCCGGATGATTATTACTCATAAATAACTCACCCTGAATCCCCCCTTACATTAGCCATTACAACTTTAAAGAATGGTATATCGGGTAGAAAACACGCTCTAGGGGACAACACGAGAGATATGTAAAAAAAGCTAAAAAAACCGTAGCTTAGTTACATTCTTTGACAGAAAGATGGCATTTTTTTGCATAGGATCAATGTGTTCCAGTGTGATAACTTCCATAGTGTGCGCTGGTATACATTTTGACCAGCATCGGATGCTGAATAGTCTCCGTCTAGAACAGCTTATAAATAACAATAATTACGGCTAAACCAACGTATCAGGATAACTGCCATGTATAACCTGTTGGGCAACATTAAAATCAAGTACAAACTCTGGGTCATCATCGCCCTGATGGCCATGGGCACGGCCGTGCTTATCAGTGTTTCCTTAATGTCTTTAAAAGATAATCTACTGGAAGACCGTAAGCAGAAGACCAAACATGTGGTTGAAACCGTGCATAGCTTCCTCCATTACTATTATAGTAAGGAACAAAGCGGGGCCCTAAGCCGAGAAGCCGCACAACAAGCGGCCAGCCAAGCCATTGAAAAGCTGCGTTATGACCAGGATGAATATTTCTGGATCAATGATATGAACGCCGTGGTGGTAATGCACCCCATCAAACCTTCATTAAACGGCAAAAACCTAAGCAATCTGGCCGATGCTAACGGCAAAAAGATTTTTACCGAATTTGTGGGCGTAGTGAAAAAAGCCGGTGAAGGTTATGTCAATTACCTATGGCCTAAGCCAGGCCATGAAGAGCCTCAGGCCAAGGTCTCTTATGTCAAGGGCTTCGCACCATGGGGCTGGATTGTCGGTAACGGTATCTATCTGAATGATATGGATGAAATCTTCTGGGCTACTCTTGTGCAATACTCCATCACCGTCGGCATTCTGACGCTGCTGATCGGAGGCCTGGCACTGTTTATCATCCATATGATTACCACTCAGGTCACACGCCTGAAAAACACCATGGTTGCCGTTAAGGATTCTGGTGACCTGCGCGAACGAGTCGATATCAATACCAAAGATGAACTGGGTGATATGGCCGGAGCCTTTAACCATATGATGGATAAATTCCAGAATATTGTGAACTCTGTGGGCCAATCCACAAGCCAGTTGACAGAAGCCATCGATCAGATGGGTACCATCACAGAAAGTACCACTAAGGGCGTCACACGTCAGCGTACCGAAACCGAACAAAGTGCTGCCGCAATGAATGAGATGGCGGCCTCTGCGCAGCAAACCGCCAGTATCGCCGAACAAGCCAATGAAGCCACTCGTGCCGCCCATGAACAAACGGAACACGGTCTGCGTATCGTAGAGGAAGCCACTCGTAGCATTAACGAGCTGGCCCATGACGTCCAACAATCCAGCGAGGTGATTAACGAACTGGAAAACCATACGGCCAAGATCGAAAGCATTCTGGATGTGATTGGCGGTATCTCGGAACAAACTAATCTGCTAGCCCTTAACGCTGCCATTGAGGCTGCGCGAGCCGGTGAACA
>CAYFGP010000223.1:0-7704 GCA_964342385.1 uncultured Oleiphilus sp. | reverse complement strand
CTGCACACGCACCGCTTCTGGGTTGAAGCTGAGAAGCGTTTTGTGAAACTGCGCGTATCCGCTAAAGGTATGCGTATCATCGACAAGCAGGGTATCGAAAAGGTACTGGCTGACATTCGTGCTCGCGGCGTTAAGCTGTAAGCATTGAATTAAAGGAGAAGAATCATGCGTGATAAAATCAGAATGGTATCATCCGCTGGTACTGGTCACTTCTACACCACTACCAAGAACAAGCGTACTACGCCTGACAAACTGGAAATGAAGAAATTCGATCCAGTTGTACGTAAGCACGTTATGTACAAAGAAGCTAAAATCAAATAAGATTTTTTCTTCTGAAAGAACCCGGTTTATACCGGGTTTTTTTATGCCTGCAGAATACCCGAGTACCAAACTCAGCTATTGTTTTTACCCGAGGGAATACCATGCCTGAATTGCCTGAAGTGGAAACCACCCGCAAGGGGATCAGCCCCTACTGTGAACAGCAGACCGTAGCCAAGGTGACCGTGCGTCAGCCCAAGTTACGCTGGCCGGTACCGGATAATCTGGCGGAGCTGATCGAGGGCCGTACCATTCATGGTATTCAGCGTCGTGCCAAGTATCTATTACTGGCGTTTGATAACGGCACCCTGATGATTCACCTGGGCATGTCCGGCAGCTTACGGGTAATGCTGCAACCGGAACCACCGCAGAAACATGACCATGTGGATATCACTCTGATCACGGGGCATACGCTGCGCTACCACGATCCGCGTAAGTTTGGTGGTTTTGTCTGGACCGAACAGCCGGTAGCACAGCACAAGCTGATCTCCCATCTTGGCCCTGAACCTCTGTCTGATGCCTTTACTGCAGAGTATCTGAGTAGTCGCTGCCAGAAGCGTAAAACCGCGATTAAAAGTCTGATTATGGATAGCAAGGTCGTGGTGGGTGTGGGTAATATCTACGCCAACGAAGCGCTGTTTATGGCCGGTATTAATCCTCAGCAGGCCGCCGGCAAGCTATCGGAAGGCAAGATCTCGTTATTAGCTGAGAAGATCCGATTTGTGTTGAAGCGCTCGATTGAGCAAGGCGGCACCACACTGAAAGACTTTGTTGGTGGCGACGGTAAACCCGGTTACTTTGCACAGCAACTCAATGTTTATGGTCGGGCAGGGCAAAGCTGCCCGGAGTGCGGTTATAAACTGGAAGAGGTGCGTCAGAGCAATCGAAGCAGTGTTTTCTGTGCCAAATGTCAGCCTCTGGTGTAAGCGGGACTAGGACGTATTAAAAACGAGTATCGGGGGTACGCCAATCTGCCGTTGGGTTTCGCAGTTGAAACGTCATACTCATCAATACGTTCAGTTTTTGAGCCACATTGAGAATGTCATTATAGACAGGGAGAAACCATGTACAGCGCGATCAAACATATCCACCTGCTGTGTGTAGCGCTCAGCATCACGCTATTTGCCCTGCGGGGTTTCTGGATGCTGATCGACAGCCACTGGCTACAGAAACGCTGGCTAAATAGGACCACCTACCTGATCGATACCGTGCTGCTAGGCAGCGCTATTAGCCTCGCAGTGATGCTGCAGCAGTATCCCTTTGTGCACCATTGGCTTACCGCCAAAGTCCTTGCTCTGCTGCTGTATATCGTCCTGGGGGCTGTCGCGTTAAAACGGGGCAAGACAAAAACCATCCGTTCCCTTGCTCTAATAGGCGCTCTGGCCAGCGTGAGTTATATTATCGGTGCCGCCTTGAACCATCACCCCTTGTCCTGGCTGGCCAGTTAATATCATTAAAGCAGCGAAACAAAAGTTTCCGGTCCTGTATGAGTCCTGTTACTCGCCTTGCTGCCTGGAGAAGATCGATGGAAAAGATCGAATGACTTTTGTTTCGCGCTATACCCTTGGAAGATCCCTATGCGTATTGCGGTATTTAGTGCACAACCCTACGACAAAACCTATCTGGAACAGGAAAACCAGCACCTTGGCCATGAGCTGGTCTATTTTGATCTATTGTTGAATGTCACCACCGCTGAGATGTGCAAACAGTTTGATGCGGTGTGTGTCTTTGTGAACGATGATCTAAGTGCACCGGTACTGCAGAAGCTGAAGGATCAGGGTGTCCGCTATATCGCCTTACGTTGTGCCGGTTTTAACAATGTCGATCTGTTGGCTGCGAAGGCACTACAGCTGCCTGTGGTACGGGTCCCCGCTTATTCACCGGAAGCAGTGGCTGAACATACCATCGCACTGATTCTGACCCTGAACCGCAAAACCCACCGAGCCTTTAACCGGGTGCGCGAGCGTAACTTTGCGCTTAATGGTCTGCTGGGTTTTAACCTGCACGGTAAAACTGTGGGTTTGGTCGGTACCGGCCAGATCGGTTTAGCCACGGCCAAGATCCTAAAGGGTTTTGGCTGTCAGCTATTAGCTCATGATCCTTACCCCAATGAAGAGTTTCTGGCATTAGAGGGTCGTTATGTCTCGCTGGAAACCCTGTATCAGCAATCCGATATTATCAGCCTGCATTGCCCATTGACCGACGAGAGCCATCATCTGATTGATCAGCACGCCATTGAAGCCATGAAGCCTGGTGTAATGCTGATTAATACCAGCCGTGGCGGGTTAGTGGATACTCCAGCATTAATCACGGGCTTAAAGAATCGAAAAATCAGTGCTCTAGGTTTGGATGTCTATGAACAGGAAAGCCAGTTGTTCTTCCACGACCATTCCGGAGAGATTATCGATGATGAGCTATTTGAGCGCTTACTCACCTTCCCCAATGTGATGATTACCGGTCACCAAGGCTTCTTTACCGAGGAAGCGTTAAGCCAGATCTCCAGCACTACGTTAAATAATCTGGAGCAGCTGGCAAAAGGGGAGAACTGCGATAATGAACTAACGCAGGCCATCGACTAATAACAGCCTACAGATAACCTTCGCCATCTATGCAGCGGCCTAAGGCCAAGCTTAAGCGGCTGCATAGATTCAAGCTTCAATCGACTAAGCCGCAATACCCATCTGCACCGCCTGCAGAATAAATGGCAGACTGACCATCGCCAGTAACGTCTGTGCCGTGGTAATCGTCGCCATTAGCGGTGCATCACCACCTAATTGACGGGCCAGAATGTAGGCCGAAGTTGCCGTGGGCATTGCTGCAAACAGCAGCAGCACAGACAGCATCAGATGATCCAGCTCCAATACAATACCGATGGTAGCTGCAACCGCAGGCATCACCAGCAACTTAATCACGCTGGATGAGATCAGCGGCCAGGAGGCACTGCTTAAACTTCTAAGATCTAGCGCTACACCCACCGCTAACAGACCTAATGGCAACGCTGCCTTACTGACAATATCAAACGCGGCAGCACTCCAGCCCGGTAGACCGATACCGGCCAGATTTAAGCTGGCACCGACCACACAACCGATAATCAGCGGATTTTTAGTCATCGCTTTTAGCGTGCTGACAATCCCGCCACCGGACTGACCCGCAAACAGACTAAAGATCACCACACACAGGATATTCACCAGCGGTACCATAATGGCGATAGTCACTGCTGCCATAGTCAGACCCGCATCACCGTACATAGCTTCTGCGGCTGCGAGCACCACATAGGTATTAAAGCGTATCGCACCTTGATAGATGGAGGTAAAAGAGGGACCTGAAGCCGTCAGCACAGGTTTCAGGGCGACCAGAAACAGTGTCATCACCACTAACAGTAAGACAACCGCCAGCGCCAGCTGATCTATCGCTACCTCACTGATATCCGCATTGGCCATCTTGCTGATCAGCATCACCGGAAACAGGAAGAAGTAGGTAAAACGCTCTGCCAGAGGCCAGAAATCTCCACCGGGGAAATTCAATGGCCGCAAAACCACCCCAGCCATAATCACCAGAAAAACGGGCACCAGGGCATCCAGAATTAGAGTCATCGCTATAACCTCACCGTGCGCATGCTACTTAGCAAGACAGACACAAAAACAGCATAAAAAATAGAGCCGATACAGGGCTAAAAATAGAAGCCAAAGTTTAACGACTGTTCGTTAAAACACCTACCTTGAAGCAGGTAAAATCCCCCTGAAATGGGTAGTGATATTCCAAACTTTCACGACAGAAAATCGATCTTTCAGGCTTAACCCCAACAATCACTTTATCTATCGATATAACGGGAATTGTGCGGCATTTGGTCACACGGCAGGCCAAAATTTTTTCGTTAAACTTTAGCAAAATATAATTGGGCAAAAACTATGTCTGCAAATCAGATGAAACTGCTCTGGAGCCTGACCGCAGCTGCACTGCTGGTCATGCTGCTCTATCTGGGCAACCACCTGCAGAGCCTGATGGAAGTGGATGAAAACAGCACGCCGGGTTGTGTGATTGATCAGGGCCAATGTCAGGTCACACTGGACTCGGGGCAGACACTGAACATACATTTATCCCCCTGGCCAGTGCTGGCACTGCAACCGTCAAACTTTACCATCCGCGCACAAGGCATGCGCCTGAACTCTGCCAAGATGGCTCTGACGGGCAAAAATATGTATATGGGCATACACCAATATGCCTTTAACCCTACCGCACAACGTAATGAGCTGGCCGTAACCGGCACCATTAGCGTCTGTACGGAACGGGTGATGCACTGGCGTGGTCGAATAGACCTGGACACCGACCAGGGCCCAAAACAGGTCTGGTTTGATTTTGATGTGCTACAGCATTAACGGGATACCCAATGGATAGCTTTAAAAAACACTTTCTCAAAGCGCTGGTGATGTTGATTCCAGCGGTGGCTCTGGTGGCTGGTATGGAGTACTTCCAGAAATGGCAGATGGAGCAAAGCCAACAATCCTCGCAAATCGGTGGTACTTTTGTGCTGCAGTCTGCGGACGGTCCTTTTGATCTCAGTAAGCAAGGCGACAAACTGAATGTGATCTATTTTGGTTACACCCAGTGCCCGGATATCTGCCCCACCTCTATGTCTGTGATGGCTCACGCCTTTAAGCAGCTACCAGAAGAGGCGATGTCACGTCTGCAGGGTATTCTGATCAGTGTCGATCCTGAGCGCGACACGCTGGAACACCTGAAAAGCTATACGGAGTTCTTCCACAACGATTTTGTCGGCTTAACCGACACTCCGGAGAATATCAAAGCACTGGCGGCCCGTTATGGTGCCTTCTACCAGAAAGCCGAGATTGAAGGCAGTGCGATGGGTTATGCGGTCGATCACACCTCAATCTTCTATCTGACCAATAGTCAGGGCCAGGTGGTTGAGACCGTCAGTCACTCCGCCTCACCGGATGATCTACTGGCCGCACTCAAACGCCAGCTCAAGCTGTAACACGCAATAAATAACTAAAACAGAACAACAATCTCTTCTGAATCGATACTTATAAAGGAAAGCACCATGAAAAAATGGTTTATGAGTTTACTGCTAATGCTAACGGCACCTTTCGCGCTGGCCGGTCAGGTGGTGGATGTGATGCACCCTTACGCCCGTGCCGTGCCCCCAGGTCAGGAAAACTCTGCAATCTTTATGATGCTGAAAAATAACTCAGCCCGCCCGGTGAGCCTGATCAAGGCACAAAGCTCTGTGGCTGAGTCTGTAGAACTGCACACCCATATGGTGCATAACGGTGTGATGATGATGCGTCAGGTACCTGAGATTCATATCCCAGGTAATGGCTCTGTCAAACTGCAGCCCGGTGGCTTTCATGTCATGCTGATCGGCCTGAAGCAGCAGCTGAAAGAAGGCGAAAAGATCCGTGTCAAACTGCACTTCAGCAACGGTTCAATGAGTACTATCGAACTGCCGGTGAAAAAAGTACAGATGGGCATGAAGCATAAGCATCATAACCACAGCAGCTAAGCCTTCCTTAAATAGCCTTCTTGCTAGCGAAGGTTCTTCTTACCGCCAAAGGTGCTTCTTAATAGTTAGAAGCCCCCTGCCATGAGCTAGAAGGCTTCACATAAAAAAAGCCCCGGTGTATTTAGTCAATACACCGGGGCTTTCTCCCTCTGCCAGATTAACTCTGGACTTTAAACCGCGTCTGCACCGCTCTCGCCAGTACGGATACGAATCACCTGCTCCAGCGGTGATACAAAAATCTTACCGTCGCCGATCTTACCAGTGTTTGCCACTTTAGTGATCGCATCAATCACCTGATCAACGATGTCATCACCCACTGCAATTTCCAGTTTTACTTTAGGTAGGAAATCTACCACGTACTCCGCACCACGATACAGTTCAGTGTGACCTTTCTGACGGCCAAAACCTTTTACTTCTGTCACTGTGATGCCCTGAACGCCGATCTCAGACAGAGACTCACGTACATCATCCAGCTTAAAAGGTTTAATAATGGCAGTAACCAGTTTCATTATTATGCTCCTGTGCAAACGGCAACCCCGTTCGGGTTATCGCTAGAATAGTATCCATCGTTTTAATCTGTGTATAGCATACTGTGATCACCGGCAATAAAAAAGGGCACCCTTAGGGTGCCCAATCAGCGAGGTCATGCCTCTTATTTCTATCGGTAAGATAGCTTTTTCTAGGGTAGATCTTATTTGTTAGTGAACTCTGGGTAAGCTTCCAGACCACACTCAGCAATATCAACACCGTCATACTCTTCTTCTTCCGATACACGGATACCGATTACCGCTTTCAGTACACCCCATACCACCAGGCTTGCTACGAATACCCAGCCGAAGATTGAAACGATACCCAGCAGCTGTGCCGCGAACGTTGCATCAGTGTTGCTCAGAGGTACAGCCAGCAGACCCCAGATACCCACAACACCGTGTACAGAGATCGCACCTACTGGATCATCGATACGCAGTTTATCCAGCGATACGATGGAGAACACTACTAGGATACCGCCCACAGCACCGATCATGGTTGAAGCGAAAGCGCTTGGAGACAGAGGATCAGCAGTGATCGCTACCAGACCCGCCAGAGCACCGTTCAGTACCATAGTCAGATCAGCCTTACGGAACCACAGGCGAGCCAGGATCAGAGCCGCAATCGCACCGCCAGCTGCTGCTGCGTTAGTGTTTACAAATACTTCTGCTACCGCGTTTGCTTCACCTACGTCAGACAGTTTCAGCTCAGAACCACCGTTGAAGCCGAACCAACCCATCCACAGGATGAAGGTACCCAGAGTGGCCAGAGGCATGTTGCTACCAGGAATCGCGTGCACTTCACCGTTAGGACCGTATTTACCCTTACGAGCACCCAGCATCAGTACGCCCGCCAGAGCTGCAGCTGCACCTGCCATGTGAACGATACCGGAACCTGCAAAGTCAGAGAAACCTGCTTCGCTCAGGAAGCCGCCACCCCAAGTCCAGTAACCAGACGTTGGGTAGATGAAACCCGTCATTACCACAGCGAATGCCAGGAAAGCCCACAGCTTCATACGCTCAGCAACCGCACCAGACACGATGGACATAGAGGTCGCTACAAATACAACCTGGAAGAAGAAGTCCGAACGCGCAGAGTAGTAAGGCGCATCGTCGCCACCGGCCAGTACGGCTTCAGTGGTGTTTTCTTCACCGATCAGGAAACCCAGGTTTGGCAGAATGCCACCGGAATCACTGCTGTACATGATGTAGTAACCACACAGCAGGTACATGGTACAGGCGATTGCATACAGTGCGATGTTCTTGGTCAGAATCTCAGTGGTGTTCTTAGCACGAACCAGACCGGCTTCCAGCATGGCAAAACCCGCTGCCATCCAC
>CAYFGP010000222.1:0-7758 GCA_964342385.1 uncultured Oleiphilus sp. | reverse complement strand
CCTGATGTATAGCGTAGAAACATGTCAAATTTAGATCACTATCGTAACATTGGTATCTTTGCCCACGTAGATGCGGGTAAAACCACTACTACAGAACGTATCCTTAAGCTGACCGGTAAAATCCATAAGATCGGTGAGGTTCACGATGGTGAATCCACTACTGACTTCATGGATCAGGAAGCTGAGCGTGGTATTACCATTCAGTCTGCAGCGGTAAGTTGTTTCTGGAAAGATCACCGCTTCAACGTTATTGATACTCCTGGGCACGTTGACTTCACTGTTGAAGTGTATCGTTCTCTGAAAGTACTGGACGGTGGTATCGGTGTATTCTGTGGTTCCGGTGGTGTTGAGCCTCAGTCCGAAACTAACTGGCGCTATGCAAACGAATCTGAAGTAGCTCGTCTGATCTTCGTAAACAAGCTGGACCGTATGGGTGCAGACTTCTACCGCGTTGTAGGTCAGGTTGAGAACGTATTGGGTGCAAACCCACTGGTTATGACTCTGCCAATCGGTATCGAAGATGATTTCGTTGGTGTTGTAGACGTTCTGACCAAGAAAGCTTACGTTTGGGACGATTCTGGTGAGCCAGAAAACTACGAAGTAACTGACGTTCCAGAAGACATGGTAGAGAAGCTGGAAGAATACCATGAGATGCTGGTTGAGACTGCTGTTGAGCAGGACGACGATCTGATGGAAGCTTACATGGAAGGCGAAATGCCAACCATCGAGCAGCTGAAGGCATGTATCCGTAAAGGTACTCGTGACCTGTCATTCTTCCCTACCTTCTGTGGTTCTGCGTTCAAGAACAAAGGTATGCAGCTGGTACTGGACGCAGTTGTTGACTACCTGCCGTCTCCAACCGAAGTTGATCCTCAGCCTCTGACTGATAAAGAGACTGGTGAGCCGACTGGCGAAGTTGCTACTGTTTCTGTTGACGAGCCTTTCCGTGCTCTGGCGTTCAAGATCATGGACGACCGTTTCGGTGCTCTGACCTTTATCCGTATCTACTCTGGTAAGCTGGAGAAAGGTATGACTGTACTGAACTCTGCTACTGGTAAGACTGAGCGTATCGGTCGTATGGTAGAGATGCAGGCAGACGAACGTAACGAGCTGAGCGAAGCTCAAGCCGGTGACATTATCGCTGTTGTTGGTATGAAGAACGTTCAGACTGGTCACACTCTGTGTGATGTTAAGCACGAATGTACTCTGGAAGCTATGATCTTCCCTGATCCAGTAATCTCGATCGCAGTTGCTCCTAAGGACAAAGGTTCTTCTGAGAAACTGGGTGTTGCACTGGGTAAAATGATCGCAGAAGATCCGTCCTTCCAGGTTGAGACTGACGAAGATTCAGGCGAAACCATTCTGAAAGGTATGGGTGAGCTGCACCTGGATATTAAAGTAGACATCCTGAAGCGTACTTTCGGTATCGAGCTGGAAGTAGGTGCTCCTCAGGTAGCTTACCGTGAAACTATCACCCAGCCTCTGGAAGATAGCTACACGCACAAGAAGCAGTCTGGTGGTTCTGGTCAGTTCGGTAAGATCGATTACCGCATCAAGCCTAACGAGCCAGGTGAAGGTTTCACCTTCGAATCTACTGTTGTAGGTGGTAACGTTCCTAAGGAATTCTTCCCTGCAATTGAGAAAGGTTTTGCTGGCATGATGGACCAAGGTCCTCTGGCTGGCTTCCCAATGCTGGATGTTCACGTTGAACTGTACGACGGTGGCTTCCACGCGGTTGACTCCTCTGCTGTAGCGTTTGAAATTGCTGCTAAAGGTGCATACCGTCAGTCTATGCCTAAAGCCGGTCCTCAGCTGATCGAGCCTATCATGAAGGTTGACGTATTCACTCCAGACGACAACGTAGGTGACGTAATTGGTGACCTGAACCGTCGTCGTGGCATGATCAAAGACCAAGAAGCTGGCGCAATGGGCGTTCGCATCAAAGCTGACGTACCTCTGTCCGAAATGTTTGGTTACATCGGTCACCTGCGTACTATCACTTCTGGTCGTGGTCAGTTCTCTATGGAGTTCAGCCACTACATGCCTTGTCCTCAGCAGGTAGCTGAGAAGGTAATTGCAGAAGTTAAAGAACGTAACGCTAAGTAATCACACTCTTCCCGATAGGCTTTTAGTTTAAATCGGGAATTGTACTACTGATTATTTACCGCGCTCTTCCAAAACCCCGGCCTAGGTCGGGGTTTTCTTTTTCAGCCAGCTAATTTTTACCCCCTATCTTTTTTATTTCCTTCTTCCTTGTTTTCACCATTCTCAGCTCTGTCTATCGCCCCACTTATACACACTTACACAAAAATGTTTCGATATTTTTTGGCCGATGGCTGAAGCATGCAGCCATTAGCTAAAGAGAAATTTTTGTGTGAGTGCTTAACGACAATATTTGACCTAAAACACTCATTATTTCCATGATCACTGAATACTTACAGCCACTGACGATCTGGAGTCATTACCTGTCCTTTCATCTCTTTTCTAATCCACTGCCACAATATTACAAACCATTACACATAATTCGGTATAAATCGCTATTTATTACTCTTTTTATATTAACGATCTGCTTACTATTTATTCAAATATTACAAACGATTACATAGTACTGACAAGCCTGATTAAAGCTTTTAGACTGATTCTGCCTAATTCCAAAAGCGCCAATGCATAAGTTCTGTCCCATAAGTATTTTTCTAATAGTTTAAAACTAAAAGAATAGCTTAGTACTTTTGTTACCTACTGCTTTTGTATGAGTGCGTAATGGACAATAAAAAACAGGTTAAACAGCAGATTAACCTGACAGGAGATTATCGTGAAAAAGCTTGTTCCAATTCTCAGTGTAGCCTCTGCCATTACACTGGCAGGCTGTTCTTACTGGCCTAACAGCTATAAGCCAGATTCAGCCATCAACCTGGATAAAAATGCCCCTAAAGCAGCCTGGTCTCAGGCCAGTGATACACCGATTAAACAGGTGCACTATGTTAATCAGGGCTGGAATAACCAGAAGCGTACGGACTTCTGGCATTTAAGCCAGGGGAGTCGCTTCCTGCCTTATAAAATGTTCCTAAACCTGGAACAAAGAGACAGCCGAGACCTGATCCTGGAAGCGGAAAATATTATTAAGTACCGCTATATTCCACAGGAAAAAAATGCCTGGAACCCAGATGGTCTGCCAATCGGTTTTGCAAAAGATCAGCAGCTGGATAAAGACAAAAACAGTGTTGAAGCAGAATACGTCGGTTTAACCTGTTCAGCCTGTCATACCTCTGTCGTAACCTATAAAGGTAACGCCATGGTAATTGACGGTGCACCGACTCAGGCTGATTTCCAGTCCTTCTTCACCGATATGACGGCGGCAATGACAGCCACCTATATGGATCCGAAGAAATTTGATCGTTATGCCCAACGTATGCTGGGTGATCAGAGTAACAACAAGGAAGCCCGTCACGAGCTGCAACGGGACCTGGGTGAGTGGACACGCGTTCGTACTGACCGGGAACGAATGAACCATACCAAGGTGGCTTATGGTAACGCTCGTGTTGATGCCTTTGGTGAAATCTTTAACGCTGTCTCTGCAACCAACCTTCGTGTACCAGAAAATGCGGCTCCACCAGATGCACCGGTCAGCTATCCATTTCTGTGGGGCACCGCACAGTCTGACGTAGTTCAGTGGAACGGTATCGCATCGAACAAACCACCAGGTCCTCTGGCTCGCAATGCCGGTGAGGTATTAGGCGTATTTGGTGATATCCAAGTCAGTGACCGTTTTGGCACCCTGGGTTACAAATCTTCTGTACAGATCACTAACCTGGCAGTCATGGAAAAATGGATCGAAAAGCTGCGCCCACCAAAATGGCCTGACGCCTTACCTGCCATTGATCAGGAGAAAGCGGCTCGTGGTGAGAAGATCTACCAACTGAACTGTGCAGGTTGCCACCAGATTGTTAAACCGATGCAGACCTATCGCTCTGTAATGGTCTCTCAACCAAGTGTGGGCACTGACCCTGTGATGGCTAAGAACGCCCTGCGTACCGGCTATACCGGTGTGCTACAGGGTAAAAAGCAGAGTGTTATTGCCGGTGATAAATTTAAGGCCAATGCAGCCAAAGCTGAGATCCTGAAAAACCAGGTATTGGGCTTACTGCTGAACCAGCCAGTAACCACCATTAACGCTGCCGGTATTGAATACCTGAAAGTGAAGAGTAGCCGTCCATGGGAAAACCCAGAAAGCTATAAAGCCCGTCCGTTGAACGGTATCTGGGCAACCGCACCTTACCTGCATAACGGTTCCGTACCAACCCTGGATGACCTGCTGAAGAAACCAGAAGATCGCCCTGAAACCTTTAAAGTAGGTAGCTGGGATATTGATCCGGTGAAAGTGGGCATGGCACAGAACAGTGCATCTACTTTTGTGTTTGATACCAAACTCTACGGCAACAGCAACAAGGGCCATACCTATGGCACCAACCTGTCACCGTACAACCGTAAGGCACTGATTGAGTATATGAAGACACTGTAAGTGTCTCTTAAACTCAAATAGATATGCCTACCCCCTTTGAATTCTGCTCTCTAAGCCTTGTTAATGTTAAAGGTTCAAAGCAGATTCGAAGGGGGCTCAAGAGCAGTTCTGAGGACCGAGGCAACACCAGAAAGAATAAAACTAAGAGGGGTTTAGAGAGTCCTGAAACGCGCCGTAAAATGCCTGAGCACTTCGGGCTCATAATCAAACACTAAACCTTTCAATTGATCTGCTGTTTTCGCTACTTCAATTAACGACTCTGCTACATACTCCATATGACTCGCGGTATAAACCCGACGTGGAATAGTTAAACGCAGCAACTCCAATGGACTACATTTCTGCTCACCAGTTTGTGGATCTCGGCCTTGCAACAGAGAACCTATTTCAACACCTCTCACACCGGATTCCAGATACAGGGCATTAGCCAACACTTGTGCCGGAAACTGCTCTGGTGGAATATGCGGTAACAGCTTGGCAGCATCGACAAAAACGGCATGGCCGCCTGCAGGCGTCTGTACAGGTATACCGCTCTGCTGTAGCAGTTCAGCTAGATAAGCAACCTGATTAATACGGTGGGCCAGATAATCCTCATTCAAGCCCTCCTTCAACCCTACAGCCATCGCTTCCATATCACGTCCTGCCAAGCCACCGTAGGTGATAAAACCTTCCATCGGCACACACAAACTGGAGACCTCCTCAAATAACGCCTTGTCCTGTCGGATAGCACATAAACCACCGATATTCACCAAAGCATCTTTTTTTGCTGACATGGTAAATATATCGCCATAGCTGAACATCTCACGCACGATCTTTTCCACACTGACATTACGATAGCGAGGATCTCTTTGCTGAATAAAATAGGCGTTTTCGGCATAACGAGCCGCATCAATGACCACAGGTATCCGATGAGCACGTGCTAACTGATAAACCTGACGAAGATTATCCATCGCCACAGGCTGCCCACCGGTACTGTTACAAGTAATCGTACTGATAATTGCTGTAATATTTTGGCTACCGTGCTGTTCAATCTCATAGGCCAGGCGTTTCAAATCAAAGTTGCCTTTCCAGTCATAGGCTTGCTCAGTTGCGTAAGCTTTTTCTGTTACAACATTGATGGCCTGAGCACCGCTGAGCTCCACATGAGCGGCCGTAGTATCAAAGTGGAAATTAGAGATAAATACCGACTTCTCTCCCTGCCTTTCCCGTTGCTGCTTGTTAATCAAACAGGGGAAGAGAATCTGTTCAGCGCCACGCCCTTGATGTGTAGGCAACACGTAAGGGTAAGCAAATATCTCTTCAACAGCTTGCTGCAAGTGGAAAAAATTACGGCTCCCTGCATAGGACTCATCACCGCACATCATACCCGCCCATTGGCGATCACTCATGGCGCCTGTGCCTGAATCAGTCAAAAGATCAATAAAGACATCTTCACTAGGTAACAAAAACAGGTTATAACCTGCTGCCTTTAAGGCTTTCTGACGCTGTTCCGGGGACTTGAGACGGATAGGTTCCACCATCTTAATCCGGAAAGGTTCTGGTAACTTTTTCATAGGCAATCCTGCTCTTAACTATCGATCCAGTCTTATTTTTCAGTGTAGATAGACAATAGAGATGATGTAAAACAATGCTGTATGACTGACCAGTCGTACGCCTAATTACCCCAGTATTAATTCCTTCGCGCTACACCTAGTACAGCACTACCGATTTGCTGCTAAAGAGTTAACCAACCCACTATAAAGCGCCATACAGAACATCTCTTCTGTTGCTAATAATCATCTTGCTAATCAGCACAACAAAAACAACACAAGCAACTAAGCAAAAGCGACTCAGTATGGAGCCTGACCCTGGTTACCGGCTGAGAAGGTCAAACACTTTTGTTTAGATATCAATGATGAGAACAACATGAAAAAGAAAAACCTTCTGTTAAAGCTTTGCCCTCTTGCATTCACAGTCGCTGTAGCATCTCAGGCTCAAGCAGGTGTTACTCTATACGACAAGGACGGCACGAGTTTCTCCGCGGACGGCCACTTCAACGCCTTTTTCACCCGTACAGATAACAAAGCCACTGATGAAACCCAAAGCCGCGTGCGCATGGGCTTCCTGCCAAATTACATCGGTTTCAACGTCAGCAAAGAAGCAGGCGATCTGACTTTAGGTGGTCGCTCCTCTTTCTGGGTTACCATCAATGACGGTAGCAACAGTGTGACCGATACCGCCATCGATGTACGTCAGTTCTACGCCACGGTAGATGGTAGCTTTGGTCAGGTACTGTTCGGTAAGGACTTTGGTCTTTATGGCCGCACTAATATCTTTAGTGATGAACTGCTGCTGGGTACAGGTCTGCCAATGGCGAACACTGGTGGTGTGACCTTCGGTAATATTTCTACCGGCTATCCATATGCCGTGCCTAAGGCTCAAATCACCTACCGCACCCCAGATATGAATGGCTTTAAGCTTGCTGCAGCCATTCTTGACCCTCAAAGCGGTGAAGCAGAAGAGCCTAACAGCGACAACTCTGTACGCTTAGAAGCAGAAGCGACATACGCAGCAGAACTGGGTGGTGCAAACCTGACAGCTTGGGTTGGTGTTGCCTCAGGTGAAAACGACAGCGCTGATGTAGATGCTTCAGGTGTGGCTTACGGTATTCGTGTCGCGATGTCAGGCCTGCAGGCAACCCTGTCTGGTTTTGATCAAACTGGTCTGAGCACTGCGCTTTCTGATCGCGTCCTAGCCGCTGAAACAGATAGCGATGGTTTCCTGGTACAAGGCTCCTACACCTTCGGCGCTACTCGTCTGGTACTGTCTCATGGTGAAACCGACATCGCCGGTAGCACCACTGAGCTGGATGCCATTGCCGCCTTCTACGATGTGAATGACAACCTGAAGCTGATTGCGGAGTTCGACAAAATGTCCGTCACGGGTTCCGATGACACCAATCAGTTTGCTGTAGGTGCATCTCTAAGCTGGTAATACAGCTGAGTGAGCCATAGATAATGACAGGCCCTTTTACCGTGGCCCTTTAATCAAACTTAGCGGGGTCACGGTTTTTTCTGCTGTCTGGCATTTGATGGGAATTCTTTACTCAAAGATTGAAAAGCGTTGCAGATCCTACTTCAATCGCAATGGAATCAGGGTCTGACAAACAAAAAAAACGGTCCGCCTGCCCGCGGACCGTTTTTTGTTATATCTCAAACTAATCTCTAACTGACAACCTGATGATTTAAAACTCAGTTACTTCT
>CAYFGP010000221.1:0-7790 GCA_964342385.1 uncultured Oleiphilus sp. | reverse complement strand
CCCGACATCCTGCTCCCAAAGCAGGCGCGCTACCAGACTGCGCTATATCCCGACAAACAAACTTTAGCTTTTTAAAAAAGCTAAAAGCGACAAGTAAACTGGGGTGAACGACGGGACTTGAACCCGCGACATCCGGAATCACAATCCGGGGCTCTACCAACTGAGCTACGCTCACCACAAAACACCTGATAAAGGTGGCATCAAAATCTTAGCAAATTCTGAAAGTGGTCGGGATAGAGGGATTCGAACCCCCGACATCCTGCTCCCAAAGCAGGCGCGCTACCAGACTGCGCTATATCCCGACAAACAAACTTTAGCTTTTTAAAAAAGCTAAAAGCGACAAGTAAACTGGGGTGAACGACGGGACTTGAACCCGCGACATCCGGAATCACAATCCGGGGCTCTACCAACTGAGCTACGCTCACCGCAAACCCACACCAGACACAAATGGCGCGCCCAGCAGGACTCGAACCTGCAACCTACGGCTTAGAAGGCCGTTGCTCTATCCAGTTGAGCTATAGGCGCCCTACAAGTCCAGTGGTCGGGATAGAGGGATTCGAACCCCCGACATCCTGCTCCCAAAGCAGGCGCGCTACCAGACTGCGCTATATCCCGAAAACTTGTCATATTGAGAACGCTTCAGACCGTGCCCTCAACATGGCGACGCATTCTATACACACTCTTTTGATAGGTCAATACTAATTTTTAAAAAAGTTTAATTTTTTCATTTAGATACAAGACCTTAACTGGAATATTCCCCCTGACACCGCATCGTGCGACAATATAGCCCTTGTTACCCAAGTCTCGGCAGGAGCACCCCCTAAACATGAGCGCCAAAATTATTGATGGCAAACAGATTGCACTTGATGTGCGAGAGAAAGTATCTAAAGCAGTTGAACAACGTATCGCAAACGGCCAACGTATCCCCGGCCTGGCCGTTGTTCTCGTCGGTAACGACCCCGCCTCAGAAGTTTATGTCCGCAATAAAAAAGCAGACTGTGAGAAAGCAGGCTTTAAGTCCTTCTCTTATGACCTGGATGAAAATACCACTCAGGAACAACTGTTAGGTCTGGTCGATGAATTAAACGCTAATCCAGAAGTGGATGGCATTCTGGTACAGCTGCCTTTACCGGCACATCTTGATTCTGACCTGATTCTGGAGCGAATCCAACCGCACAAGGATGTTGACGGCTTCCACCCTTATAACATCGGTCGCCTGGCTCAGCGCCTACCCGCTCTGCGCCCTTGTACACCTAAAGGTATTATGACCTTATTGGAAAGCACTGGCGAAGAGATTCGCGGCAAAAAAGCCACTATCGTAGGTGCCTCTAATATTGTCGGTCGCCCTATGGCAATGGAGCTACTGCTGGCTGGTTGTACCGTTACTGTCACGCACCGCTTTACTAAGGATCTGCCAGGGGAATTAGCAGATGCCGATATCGTGGTTGTTGCAGTCGGTAAGCCTGGCATCGTTAAAGGTGAGTGGATTAAAGATGGCGCAACTGTTATTGATGTAGGTATCAATCGTCTGGACAGCGGCAAACTGGTGGGTGATATTGAGTTTGAGCCTGCAGCAGAACGTGCAGCCTGGATTACACCGGTTCCTGGCGGTGTTGGTCCTATGACTCGCGCAGCTCTGCTGGAGAACACCCTGCAAGCGGCAGAAAATCACGATAAAGACTGATCGGCTCTTTTTTAAGTGCTCAGATATGTTTTTATCGGGCTTTTAGGGTTTAAAAGCCACAAAAAAGGGTGCCAACTTGGCACCCTTTTTTATTCTCGCTTTACTGACTTACTACTCACGTACCCAGCTGGTACCTTCGCGAGAGTCTTTCAGAATAATACCTTGTGCTGCCAGTTCATCACGAATGCGATCCGACTCAGCAAAGTCTTTATTCTTACGCGCTTGGTTACGGGCCTCGATCTGAGCTTCGATCTCATCTTCGCTCAGGCCATCCGCCGCCGGCTCACCTTTCAGGAAGCTGTCCGCATCCTGATTAAATAAGCCCAGTACTTCACCAAATAGTTTCAGATAACCTGCCAGCTGACCCGCTTGCTCAGTATCACCGTCTTTCTTGGCAATATTCAGCTGCTTGGCCAGATCAAACAGTACCGCAAACGCTTCTGCAGTATTGAAGTCATCATCCATTGCGGTTTTAAAGCGCTCAACCCACTCGCCTTCAGCAGCCACTTCAGAAGCCTCAACACCCTGCAGCGCAGTGTAGAAACGCTCCAGCGATTGACGGGCTGATTTCAGACCATCTTCCGAGTAGTTGATCGGACTGCGATAGTGGCTGGACAGCAGGAAGTAACGAATCACTTCAGGGTTGTATTTTTCCAGCACGTCACGAATGGTGAAGAAATTACCCAGAGACTTGGACATCTTCTCCTGATCCACACGTACTGCACCCGCATGCATCCAGGTATTGGCGTATTTCTCGCCGGTAGCCGCTTCAGACTGAGCAATCTCGTTTTCATGATGCGGGAACGGCAGATCCGGGCCGCCACCATGAATGTCGAAATTATTACCCAGGCAGCAAGTAGACATTGCTGAACATTCGATATGCCAACCCGGACGACCTGGTCCCCAAGGGGAGTCCCAGCTGACTTCGTCTTCTTTCGCTGATTTCCACAGCACGAAGTCCATTGGGTTTTCTTTTGCCTCCTCGACGTCAATACGGGCGCCAGCCTGCATCTCTTCCAGATTACGATTAGTCAGCTTGCCGTAGTCAGCAAACTTATTAACGCGATAATAGACATCGCCGTTATCTGCCGGATAAGCAAAACCTTTCTCAACCAGCGTCTGAACCATATCGACGATGTCGCCAATGTGGTGAGTCGCACGTGGTTCCAGATCAGGGCGCAGTACACCCAGGCGATCTTCATCATCGTGCATCGCCTGGATCATGCGCTCAGTCAATGCATCTACGTGCTCACCGTTTTCGTTGGCACGACGGATAATTTTGTCGTCCACATCGGTGATATTACGCACGTAAGTCACATCGTAACCACGGTGACGCAGGTAGCGGGTAATCATATCGAAACCCACCATGACGCGGGCGTGGCCAATATGACACAGGTCGTATACGGTGATACCGCACACATACATCTTGATCTTGTTTTCTTCAATTGGCGTAAAAACTTCTTTTTTACGCGTCATCGTATTGTAGATCTGCAACATACCCTGTTATCCCTTTTTCTGGATCTTGGCCCAGCTGTCTTTCAGACCAACGGTTTTGTTAAATACCAGTTTACCATCAACGCCGTGATCATAACGATCAGCCACAAAGTAACCGATACGCTCAAATTGGAAGCTGTCTTCACCCACTGCAGTTAGCAGGCTTGGCTCACAATAGCCAGTGGTCACGGTCAGAGATTCTGGATTGATAAAGTCCAGGAAGTTAGCGTCTTTGTGACCATCTGGGTTTTCATCGGTAAACAGGTTTTCGTACAGACGCACTTCAGCTGGTACCGCATGGGCTTCGGACACCCAGTGAATTACACCTTTCACCTTACGACCTTCCGGATTCTTACCCAGTGTCTCAGGATCATAGGTACACAGCAGCTCAACCACTTTGCCGCTGTCATCTTTGATCACTTCTTCACACTTGATCACGTAAGAGTTACGCAGACGCACCTCTTTACCTTGAGTCAGGCGGAAGAATTTCTTCGGTGCATCTTCCATAAAGTCTTCTGCTTCAATCAGCAGAGTACGACTGAATGGCACAGTACGCTCGCCCATCTCTTCGTGAGCCTGGTGTGCCGGTACCGCAAATTCTTCTACCTTATCTTCCGGGTAGTTGGTGATGGTTACCTTGATCGGGTCCAGTACACACATGGCACGCGGCGCATTCTCTTCCAGATCAGAACGCAGTGCGTGGTAAAGCATAGCCACATCCACTACACCATCACTACGGGTTACACCCACCATATCGCAGAACTTACGGATGGAGGTTGGCGTATAACCACGACGACGCATACCGGAAATCGTTGGCATACGCGGATCATCCCAACCCGCCACATGATTTTCGTCTACCAGTTGCTTCAGCTTGCGCTTACTGGTGACAGTGTAATTCAGGTTCAGACGAGAAAATTCGATCTGCTTTGGCTGTGCCGGTACAGGCAGGTTTTCAATAAACCAGTTGTACAGTGGACGGTGATCTTCAAACTCCAGCGTACAAACTGAGTGAGTCACACCTTCAATAGCATCAGACTGACCATGAGCAAAATCATAGTTCGGGTAGATGCACCACTTATCACCGGTCTGATGGTGATGAGCACGACGGATACGGTACAGAATCGGATCACGTAGATTGATATTTGGCGCGCTCATATCGATCTTGGCACGCAGCACCTTGGTACCGTCTTCAAAATCACCGGCTCGCATACGCTCAAACTGATCCAGGTTCTCTTCAACAGAACGATCACGGTACGGGCTGTTTTTACCCGCTTCTGTCAGCGTACCACGGTACTCACGCATCTCCTCGGCATTCAACTCACACACGTAAGCCTTACCTGCTTTGATCAGCTCAACAGCATACTCAAACAGCGTATCAAAGTACTCAGAGGTGTAACGCACCTTACCGGCCCAGTTAAAGCCCAGCCATTTCACATCTTCCTGAATGGAATCGATATATTCCTGGCTCTCTTTCTCTGGATTGGTGTCATCAAAACGCAGATTACAAGCACCTTCAAAGTGCTCCGCCAAACCAAAGTTCAAACAGATCGACTTAGCATGACCTACGTGCAGGTAACCATTAGGCTCTGGCGGGAAACGAGTACAAATCTGCTCGTATTTACCGTTTGCTAGTTCTTCTTCAATAATATTGCGAATAAAATTCGGTGCGGCCGTTGTCTCGGTATTGCTCATAATCTTAGGCAAATCTCTAAATGATCGCGTGAGTGTCGCGGCATCAGGTTTATCTCTTCCCCCTGGGACTGCTTTATCTACAGTTCTTGTATGCCCCATAGCTTCGGCACATAGCGCTGCTATAGTTAAATCAAGAGCCTTGAGGCTCAAATACGTTAATAAACCACGTACCGGAGCGATAAGCAGATAAATAGGTTTCAGGTATAAAGAAGAGGGACCTTAAATGCCTTTCCATAAGGCTATTTGGCGTTAATGATCAGGTACCTGAGGCTGAATTCTCATGTCCCTTTCTTTTGCCAAACACGCAAAAGCGGTATTATAGCGTGACGGCTGGTCATTAAGCCATCCCGTTTAAGCAGCTAAGCAAAAGTTTCTGGGTGTGACACACCATCCTTTCTGGCTTTCAGAGCGGATAACATTGAATGACTTCTGTTTAGCTAAATAACGGATAGTACTCTTAAAACCATTAACGATTTAGATTAAGGGCAAACAATGATTGTTCTACATACCAATCACGGCGACATCAAAATTGAACTGAACTACGAAAAAGCGCCGGTTACTGCTAAGAATTTCGAAGAGTACGTAACCAGCGGCCACTATAATGGCACTATTTTTCACCGTGTCATTAACGGCTTTATGGTTCAGGGCGGTGGTTTTGAGCCAGGCATGGGCCAGAAAGACACGCGCGATCCAATCGAAAACGAAGCGGACAATGGCCTGTCTAACGACACAGGTACTCTGGCTATGGCTCGTACCATGGATCCACACTCAGCGTCTGCTCAGTTCTTCATCAATGTATCGGACAATGCTTTCCTGAACCACACTGGTAAAAATATGCAGGGCTGGGGCTACTGTGTATTCGGTAAAGTTGTAGAAGGCATGGATGTGGTTAACATCATTAAGGAAGTAAAAACTACTTCCCGTGCTGGTCATCAGGATGTACCTGCTGAAGACGTGATCATCGAATCTGCAGAAGTTATTGCTGACGAATAATTTCCTGCCGGAATTCTGGGCCGGGTTTATCCCGGCCTTTCTATATCAAGCCGGTGATATACCTGTATGAAGCAACTTTTTATCTCAGATCTGCATCTGAAGACTCTTGACGCTCCTATCACACAACACTTCTTTCACTTCCTGGACCAACACGCTACTCAAGCCGATCAACTCTATATTTTAGGTGATTTTTTTGAGTACTGGATTGGTGACGATTTCACCTCAGAGCTGGCCGATACAGTCAGTCAGCGATTAAAAGCAGTACAAGAGTCCGGCACCGAGCTCTTCTTTATGGTCGGCAATCGTGATTTTCTATTGGGCGAAGACTATGCCAGGCAATGTGGTATGCAGATCTTGCCCGATCCCTATGTGATGCCCGCACCACAGCAGCATATCTTGCTGAGCCACGGCGACTACCTGTGTACCGATGACACCGAGTACCTTAAGTTCCGTCAATTATCGCGCAGTAAAGAGTGGCAACAAGCTTTCTTGTCTAAACCTCTGACCGATCGCATCGCCTTTGCACAACAAGCCCGGCAACAAAGTAAAGAAAGCCAACAGGACTATAAGCTGATTGATCTGAACGATAGTGCTATTGAAGAAGCGTTAAGCGAATATCAATGCCAACTTTTGATCCACGGCCATACCCATCAGCCCGGTTTAAGAGAAGTTGCCAAGAGCGAGTTCAATCGCCTGACGCTCAGCGATTGGGATCAGGATATCTACTATATTGAGATTCTGAACAACGCTGAACCAGAGCTAAAAAGACTGATCAGCTTAAGCTAAAACAGCGGATAGAAATCAGTGCAAACAACAGAAAAGCGAACCTGAAAGCTGCGAAGCTAAAGGCGTTTGTATTTAAATGCCTTTGTATCATCCAGTGTAAAGGCCCTGTTCAGCGACCAAAGTTGGAGCCCCATCCCTTAGGGTCAACTTAACATTGTCGACATTTTATTCTAAAATTGCGCCACCGAAAAAGGTCGATGAACACATCGAACGCTTTGATTTCACATAAGAACTTTTCCAGAAATCAAAGCTCAAACTGATGAGGGTCTAATCGTGCTTGAAGCATATCGCAAACACGTCGAAGAACGCGCAGCAGAAGGTGTTGTACCTAAAGCGCTGAACGCTGAACAAACCGCTGATCTGGTAGAACTGCTTAAAAACCCACCGGCCGGTGAGGAAGACTTCATCCTGGATCTGATCACGAACCGTGTATCTCCGGGTGTTGATGAGGCTGCCTACGTTAAAGCGGGTTTCCTGTCTGCTGTTGCTAAAGGCGAAGCGGCTTCTCCACTGATTAACAGGAAACATGCGATTGAGCTGTTGGGCACCATGCAAGGTGGTTACAACATCGAAACTCTGGTTCGCCTGTTAGATGACGAGCACCTGGGCACTGTTGCAGCAGAACAGCTGAAGCACACTCTGCTGATGTTTGATGCTTTCCACGATGTCGCCGATAAAGCCAAAGAAGCCAATGAAAATGCGAAAGCCGTTATCGAATCCTGGGCGGCTGGTGAGTGGTTCACCTCAAGGCCTGAACTGGCTGAAAAGATCACTCTGAGTGTATTTAAAGTCACCGGTGAGACCAATACTGACGACCTGTCTCCTGCACCAGATGCTTTTACCCGTCCAGATATTCCTAAGCACGCCATGGCGATGCTGAAAATGGAACGTGACGGCATCAAGCCTGATGAGCAAGGTGTTCAAGGCCCAATCAAACAGATCGAAGCACTGGTTGCTAAAGGGCACCCGGTTGCTTACGTCGGTGATGTTGTTGGTACCGGTTCTTCCCGTAAGTCTGCCACCAACTCCGTACTCTGGTTCTTTGGTGACGATATTCCGAATGTGCCAAACAAGCGTGCTGGCGGTTTCTGCTTCGGTGGCAAGATTGCTCCTATCTTCTTTAACACTATGGAAGATGCCG
>CAYFGP010000220.1:0-7795 GCA_964342385.1 uncultured Oleiphilus sp. | reverse complement strand
TCAATGGCTACCAGCATGGCTGTTTTGCCCTGAATCTCCAGTAATTTTAAGGTCTTATCCAATTCACCCAGGTCAACACCTTGTTGGCTAAGTAGTCGACGGCTTCCGACATGTACAAGCTTTCCATTGACAACACCCTCGACCCCACTGGCTGTGATTGATTTAAAACTCTCAAGTTTGGGAATAAGTAGACCTTTCTCCCTTGCGCCTTGCACAATCGCCTGTGCTAAGGGGTGCTCTGAGCCGCTTTCCACAGCAGCCGTTATAGCTAAGAGATCGCTGCTTAAAAAAGTGGAGGTTGGTATGACATCGGTAAGGGCTGGCTTGCCTGCAGTAATAGTGCCGGTTTTATCTAACACAACAACTTTGATGTCTTTCAGGGTTTGGATTGCTTCACCGGAACGAATCAGTACGCCTCGTTCTGCTCCCATGCCAGAGCCCACCATGATCGCTGTTGGTGTAGCTAACCCCAGTGCGCATGGGCAGGCAATTACGAGTACCGCAACAGCGGCAAGCGTTGCGGCAATAACGGGGCTTAGAGTCGGGTCAACCCAAGGCAGAAAACCTGCTCCCCATGCCAGCACGGGTTGTAAGGTATCTGCAAAAATCAGCCAGGACAGGAAGCTTAAAAGTGATATGGCGATAACCGCAGGAACAAAGGTGGCTGTTACTCTATCCGCAAACTCCTGGATCGGTACCTTGGAGCCCTGAGCCTGCTCAACCAGCCTAATAACCTGAGATAAGAAAGTATCGGCACCAATTTTAGTCGCTTTGACTTTCAAAAGGCCTTCTTTGTTGATCGTAGCTCCCAGTACCGAATCCCCAGGGCCTTTCTCTACTGGAACAGACTCACCTGTTGCAATGGACTCGTCAAGATGGCTGTTACCCTCAACAATTTCACCATCCGTAGGCACTTTTGATCCAGGCTTAACTAACATCACATCACCAATCGCCAGTTCTTTGATGGGGACTTCTACTTCTGAGTTATCACGTAGAATGATTGCTGTTTTTGCACCCAGCTTGATCAGTCGTTTAATGGCTTGTGATGCACGCCCTTTGGCTCTGGTTTCCAGATAACGGCCCAGCATATGGAAGGTCATAATGGTTGCCGCCATTTCTATAAAAGAGGTCATCGGATAAAAAAAACCGATTAAACCAATCAAATAGGGAGGCATGCTGCCAAGGGATATCAGTACATCCATGTTTGCCGTTCGATTTTTGAGTGAACGCCAGGCAGATCGATGTGTTGCTCTCCCTCCTTTAAAGAACACCACAGGGAAAGCTAGTAAGGCCACTATTGCAAGGTAGCCAGGGATAGGCTTCCAGAACATTTCGGGTATCATCAGCAGCATGATGATGGTGGTGGGTATTGCTGAAAACCATAGGTTTTTCCTGGCTTGATCGAGATACTGTTCTTCAGCATCTTCCACGGCCTGATGAGAATCATCGCTGGAGCTTTCTATACCCGCCACATCATAACCGGCTTTTTCTACGGTTTTCTTGAGGGTTTGATGATCTAGTATGTTGGGATCAAAACTCACTGTAACCTGATGATTGGCAATATTAGTTTGGATATCTGATATGCCTGATAAACGCTCAAGGGATGTGCGTACTAAACCTGCGCAATGATTGCTTCCCATACCTGGTACAGTGAGTGCGACTTTTTGATCATTGACGTGAGTTGTTAACTGGGAACTTGCGACATCGTAGCCCGCATGCTCAATTGCTGTCTGGATTTGTTCTAATGAGATCAAGGCTGAGTCAAATGAAACGGTGACAAGATGGTTAGCAATATTGGTTTGAATATCCAATACTCCGTGCAGTCTTTCGATAGATGTTTTCACCAGACCCGCACAGTGGTTACTCCCCATGCCGGGCACAATAAGCTGGGCTGTATCCGTTAACCCTTCCTTAGGAGGGGGAGATGAACTGTTGCTGGTTTCATTGTTGATTGTGTCATCAGAATCAGATGATTCGTGTGAGCAGCATGTTTTGCTATTTTTATGTTCCTTAATTTTTTGTATCGTCATTATCAATTCCCCTCTGAAAATTCTTCGATTAGGTGGCAGAGCATATGTCCTATTGGAGCTTTGTCGGGTTTCCGACTCCACTGAGGTATGGCTTGCTGTATGTGGTGACGCAATTTTTGGGGGTTCTAAAAAACGCTGCTCAATTTCCTGTAAATGTTGATCAATCATGCGCCTAACCGTTGGGCAGGTGATTTTTCTTTATCTGCATGAGTGAGAATCTCTCTTTGATATCGTCTACTGAGAAACTAAACTCTCTTAGAACAGCCAGGCTCTTATGCCAATGACAAACTGTGTATTGCTTGTACCTTCACCTTCCTCTCGTGAGTAGTCTGCAGTTTTACCAAATGTTTTCTCCCAGTTGATTCCAATATAAGGGGCAAACTCTCTTTTAAATTCGTAGCGTAGCCGTAACCCTGCCTCAATACTGGAAAAACCTGAGCCGATACCTCGCTGCTCATCATTTTTTCCATGAATATTCAGCTCAACTTCTGGAGAAAGAACCCATTGCTGGGTCAGCATCATTTCATATTCCGATTGTAGCCTGAGCCCACTTTGACTATTTTCACCAACGAAAAGGCTAATATCTGTCTCAAAGTAATAGGGCGCGATGCCTTGAAGTGCGACGACTGCCCAGTTTTGAGCCGGTTTTGGATAAAAGTCGTGGCGTATCCCAAACTGAATATCCCAGAAAGGAGCTATTGCTTTACTGTACAATAGCTGCAGTTCAGCTTTTTCAGTTTCATCTTCTGCACGCTCACCTTCAGTTTTAAAAACTACTTTATCAAGGTCATAGCCAGCCCAGCCCTGAAACTCCCAAGCAAAAGGTTTGTTTGAGCTGGTGCCCCGTTTTTCCAATTGATCAATTGTGAACATGGTCAGTAGAGGATCATCCTTACCTCCTGCGACTGCATGAAGAGGAAGGGTACTGATCGTTACAGCTAAAGCTTTGGCTAGAACATTCTTCATCTCTCATCTCCTCTTTAACTGACATGGACTTCTCGAAACATACCGAACATGTGATAGATGAGATGACAGTGATATGCCCACTTTCCTTTAGCATCGGCAGTCACTCTGTAGCTGATTTTTGCTCCGGGGGGCACAATAACGGTGTGCTTTCTGGGAAGATAACGGTTATCACCTGTTTCAAGGTCGCTCCACATGCCGTGCAGGTGCATAGGATGATTCATCATTGTATCGTTCACGAAGTTGATGCGAACCCGCTCTCCATATTTGAGTTTAATCGGTTCTGCTTCGCTATATTTTATGCCATTTATTGACCACATATAGCGACTCATATTACCGGTGAGGTGTAGATCAATTTCCCGTGTTGGCTCTCGTGGATCCGGGGTGGGGTATAAATTTTTCAGATCAGCATAGGTCAATACATGCCTGCCGTTATTTCGTAAACCTACACCAGGATCATCCAGCCGATATTGTGGATTGCTAGCGCGCATATCTACGTGGGGGCCATATTCCGTATCAGCGTGTTTTATTATGTCTGAATCTATATTGGGTATAGGGGGGGAGTGATCTATTGCACCTGAATCGCTCATATTATGCATGGAGTGATCCATTGCACCTGAATCGCTCATATTATGCATGGAGTGATCCATTGCACCGGAGCTGCCCATATTGTGCATGGAGTGATCCATTCCTCCCATCCCCATATCCCCGTGTGTAAGCAAAGGGGCAGGATCAAGTTCAGGAATGTTTCCTGTTAATGAATAGTCTGGTGCCAGAGTTCCACGCGCATAACCTGAACGGTCTATTGCTTGAGCGAATACTGTGTAGGCCATATCATGCTCGGGCTCGACAAGTACATCATAGGTTTCAGCAACGCCTATTCGGAACTCATCGATAGTTACTGGCTGAACATATTGTCCGTCTGCCGCGACTACTGTCATCTTCAGTCCCGGTATACGCACATCGAAGAATGTCATTGCGGCACTGTTAATGAAGCGTAGCAGTACCTTTTCTCCTTTTTGGAACAGGCCTTTCCAGCCTTCATTGGGTGTGACACCGTTCATGAGGAAGCTATAGGTATAACCCGTAACATCTGAAATATCGGTTTGGCTCATACGCATAACATTCCACATTTCTCGTTCGCGGAAGGTTGCTGCAACGCCTCTTTCTTTTATATCTGTCCAGGTATCACTTAAAGTTCGCTCATTGAAATTGTAATAGTGACTCATCTTTTTTAACTTGGCATAGACATCGTTAGGGTCTTCATCTGTCCAGTCAGAAAGCATTACAACGTAATCACGATCATAGGTGTATGGTGGTGGTTCTTTAGGCTCGATGACTATTGCACCATATAGCCCGGTTTGTTCCTGGAAGCCTGAGTGGCTGTGATACCAGTAGGTGCCTGATTGGTTGACCTTAAACTGATAGTGGTAGGTCTCACCAGGTTTGATCCCTGCAAAAGAAATTCCAGGAACACCATCCATATCGGGTGGAAGAATGAGACCGTGCCAGTGAATTGAACTGTCTTCTGCCAGGGTATTGGTTACACGTAAAGTAACATTCTCACCTTCCTTAAATCGTAAAACTGGAGCTGGTAGGGAGTTATTTACTGTTGTGGCGTAACGCAGTGCACCGGTAAAGTTGACGGTTTGCTGACCTATTGTCAGATCAAATTCATTGCCTCTTAACTCTGGAGTGCCCATCTGTGAGGGGGAAGCGAAGAGTGACTGGGGTTTGAGTCCCAATCCTACTAAAACACCGCCCATTGCAACACCTGTGACAAATTTACGTTTATTAAGATCAACCCTATGTTTATTGAACTCATTTTTCATAATTTGTCTCACCTTGCCGCTATGTTTTTATATATGGGGTTTTATTTGGAATGTGTAGTATTTGTTTTTAATAAAATGGCTTTGTATATAAGAAGGGTGTTGATATAAAGGTTGATAACTATTTGTGCTCATTGGACCGTTGAGAGCTTAATCAATGGTCCAATGATACGGATTATTTAAAGCCTGTTTCATGCAGATTTATAGTTCTCCTGCTTTCATACCATGGTCATGGCCATCATCAAACTTATCTCTTTCTAGCTGCTTGCTTTGATCTCCTTCCCCTCCATGCATCTCATAGCCATAATGAGTTTTAGTTACGCCGCCATGATGGTCACGCTCAATTATTTCATTATGTGTTTCCCTATTCCCTATATGTTCCTCTCCTTCCATTTCATGGCCTTGGTGGGCTTCACCTTGCCCCATCATATAGTGCCCTTCCTGAGATGCCAGTGCCAAGTTTGCACTGGATAACATTGAGATTACTAAGATAGGTAGTGCTACTTTTTTAGAAATCATGATTAATATCTCCAATACAGTGGAAAAAGAAAGTGTTGCCAATATGCGGTTCGGAATGCCTTAGCCTCACTTTATATTTCTATATCTTAGGTTATGTTTCTGAAACGTAACTGAAATTTATGAAATAGCTCTTAGGTTTTCTATATGAATTCCGATTGAGATTTTTGTCTGTAAATCATCAGGTTATGATTGAAAAAACGGTAATATAAAAATGGAGAAGTAGTTTGAGTACAAATTTTTAGTCAACACTGTTATTTGGTTTTAATCGTTTTCTGAGCCTGAAAATCAGCATGCCACCTCCAATAGCCAGTAACAGTAAGATATTGATCAACCATGGCTGTCCGCTTGCCGTATGGCCAAAATGAGCCAATAAGAAGCTGGCCGGCAGAATGCCCACTGATGTTGCGATAAGAAATCTGAGATAACTGATAACAGTAAGGCCAGCAGCATAGCTGACCAAATCAAAGGAGATGAAAGGGAATAGCCGAGCCAATAAGATGCTCCACATCAGTCGGTTAGGATCTTTGACTTTCCAGTAAGGGAACTGTTTATCCAGCCAGTCTGATACTTGTTGCAGTTGCAAACAACGTGCAATAAAAAATGCCAGACTGGCTCCTAAGATTGAGCCGATAAAAATATATAACGTGCCATATGTATGGCCATAGAGAATACCCGCTGTAATCGCTATGGGGGCACTGGGCAAGGGACTGAATGTAATGGCCAGTGCCATCAGTGTGATGATTACAAGTGGTCCCCAGTAGCCAGACTCTCGAATGAGTTTTTTAAGTTGATCAATATCTGTTAGTGCCCAGGTTTCCTGAAAGGAAAAATGGTCCATCCAGCCCCAGAATAAAAAAGCGACCAGGATCACTGCCACAACAGTGGTTTTTACAAGCTTTGGTCTTGCCATCATCTAGCGCTTTGCTCCTAACGTTTTCGACTGCCGGGAGGAATTTTATTGCAACATATCGGTTCGTGTTTAGCATTGTCTTTGATATTTCTATCGACAAAACTGTAGTAGCCTGCTTTGACACGGGACCACCAGTTTTCTGCCAGACTAAGCCGATGCTGCTCTATAACGCTTCTTACCGAGTGAAATTGGCAGTGAGTGGCATCGTAGGCCACCTTAAGCTGTTTGCTTTTATAGTCAAAAGACACAGTATCGACACCTGAGAGATTTTTCAGCTCGCCAATTGCCTGGTTTAGGTAATAGACATCCAGCTGCTCAAGCTTGATATGTCTTGTCACCAGGTATTGTGCTTTGACTCCTGCTTTATGCTTTAAATCACTCATAGATTACCTATCAACTTTTCATTGAGTCATCATGATGCTGGCTTTTCTCAGTCGGTTTTTGAGATTCCTGCAGGTCCGTTTGCCCCCCTTCATGCTCAGGAGAAGAGTGGTGGCCAGAATGTTTACCGTGCATAAATAAGTGCATTAATGGATACAACAGCAGAATTAGATAGGGGAACATTTGCGACAGAGTGGGGTATATTTCCATCAGCTGCCAGGCGATCACAACAGCAAGAGCAGCTAATATTGCCATACTCTTAAATGAACAAGGAAAAGGAAACTTATGTTTAGTCATTGCTGGACTCCTTAAAGGTAAAGTCATTGGCATTGGCTTCTCTTTGCTCATGGACCCAATACAGTTGACTGACGGGCAAAATAGCCACTAGGCCTTCACTTTCGGCATTAACATGGGCGGTTTTAGTGATCAAGCGAGCGATGGCATCGGCCTGATCGGTATGGGTATAGATGTCCATTTGGACATATTTGATCAGGTGTTTATTACTCAGGTCGTGAAA
The DNA here is from genome assembly GCA_964342385.1 of uncultured Oleiphilus sp. GTDB lineage: Bacteria > Pseudomonadota > Gammaproteobacteria > Pseudomonadales > Halomonadaceae > Oceanospirillum. The sequence goes on along the minus strand of CAYFGP010000220.1, from coordinate 646 downwards.
GTGATCACTTCTTCCCTGTACAGAGGTAAGGGTAAAGGTGTTAATCCCCTGTTTTATTAGTGCTTTCTCAATATGAGGTAAGCGAAATTCATTAAAAATCGCACTGACTTTGGCTAATGACATAATAAACCTCTATTCAATATTTAACTGGTCGCGATACATCTGAATTTGATAATGAAAGTGATTCTTTCCAGGCTGCATTGCGGGAAATGTACTGTGTGTAATTCATTTAGCGGTAGCGTTTCACAGATGCTGAACTCAGGGAATATGAGTATTTAAGAATAGCGTGATTGATCTACTCTTTTGAATTTAATATCCACCTTCTGACCATTTCTCTGTACACAGGCACTCTTTGATTGCAAACCAATCAGCTGCTTAATCGCTACCGATCTTAGGTCTCTGTCTTCCACTTCGAGCGTAAGTCCTAGGTTTTTAACCCCTATGATCATGGCGCTCGTCTCAAAATATATGTGCCGAGCCATTTCCGGTAGTGGCTCAGGTATAAAAACAACCACCATGGAATAAAGCCAAGCGGTTCTGGTTCCTCAAATAATCAGTGTATCCATGTTTGCTGAATGGTTTCTGAAAGAGCTCTAGCCCGGATATTTCATGTGTAGCTCGATTACCATAAGTTTTGAGCTGCTTC
>CAYFGP010000219.1:0-7868 GCA_964342385.1 uncultured Oleiphilus sp. | reverse complement strand
ACCATAAGGCTTTCAGCCGTTTTTGTTTAGCCCTTACATGAAATATCCGGGCTAGTGTACGGGATGAGGTGTGTAATAAACGGGCAAATACGCCTTGCGACATATTGAAGCTTTCACGAATACCTACTATCTCTTCTGGTGAAATATTCAACTCGTTGATGTCATCGACTTGATGAGTCTTCAGGGTCATTTTGCCTTCTGAATGGGCTTTGGCTTCAACCAATGCTGAGCTGAGTTCTGCAAATAAATCACGCTTGCTCATTCTGCCATGCCTCCATATTTTCATATGCAAAACATACGCACAGCGCGTATAGATAACAAGTTTGCTAGACAGATCCCTTTTAAGCTCAGGCACTGTTATGGATCAATAGCAATAAATAGATATGCTCGGTGCTTTAGGAAGTGAAGATCTGGCAAAATCTACTTGATCACCATTACCTTTTGAAGAGCGGTAACAGCAGATCTGATAATCAAAGTATGTGAAGGCTATTAGATGGATCAGTATGACCCAGGAATAGGAGTGTATTTCGTGGCAAGGAATATATTGGAGAGCAGATCTAAAGAGCAATAAGGCAAATTAAAGATCACAGGTAATAAGATTTGGTTAAAACAGTATTAACCTTCACCTTATTACCTGTTTGATCGCATCCTTTTATTTCAGGTTTATATAGATAGTCATATTGCTTAATTCTGGTTATCGATATAAACATCTATCTGTATGCCACCCTGCAAATTCAGTACTTTAGACTGTCAGATAGCTTACAGCAGGGCTTCTTTAGATTGAGTAGCTGGCTCAAAGCCATTGAACGCTACGTTTTCATATCCATAAGAAAGACCTTTTAAATCAGTCAGTTGTGCTTCTTTTGAGTTAGACACTGGCTCGACTGCTTCCAGAACAATCACGTTATTGCTGATCGCTGACGAACCACTCAAGTTTGCTTCTTGAGAGTAAGCCGCAGGCTCAACAGCTGCAAATGGGTTATTGGTAGTATTAGTATCAGCCATTACCTGAGTAGATACAGCAGAAACAGAAGCGACAATCAGTTTAGTAAAAGTATTCATGGTTAATTCCTCTTGAATTTGTAAGTCGTTACTTGATGTTGTGTATCTTAATCGGATCGTTTTTTTTAGGTAGCCCCCTAAACGTTATTTGTGTGTTAACTCAGGGTTAAAAGCAGAAAATGAACTTCTTTTATAACAAAATAATACAAGCTTGAGTGAATCTGTTTACCGGGAATATTCGTAGTGCCAAGCCCTGAAAAAGGGGATGTTGGTTTAGCGGGCTTGAAACCGGTGTCAGCAAGGCAATGGTTATGAGGGCTTGATCAGATGGATTAAATTGCGGTTCAAAGCCTATCTGGAATGACAGCGGTTTCTGGTCTAAAACCCAGTGCCCCGCTATTTTCAGAGGGGGGTTTTGGGGACATTTTGGGGAGGTTTTGGGGAATAAAAATTCCCCTTATAAAATCAATGAGTTACGACTAGTGGACGGTGCAGACCATGCATGGGTCCAGACTTCTAACAATATGCTGCACCATTACCTGCTTGGGATCATCTTTTAACTCCACACCCTGCAAGGCTTTTTCCAACGGTCCCGGCTGGCCCTGACTGTCTCTTGGTGCAAAGTTCCAGGTGGTGGGAGCGATAATTTGATAGCGGGTCAACTTGCCTTTCTTGACACTAATCCAGTGTCCCAGGCTACCGCGGGCAGCTTCGGTTAGGCCAATACCATCGCCGTCAACAAGCTTAATCTCGTTATGAAAAGGCGCTTGAGGGTCAATCTGAGTCAACCAGTTTTGCATCATGGGTACGATACGAGCCAGCTCAATCATACGGCCAATCACACGATTGCGGATGTTATTGCCCTGCTGTTCCATCAGAGAAACAGCCAGTGGGTGACCATCAATCACCTGACGGGCGAACGCACCGGTTTCCATGGCCATATTGGCTAATCGAGGGGATTTGCACCAGCTGTAAGCATTGTCTTTTTCGGCTATAGGTAAAGTTTCCCCTTGTGCCGGCGGTAAGGCTTTATCACCGGCAAGCCAACTATGGCTAATATCTTCCTGAATAGCGGAGAGTTCCAGCTTTTGATAGCCGCTTTGCGGCAGCCAGATCCCTCCTGCCAGACCGGTTTCTTTTTCTGTTTGATAACAGCCATAACTGAGTAACCTATCGTAAGCTTTACCTTGCTCTGTTAGACCTAACTCTTCACTCAGATAGAGGAAGTGTTTTAAATCATGATCTTGCCAACGTCCTTGCTGCCAGTAAGCCTGTAATTCTTGTTCGTTTTGTAGATTATTAAAGACCTCCAGGCTGCAGCCAAACAGCTTTTGCTCCAGAAAGAGCCTGAAGTTTGCGAGTATGAGCTGCATGCGCAGTATCTCTTGCGCCTGAACAGGTCGAGTACTGCCACCGGGCTGCACACTTAGGGTATGTGGCCACTTACCAGCCAAATAACCGGTCAGGTGCAATAAGTTGGCCCTGGCGGGCAGCACGTCTTGAGTAGCACTGCCTTTTACCGCTGTAAAACGTTGGGCAGTATGCTGATAACTGTCAAGTTGTTGATAATGATCCCGGGCAAAGTCAGGCATAAAGAATAGATAAAAATGGCTCAGATGGTCCGCTAGATTTTCTGCTGCCAGGGTCAAATTACGGCATAACTCGCCATTTAATGGAGCTTTTCCACCTGCTAAATCAGCGATAGCCAAAGTCGATGCGGTGGATTGAGAAACAGAACAGATACCGCAGATCCTAGGCACTAGAACTAATGCATCAAGTGGAGATTTCCCTACCAGCATCTGTTCAAAACCCCGATATAGCGGTGAATTGACGTAGGCAGCCTGGACCTTATCATTTTCAATATCCAGATGGACTTCCAGATCCCCTTCTACACGGTTAAAGGGTCCCAGAGTGATTCTTTCGCTCATGATAATCTGCTTTTTATTGTTATGATGTTTTAGTTCTGGTCAAAGCGGTTACTTATTGGCCTTTAGTGAACATTGAAGGCCATTAGCTGCGTTTTTTATGAATTGTGGGCGGTACGATTTTCACTTCTGATACCGCATTATCCTTTAAACGAGCCGGTGTGGCTGCTTTAGACAATGAAGCCAAAGCGACAAACCATGCTTTAGGCATATCCGTTGGTAAACCAATAGGAATACCTGCCAGTTTAGGCGTCTGCTGAAAATGATGACGTGGGCTTTCAAACTCTGGCGCGGTACAGTTGATGCAAGCATAACCACCACGGGTACAGGAACCCTCACCGTTCCATAACCGGGTATTACAGTCCGCATGAGCCTGAGTGCCCATACAGCCCAGATGCTCCATCATACAACCCTGTTGACCATGTTCTTCTGCACTGGCTTTATATTCATAATATTCATTACGCGGGCAACCATGGTGTACCAGCTGTTCCGCGTAGTACTTAGGACGCTGGAAAGTATCATAATTGGCCTGATTTGCAGGCATAGCAACCAGTTGCATTAGAGTTTCTGTTACCCAGTTAGGATGAGTAGGACAACCAGCGATATTGACTACAGGTAAACCGCTGCCACTGATAAAGTCACTGCCTAACAAACCACCAGGGTGCTCTCCTTCAAACTGTAGCCCTGTTGCCTCGGTGGCATTATCCTCTCCACTACCAATCCCTCCAAAGGCGGCACAACTCCCCACTGCGATGACTTGCTGAGCTTTATTCGCCAGCTCCCGCACCCAATGGATCATAGCTTTGCCTGTACCGCCCAGTATATGAAAACGGCCACTACCCTGTGGACCTTGCAGCATAGCGCCTTCGATACAGAGCAAGTCCAGTGGCTGTTTATCATTCAAAATATCTTGTAACAGCTGCTGAAACTCCTGATTGCAGGCTTCACTCAGGGAAGGGTGCCATAGCAGCTCAATCCCCATCAGATCCAATGTGGATACCAGATCAGGATTTTCCGCACATAACAGTGACATGGAACAACCGCCACAACCACCGGATTGAAGCCACAAGAGTGTCTTCTTAGCCGTTTTTTCAGGATTAAATAGCGTCATTCCTTCTCCTCTTGTTGCTGAGAAGGTTGATTAGTGGACTGTCCAGATAGAGACATTGAAGAAGAAATGGAAGCTTGTTGAGGTAATAACAAAGTAAAACATGCACCACCCTCTGTACTGTTGGCTGCCACTAACTGACCATAATGTTCCAAGACAATGCCATAGCTGATTGATAAGCCAAGTCCGGTACCCTGGCCCACAGGTTTTGTGGTAAAGAAGGGTTCAAACAGTTTATCCAGATACTCTTCTGGAATACCAGAACCACAGTCAGTGATTTTTATCTGTACCCAGCCCGGTTCTGGGTAACTTAATTCAACCGTGAGTTCAGGCTGTTCGATAGATTCCATCGCATCAATGGCGTTTTGCACCAGATTCATCAAAACCTGTTGAATCTGACCAGGGTGACCGTAGGCCTCAGCCTGTTCCGGTAAGTGGGCGTTTAGCTGTAGCTTGTCGCCCATGGGTTTTGATGTCCACTGCAAGGCGGTTTGCAGAGTATGTACCAGATCAAATGGTTGACGGCCACTGGCCTGCCCGGTAGAGAAGCGGCGCAGATCCTGAACAATGCTCTGCACCCGCTCAGCCCCTTCCAACGTGCCCTCGACCAAGGGATCAAGATCTTTCACGATACGGGCAATACGCAACTCCTCTGCCAGCTGTTGAAGCTGTTCACCACTGACACCTTGTTGGGCCTGATCCAAAAACTGCAATAAACGTCTGGCATAACCCTTTAGCGCATGCATATTGCCGTAAACAAAGCTGATAGGATTATTTAACTCGTGGGCAACACCCGCCACAAGGCGCCCTAACGACGCCATTTTTTCTGCATGTACTAGCTGCTGTTGAGTACGTTTTAGCTCTTCATGAGCTTCGTTTAACTCATGATAAGCCCGTTTTAACTCACCGATTGGCCGCCCAACGATAACCAAACCATCAATACGCTGACGATCATCAAACAGCGGCGTGCAATTCAGGCTTAACTCTAAAATATCACCATCTGGCAGACACAACTTGACTTCACAGTCATTGAGCGTGGCTTGACTGGGGCTCTGTAACAACTGAGAAAAACAGATCTGGTCACTGCTAAATAACTCAGTCAGATGGCGACCAGTCAACTGGTCATGAGGTAAACCCGTTAGCTCAGCCAAAGCGGGGTTAAGCTGCTTAACCTTTCCCTCGCGGTCGGTCACCAGCAGAATATCACTCATAGCCTGCTGCACACTGGCCATGAACTGATGGGCATCTTCCAGCGCCTGGTTTTTTTCTTCGATCTCAACCTGATATTTCACCAGATCAGCATACACTTCATCCATCTTCTGAATCACATCGATCCAGGCTTCATCCGTTGCTCCTGCAGGCAAAGTTTGCTCGGGAAACATTGTCAGTTCAGGTTTCTCACTCATAAAGGGGTTAATCCATCACTAGAAGCAGTTTTTACGCCAGTTTGTTGTTCTTATTCAGGATGTCTATGGCACGATAACCGTACCATTACGGTTTCAGCACCATAGCGGAACAGGCATCGCCCAAGGCAGCGGTTTCTGAGACAAGACGGGCTCTTACACAACAACCTACACAATAACGTTAGCAACAACTGGACTGTCATCCCGTTGCGATGCCATAGCAAAGACACTTACCACCCCCCTGCCATTTCGCTATTTCAGTAACCACTCTGAATCATCCCGGGCATGAGTGATAGTTTACCAGAGCGCACCCTTTTAGGGCTAAACGTGTAATAGTGGAAGGAAAAGGCTCGGACAAAATGGATTATTGGTCCGCTGGCACATCCTTTGCTGCAGTCTGTATCTATATGGGTAAACCCCAAACCGTCATATTACGACAAACCATGTCATAAGCACTTACACAAGAGTGTCTCTTTAGCAAATGACTTCATGCTTCAGCCGTTGCGTGAAGAATATCAAAACACTTTTGCGTCAGCGTGTAACAAACAAGACTATAAGGAATCGACATGTTGAAAAAAACACTATCCGTTCTGGCAGTGGGCACTTTAATCAGCACCCCTGCACTGGCCCACACTGGTCATGATGTTTCCAGTATCACCAGTGGTTTACTACATCCGTTAACCGGCCTGGATCATTTGTTAGCCATTTCAGCAATTGCTATCTGGAGTAGCCGCCAGGAGAAAATTAAGCCAACCACTCTCATGATTGCGTTTCTGGCCATGATGGCACTGGGCGGTCTACTGGGTATTCAAAGCCTGATCATGCCAGGTGTAGAAAGTGCAATTGTAGTCAGTGTATTAGCATTGGGTTTATTGATGGCCCGCCAGGTTCAGCTGGGCACAGCAACGGGTCTTGTGATGACCATGGCCATTGCCTTTGTACACGGCCAAGCCCATGGCGGAGAAGCGGCTAATGCAACGGCGCTGGCTTATATTGCAGGTTACCTGATCAGCTGTGCGACATTGATGATTGTTGGTAATAAAGCAGGTCAATGGCTGAACCAACGGCCACGTTTAACACTGGCACTAGGCTCTGCAGTCTCTCTGACTGGTGGTGCAATCGCACTAGCTTAAGTTGCGTATGGTGAGATTTAAGGAGCTATATCGGCTCTTAGAAAACAACCGGTAAACAGCTAGTTAATAAGAAAAGACAGCTAACAAAGAAAAATGCTTCTCGCCCAAAGGGCCCGGCAACTGCCATTGTCGGGTTCTTTCCATTTCATTTTCATTGAATTTTTCTTTAAGCCGTTGCATCCCATCTATCAATAGATTTTAGCTGCTCTTCAATTGGTAGGCCTTTGGCATATTTAAAACCTTGTGCCACCTGAGCGCCGGCTAGCTGCGCCTGCTGCTCCTCATGTTCATTTTCAATCCCTTCAACGACCGTAGTTAAGCCCAGGTTTTTAGCCAAAAACAATAAGCTTTCAAACAGTGCAAAGTCACTGGGTTCACCGGAACATAGACGAGCGGTATAGCTACGATCCACTTTCAACCCGGTGATTGGAAACTCTTTTAGATAAGACAGAGAGGCATAGCCGGTCCCAAAATCATCCAGCATAATGGCAACTCCAGCAGACCTCAGCCGGCTTAACTGCTCCAGTACAATCTGATCTTTTTCTAACAGTGCGGTTTCTGTCAACTCAACACTTAAGGTGTTGGGATCGACACCATTTAGCCTCATCCCCTTAATCAACAGATCGGCCACATCATGATAGAAGAACTGAGCCGCCGAAACGTTCAAAGATACTTTGATATTGTATCCGTGTCGTTCACATAAACGCGGGATATCCTGTAATACCTGCTCAATCACAAACTCTCCCAGCTCTTGCACAACAGGGGATTCCTCGGCAATAGGAAAGAATTCAGCAGGACTCACAAACCCCAGTTCATCATTCTGCCAACGCATCAGGGCTTCATAGCCGACCACTTTGCCTGTAGAGATACTCACTTGCGGTTGGTAAACCATAAATAATTCGTCTCGGCTGCGTGCTTTGAGTAAAGCCTGCTCAAGCTCGTAGTGACGCTGCAAACGAGCATTCATCTCATCCTCAAAGTACACTACCCTGTTTTTACCGCGTGCTTTGGCTTCATTAAGGGCAAGGGAAACATGGTGTTGAATCTCTGAGACATTTCGAGCATTCAACGGATAAACGGCTACCCCAATACTCGCCTGCATACCATGTAGCGGATGTGTTTGCTCTTCAACAGGGTTAAATACCGTCATCAGGCTTTCAGTCAGCCCATGTAAACCATGTCGTGATACATCACCCAACAGGATGATGCCAAACTCATCACCACCTAGCCTTGTCAGATGAACTGATCTGGCAACAGTTTTCCAGACACATTTTCAAGCTGCTGTTCGTAGTTTTGA
>CAYFGP010000218.1:0-7951 GCA_964342385.1 uncultured Oleiphilus sp. | reverse complement strand
ATCTCAACTATCCGTCAAGATAGCGAATAGTTGAGAGGGGGCTGAATAGTTACAAGCTTTCAAAGTTAATTGCTTTCCAGTTCTGTTAAGCTCAATCAAGCTGAACAGAACTGGGAAGTCGAGTGTATCTCTACAAAAGAAGATTACTCAGATTACTTTCTCCACCCCAATATTACGCCTTCTTACGCAAGGTGTTTATCTGAATATGAGGCCAACGTGTTGTCCCACCATCAGTACCAAACTGGAATTCAAAGAACATAATTTGTTCATACTGTAGCTGTTGAATCTCTTCACCGTTTTCAATCACTGTTTCCAACCACATACGACAACGCACATCCGTTACGGGTGTATTACGCTGTACAAAGGGAACATTCAACACGCCACCCTGAGGGCCACCAGGTAGATCTGACGCCAGATGAATCAGAATATGATCTTTTACTTCCTGGTTTTTCAGTGCATCACGTAGGCGTAGATCAGGGCGAACCGAGTAAGGATATAGCTCATTGGCCAAAATACGTTGAGTATAGGTACGGTTACCACTAGGATCACGCTCAGGCAAACTATCATCGTGTACCCAAGCCGGGGCTGGCTCATCCAAGTTTATCGGTTCATCACCTGCACCACCCATGCTTCGAGAAATTGCCAAGTGATCAAAATCCCATGCTGCTAAACCTTTAGGAAATTGAGGCTTGCCTGCGATAGGATTATCTAAGTCCGTATTTTTACCCAGCAGATTGATCGTGCTGCCATGTGGGATAGTACCACTACGACAGATAGTATAAGGCGGCACAAATACAGGGCCTTCAGCACCATCTCCTGCAGACATTTCTGGAAAGCCAATATCTCTCATAATAGATTCATCTGTTGCTGGATGACTATACATATTATCCAGCCACAGGAACATACCGTTTTCTTCGTGCAAAGGAGTACCTGTGAGGCTTTGAATTGTCTGCTCATATTTTACTGCACCACAAAACTGCTCATTGGCACCGCCACGATTGCGTACACCGCCTGGTACTAGTGTAAAGGTCAGCTCTTCTGTGTAATCTTCACACAAAAAATGAAACTTTCCAGGAATGGTTTCAGGATTCGATCCAGGGGACGGCACACAGGTAGTATGTAAACCCCAACCCGTTTTGTTATTATCCGGGTTATGGTTAACCCAAATGCCTTCAAGCAATTTCAGCACACCATAATCAGCCGGTTGAGTCAGTACTTCAGGAGTCAAACGTGGATGTGGATTTACCATAGTAAGGCATCCTTTTGTTAGTTATCTATGAGTATCACACGGTCAAAACAGAACAGCGGCTTGTGCTCTGATCAATCCACATGATTTATTAAAGGATGCATAGATTTCTATTACGTTTGCTTACATAGGATTACATGACATTCGTTGTCGACAGATTATTCAAACAATGAAATTACGATCCAGAGTAGTCGTAGTCAGCCTCATACCAATACTCAAAGCAGAATCCAGCTAAAACTTCTCTTCGCAAACATCACAGATATAGAAAAGACAACTCCACTCAACGATTGAAGCTGAGTGGAGTTTGGGTATATGAATTCAGCTCTATTCGCTTTAAATCGTTAGTGATATAGCTATTTGGCTTTCAGGTCCAGATTGTCGATAACATACAGGGTATTACTATCAATCACTGTTTTTGCCTGATCCAGATACTTCTGTTCCAGTTTGCCTTTAGTGGCCCAGGTTGCAAAATCATCATCATTCAGCACACCCAGCTGGTTTGGGCTAATTAACCACATGCCTTCAAGCTTGTCGTGCGGGTAGTTAATCTCTTTCACCAGATCAACCACAAGCGATTTAGCTGCCGGTTTGATCTGCTGTTGATCCAATGCAGCCCAACCGTTTTCAAGTACCGTTTGTTCAACAGTTTTGCCATTGATCATCAGACCCAGTTTCTCATCCTGAGATAGAGCATCATCACCTTTTAATGACTCAAGATTTGTCGCAGCAGACAGATCAATACGATAGATGCGTTTCATTGCATCGGGCTTATCTCGCAGGAAAGCACCATCACGCTCAATCACAACAAACTCAGTTGCAGACAGTGCCGCAATACCGGAGTTAGAGTTTTGTGGCTTCTCCTGCTTATACAGATACTGGCCTACTGAACCGCTTTTCAGATCAACAGTGACAATACGTGCCACATTTAGGTTTTTAACCTTTTTATCCGGGTTATACATCGTCGACTGCATAATACCCACTAGAGTGCTTTCATCTGGAGTGATTGCTAAGCCTTCCATACCTCGATTAGGGCGACGATTGGCAAACTCAGCCGGTAAATTAATATGGGTTCTGTCATCATGGGCAAAAGCGTTGATACGACCGATCTCTACACCATTTTTATCAAAGTGTACGATATGAGGCCCGTACTCATCACTGACCCAGAAGGAGCCATCCTTCAGCGCAACCAGACCTTCACCATCCAGGCCATAGTCATCCAGACGAATTGGATTGTTTTTAGCATCATAAGGCAGATTTGTTTGTTGAGTGATCGGCTGTCCCATACTGTCATAAGGGGTTTCGCCGGTACCGCCCAGATCCGAACTATTCGGCAAACCACTGATTGGCGCACCGTCAGGCTTCTTTAACAGAATAGTTTTGATCAGGTTAACATTGCCATAGGCATTAACCTCAAACAGACCAATACGTGGAGTGTAATCAGGGGTTGGGAAAATTTTACCTTTACCATATTGCCCCTTTTTATAAGTAGCATTTGGACCACGATCTGTTAACGCGTAGAACTGATTACGGTTGGAGGGATGAGCGGTCATATCTGAGCCAAAGCCACCGTTGCGGATTTCCAACATATTCCCCGGCTTGGCATTGTCAGCAATATCACTTCTCAGAATCTGATAGGGCAATTGCACGCCCCGTTGCTTATTAACCTTATCGGCATTCAGCGAGTCAGCAAAAGTGTAGCTGGAGGCAGAACATAGCAGTGCAAAAGTCAGTGTCGACAGTCTACGTTTTAAAGTCATCATGTAACCTTTCTTATATAAAAAAGCGCTTGCTTGATTCGGATGAAAGGCTACAACGGCATTATGTTAGAAATGTTTCTCTCCTGTGACTTGCGACACGGAGGGACAGGTTTAATTAAACGAAAGATCAAATCGATCTGAAATCAGTACAGAATTGAGCACAGCGAAACAGTGCTAAAGAAAAGCCCCCATACTCAGTCGCTCTTCAACACTAAAGCCCAACGACTGATAAAATGCAGCGACTTCTGTATTGGTAGCCCGTACCTGCAGATTGACCTTAATACAGCCAATATCCCGCAAGGCATTCATGGCAAAGCGGACCAACTCAGTTCCAGCACCACTACGACGGTATTCTTGCAGTATACCGACAGCATATAGCCAACCTCGATGGCCATCGTAGCCTGCCATACAAGCACCGATAATCTCGTCCTCTGATTCTGCCAGAAAGATCAGGTCATCCACTTTGAGTTTGGCATCCAACATAGCAGAGGGTTCATTGTGAGGTGGATCATTGGGGAAAATCTGTTGCCAGAGTTTGATCAGGCCTTCCCGGTCGTTAGCTTCAAATTTCCGTATTGTAATGGCGTTGCTCATAGTGTTGTCCCGATTTCCTTATCTGTTTTTTCTGAAGCTTTTTAAAGATGTTTATCCCGAAACCCAGAATTCAAAAAGCGCTTTGTCCGCTAAAAACCATCTGAATTCTGCAGATTATGTCTCAGCTCGCTCTACCCGGTTGCGGCCATTCGCTTTCGCCTGATACATGGCTTTATCAACACGTAAGACAACCGAGTGAAAGGTATCGTTGGCTTCAAAATGACCGACACCGAAACTACAGGAGACATGGCCAACACCTTCAAATTCCAATTCATGAATGGTGTGACGCAGTTTTTCCGCGACATCAAAGGCGTTATCCAATGTGGTTGAAGGCAGGATGGCGACAAACTCTTCCCCACCCCAACGGGCAAGAATATCGGTAAAACGCAGGTGTTTGCTCACTGTTTGGCAGATCTGCTGCAGGACTATGTCGCCCATGGCGTGGCCAAAGTTGTCGTTAACACTCTTGAAGTGATCGACATCGAAGAAGAGTACAGAGAAAGATTCAGAGTGATAACGTTTCACCCGGTCGATCTCTTTATTCAGCTCCAGCTCAAACTTGGCACGGTTATAGATACCTGTCAGGTGGTCGATTACCGACAGCTCTTCATACTTGGAGGCCCGCACCTGCAGCGCTTTGTTCATCTCTTTTAGCTGAGCATCATTGCTGCGCACCATATCGGACCAACGGGAATAAACCCGGGTAATCAGTTCGCCCTGAGTAATCTGACCAACAATATAGCCGTCACGATCTTTAACAATCAGACGCTTAAAGTTTTTCGCTTTAATAAAGTCCAGTGACTTTTTGATGGAGCTATCATAGGAGATCGTTTCTACTGGATGACTCATAAAGTCAGAAATCGGTTGATTCAGATCCTTGTGCTCACCAAACAGGCGAATCACATCTTTCGTGGTAATAATACCTGCGGGTTGATCACCTTTATAAACCAGTACGCAGTCATTCAGCTGATGATCCATCAGACCAATCACAGTCAGTGTCGAGTCACTCACCTGAGCTTTTTTCAGATGCTGATTAAGGATGATTTCGCCAATGGCACGCTTCTCCAGTAACATACGAGGATCAATACTGGAGATAATATCGCTGTAGAAAACGACACCCGATAGCTGATCCTGTGCATCGGTGACACACAGACACTCAACCTCGTGACTGACCTCTTCAAGTACGTGTTCCAGCTCTGCCTCTTCATTAATAGAAAAGATCTTGTCGTATTTGATGGAAGAAATCGGTTGAGAGAAATCCACATGTGCCATTCGTAGGCGGATCAGATCATTGGCGGTTAGCAGGCCAAAGCGATGGTGAATATTGTCAGACACAACGATGATATTGCGGTGATTCTCCTGATACATCAACGCGATGGCGCTGGCGATGGATTCCTGATCACCAATCTTGATCACGTTCTTCTGGGCAATATCTTTTACTTTAGGCGTCTTCAACACTCTGACCTTTTTAACTGAGAAGCACTCACACAAAAGTTTCTCTATAACAACGTGCTTCATTCTCCAGCCGCTGACCGAAAACATCGAAACCCTTTATGTAAGTGTGTACGACACAAATGGCAAAGAGACAGTAATCTAGCGATTTGACCTGTAGTGTGCAAGCCAGACGCTTATTAATCACTAAAGTATAATCAATCGAGGAAATACGCGACGAAACAAAGTTATCTCTTTCCCTCCTGTACAGGACGATAGAAAAGTAGGTTTTACATACTCCGAAGCGTTTTGTTTCGTTGTTTGTGGCAGGGGTCAGCTAAATATTCAGTGCACTAGGATTCAAGGAATAGGTGTAGTCCCAGCTCTTTCTGCTTTTTCTTACTCAAACCAAGGGACACAATACGATAGGACTCTAACAGGTAATATTTCAGCTCATCATCGGTCTGCTCAGACGTTTTAATCTGCTGGATCCACTTCATTCCCCGTGTCGCAAAATAGGGTGCAGGCCGATAGTCCTCATGTAAGCTTAAAAATTCAAAGTTGTTGTCCGAAGTTTTGAAGGTAAAAGCAGGTTGTTTGTCATCAGCCCAACCGCCAATGGCAAACACCTTACCACCCACTTTCCAAACGTGAGCATTGCCCCACTGCATCACATAAGAGGTTGCAGTCAGATCACCGCAAAACTGATTAAATTCATTATAGGTCATCAATTTTTCCTCTTATGATTTGAGGTCTCCTTAACTGATCTTAGAGCCTACCTTAACTAAGCCCGTTTCAATAGCCAGATGCACCAGCTCAGCAATGGAATCGATATTCAGTTTGCTCTTTAGAATAGCCGTATAGTTGGACACCGTTTTACTACTGATACACAGCTGCTCTGAAATCTCTTTCACGTTATTACCCTGAGCCAACATAACAAAGATCTCAAACTCCCGCTGTGTCATCTCTTTCAGGCGTTTATCTTTCTGCTCTGGGCGTGTTACCGCCAAACGCATCGCCAGTTCATGCTCCACATAAAGCTGGCCGGTAGAGACCTTGTTCACGGCTTCAATCAGGATTTCAGGGGTACAGCTCTTGGTGATATAACCCTTAGCCCCAGCCTCCAGCGCCTGAGTGACCACAGGAATCTCATCGTACATGCTGAAGAACAGAATTTTGATATCAGGATTACGCTGCAAAATACGTCGGGTAGCTTCAATACCACTGATTCCCTTCATATTCACATCCATAATCACCACATCAGGTTTATCAGACTGACACAGGGCACAAGCCTGATCGCCGTTTTCCGCTTCCAGCACCTCACAAGGGGCTAACATCGCGGACAGCAGACTAGCGTAACCTTGTCGAACCACTGCGTGGTCATCTGTAATTAAAATCTTCATACCACTTTCTCCTCGACGATTGCTTTAGCCAGCTTATCTGCTCCGTTATCAACTATACCGTTACCCCCATCTGCAGCTCTATCGTCAAGGACGGGCAGTTGCAGTAACACCATACTGCCTTGACCCTCAATCTGATTAAAGATCAGTTCGCCCTGAAGACAAGATGCCCGTTCCTGCATGGAACGTAACCCCAGACCTGACAGACTACTTTCCCGTCGACCAGTGCCGTTATCAGCCACTTTTAACATCAATTTTTCCGGAGTAACTGCCAAATCAATCTCAACCTGATCGGCCTCAGCATGCTGAACAATATTGTTCAGAGATTCCTGCACAATTCGATAAATATGAGTGTTGGTTTCATCACTGAACTCGGGCAAGGACTCCGGCAGGTTCAGTTGCACCTGAATACCATGAGCCTGACGCCAATTCTCAATCTGAGTACGAATCGCATCCAGTAGGCCCAGTTGTTCGAGAATCACCGGATGTAACTCACGAATCAGCTGGCGGAAACTCACCTGCATGGCATCACAGTTATCAACAATCTGACCACCCACCGTTTCCACTAATTCAGGTATATGAGCACTTTGCTTGACCAGATAGGCCTGAGCACGAATCCCAGTAAGGTACTGGCCCAGATCATCATGCAGTTCTCTCGCCAAATGAGCCCTCTCAGTTTCCTGAATACGCATCAGCTCATGAGTGAGACGCTTGTTATCGCCTTCTGCTTCTTCCAGCGCATGAGCCATAGCATTAAAGTGACGGGAGAGTTCGTTGAGTTCGCGAATGGCATAATGATCCAGACGGGCAGTAAATTGCCCTTTTTCGATCTGATTTAACCCGGCCAGAAAATCTGCCACCGGCTTAATGCCCTGCCTGACACCGATATAGATCGCCAGATTGGATAACAGGGTACTGAGAATAAACAACATCAGTACAAGCTGAACGGACTCCCACACCTCTTCCAGCTCATCCCCAGGGTTTGCCTGAAGCTTCAACGCCCGCCCATCAGGTAGAAAACGGTAGTACTTTTTCTCCTGAAGTTCATCCAACCCAGGAATCAGTTCGATAAACCAATCCGGAACTTCTTCCTCATCCTCAGATGAAAAAGCTGAAGATGACTGGTTGCCTGACTTGGATTGTTCATCCTGATAAACCGTATCCACAATCTCCAGATGAACATGGCGGGTTTCACCATCCAAGATACTGTTCAATAGTGATTCATCGGTAATAGCGACACTGAGTAGCTGATGGGTGAAACTGATACCCGCTGAGACCTCACGAGTAATATCTTTGGTGGCCTGCTCCAGCATCTCCTGCAAAGTCACTACAAGTGCCAGTACAAAAACAGCCGAGACAAGAAGGTTTAAACGAAGCACCGCATTCATAGCATGACCTGTTAAGTGTCCAATTTGTCTTCGGCCCAGAAACGCTCCAGTTGGAACCGGCTGAAAACAAACTGAAGTAAATACTGATCTGGCAACAGTTTTCCGGACACATTTTCAAGCAGCTGCTCGTAGTTT
>CAYFGP010000217.1:0-7994 GCA_964342385.1 uncultured Oleiphilus sp. | reverse complement strand
GCCTTGGAATCGCCCCTCTAAAAAGTAAAGGTGGGGCGAAACCGCCGCTTACGAAGCTTCAGGGCGTTGCAACAGTTGCTCTAATGACAGCGTTTCTCTCTGGATCAGTCGGCGCAGTAAATCGGCATGGGTGCGACTTCTAACGGGTGTCTCAGCCGATGAGATCATATCCGGTGTGATCAGTTGTTCAGGCGTTAGCTTATCAAGATCTAATCCCAGTGCTTCCTGCACAAAGAACTTTTTGCGTGCCAGTGCCTGAGGCGTTAGGTTGGCTTGATACAGTGCCCGCGCCTCCTCGCGGCTATCGGCTAGATAAAGGCTTAGGCCCGGTAGTACTCTAACCGCATCCTCAGGGCGACCATGGGCGACGGCCCTGTGCTGGATATTCTGACGTAGCTCAAGTGCTACATCGCGATCGGGTGTGGCGGCGAAGATGGCGTCGGCAATTTTGGCGGCAAAGTTGCGGCCACTGTCTGAAGCTCCGGCCTGGAATAGAGGCACGGAGCCAGCGGGATGACCGGGTAGAGTCAGAGGACCTTTTACCTGAAAGTAGTCACCTTGGTGATCAATAGGACCGATTTGTTCAATATCAGCATATTGGCCGGTATCTCGATTGGCTTGAATGGCGCTACAAGGAAAGCTGTCCCACAGTTTTTGCACTACTTGGGTAAATTCATCGGCAATGGCGTAACGCACTTCTGCTGTTGGCATACGTTCAACGCCAAAGTTTTGCTGACCGTCTAATGCGGTTACCACGTTCCAACCGGCACGGCCATTACTGATCTGGTTGAGAGACTGTATCTGCCTGGCTACGGTATAAGGGGCGTTTAGGGTGGTTGATGCCGTTGTGACTAGACCGATACGCTGTGTCTCTTGTGCCAGAGCGGCCATCAGCATGGTGGGATCGACACTGCTAAAGCCTGGTGAATCCGCTAACACTTGATGATCAATAAACAGGGAGTCAGGGCGAAACACAAAGTCCAGTTTAGCGGCTTCGGCACGACGGGCCAGGTCAACATAAAACTCAGGGTTATGGATGTCTTCCACCTGACTATCGGGATGACGCCAACCCCTGCCAGATAGCCAGGTGACGGCGAGGGACAGTCCTATACAAAGTTGTTTTTCAGCGGGCACTTTATCTCTCCTCAATAATGGCAAAAAGTAGTGGCGTTGCTTGGGGTATTTTGAGTGATTGCAGTCGTTGTAGTTGTTTGAGCTAGTGTTGTTTTAGTTGTTGTTTGCTCTGTTGTTGTTGTTTGCTCTGTTGTTGTTGTTGTTGTTGTTGTTGTTGTTGTTTTAGTCACCTGAGTTATGTCAGTGCTTTTGCGGCTGTGCCGTCAGTAGCACAAATGCGTTCCGGTACCACCATGGGCGTGCTGGTAACAGGATCGGGAGTGATGATCGCCTGCATGCCAAAGATATGTTCAATCAAGGCGGGTTGGATCACCTCTTGAGCAGGGCCGGATGCGATCAGTTCACCTGACTTCATCGCAATCAGGTGGTCGGCATAACGAGCGGCTTGATTAAGGTCATGCAATACCATCACCAGGGTTTTACCCTGTTCCCGATTAAGTGTTTTACACAGCTCCAGTACCTCGTACTGATGGGCAATATCCAGGTAGGTGGTGGGTTCATCCAGCAGTAAAATATCTGGTTCTTGCGCTAATACCAGTGCCAGCCAAACGCGTTGACGTTGCCCGCCGGACAGGTCGGCTACGGGTCTGTCTGCCAGCGCCAGCAGTTGTGTTTGTGTCAGGGCGGCTTCGACCGCTTGAGCATCATGTTCGCTCCACTGGCGCAATAAACCCTGATGAGGAAAACGCCCACGGGCCACCAGATCGGCCACACGAATACCAGTCGGAGCAGTAGAGCTTTGAGGTAATAGCCCCAGCAAACGTGCCCGTTCTTTGGCTTTGTACTGAGAGAGCGCTTTATTAGCCAGTAGTACCTGACCCGAGCTGATGGGGAGCAATCCTGCAAGGGCGCGTAATAGAGTGGACTTACCGCAGCCATTAGGGCCGATAATAACGCTGACTTTCCCCTCTGGCAGACTAATATCCATATTGTTGATCACGGTGCGATCTTCGTAGGCTAAACAGAGCTGTTGAGCTTGCAGAATTCCCTGCCCGGCACTCGCCTGTGCTGAGGATGTGTATGATCGCTCGGCCTGTGGTGGTTCTGTCGATGACAAGATGCCTGGTGTTGTTATGTGTTTGCTCATGGCTGATCTGATGTCTCTTTTAATTAGCGCTATGACGGGTTTAACGATGCGACCGGTTTGGCGACACGATTCACGATTGTTTTAGTGGCACGATTGTTTTAGTGGCACGACTGGTTTAGCGACGTGGCCGGGTTAATAGCCATAACAGGTAAAGGCCACCAATAATCGCGGTCATGCGCCCAATGGGCAGAACCAGCTGTCCCGGCAGTTGTTGTGTCACTAAATCAGCGCATAAGAGCAAACAGGCTCCCATAGCAGCAGAACCGACCACAGAGACCTGATGCTGTCTTCCCAGTCGTTTCGCCAGTTGAGGGGCGGCCAAAGCGATAAAGGCGATGGGGCCAACTGCGCCCGTGGCCAGTGCTGCCAGAAGTACACCCAGCAGTGTCATGAACTTGCGGCTGGACTCAACACTGACGCCCAGTTGTTTAGCTAAGTCATCGCCCATTTCTGTCATACTCAATGAACGGGCAAAAGCGACAATAAAGGGGCTCAAAAGCAGTATGCCCATCATAACGGGTAGAGCATGAGCCCAGTTGCGGGCATTGAGTGATCCCGCCAGCCAGAGGTTGGCCAGCATGGCGTTATCCAGATTGCCTTTTACTAACATTAAGCCATTTAAAGCGCTCAGGGTTGAGCCGACTCCAATACCGATCAACACCAGACGGTAACTGTCGATCTGTCCCTGGCGTAAGGTGAGCCAATATACGGCGAGTGCGGTGAGCAGGCCTCCTGCCAGGGTGGCGATTAAAACACCGGTGATATTCGGTCCGATAAATACCAGCCAGGCAATGGCTCCGCTGGCGGCTCCTGTGGTAAAGCCGATCACATCCGGTGATCCCAAAGGGTTACGGGATATGGATTGGAAGATAGCCCCAGATATACCCAGTGCGGCTCCGGCAAACACGGCGGTGAGTACTCTGGGCAAGCGAATATTCCAGATGATTTCGGCGATAAAACCGGCCTGATCCGGCATAAATAAGGCTGTGACCAATTGCGACAAAGGAATCGGTGTTTTGCCCTGAGTGAGTAATACCACACTGATGATCACAATTAGCGAAAACAGACTGATTGTGGTCAGCATCGCCCTGAGCTGTACTAATAAGGAGAATTTTCGCCAGCGCCAGACACGGTTGCCACCGTTTGGATCTACTTTTTGAGTAGAGACGTGTTGTGCTTTCATGGTTGATTTAAACTCCGTCGACGGGCCAATACGACAAAAAATGGACCACCCAACAGGGCAATCATAATCCCTACGGCTACCTCGCCAGGGTGAGCGATCTGGCGGCCGAGAATATCGGCTGTCAGCATCAATAGAGCACCACAAAACATGGCACAGGGCAGCAAACGATAATGATTAGGGCCAACGATAAAGCGTGCCAGATGAGGTGCGGTCAATCCGATAAAGGCAATAGGACCTGCAGCGGCTGTAGCCGTACCGGCCAGTAGCGTGACGACAGCCGCTGATAACCACCAGATCAAGCGAGGGCGACTGCCTAAAGCCAGGCTAAGGTCATCACCCAGTACCAAGGTATCCAGCGAGCGTGCCAGCATGAGCGCACTTATCAAGCCGAGCAAAATCGGTAGCAGGGCGGGAATGAGAACTCTGTAGCCCCGGCCTTGCAGTGTCCCGACCGCCCAGTGGCGAAACTGTTCAAACACCTGATCGTGACTGTTGATGGTAATAATCTGGGTCACAGCCAATAGCACCATGGACAGCGCTGTACCTGCCAGTACGATACGCACGGGATCAGAACCCAGTCGGCGACCGCCTAATACCAGCACCAGGGCACCTGTCAGCCCAGCACCTATCATGCCTAATACCAGTTGGCCGATCAGGTCATTTACACTCAGTAATGCGATGCCCAATACAATTGCTACGGCAGCCCCAGCATTGACACCCAGAATGCCCGGATCGGCCAGAGGGTTGCGGGTCAGCGCCTGCATAATCACACCAGCACAGGCCAGGGCTGCACCGGTCAATAGCGCCATCAGAGTACGGGGTAGGCGTAAATGCTGAACTAACAGGTGATCGCTATTACTGGCATCAAAGTTAACCAATGCCTGCCAAGTGGTCGCAGGGGAAATTGTCGCGGTACCAATCCCGACACTCAGTACTGTTAACAATGCCAACAGACTCCCCCAGGCAATTACACTGAAGGCTAAGGTCGGCAGATAACGTGTTTTTTTATGACCGGCTTGGTTATGACCAGCTTGACTGTGGCATGACTGATGATAGTGTGGCTGTTTAGCTTGTGCAGGAGTCCTCAAGGCTGAAAGTTCTCCAGCACACCGTCAACCACTTCCATGGCGCTAAAATAGTCGATACGGAATGAGTGTTGCCCTAAGCCGTATACCTGTCCGGTTTTATTGGATGGCAGGTTGGCCAGTACAGGGTCTTGTCTAAAAGCAGCAGTATCATCACTGGCGCGACGTAACAGAAAGGTGGTTGGCGCTTTAAGATGAGTCAGATATTCGTATTCCGTACGCACAAAATCTCCGGCCTGGTCAAAACCGCTATGCCATACGGGGTTGGGGGATTCGATGCTAAAGCCCAGATCGGTCAACAAACGGGCATGGCTACCGGAGTTCGTAGCGATGGGATTGGTAATACCTGGGCCGTTATAGCTAACAATATTAGCCAAACCGGGTGGAATCTTGATCTGAGAGCGTACCCAGGCCACATGTTGATTAAACTCTTCAATTTTACGGCTTGCCTGTGGCTTGATACCCAGTGCATCGCCCAGAATCAGCGCAAGTTCCTGCCAATGGCGTGAGCTGTAATTCAGTACCAGAGTTGGCGCAATTTGGCTCAGTGCATCGCGTTGTTCAAGCGCGGAATCTGCACCTGTGGTAGAGATAATGATCAGATCCGGTTGCACACTGTAAGCGGCTTCAAGATCAATACTGCCAGCAGGCCACAAGGGTTGCAGATTGCGTTGCTGTGCAACTTCCTGCCATTGATCAAAAAAGCGACTGTCATTGGCGGTTGCACTGGCCACCAGTGGGGCATCAATGGCCAGCAAGGTACCTGTGATGGTAACAGAGGTAGACAGTACTCGTTTGGGAGCCTGTTGTAGTGTCAGGCTGCGTCCATCATCACCTGTGATCGTCCTTGGCCATGGGGTATTAGAATGAGTCTCTGCGGCCTGCACTGAGTGAGGGGATAATGAGATGTATAGGGTAATAAAGGTGATTAGCAGGGCGAGTACAGCCCGCGTCAAACTGGGCTTTAGCATTATAAAAAGCTCTGTGTAATAACGGGTTACGGGATTATTGTGTCATAAAGGTAAGCGGGCTTCTTTTGTCGTAGAGGCAAAAACCTTTGTAAGAGCAGCACATTTCGGTACTGTGCCTGCTTTTTGCAAACAGTCGCTACATTCAGTCGCGATATCCGACGGGCGTTAATGTTAATGCTGCAGCCTGGTCGACTGCTTTAACAGACTGTTTTTAATGGGCAAGTTTAGCCATCACTTGTTTCGGAGACAGGCCAAAGTGACGCTTAAAAGCGGTGGAAAAGCTGCCAGGATTGGTATAACCCGCAAGCTCTGCCGCAGCGCTGACGCTGATGGCATCATTTTCCAGAGCATAGCGGGCTTGCTCAAAGCGGGTTTGCTGTAGGAAGTCGAACACACTCATACCATGAGCCATACGGAAATGTCGTTGCAGAGTGGCAGTGGTGGTATGGGCCTGCTGGGCAATCTGATCAAGGGTTAACGGCAGGGCGGCATTCTCTGTTAACCAAACGCTCAGATCACACATGCGACGAAAAGCGGGGGCTTTTAAACCTTGCTTAGTGGGAGTCGGCGATGCTTGTTGCGCATATTGTGACCAGCCTTCAATAATCAGTTCCAGTGCACGGCTTTCGAGGTAGAGGCCCAGCATTTCACGGGGAATTGGCGGTGGGTTTAACATCTGCTCTGCGATTGCATGGGCATTGGCAGAGGCCTGCCAGCTACTGGCACTAAAACCTTGTGTTTTGGCAGATGATGTTTGTTCTGATATTAAACTGCTGCTGTAAAGGGATTGTTCCAGCCATTCCCGGCTAATACCCAGGCTGATACGACGAGAGTAGTCTCCCCTGCGTGTGGTACGACGAAAGGCCTCCGGTTCTTGCATACGCACCAGCGCCATATTGGTTAAATCACTGCGTTTTCGACGACCTGACTCAAGGCGCAACTGATGTTTGCCAAAGCCGATATCCAGTTCACCTTCTAATAACATCACTAGGCGAATATGGTCGTCCACTTCACCATGACAAACGCTATCCTGGCTTTCGTGGCTACAACCAAAGTGAAAGCTAAGGCCAGGCCTGAGTATATGATCCTGCTTCGGGTGATTGTCATCCCAAATGACTTGTGTTGTTTGATCGCTTGTATTCAACATCAGTGCCTCGTACTGCCTGCCATACCTGTATTCACGTACTGCTAGTATACAAAGACTTGGTCTCAAATAAGAATGATTTTTATTTGTCGGCGTAAAGGCAAAATTACAGCATGGTTAATAGTAGTAAGGAAAATACAGGAGTATGAAAGGCATTGTCACAGGCGTTAGGCGCATATAACAGGCCGTATTATTGGCAGACAGGCACAATGCTATCACCCACGCGAATAATACCAGTTTCCAGAATCTTAGCGCATAGACCGCCATAACCAAACATGGCAGCGGCTCCGCCTTTACCTAAGGCTTGATCCATGCGGGAGCAGGGGTGACACAAGGCCGTGGCTTCAAACAGTGCTTCGCCAATGCGAAACTGCTGGTGACGTAGAAGATTAAGATTAATCCCGGAAACCACCAGATTACGTCGTAGCTGTTGTGGGCCTATATGATGATGGCTGGTATAGATCTCGACGGTACGAATAGATTCAGCAGCGATCAGTGTGACCTGACGGCCAGAGCCCGGTGTTTTCTCGCAGCGATGATCCCCTTCCAGGCCAAGTTCTGCCAATGCCATCACTTCTTCAACGTGTACCATCTCGGCTTTTCTGGCTGGGCGTAAACCGATCCAGTCCAAGCGCCCCGGTGACAAGTCCTGTAGATAACGTCCAATCAGATGTTTTTGTGTCATTGTCGTCAGAGCCTCGCTGCTTAGTGTTGGTGTTAGATTTTGTCCTTGTTACTGAGTTTTAGTCTTACTGCTTGATCTCGGTATCAAGGCTTCAGTGTGGATTAACGCTGAGAATTAAAAATATCGTCACCCTGAAAGTCGATCATCTGCTTGGCTTTACGGACCATCTCTTCGGCGCAGCTGTCAGCGGATGGCAGGCTATCGGCACGGATAAAGGTATGGCTCTGTTCACCTTTAGTGATGGTACCGTTAATACGAAAGCCGGTGTCTTCTTGTACCGGTGCTGGGGTGATGATGTAGCCGTTGTATTCTACAGAGGGCATGGTTTCTGGCTCTTTCGGTTTAGTTTCACCGGAGAACATGGATTTAATCGAAGAAAACAGTCCCATAAAATGCCCTTATTTGTGTATATGTTGATATCAGTCCCATTCGGGTTGGCTTTATTTTAACTTGAGTTGGAGTGAGAAACCTAATCAGTGCTTTCTTATATCGTGAATTAGCCGACGGTCTATCTTTTTCATTTGATCTTTGGTTTAAATCTACCAGACTGATAACACTCACAAGAGTAGGCTTGTGATGCCGATTGACTGATAGCTTGTAATGTTATTATCAATACCTATCTGTCATCGGTTTTATAGCTATAGAAAACTGGTAACTATTCAGCTGCCTGACCAAAGATATCAGGCAGCTGCCCACAAAATAGCA
>CAYFGP010000216.1:0-8051 GCA_964342385.1 uncultured Oleiphilus sp. | reverse complement strand
TTGTTTGTGCGCATTATTCAAGACCTGCATGAGTTGGCGGGCCCTTCCAAGCCTTTATTGCCCACACAAAACGCGGTATATGTACTAAGCCAAAGCGCTCGAAAAACGCCTGCATATTCTCGGCAGCCAGATAAAAGTTAGCGGTATTGATTCGTGTCTGACTAACCCAAACAAACAGCAGGCCCCAAATACCCATCAGTTTCAGCAACGCCAGTACTACTGATACTTCAGACAAATCTCCTTCAGTCGGAATAGTCGCAACCAAGAAGATGCCCACAATGCCGTTGACCATAAACGTAAACAGATAGAACGGCATGCCAAAATTAACCTTAGCATGGAAATCAGAATCGTCTTCTTTACCAAATCTGGCATAATCCCATGTGTACATCATTAAGATCCAGACACCCATAAAATAGGTAAAACAGTTCCACCAACCGTTCTCTGGATCACCACCTTCAGGACCAAGATTCAACCAAGCATCGGAGTAACCATACTCATTGATGGCAAGCGCTACAGCCGCTATTAGCCCCAATATGTAAAACGGTAACAAGACGCCATTGAACTTATCCAGCCAGTTCTGCACACTCCCGAATACCAGCGGTACGCTATACAGCACGACTATAAAGTAAGCCATTTCAATACTCAGGGAGGGGAAGTAAGCTTGAATGGCCACCGCAATAACTGATCCTTCAAAAACTGAGTAGTAGATAGCCGTCGCAAAAAAGATCAGAGTCGCCAGCGAAGCGCCCACTTTACCAAATAGTACCCGTGAAAACAGGGCAACAGAAAGCCCTGTTCGGATAGCATAACGAGTAATAACGGCGTTAATCAGACCATAGGTAACGACTGATAGCGCTAGGCCAATCATCGCATTCACAGTACCAAAATTCATCGCCAAAGTAGCCGAAACTACCAACCAGAACATGGCGCTACAGATCGCCCACCAAGCCATACTCAGGGAGCCGCGGTTCATCCTCTCATCCTGTGGTATCGATAGTGAAGCTGAGCCGCTGCTGTTTGTTTTTATATTTCCAGCCATAACGTTTTCTCTCTTGTTCTTGTTTATGTTGCAAGTTATCCCTTGACTAGGGTTACTTCAGATTATGCAATCCGAGCAAGGGTTAATTGCTGTTGAGAGAATCAGTTCTTGTATCTCAGAGACTAGCGGCTCCCTCGCATCTCTTTTGGAGTGCAACCAAAGCGTGCTTTAAATAAACGGCAGAAGTGTGCTTGGTCATTGAACCCCCAGCGGTAGGCAATTTCAGCCAGCGTAGTATGACGATTACCGGCCCGAATATCGTTTAAGGCCGATTGCAGCCGTAGCTCTTTAATCCACTGGCTGACAGTCTGATCAGAATCTTTGAACAGCTTATGCAAATAACGAGTGGAAATATTGCAAGCGGCAGCGATCATATCCGGCGACAGGCAAGAGAGCTGTATATTTTGTCGAACCACCGCTTCAACATTACGCAGGTGAATACTGCGAATGCCTGCTTCGTTGCTCATCAATACTCGATCATCATTTTCCAGACTATGCGCCAACAGGTCGATCAGTTGGTTGCTAAGCACAGCATGAGCGGCATCATTGGTGTAAGAATACTGCTGCACAATATTGCGCATAAAACTAAAAAAGACATTACCCATTCCGCAGCTTTTATCAAACTCCATGTATAGGAACCGCTCCGGTTCTCGAATTCTAGCACGCAACAACGATACCGGCACCCGCACCACCCACAAAGCATTATCCTTATTGTAGCTAAACTCATAAGGCAGATCGCTACGCTCTAGAATAAACGCCCCTGGGTTACATACCAGCGTGTGCTTCGCCTGAGAAAAGCACACCTGATTTTGAGCCGGAATGGTGACTAAAAAGTAAGGTTCTGACTCATCAATTTGCTTCTCGACCCGTTTATAGCAGGTAGCAGAACTCTCAAGGCGCGATATGCCTAGACTTCCCACCTGCCATTTACTGAGGTGACCGTGGAATTCATGCGGATTTCTAAAGTCCAGCTCAAGAGGAAAGTATGCGTCATCAATCACTCCTTTCCAGTAGCCTTGGCGCTCTCTCTGGGGCAATAGATGGGTGCTGTATCTGTTATGCATATATGAACACCTCTGTTATTTTTATTGAGTTCATAAAGTCGATCGATTGTAGCGTGTATCACGCCTTGCGCAAATCAACCCGAAGCAGCAATATCGCCCCGGGTTGAGTTACCCATTTTAGCTTAGTGCTGAGTCCTCGTTAGGCGATAGCACTGGTTAGCTTCCAGTACGAGCTTCCATCCTGGACGTACTACAATATTGGTAGTCGGCTCTTCAACAACCGCTGGGCCTGTAATCTCAATCCCCAAATCCAATTTTTCACCAGAGTAGACGGCCGTATCAATCCAGTGGCCTTCGCTATCAAACAATGCAGGACGGTAACCGATGAGCGCATCCTCTGCTGTACCGCCTTTAGCAACTATGCTCTGGAATGCAGGTTTAGCTACATGTCCAACCATCGTTGACTCTATATTCACGAGCTCTACTGGATTGTGAGGTTCGGAATAGGTATACAGTTCTTCATGACGCTTGTGAAAGTCATCCAGAATAGCAGCTACCTTCTCACGGCAAATCTTACCCGGATGAATCTCTACGTTACATTCATGAATTTGACCGACATAGCGCATTTCCACACTACGGCTGTAGCTAATATCCGCTTCATCGAAGCCGTCGGACATCAAGTGCTCTCGGCCCTGCTGCTCCAGATTCTCAAACTTGGCATTCAATGCGTCTAAATTAGCATCATCATCCAACCGCATCGGCTCAGACGCTAAGTAGTTGTAACGGACATCAGAGATAATCTGGCCAAATGCACAGAATACTGAGGAAACCTTAGGCACCAACACGGTCGTACTGCCGATCTCTTCTGCTAGCGCCGTAATATGCATCCCCGCAGCACCGCCAGCACATAGCAGAGCGAAATCACGTGGATCATAGCCGCGTTCGATCGATACTCGGCGAATACCATTGACCATGTTTAGGTTAACAATCGTACTAATACCGTAAGCGGCTTTCTCAATGCTGATACCTAGTGGTTCAGCAACCTTCTCTTTCACGGCCTGAATGGCCGCTTCTCGGTTGAGATTGATTGTACCACCGAGTACGGCTTCCGGGTTCAAATAACCTAATACCAGATTAGCATCGGTCACCGTCGGCATCGTACCGCCTTTGCCATAACAGACCGGCCCAGGTGTCGCCCCAGCGCTTTCCGGGCCGACCTGTAACATACCGTACTGATCAACATGACAGATTGAACCACCACCAGCACCCAAGGTTTCCACCTGAATCATCGGCACGCCAATTCGGTAACGCAGAAAATCGATATTCTTATTCAGGTTGGTATGGCCATCTTTAGTTAACGTAATATCAAAGGAGGTACCCCCCATGTCCACCGTAATAACATTGTTGATACCGAATGGCTGACCGACAAATAATCCCGCCTGTGGTGCGGATGCAGGGCCGGAGTTAATCGCATTCACCGCCCTTCCCTGCATGGCTTCACCGATGGCGAGACCACCGTTTGATTGAAAGTAACGCACGGGGTATTTAGCACCCAACGATTTGAAATAGTCATCGATCTTCTGCACATAACGGCGCATCACTGGGCTGAGGTAGGCATTAACAACCGTGGTCGATGTGCGCGTATACTCACGCACCTGAGGATAAACTTCACTGCCAGTGCAAACAAACACGCCTGGCATCATTGCCTGCACAATATCTTTAGCGCGTTTCTCATGGGTCGGATTGCGAACCGCCCAGACAAAGGAGATCGCTACACTCTCAACACCCTGCTCTTTGAAGTAATTCACCGCATCGCGGATCTCTTTCTCATCCAGAGGCTGATTAACCTCTCCGGTACCGATAACCCGTTCATTGATTGGCCTACGCAAATGACGCGGTACAATCATATGCGCGGGTGGAAAGTCAGCTTCATAGCGATAACCTTCCTCTTTGTGTCCCAAACGGATCTCTAAACTATCCTCATGACCGGCAGTACACAGCAGACCCACTTTAACCCCTTTCTTTTCGATCAAGGCATTCAGTGCCACGGTAGTACCATTGATGCACAGGTCACAGTCCTGCACAATCTCTTCAACCGAACGACCAACAGCTTCTGATATCTGAGCAAGGCCCGCTCTGATAGCAATCGTGCCGTCTTGCGGTGTAGATGGGCTTTTGAAAACTCGCAGTTCCCCATTATTTTCTGCCAGTACAAAATCAGTGAAGGTACCACCGGCATCGATACCCAAACGGTATTTATTACGCATAATGTTTATCCTGTTTTTATTCTTGTGGTTTACTGAGCGCGCAGAGCCTGAGTCTCTGCTTCATCAACACGCATCACATCTGGCATAATGACAACACCGTACTCTTGGGCAGCGGCGTCCAGTGAAACCAAACCATTTTGGAAATCACTCAGTACCGCTTCTGGGGAGCGCTTCATTGGATCACCAAAGCCGCCTCCGCCCGGATTGAAGTTGGCAACTCGCTGCCCCGGTTTCACGGTGAGAATGGTGTTGAATTTGTGCACCTCAGTCTCATCTCCCTGCACCACCAGCTTGCCCAATTTGGGTTCCAGCACGGCATTTTTAGCACCCGCTGCGCCCATCGTTGGAATCTGACGGCCCTCACCGAAAGCGATCACAGTCATATCATGGTCGATAGGCTCAACCTCCCAGACTGTCCCAGATCCACCGCGATACATTCCAGCACCCCCACTGTCTTGAATTAAGCCATAGCGGCGTATAATGATTGGATAGGAGTATTCCAAAAGCTCTGTATCACCAGAGCTCAGAGCCCCAAAGCAACACAAAGGTCCGCAAGCGTGCCACCCATCCATCACCTGAGTGGCACCCGCGCCAGAAATGACTGATGCCAGCACCATAGTCACATATTGTTCACCGGTACGTGGGTCGATACCCGCAATATTGACGCCACTAGCATGTCCCCAAGATGCGGCAACCCGCTCCGGTGCAGCTTCTTCAAGTGCTTTTCGCACAGCATCGGTCAAGGTTTCCATGGGTGTGGTTGTACAGTTAACGTGGGGGGCAGGCTCCTCGGCGTTGCAGAGCGTTCCCTTCTTACCCAAATCAACCGTCACGCAGCGATACAGCCCTTCGTTATACGGCGGCGGTAGCTGGGCAAACATCATCAGCCCAAGATAAACCCCAGACATGGAGTTGCCTTCATAAGAGTTGATAAAGTATGGGATCTGCGGTGGGCTCTGAACCTCAATATGTACACTATCGCCCTTAATGGTGACCTTGGAGGTAATCTCCATCTCGCCAAACCCATGACCGGCGTCTTCAAGCACAGCCGAGCCAAAGTATTCACCATCCGGAACCTTCGCTATCAGGGAGCGCATCTGACGATCCGCCATATTCTTCAGTTCAGCAATACAGGCTTTAACCTGTTTTACGCCATACTTATCCAGCAACGAGATGAGATTGCGCTCACCCACTCGACAAGCGCCGTACTGCGCATTCAAGTCACCCTCTTGATTGCGGCGTGCACGCATATTGGTCAGTAGCAGATTAACAACATCTTCGCGACGCTCTCCACGATCCCAGAGTTTAACTGGCGGAATACGTAAGCCTTCTGCATAGATCTCTGTTGCTGCTGGGTTATAACCTGCCGGTACGGGACCACCAATATCGGTCAAGTGCCCCTTACATACCGTCCAGAACACCAGTTCACCTTTATAGAAAACCGGCTTGTACATACAGCAATCCAGAATATGGCTACCTTTGTAAGCAGGATCATTATGGTAGATAACATCACCTTCGTGGATATCATCACCGAAATAGTTAGCCACCTCTTTCATCGCGGGAATCAGAGACCCAAGATGTATTGGAATATCCTGCCCCTGCAGAATCATTTCAGGAAAATGGTCAAACAATGCATTGCTGTAATCGTGAGCTAAGTTAAATACACTGGAACGGCCAGTTTTCTCTAAGGTTAGTGTCATCTCTCGCTGCGCTGTTTCAAGCGCACCACGAACAACGGCTAGTGTAATCGGATCGACACAAGTAGACATGTTGTACCCCTTATTGTTTTTTGTATGAAATGGTTCGCCCTGTCCGGCCTATCAGTGATTGCGGGCCAAGGTCAAACGGGTTAATAATCAGTCTACGAGTCGTTACAGCAGAGTTATTGATTGGCGGGGACTTAATCTTTGTCAGTTTGTGCACCCGTTAAGATAGGTCAACGCCCACAGACCTGAGAAGCCTGTGAGCGGCGGGGTTACATCATAAACTCCAACACAGTTTGAGCATCCACTCTATCGTTTGGAAACACGCCCCATAGCCAACACACCTGCAGTTGTAATCAGAGCAATGCCTAGCCATGTGTTCCATGCCAGCGCTTCGTTCCATAACAACCATCCGAACAGAGCGGCAAAAGCAACGGATCCATAGGTAAAGGGGCCGAGCTGGCCTGCCGGGGCATAGCTGTAACCTTTACTGAGCAGTAGTTGTGCAATAGTCGAGGTGATAGAAAGCACTAACAGCCAGCCCCACTGCACTAACGTTGGTTGCACCCAACTAAGCAGTGCAGGAATTGCGGAGAGTAACGCACTAAAAAAGGCGAAGTAGAACACGATACGTTGCGGCCCTTCGGTAGCAGACATACGCCTAATCGTGACTTTTGCCAGTGCGCCTAGCATGGCACCGATCACGGCAACGAGTACGGCAAAGTTCAGTGTACCTTCATGCGGGTTGAGTACAGCATAAACACCGATAAAACCAATAAGAATCGCTATTTTACTGACGCGACTGACGCGTTCGCCTAACCAAAACAACGCAATAACGGGCATGAAAAAGGGCGCTGTTTGTTTGAGTAACGCCGCTTGCGCCAAGGGTAGGTGTCCCCATGAATAGAAAAGACAGGTCATCGCCGTCACACCAACAGCGGCTCTCATAAAATGAAAACGCAATACCCTGAATCAGTGAATTCATCTGCTATTGCCGTGCCACCGCATTGAATATAACCACATTCTTTAACACCGCTCGATCTTATCCGGATTCTGCCGCCGCATCTGCGCTACTGCAGCATCATTCACCGTCTTCTCCGACGTTTTTTTGCTCTGAATGCTATCGGGAACCACAAAACATCCTGCCATGCATGGCGCTTTGTGGCTTGGCGGTTGAACGAGGTGAGTTAAGCCGAGTGGATCAGACCGACTCGTAGATGCAACCGAACGCCCTGAACCCGGGGCAATGTTGGCCAAAACGCAGGTAAAGACGGCGGCCGCTGCTGACCAGGCGGCAGGCCATATACATCAGCTCCTGCATGACGGTTTTTAGCCGCCGACGTTTGGCCGGATGACGCACCGGCGCATCCGGCCCCAGCAGTGCGTGCTGTCCCATCCAGCGCAATATGTTGTAGCCCAGTACGGCAAACGCCATGACCAGGTCGTTGGTATCGAACTTCCCTGACGGCAAACGTTCGAGATCCAGATCAGTCTTGAACTCACTGTGGAACTGTTCGCTGGTGGCGTGATCCTGGTAGAGAGCAATCACCTTGGCATGATCCGCCGCGTCCGGCTTGAGCGAAGTCATCCAGCCTTCCAGGCTCACCTCGGGCTCCAGAAACAGCTGCCCTGTACTGTCACTGTGGCGCACCGTCACCTTGACGATCAGGCGGTCGTCAGTGCCATCCAGCGATTCGCTCACCAGCGTTTCCATTTTGCCCGGCCGGGTATGGCACCAGAGTGCGCCGGCAGCATGAGCCTTGTCCACCCAGGCCAAACCGTCTTGTGAGCGAGGGTTCCACTTGATCAGATAGTCCACCCCGTGCGTACGGAAGTACGCGCGGTTCTCGGCGGCATCATGGGCACTGTCAAGCCGTACCAGTAGCGGTGCATCGGTCAGCTGACGGACCCGAGGCAGCACCCGGTCGAGGGTGTGGATAAACTCCTTGTTGGCGTGCTGGTTACCCGGTCGCAGCTCACAGCCCAGACACCAGCCCTCCGTGCTGCGTATTCCGGCGAACGTGACCGGTCATTCCGG
>CAYFGP010000215.1:0-8188 GCA_964342385.1 uncultured Oleiphilus sp. | reverse complement strand
CTGCCTTGGAATCGCCCCTCTAAAAAGTAAAGGTGGGGCGAAACCGCCGCTTACGTTCAAACGTTTTAAAACCCGGTAACCAATATGCTTCGTCTTCAGTATGATCTGTTCGGTGTAAAGCAAAGCCTAGCAAACCTGATCTACCTTCAGGTTGCATATCAAAGCCCAATAATGCCGTATGGCTACCCATAATGACC
Source organism: uncultured Oleiphilus sp. (assembly GCA_964342385.1). Classification (GTDB taxonomy): domain Bacteria; phylum Pseudomonadota; class Gammaproteobacteria; order Pseudomonadales; family Halomonadaceae; genus Oceanospirillum. The sequence goes on along the minus strand of CAYFGP010000215.1, from coordinate 7,991 downwards.
TGTACAGAAAAGTCACCTTCACTTTCTCTGACTCTCATAAGAAATACCTTTTGTACACACTTATACAAAAGTGTTTCGATATTTTTTAGCCAATGGCTGAATCATGAAGCCATTTTCTAAAGAGAAACTTTTGTGTGAGTGCTTATTTACGCCCGTGAAGTTGCTTTACTGCTACAGAACAAAACTGCTACTGAACAAACGGCTATCACGCAACTCCTTGTCTTGTGCAGATTCTGTAAACTTCAAGCGCCAAATACCATTACCAGCTCTTACAGTGTCTTACGGCTTTATTTAAACATCACAGAAGTAAAACTCAGCCCCTGGCCCAATATGGGAAATTTAGCAGGCTATACTTGAAAAGATCAGCTGGAGTACTTCAAGGAGCCAACTAAGATGCGGCGTTCTCTTCAATCAGCTCGTCACTCTGCATTTAATCAGCTGAAATTTGTCGTGACCTCACTGATACTCTTATGCATGATTCTAATCCCTTGCCTAGTTAACGCTCAAACTAAGGTTCGCGTTGCCACCTATCCTGACTACGAACCCTTCTGCTTCTACAAACCCGGTGTGGATACCAGCCGCTATTTTGAACGTATCGATCCCGCAGAAGAATCCAAACTATTTACAGGCTTGGCCTGGGAGGTGGTTTTAGCCAGCTTTCAGCAACAGAATTATCATGTTGAGCTCTACATTGTGCCTTGGGCCAGAGCGATGAAAATGCTTGAGCAAGGCCTGGTAGACGCTATTTTCCCGGCAGTAAGAACGCCTAAACGGGAAGAACGCTACCGTTTCTCCCAACAAGTGGTATACCCAGCCAACGGCCTGTTGCTTTACAGTAAACGGGGAAAACTACCCGATGACTACCTGCCCAGCTTGCAAGAACTGCGTATTGGCGTAGTCAGGAGCTTTTCTTACGGCAAGCGCTGGGCGCAAATTGTTCAGCAGCATCAACTGAACGTCAGTGAAATGCGCAGCTTACCCCATGCTTTTAAGATGCTGGAAAACGACCGCATCGATGTCCTACCCGGTTATGAGCTATCACACGATTACTTTCTTCAACAGAAAAATAAGGTTGAGTTATTTGATAAAAGTACGCCCTTCGACCACGCCTACTCTTATCTGATGTTCAGAAAAGAGAAAGCCAAGGTCCTGTCAGACTTCAACCTGGGTAGAGCTAAACTAGAGCAGCAAGGTACTTATCATAAAATGCTGGAGTACTGGAGCTTTCCACCACCGTTAAATGATTAGGCCCCTCATGAAGTGAATGCCTTGGCTCAAAACAGCACATGCCTTCAAAAAGCAAAGGCCAGAGATTACTCCCTGGCCTTTGTTTTATTTCGCTAACTTAATTGTATGGTTACAGGCTATTAAGCCACTTTTTGCTCTGGTTGTGGCCGTCTAAAGATTCGACGTACCAAACGGAACAACCAGTTATTGCCGAAGTTATCACCCATTACCAACATACAAGGCGTTAGGAATAGAGTCAGCAGTGTGGCGAAAGCCAGGCCACCGGCAATGGCACTGGACAGCTGTGTCCACCACTGTGTTGATGGTGCGCCCATACCTAATGAGTGCTCCATCAGGTTCACATTGATGGCTAATACCATCGGCATCAGACCCAAAATGGTTGTCGTTGCCGTCAGCAGTACCGGACGTAAACGTAGCGAACCGGTCTCCAATGCAGCTTCAAAGGCACTCAAGCCATCTTTGCGCATCTGGTTGTAGGTATCGATCAAAACAATATTATTGTTCACCACGATACCGGCCAGAGCGATAATGCCCATGCCCACCATCACCACACCAAAGGCCTGACCCGTGACCAATAAGCCCAGCAGTACACCTGCGGTAGAGAAAATAATCGCCGACAGCACCAACAGAGTTTGATAGATGCTGTTAAACTGCACAATCAGGATCAGCATCATCAGCAGGATCGCAATAACAAAGGCGCTGGACAGGAACACCATAGACTCCTGCTGATCCGCATCTTCACCACCAAACTGCACACTCACGGTATCAGGCAGCTCGACTAAACGCTCTTTCAACGCTTTCAGACGTTCATCCACCTGCTGGCCTTCGGCCACATCACCTTCAACAGTGATGGTCCGTTTGCCATCCAGGCGACGCAGTACACCAGTTTTTGGCTCAGGCGTCAGAGTGACAAAGTTACTCAGTGGTACCTGACCCAGCGGCGTATTCAGGCTCTGGCGATGCAGCTGATCCAGGGTACGGGCATATTCAGGCAGACGCACACGAATATCCACCTCGTCGGTAGCATCTTCTGGACGGTAGCTAGCCAGTTTCAGGCCATTACTCACCAGCTGAATCGCATTACCTACACTGGCTACGGTAGCCCCGTACTGTGCGGCTTTGGCACGATCGACCTCAAAACGCCATTCGATACCTGGCAGTGCACGGTTATCGTTAACATCGATAAAGCCGCCCATCTCATCCATAATATTGCGGGTTTGCTGTACGGCACGGTTGATCTCATCAGGATCAGAACCACTGATCTGCACCTCAATCGGCTTACCGCCAGATGGTCCCTCTTCCTGCTGACGGAACTCGAGAATCACGCCTGGAATATCTTCCGTGCGCTGACGCATATCTTCCATAATCTTACTGGCAGGACGGCGCTGCTCCCAATCGATAAACTGGAACTGAACCACACCAATCACATCAGCCGCCAGCTCACCACCGCCACTACCGGCAAAGGAACGGGCATACAGGGCTTCCACTTCAGGCATACCGTATAGACGCTCTTCGACACGCTTTAGAATGGCATCTTTCTCATACACCGAGTAATCACCCAGTGTGCGTACCTGTACCTGTGCAGATTCCGGTTCAACATCTGGGAAGAATTCCACACCGTGATTGTATTTGCCGTACATGGCGTAGATCACCGCCATCACACCAACCAGACTCAGGAAGGTCATAGTAGGCCACTTCAGCATACCACCCAAGACTGCACGATAACCTCTGCCCGCTAACGTCACGCCGTGGGCATGGTTCATATCGATAGCCGCAGCACTTTCTTCAGACTGTGCTTGCTCCTTACCACCGATCACCTTACCCATCACCGGCAGGAAGATCAGTGCCATCGCCAGAGAAGCAAACAGACAGATCATTACCGTAGCAGGCAGATACTTCATAAACTCGCCCATCACACCAGGCCAGAACAGCAGCGGCAGGAACACCATAATGGTAGTCATCGTCGAGGCGATAATCGGCCACGCCATACGACTGGCAGCCCTAGCCCAGGCTTCTTTACGGCTAAAACCCTCTTTCTGATGACGATCCGCCAGTTCCGATACCACAATGGCACCGTCCACTAACATGCCCGCGACCAGAATCAGCGAGAACAGCACGATAATATTCATGGTGAAGCCCAGGCCCCACACCACCAGAATACCGGTCAAAAAAGCACCTGGAATAGTCAAACCCACCAATAAAGCCGGTTTTGTGCCCATCGTCGCCAGCATAATAATCAGTACCAGCACCACGGCGGTCAGTACGTTATTCAGCAGGTCAGACAGCATGGAGCGCACCTCAGAGGATTGATCCATGATATAGGTGACTTTTAAACCTTCCGGCAGCTGAGGTTGGGCGATATCCAATAATGCACGCACCTGCTCAGCGGTTTTGATGATATTGGCCCCGGCACGCTTGGAGATCTCCAGTACCACAGCCGGTTGACCATTAATGCGGGCAAAACCCGTCGGGTCGGTGAAGCTGCGACGTACTGTAGCCACCTCTTTAAAGGTCACGACCGTATTACCCTCTACCTTCACCGGCATATTCATCACATCTTCCAGGTCTTCAATCACCCCCGGAATCTTCAATGTCATACGACCAGCACCGGAATCCAAACTACCGGCAGCAACCAACTGGTTGTTATTAGTCACCAAGGTGAACAGGTCGTTGTAATCCAGGCTATAGCTATCCATCGCCTGAGGATCAACAATAATCTCCAGCAGATCTTCACGATCACCACCGATGTCCACTTCCAGTACTTCTGGAATGCCTTCGATCTCATCCTTTAGACGACGGGCGATAAAGACCAACTCTTTTTCGCTGATCGGGCCGGATAAACCGACAGAGATCACCGGGAACAGCGCCACATTGATCTCATGCACACTGGGCTCATCAGCCTCTTCTGGCAGATTAGCCTTGGCGTTATCCACCTTCTCCCGTACATCCTGCAGGGCTGTTTTAGGATCAAAACCGGCATCAAACTCCAGAGTGACCGAGGAATGGCCTTCACCGGCTATAGAGGTCATCTTCTTGATGCCTTCCAGTGAGCGCAGCTCCTGCTCCATTGGCCGGACCAACAGACGCTCAGCATCATCCGGGCTGATACCACTCAGGCTCATGGAGACATAGATCACCGGAATGGTGACATCGGGATTGGATTCTTTCGGGATGGCAACATAAGCACTCAGGCCACCCACAACCAACATAATCAGAATAAACAGGGTGGCACGACTTCGATCCATCGCCGCACGGATAATGGTCTCCATCTTAGTTTACCCCATTACCACGGGTGCTATCCGCACCACTGACACCGCTCATTTCCTGAGGATTAGCACCTTGATCAACGGCTAAAGTAGCAGCGACCTGCTCACCATCTTTAACAAAACCACCGCCCAGAGTGATCACTTCCACCTGATCCGGCAGGCCTTTAATCCAGGCACCATCGGTACCTGTACTTAACAGTTCAACACGTTGGAACATCACCTTATCGCCCTGATCCACCCATTTCACGCCCAGCTGACCATGACTATTCAGGCTTAACAGCGCGGGAGTCACCTTATGAGCACGCACCGAGCCCAGGTCGATATCCAGCGTCGCACTGGCCCCGGCAATACGTTGATGATCTGGATTAGGCAGGGTGACTTCGATAGGGAAACTACGGGTACCAGTTTCTGCTGCACTGGCGATAAAGCTTACCGTGCCAGATAACTCCTGACCGTTTAGCAGAGTGACAGTCACATTTTGACCCACTGAAACTGCGGCTACGGATTGTTGTGGAATCTGGGCCGTGACCTTCAATTGATCGATATTGACCAAGCGCGCCCAGGTTTCACCTGCTGTCAGGAATTGACCGATCTCAGCATCATTTTTATCCAATACGCCAGCAAATGGGGCCGTTGGTGTGGAGTGTTTGAACTGTAGGCGAGCCTGAGTCAGAGTAGACTTAGCCCCTTCCAACTCACTTTGCAGACGCAATACTTCGGTTTCCGTTTGCAGGTTGCGTTTCTGCAGACGTTTCGCAGCGGCCAGTTCAGCACGCTTGAGTTTAACCTCTGCTTCGGCGCTGCGCACCTGAGCCAGATACTCCGCATTGCTCAGTTTTAGTAGCGACTGCCCGGCTTTAACCTGCCCGCCCTGCTCAACAGGCAGACTTTCAACAGTACCGGATACCTGAGTTCGCAAATCAACACTGCGCCAAGCTTCGATCTGTCCCTGTACGATATGATGCTGGCTGTAATCCTGAGCCTGAATAATCCGTGTTTCTACACGGGTTAACGCTGCATCGGTGGTAGTGGCGACATCAGACGCCTCTGGCGCTTTTTCCTGTGCAGCCAGCTGTTCTGCTGTCATCGCCCAGTAAACTAGAGCGATAACGGCTAATAGTGCTGTCACCTTGGAAAAGCTGATTTTTGCAATACTCATTTGAATACCATTTAGTTCAAACAAAAAAACACTGTGAGCATTTAGCCCAGCTAAGGGCTAAATTATAGGTAGATTTAATACTCTAAAGATATCTATCCAACGACATTTCAGTGATCTCCTACAATTTTAGAAACATCTGATTGAAAACGCGTGGCCAATCATCAAAATACCACCACTCTTTATCTGAAAAATCGATTAATAAAATCTTTTTTATCCGTTTTTATCTATTTAAGAAAAACATAATAATCAGCGCCATAACGATAAACGGATAAAGACTATGCTTGTCGCCACTTCTCAACTGAAAGCTCTGTTCAATAAAAAGGCTCATAAACTCATGCGGCCTAAGAGCACTCTTACAAGCTCGCCCCTATTGACTACAGCCATAACGCTGACTGTAATCACCGTGCTGTCTTATTTCCTGGCCAAGATCTCCTGGCTGGCTGAGCTCGGGTTAAGTAGCCTGCCCCTGGCGATTATTCTGGGTATCACTGCTGGATTATTTATCCGTAACCCTACAAACACGGATATTAATAACTCAGCTACCGCTGCTAATAACCCGGCTTCCGTTACCCATACAACCGGTACGCCAGCGGCTGCATCTCCAGATAAAGTGGCTCAATTCTGCCAACAGAAGCTACTGCGCCTGGGCATTATTCTGTTTGGTTTCAACCTGACCATTCAGCAGCTGATCGCCTTGGGCTGGCAGGTGATCGTAATCGACTTACTGATTATCAGCACTGTTCTGGTCGTAGGCATCACTCTGGGTATGCGCTGGTTAAAACTCCCTAAAGAGTTGGCTGTTTTGACCAGTATCGGCAGCGCTGTTTGTGGTGCTGCGGCGATTATGGCGGCAGAACCTGTAGTTAAAGGTGGTCACAAACAGGTTTCTGTTGCCGTAGCTACCGTGGTGATCTTTGGCACCCTGTCTCTACTCGCCTACCCTCTGCTCTATCCTTTATTGGCGCTATCACCCGAGCACTTTGGTGTTTTTATCGGCAGTACCGTACATGAAGTCGCTCAAGCCGTTGCTGCCGGTGAAACTATTAGCCCTGAAGCTTTACAAACCGCCTTATTAACCAAACTGGTGCGGGTATTGTGTCTGGCACCGGTTGTCGTTTGCCTGGCCTTGGTATTGTTTCGTACTTCGGGTAAAGATCAGGTAAATGAGCAAGAAAACCTGCGTGACAAAATTGTCCTGCCTTGGTTTATCCTCTATTTCCTGCTGGCAATCGGTGTAAATAGCCTGATCACCTTGCCTGAGACAACCGCTGATCTGATTCAGATAATTTGCCAGTTAAGCTTAACTGCCGCTATGGCAGCGATGGGGTTTAACACCCGCCTGTCTTGTCTACGCCAGGCAGGTATCAAACCGATGTTGCTAGCCGGTATTTTATTTATCGTGCTAATGGCTACCGGTATGACGGCTAATCTGGTGCTTTTGCCTACGGCATAAAACCCAGTACTAAGCTAAACCTGGCTAGGCTAGGCCAGGCCAAACCGAACCGGGTCAGATCAAGCCAAATAAAAGTATACAATTTAGAAAGTGTAAGTCGTCATAATCATGCCGCTGAATACTTTATCCCGTTTGATCAACGGCGAGTCACTGATGCCATCGCCCAACCAGGTATAGGTCAGCTGATTGACAATACGCCACTCTTCGGTGATAGGAATAATAAAACCCAGAGAGGCAGAGGTATTAACAGTATCTTTGCCTTTATAGGCTGATCTTGCCGCGGTAGCCTCACTGTCTCTTACGCCAAAATAGTAATCCACGTAATCCTTGCTCAGCGCTTCCACTTCAATAGAAGGCGCCACAATCAGATAGCGATTAACAGGAAAATTACTTTCCAGGCCCAGATTCATTTGGAAACCATCATGATGACCGGAGACATCACCCGCAATCGCTGCCGATAGACTTGCCATTCCCAGATCAAACTCACCGCCAATACCAAGATCAACGCCATCATGGCGAGTTTTCATACCTTCCAGAATGGTTGCATCATCACTGTCATAACTATTGCCTGAGATACCCAAGCCAGCATATAAGCTCAGAGGTGAATTTTCGTTGCCATAAAACTGATAAAAGGCCCCTTCACCACTGATACTGAAGTTTTCGGTCTCATAAGCGATAACAGGGAACAGGGTATGGTTCTTATCCTGACCGTGGTAGATCTCCTCCATACCAATCGCCCCTAAACCCAGAGTCCATTGGCCAGCATAAGCTGCCGCAGAGGGCAAGATCAGGGAAGATAAAGTAAGTGTCGACACTACTGTCCGGTTAAGCATAAACCAGCTCCATTGATAGCTGATCAGGAGCT
>CAYFGP010000214.1:0-8283 GCA_964342385.1 uncultured Oleiphilus sp. | reverse complement strand
AACACGTCCTTACTGATGAAAAAGTAAAACGCAGTGCTATGTGAATCTCTGACGGTAGTTCGCCTCAGCCTTTCAGTGACAGGTTAATACCAGATAAAAATTTCAGATCAGGCATAACGACACTGATAACCAAAAGCTCGGTCAGGTCTAACACATAGCAGAATTACAGCGCTTAACGCGGACTAAAAGTGCTAAACGATTTCAAGCAGTAATAGGAGGACGATAAGGAGTTTCAGAAGAACTCTGAAGTTGAAGCGAGGATTGATGGCCTAGCAAAAGATGTGTTGTTACAGGCCAATGGTAATTTAAAGCTTGCGCAAAGTGGCTACTGCTAATGCAACTCATCGCTGCACACTGCATATCACAATCCATCATCAGAGCATGACCACTGTGCTGGGCTTGGTTTTGACTATCTGAGCAGTGGTTTTCCAGAGAAGCATCATCTCCGGTCATGGCGACATGATCACCCTCTGCCATAACGATATGGTGATGGACAGCATGAGTATCATTTTTCTCAGGCACGACAAAGCCAGCACTCGTAACGAGGGTGCTGAAAGTCAGACTGAAAATTAGAAAAATAATAACTCGGGAAACAACCACTGAATTTAAACTCGATATAAAACAAGACCAACTAAGTGCTTATTAAGCAATAGGGAAGTGGCCAAAGTCAACCTGAAATACAGCACTGTGAATCTTCGGTTCGAATAAAAGCCCTACTGAGCCACCACTAAACAACTCAGTTAAAACAATTCGCGATATAACGGCAACACTGTAAATAACCTTGCTTAAGGCAGGGTTTTGATTACCTGATTAAATAACGATAGAACCAATCGAAATAAAAACTACGACCAAAGTACAGTCAAAATTGCACCCTTACGGTCATATAGCGACCGCTTCTCCCTAAGTGATACTCAGGTATTGCTTATGAGGGAGATTGCATCAATGAGAGGTTTCAGATCATTGGCGCTGTTGATACTGTGCCTGCTGCCCTGGCTACCAGTTCAGGCAGCCTTGTATCAACCGGGCGACAACGAGATGAGGGGAATGGCTAAGGAATTATTTCCTGAAGCGACTGAAATTAAGTCACCCACTGACCAGATACCTGTCTGGCAGGTCTATCAGGTGACCGAGGTGATCGGTTATGTTTATTTGTCTGGGGATTATATTCAGTTACCGGGCTTTTCCGGCGCGCCTTATCAGTTAGTAGTGGGAATTGATCATCAAGGCCTGTATCGCGGGGCCTTTGTGGTTGAGCAGCACGAGCCGATCTTTTTACACGGTTTGGGCACGGGACCTATGCTGGATTTTGTCGCTCAGTATCCCGGCCTGGATATTCGCAAAACCATTAAGATGACCAGTGCCACTGTGCGTAACAAACAAGCAGGCGCTAACCAATATGTGGATGGCATCACCAAGGCGACAGTTTCAGCCATTGTGTTGAATGAAACCATTATGCTGTCAGCACAACAGGTGGCCCAGGAGATCGGGATTATTCCTCGTTTGCGTCCTCCTGCAACAGTTAAAGCCGATGTCTATGAAAAGCTAAACTGGCAGCAATTGCTGGATCAGGGCTTGGTGCAGCGTCAGCGTTTAAGCCTTGACCAGTTAGAGCAAGCATTTTCAGATACCAGTGCCGATGGTATGGGAGACGAACCGGTTGATGATGATGATAATGATCAGGTAGCGGATCTCTATTTTGCCTATCTGAATGTCCCGACCATTGGCCGCTATCTGTTAGGGGATGCCGGTTACCAACGATTAATGCAGGAAGAGCTGGCCAGCGGTGAACATGCTATCGCAGTGATCTCAGCGGGTCCTTATTCCGTGTTAGGTGAAGAGTTTGTACCGGGTACGCCACCGGATCGTTTAGCGCTCTATCAAAATGAACAGCAGGTTGGTTTAAGGGATATCGATTTTCTTCGTGACCCCGATCGTTATATGGCACTGGAAGAGCTATTGACCGACGAGGTACCCGCATTTGAAGAATATCAGGTGTTTCGTATCAAAGCGGCAGCCACCTTTGATCCCGCGTCTCCCTGGCAGTTAGCCCTGATGTTTACCCGTTCACCGGGTTATCTGCGCCCAGATGTCGTCGAGGCTTTCCCAGCGGGTTACCATCTGCCCGAGCGTTTCTTTGATATTCCCGATCTGGAATCCTTGCAGCCTGAACCCATGTGGGTACAGATCTGGCGTGATCGTCAGGAGCGTATTATCGGACTATTGTTAGGACTGGCAGTGTTAACCGGAATTATCGTATTCCACCGTCAGGTCACGGCCAATGCCACCTTGTTTAAAGCGGTACGTTGGGGCTTTCTGGCTTATACCCTGGTATTTATTGGTTATATCACTCAGGGACAGTTATCGATCACCAACGTCTTTACCATCGTACAGGTGCTGATGGGCAGTGCCGATAGCAGTATTGTGCTGCTTGATCCTATTATCTTTATTCTATGGTGTTATGTACTGGTCACTCTGGTGATCTGGGGACGGGGTTACTTCTGCGGCTGGTTATGTCCCTTCGGTATTCTGCAGGAGATCTCTGCCTGGTTGGGTGAGAAAGTACTTAAGCTCAAACAGAAACGCATCCCGTTTAGTCTGCACCAGAAACTATGGAGCGTGAAATATCTGGTCTTTATCGGCCTGGTAGTAGCCTGCGCCGTATCGACGGGGATCGCAGAACAAGTCGCTGAGATAGAGCCCTTTAAAACAGCAATCACCATGGGCTTTGTCCGTGAGTGGCCGTTTGTGATCTATGCCGTACTTCTATTGATAGTCGGTTTATATATCCATAAACCCTTCTGTCGTTATCTATGCCCGTTGGGTGCTGGTTTTGCCATCTTTGGTCGCTTCCATATCATGAAATGGTTACCACGACGTAAAGAGTGTGGTTCACCTTGTAAGCTGTGTAATCACCGCTGTGGTATTAAAGCGATTCACCCTGATGGCAATATCAACTATCAGGAGTGTATCCAGTGCCTGGAATGTGAAGTGATCTATCGTGACGATAAGCAATGTGTGCCTTTGATTACGGCTAATCGCAAACGTAAGAAGGTTGAAACGGTTGAGTTAAAATCTAAAACAGATTCAGGGGCTTTGATCGCTAAATCAAGCTAGCCTGGAGTCAACGTAATCGAGTTCGGGAGCAACAACTCCGTTGCTCCCGAACTATTATTGTCGCAATTTTCCCGCTCTAAACAAACATATTGTCACTCTTTATGGAATGCTACCCCGGACAATAACCCTACTGCTATACTGCCTTGCAATTAAAATTTTCTTTAATAAAAACAAAGTAAAACAAGGCGTTTGTATATGGTACAGGTGGATAACCCTTCTGGCAGTATTGACCGGGCACTGCTGCAGATCGCATTGGATCTGAGCTCAGGTCTGGGAGATCAAAGCCAGTATCAACGCCTGATTGAAGCGATCAGCCAAGTATTGCCCTGTGATGCCAGTGCTTTGTTTTTACTACAAAAAGATCAATTAGTTCCCGTAGCGATGAACGGTCTGCCCGATGAGATCTACGGTTATCGTTTTAAACCGGTCGAGCATCCACGCCTACAGGCCATTATCGAATCCAGAGACCCGGTGCGCTTTGCCGCCAATAGCTCCCTACCCGATCCCTTTGATCAGCTACTGAGTAAAGATACCGAGCGCAGCCTGGATGTGCATGATTGCATGGGCTGTAGCCTTTATGTCGGCGACACTCTGGTGGGCTTACTCACGCTTGATGCCCTCACCGTTGGTGCTTTTGACGAAATAGATGATGTCACCATCGCAACCTTTGCCGCACTGGCTGCTGCGACTCTACGCAATGGCGAAATGATCCGCTCACTGGAGCAAGACTCCCGCCAGCAACAAGCACTGACAGAAGAGCTGATGCTGGAAGCCCGTCAACAACGGGGAGAGATGATCGGTTTTAGTCAGCCCATGCAAACCCTGAAGCAGAATATCAAGCTGGTCGCCCCCTCTGATCTGGTAGTGCTGCTCTGCGGTGAAACCGGTACCGGTAAAGAGCTGGCCGCTCATGCGGTACATACTGCTTCTCCCAGAGCAAATAGCCCCTTGGTACATGTCAACTGTGCAGCCTTACCGGACAATATCGCCGAAAGTGAGCTCTTTGGTCATGTCAAAGGCGCCTTTACCGGTGCCCACAGTCATCGTGCTGGTAAGTTCGAACTGGCTGATGGCGGCACGCTATTTCTGGACGAGCTGGGTGAGCTATCACTACCGCTACAGGCCAAGCTGCTCAGGGCTATTCAACAGGGTGAAATCCAACGCGTCGGGGCGGATAAAAACAAACATGTGGATGTACGTATCATCGCCGCCACTAACCGTAATTTGGCGCAAATGGTACAAGAGGGCACCTTCCGAGAAGATCTTTACCACAGGCTGAATGTGTTCCCCATTACTCTACCGCCATTAAAAGAACGCAAGGAAGATATCGCCGTACTAGCGGGATATATTCTGGATCAGGAGCGCCGCCGTTTAGGTATGCACCAACTTCGGCTACACCCTAATACCCTGATGGCGCTGGAAGCGTACCACTGGCCAGGAAATGTCCGTGAACTTGAGCACCTGCTGATGCGCGCCAGCTTACGAGCCATGCAAGGCAGTCAATTGCCGGGGTTAATTATGCCCCAGCATTTGGATCTATTACCGTCTGATCGCCTACAGCAACAAGTTAACAATACGGAGCATACAAAGCATCTATCAGAGTTGGACTCTGCATTAGGCTTGCCTTCAGGCAGCTCAACACACACTTCTCAAGCACTAAGCTCTGTGTCAGCAGTATCTCAAGAGAGAAATTCATCTAACGCAGCCATACTCGGTCTTCCACAAACCAATGGGCTACAGGTAGCCGAGATGGCTGCGGCAGGGTTATCGGTGAAAGAAGCAACCCAAGAGTTCCAGCGCCAGTTAATCCAACAGGCACTGGAACAGAATCAGGGAATTATTGCCAAGGCTGCCCGCCAGCTACAAACAGATCGGGGTAACTTTTACCGTATGGCGAAAAAGCTTGGCTTGATCTGATTTTTATCTCCGGAAGCTATTCCGCTTAGACTCAAGTTTTCAGCACTTTCACGATTGGCTGCTGTTATTACTTAAAGCTTTTATAGGTGAAGCCTTATCGTTCAAAGCGGGTTAACTCAAAATGGATACGACCACCTTTATAGATTTCCAGATTCAGCGGCTCTTCCCGTACCAGTTTTACCAAGCCAACACCTGGGGCATACCACTCCGTTTGAGTAATAATAACTTCCTGATAGCCAATCCTCGGATCAGCATAAAAACTGATCGCGCCTTTGCCCTGCAGCTGAATACAGTTTTTAAACGTACCCGCTGGCACCCGTACTTCAGCCGTGGTGCTGATGACATCAAATGCCAGGTTGAAACGTCGCTCTTTTGGATCAGGTAGGGAGTGACTACTGGTGGCATGCAAGATATAAGGCTGAGTTTCCAGGTACCAGTGCAAGCCTTTGTTCTTGACTGCAAATGCTTCATTTTCACTCCCCACCGCCTCAACAACGGGAGAAGCCAGAGGTATCCCAGTAGCCGCGGCTTGGACTGCAGCGATAGGCAAGATAGTACGCATCTCTTTGTCAAAACGCGGCTTAAGCTCAACCTGAGTGCGCTTGGCAATACGGTATACACCATCATCATCTTTCAGGATGTAATACTCAGTATCATCACTGGTACGACGAATGCTAACCTCTTGATCAGCAAACTCGCCACCCAATGCAATTTCTCCCAGGTTCTCGATACTAAAACGTCGATCCCCCTTCTCCTGGCCAACTAGCTGCTCAGAGACCCGATAGTGCCACTTTAGCCCCTTTTCCAGAGGGAAATAATCCTTAGGATCTGGAGATTGCTGGCAAGCCTGCAGCATCATCACACCTGGTACGACCAAGATACTTTTAGCTAGAGATGAGAAATAACGCTTCATAACTACTTCTCCGGCAGCGCTGGGTCAGGCAAACGTTCAAACTTAAGACCGGGGTACTTATGCCCCATCAAGGCCGCTTGCTCGCTTTGCTGTAACTCTTCTACAGGAGTCACCTCACCGATCTGCAGTTTACCGCTACCACTTTCACGCATCGCTTCATCCAACTTGCTATGCAGATCTTTCTGATACGGCAAACGATAAGCTCTGGGCTCTACAGCCATCTCATGGGCACTCAGATCCGTTAACCAGACAAATATCTGCCCCTCCGAATCCAGCTCTTCATCCGGTTCTTCAATCACAGTAAAGTGCAGCAGAAACTTATCAGGCAAGTCGCTGACACTGGGCCACCCCTGACTCTCCTTCCAGCCCTGATAACTGCTCCAATAAAAACCGAATGCGACAACAATAAGCCCGGCTTTTAACCACCAACGCCAACGACTATAGATCAGGCTTAACAACACCAGAGCGGTTAAAAACACATAACCGATAGCCAATTCCAATAAAATCTCATTCATATTCCCTACGCCTTGCTATCTGAGTTATTCACATTATTTTCTGCCGATGCAGGTTCTGTTTGGGTAAACGCTTTCTGACCGGCTCTCTTTACCCGGCTTGCTCCCAGCTTTTCTCTTTTCCCCGCCTCTTTATCCCAACCCTTATCCCGATTCTTTACTTTGTCCTTTTACCAGGCTTTTCTGCAGCTGGTTGATATCAATTACCTGACCTTTAGGGGTTAGGGTAAAGCGCACCGCTGTGGCCTCATCTCCCTGCTGCTCAAGCGTTAAGGTGTGATAGGACAACACCTTCATCACCGGATTAACCTCAGCCAGATAAACCGTTACCGGTACTGCTTTTTGATCTGCGGTTTTGAAGTAATGCACGTTAATAACAAACTCACCGGGAGGACGGCCACGAATGGTCAGTACTTCCTGATTAAGGGGGTTGATAATCTCTTTGCCATTAATGGTTTGGGTGTCATTAGCTAAACCACGGTCATCCCGATCCAGGTGCATCAAGCCATCCTGAGTCCGCTTGTACCAAACCTTGGCACCATCAGGGCCACTGGCCCAGACATCAATATCGTTCGGATCACTATCAGGCCAACTAACGGTAATCAGAAACTCGGCTT
The DNA here is from genome assembly GCA_964342385.1 of uncultured Oleiphilus sp. Lineage (GTDB taxonomy): Bacteria > Pseudomonadota > Gammaproteobacteria > Pseudomonadales > Halomonadaceae > Oceanospirillum. The sequence continues at coordinate 1,210 of CAYFGP010000214.1, read as the reverse complement.
TGGGGTCGATAATGCCCGTTTTAGCTGGTGGATTAAGCAGCAACAAGGCAATGAGAAACAGAAAGGTAAACGTCAACAGAGCGTTAAACAGCAAATCGGTAAAGGGATCAATATCAAAACTGGTTTTACGTTGAAACAGAGCCATAATCACGACTCGCTCTGTTTGCCAGCAGTCTGATCGCGCTCAGATATCTGGATTGGCTCAGGCTGGGATAGACTTATATACTCTTGGCCCAGGTTCACCCCCTCAACCACCAAACGATCCGCACAGCGATCCAAGAGCAAGTACTGTAAACCTAACGCCATACTGCAGACCAAACCCACCATGGTAGTATTCATGGCCACCCCCATGCCCTGAGTCATCTGCTGCATCAGTTGTTTAATGTCGGAAATATCCAGATTATCCAGGCCAGATACAGAACCCAGCATTAGGACAAAACCCACCACGGTACCCAGCAAGCCCAGTTTGATAATCACACCCGCAATAAACCAACCCACCTGATGAGCCCCTCTCATGGACTCAGCCATCACCTCAGAAAGTAAGACCTTATCCTGAACATCTCCGCTTTGGTATAAACCCATCAGGTATTCCTGAGCCAAGCAGCTTCCGCGAGGAAAAATGCTCAATAAGCCCACAGCCGAGCCCTTTTGCAGCAACTCTTGCTGTAAACGAACCAGCATCAGAGCCTGCCTCGCCAGATAGAAACTGCGCCAAGCGCAATGCATACTGGCAACGAAGAACACAATTAGAATAACGGCACTGATACGAGTGAGATCCTGCTGCAAAATCAAGCTCAGTGCCCCTGTGTCCCAAGCGACAAGACCTCCAAATAGCATCAAACTGACTAACAGCAACCAGTAAAGAAAAATCTTATAAGGTGTTGAGCTTTCCATGGCATTCACTCTAAAGAAACTGGTGAAAAACCATCATTGCAGATAGCAGACAGGCTTAATACAGCACTAAAGCAGGTAGAAATTACTTCCTTTGACCGACAAAGGTCGTAGAAACCCTCAATAACCATACGACAAATACAGTCTTTAAAATCAACAAAGAAACGATTAGTAATTACTCTAAAAAGACTAGGGTTCTCCCTAGTAACAAAAGCCGAAATCCCCTTCTACCTTTATTTTTAGACCTTGATTTGGATCAAACACTCGTAACTATTCAGCTGCCTGACCAAAGATATCAGGCAGCTGCCCACAAAATAGC
>CAYFGP010000213.1:0-8334 GCA_964342385.1 uncultured Oleiphilus sp. | reverse complement strand
CAACTATCCGTCAAGATAGCGAATAGTTGAGAGGGGGCTGAATAGTTACAAACCAGTTTGCTTTAGTTCGACAATGTAATGAAACTGCGAGTAGGGCACATTGGCATCACGGATATTGATATATTGCGGAAGGCCAAGACTGTCGACATTCACACTGCGTTCAAAAATGCTGGCATTTTCGACACGCCAGCCTGCAATCTCTTCCGACAATATTTGATGTTTTACAAGATCAATTAGCTGGGTATTGCCAGTCAGACCGATACCCTTGGTGTCTCTGGCATAGAGTAGGGTATTACGATCCATCTCTGTATTTCGTAGTGCAAAGCCGATACTGATCTGGCCGCGTCGTTGGATATCATCCATAAAGTCATTGCGGAATAAGCCTTTAATCCGAAAGGCTTTATAGCGAATGTTGCCCGATTCACTTTCCATATAAGGGGCCGGTAGAGAGATATCATCGATACTGTTGCTGAACTCCAAAGCAGAAGGATCAAAGTCGCCCCGATAGCGAAACCATAAGGTGAAATCCAGTTCACTGGTGTGTTGCTGGGTATCTATCCTGCGGATATGGTGGAGTTTGACTCCTGTAAAAACGACCGACATCTTGTACATATAGCGGTCAGCCAACTCAATAATGCTACCGCTGGCTAATTGTTGTTCAAGGTTGGTCACTTCATCCACGTTAGGCACATCTTTGTACTGACTGAGTCCAGAAACCACTCTTTTATCGTGTAGTACAGCGATAAAAATTGGTTTAACGGCATCACCGTTTTGATCGAAGTAATTTAGCCCCGTGACCCCCTGAACTGCATTTTGTGGGCTATTCAGTTCTGCCAATGCTCTTTGTACGGCTTCTCGTCTGTCAGCCAGTGATGATGCCGTATGGTTAAAGCGCCCCTGGCTGCTGGCGATGACTGCTGCCAGGACTTTGGCGGTGTCATAGCCATAAGCAGAGGCCCAATCCGGCAGTTCTCCATAAGCCTCTAAATACTGTCGTTTCAGTTGTTGTGCTTCGGCATTGGCAACATCAAAGACAATGGGGGCCGATAGAAAAATACCATTGGTGTAGTAACCTGGATTGTTAAGTTCTTTGGCCTCATCGTCAAAGCCGTGAATAAAGGCCGTTGAGTAGAAAGCATCAGGGCCCATAATTGGGTTCTTCACTCCGGCATCGCGCAGTAATTTAACCAGTTTGATGCCCTCTGATGAGTGCGTGGCCATAAAGATCAATCCGGCCTGCTCTTTATCACTGGTGATTGCGGCATGTAACTCTCGATATTTGAATTCGTCTGGCGCATTCATATTGAGCTTAAAGCTTTGTACCCGTTTGGCTCCGTTTAAATAAGCGTTCTCTTCAAAGACCTGGGCTAAAAATGCCCCATAATTATCGGGCTCATAAATGATGGTTATATGGTCGTAATTCAGGTTCTTCAGTGCGTAATACGCCAGGAAACTACCTTGGCTGGCATCATTGAAAATAGTTCGAAAATACCAAGGGTTATTCTGGGTGACTTTTGGATTGGTTGCGCTGTAGCTGATTGCAGGAATGGCATTTTGAGCGTAGATAGGCCCTGCCACAGAGGAGGTCGAGCTGTAATTATGGCCGATAACCAGTATTGCGCGATTGTCCTTAACAATTTGTTTAGCAACGGCTTCTGCTTGAGTTTTATTGTTATTATCAACGTAATAGTCCAACTCTATTTTGAAGCCGTTATGGGTACGCCAATCGATATCATCCAGATAGAGTTTTAGTGCTTTTAGCCCTGCAGGCTCTTCTTCAGTGGGGCTGACAAAGGCGATATGCAGCGTCTTCTCTTGTGCAAACAGAGCAATAGGAAATAACAGAAGATTAAGGGTCAGTATGAGAAGAAGTGTTCTGGTCCAATGCATCTTTTGCACCCTGCCAGTGGTTTCTGCTTTTAACGTTGGTTGAAGCACTCACACAAAAGTTTCTCTTTAGCAAATGGCTTCATTCTTCAGCCGTTGGCCAAAAAATATCGAAACACTTTTGTGTATGTGTGCAACACATCAGCAGAAAGCCTGTTATCTATGATAGGAAATGACCGCAATAAATGGGATTGCACAGATGATTGTCTGTTAATGCTAGCCAAATGGGTCTTTTTTAACTTAGCTTACAAAAGAGTAATGCGATAGTTTTCTGTTGAGGAGTGTATCTAGCCGTGCGTGATGTGTTACCCGTTTTGCAAATGAAAACTAGGCATCTATTGATATGAATTATCGAGAAAGAGCTTTGTAGCCGTGTTTCTTTCTTGTTACTGTTGCGCCTGAATTCGAAAGTTAAGGTGCTCTTGCGGTGAAGCAACAGTTTACGCCTGCTCAGGCTGATTTTATTCATCACACCCTGGATAAAAATTGCCATGCCAGAGTGATCGCTGGCCCCGGTAGTGGTAAAACGACCACCTTGTTGGGACGGGTGAAATATCTGGTCGATGCGGGAATTCAGCCCTCCAGGATTCTGGTGCTTGCCTTTAACCGCAATATTAAAAATCAGTTTGAACGCAAACTCTCCAGCATGTTCTTCCAATCTGAAAGTTACTCGGAAATTCCCGTGGTCAGTACCTTTCACGCCTGGGGTATCAGTCTGACCTATGACCTGTTTAAGGTCCGACCCGATGACTCACTCATGCTTAGCCATGAACCCGCTGATACCACCAGTTTATCGATTCTGTTTAAGGGCATATTCCGTGGTGGTGACTACGGCAAAAGAGGTGTGAAAGTCGTTCAAAAAGAGCGCAACGAGCTGATCAGTGCGGCGACTGTATTGGAAGCTTTGCCTGAAATTGCTGAGCAAGTGGAATGGTTTAATGAGCATTGGCAGTCACGCCATGAACTGATTGAGCATTGTGTTTATATCATGACTACCTATCGCAATATGATAGGTGTGATTGGTGATATGCACGAAAAACGCCCGCCAGAGGTGGATACATTAGAGTGGGACAAGTTAGTGAATTTTGTCTCTCTGGTGGATGATTATCTGGTATCCCGTGGTGTTACCCTGTTCGAGGATCAGATCTATCGTGCCGCCATGTATCTGTCCCGCTCAAGTCGGGCACGGCAATATCTGGAGAACAAATACGATTATATTCTGGTTGATGAGTTTCAGGATGTATCGGAAGTATCTCAGTTCCTGATTGTCTGTGCCTGTAGTAAGCAGTGTCAGCTCAATGCGGTGGGTGATCCCCGTCAGAGTATTTTTGAGTTCGCCGGTTCTGATCCTCAATACCTGATCTCGGGTATTGATTACTCGCTGGGCCACATTCAAACCTATTATCTGTCCGAATCCTTTCGTTTTGGTAAGCAAATCGCGAATTATGCCAACAAGATTGGCCAAAGTCTGATGATGCCCACATCTTCTGCTGACGCTTATGATGACGGTTATGGTTTCGAAGAGGTTTATGATGACCTGGATTTCTTTGACGAATCCAGCGCTGTTTCAACTGCTGACCAAGCCGATATTGTCGGCCTTAAACTGCGGGATTCGGCTCATATCGAGCATAATGGCCAAAAGTTAGAAGAAGTTACCGCTCAGTGGTTAACAACCAATAAAAGTGTGGTCTATATCGTCCGAACCCACGATCAGAAGATGGATGCTGAAGCATTTCTGGTTAAGGCGGGTTTGCACTTTAAACATAATGCCGGTGGTCGCCATAAAAGCCTGGTCGATAGTCTGTTGTTTATTATCGATTGCTGGACGATGAGTGGCATTGTGGGTGAACGGCCGCGTTTTTGGCAATACGCCGAAGGCCCGGCGGTGAATCCAGCTGTACTGATGCAGGATGCTGATGAGCCCGCTGAACAGTTTGAAGCTTTTGTGCGTTCTTTTCTGTTGGTAGAAAAGCTGAAAGCCATTTCACCCACTGCAACCATATTGGCGATGAACGAACGCATCTACGAAGAGATCCTACGGGATTGTTGTGCCTTTTTGAGTCGTTATGGTGATGAATTAACCAAATCCCAGCTAGCCCGAATGATGGCGGAGCAATTCATAGAAACCATCGCATCCCGATACGACAAACAGCTGTGTGAGATACAAGAGGCAGAAAACTATATTCACGTGGAAGTTGCCCACCGGGTGAAAGGCTTAGAGTTTGATAAAGTGGTGTTGTTTGACTTCAGCGAAGGGGTATTTCCCTATGCTCGTATGCATTCCGAAGTGGATGATGCCGGAGCTCCCAGTATCCTTAACGATGAAGAGTATATTACCCAGGAGCGCCGTTTGGCTTTTGTGGCCAGTACCCGTGCTAAAGAGGAGCTGATCTTTTACATTCCTCCCGGTCGAACCATGTCACGCTTTATCGCCAATTAAATCAACAGAAGCACTTTCTATCCTCACCAAAATCAGGTGGTGAGGATAGAAATGTATAGCACTTGTTCTATTAATGTTGTGGTTTAAGCACGATTGATATTCTGGCTTACAAAGAAGTCGGATCAGTCTTGTGTTCAGGAATACTCAGCTCCTGACGTGCCTTTTGCAAGGTCTCCAAGGCGATAGTGCCTTCACGATACAGACGTGACAGTGCCGACCAGGCGATATAACGAGCATCCACCTCAAAGTGATCACGTAGATCCGGTCGGGATTCACTTAGACCAAAGCCATCGGTACCCAGAGTGACCAGAGGCAGTGGTAACCAGCGGGCAATACTGTCCGGTAACGATTTCATAAAGTCACTGCAGGCTACCGCAATACCTTCCTCATTTTCCATCAACTGTTCGATATAGCTGGTCTGTTGATTTTCAGGCGTCAGCATATTCTGCCGTTCGGTCTGTTGTGCCTGACGCAATAGCTCTGTGTAACTGGTCACGCTCCAGATATCGACGCTACAGTTGTAGTTGCTCAACATATCCGCTGCTTTCAGTGTTTCCTGCATCAGGCTACCACTACCTAGCAGATGAACCTTATGGCCAGTTTTCTCGCTGTGCTGATAGCGATACATGCCTCGAATAATACCCTCTACAACATCTTCACCCTCTGGCATTGCAGGCATCGGGTAGTTCTCGTTATACAGCGTCAGATAGTAGAAGATATTCTCATCATTCTGGTACATACGCTCGATACCATCACGCACGATCACCGCCAGCTCATAGGCAAAGGCGGGGTCATAGCTGCGCATATTCGGTACCGTTGAGGCGATCACATGGGAGTGGCCATCCTGATGTTGTAAACCCTCGCCATTGAGTGTGGTGCGACCGGCGGTACCACCGACCAGAAAACCTTTCGCCATAGAGTCGGCACAGGCCCAGATCATATCGCCCACGCGCTGGAAGCCAAAGATCGAGTAGAAGATATAAAACGGAATCATAGGTACGGCAAAGTTAGCGTAGGCGGTACCGGCCGATAAGAAGGAGGCCATGGCTCCGGCTTCACAGATTCCTTCCTGTAGCAGCTGGCCATCTTTGGCTTCTTTGTAAGGCAATAAAGAGCTAGCATCCACCGGATTATATTTCTGTCCCTCGCTGGAGTAGATACCAAACTGTTTAAACAGGGCTTCCATACCAAAGGTGCGCGCCTCATCTGGTACGATAGGCACGATATATCGGCCCTGTTCCTGATCTTTCAGCATAGCGGCCAGCATGCGTACAAATGCGATAGTGGTGGATTGTTCACGTTCATTGCCTTCAATGGCGTGTTTAAACAGACTCAGTGATGGGGCTTTCAAGCGCTGGCAGTTCACTTCACGACTAGGCATATAGCCGCCCAGTTGCTGACGCTGCTGGTGTAGATAGATCGCTTCCGGGCTATCCTCGGCCAGCTTATACAGCTCGGCATTGGCCATCTGCTCTTCCGTCAAAGGAATGCCAAAACGTTGGCCAATGGCGATACGTTCTTCAGCACTGAACTGCTTTTTCTGGTGTGCGGTATTTTGGCCTTCTGCACCAGCCCCCATACCTTCGCCTTTGACCGTCTTCATCAGAATAACGGTCGGCTTACCGGTGCTTTTAGCAGCTTTATCAAAGGCAGCAAAAAGCTTTTTACGATCATGGCCGCCGCGACGGATGACGCGAATCTCATCGTCGTTCAGCGTTTTCATCAGCTTGGCTAAGCGTTGATCGCCATCGATCCAATGTTCACGTACCGTTTTGCCGTCGGATACGGTATAGAACTGATAGTCACCGTCCACCGCACGATCCATACGCGCCTGTAGCAAACCTTCATGGTCACGGGAGAACAGTTCATCCCATTCGCTGCCCCAGATCACCTTGATCACATTCCAGCCAGCGCCTCGGTAGCTGCGTTCCAGCTCCTGAATAATCTTGCCATTACCCCGTACCGGGCCATCCAGTCGCTGCAGGTTACAGTTGACCACCATGACTAGGTTGTCCAGGTTCTCACGGGTGGCCATATTGATGGTACCCAGTACTTCTGGTTCATCAGATTCGCCGTCGCCGATAAAACACCAGACCTTGCCGCCATTGGTCGGTTTCAGACCGCGGTTTTCCAAGTACTTCATAAAACGGGCCTGGTAGATAGCCGATGGTGTTGATAGTCCCATAGATGCGGTAGGCAGTTGCCAGAAGTCAGGCAGACGACGAGGGTGAGGGTAGGAGGGCAGACCACCGCCATCCTGCAGTTCGCGACGGAAGTTATTCACCTGTTGCTCGCTTAAACGGTTTTCTAGGTAACCCCGTGCATACAGCCCCGGTGCTGCGTGCGCCTGTACCATCAGAATATCGCCGCCGTACTCTTCCGTACGTTTACGGAACCAGTGATTAAAGCCCACCTCCAGTGCTGTCGCTGCAGATTGATAAGTTGCGATATGACCACCCACACCTGTGCCATTTTCATTGGCCTTTAATACCATCGCCATCGCATTCCAACGGATGATATTTTCAATCTTCTGTTCCAGCTCCATATTGCCGGGATAAGCCGGTTGTTGCTGAGGGGATATCGTATTGCGATAGGGGGTATTGAGTGTTGCCTCGGCCAGACTGACGCCTTGCTTTAAGAGATGATCTTGCAATAGGCGTAACATCTCACGGCTACGGCCTTCACCCTGTTCATTCAGAATATAATCCAGAGCTTCAAGCCACTCACTGTTCTCCAGGGCGATCTCGTCGGCATTATAAAGAGAGTGGTTATTGGATTGTGATTGGATGTCGTATATCGGTTGGGTATTGCTGCTGTTCATGCTCAAATCACCAAGGCTTAAGCTTGGGCCTGCCAGTTCGTTATTGTTATCAGCACAAAACACTCTTGGTTAACCCCTTTTTGGCTCAGACCCGATCTTTTCTATTTAGATTTCATTATGCTCGATCTAATGATCTGAACAGGGTTTACCAACAAGAATATTTTGTGCGCTTATTGAGTGATAAAAATGCTAGCACAGGCTTTTGAGATTAAATGGTCAAAGTATTTGCTTGTGGGAAATACAATTGATTGAAATATTCAATTTTTGTTTAATGAGTAGATATAATCTCTAAATATTTATCTATGGGTTTGAGCGGGCCATAGTTTTTCCGAGCGAAGAAGGGGTAAGTGTGGTACATAAACTTGACCGTATTGATCGACAAATCCTGACAATTTTACAGCAGGATGCCAGTATCAATATTGCTGATTTGGCTGAACAGGTAGGCTTATCTCAGACGCCCTGTGGTCGACGTATTAAACAGTTGGAAAGCAAAGGTTTAATTGCCGGACAAGTGGTGGTGCTGGATCAAAAGAAGATAGGTTTACCGATTACCGTATTGGTGCAAATCTCTCTGGAAAAGCAGACTCAAGATAAGTTGAAGGTCTTTGAAGAGGCCGTGGCGCTTATTCCCGAGGTGATGGAATGCTATTTGATCACCGGAAGTCAGGCAGATTATATGCTTAAGGTGGTAACGCAGGATCTGGATCATTATCAGCAGGTGTTACTGGATAAGCTGACCTCGATTGAGGGCGTCAGCTCCATAATCACTAATCTAACGATGCGTCAGCCTGTCAGCAGAACAGCCTATAATTTGGACCATCTCAGCAAATAAGCCTATATTGATCAACAGGATAGTATCTGTATTGAAAATTATTTCTCTCCTGAGGATTTCAGCGGAGCGCAGTTAACTGTGGTACCGATAACTGGTCCCGAAATTGAACCCAGTACATCCATTGAGTGCGGTATACCCATTGGGCGATTACCTGGTGATCTGCTTTACTCATTAATCTTCCAGTAGGCTACACCTTCCATACTCTAGGTTCTCAGACTACAACTGAATATGTCCGAGAGTGGCCACTTTTTAAAGGGGCCGCTCTTAACCAAACAGATTTTGGATTTTATCAATAATAATCGTAACTATTCAGCTGCCTGACCAAAGATATCAGGCAGCTGCCCACAAAATAGC
>CAYFGP010000212.1:0-8372 GCA_964342385.1 uncultured Oleiphilus sp. | reverse complement strand
ATTTTGTGGGCAGCTGCCTGATATCTTTGGTCAGGCAGCTGAATAGTTACTTTAAAAGAAGCTATTCAGTTTGAGTCCCTTACACATCGACTGGAAACCAATGCTTGGTTCGATTAGCAAAATAGACCAGTGAGAGCATCACAGGTACTTCAACCAATACCCCTACCACCGTAGCCAGAGCAGCACCGGAGTGAAGACCAAACAGTGAAATTGCCACCGCGACCGCAAGTTCAAAGAAGTTAGACGTGCCGATCATACAAGCCGGTGCTGCGATATTGTGCGGTAGACACAGTCGTTTTGCCGCCAGATAAGCCAGAGCAAAAATACCGTAGGTTTGAATCAACAATGGGATGGCGATCAGCAAAATGGTCTGCGGTTGCTGCAGAATTGTCTCTGCCTGAAAGCCAAATAACAGAACGACAGTACCCAAAAGACCTACAATGGACCAGGGTTTAATGCGGTTTAAAAACGGCTGTACGCTGTGACTACTGGAATCTTTTTCCAGTTTTCTACGGGTCACGATACCCGCCAGCAGCGGTAAAACAACATAAAGTACGACCGACAGCAGTAGAGTTTCCCAAGGTACCTGAATATCACTCACACCCAACAGAAAAGCAGTAATCGGCGCAAAGGCAAAAACCATAATAATATCGTTAACGGAGACCTGAACCAGCGTGTAATTAGCATCGCCCTTAGTCAGCTGACTCCAGACAAACACCATTGCGGTACAGGGTGCAACGCCCAGTAGGATCATACCCGCGATATATTCCCCGGCACTTTCGGGATCAACCAAGTCAGCAAATAACACCCGGAAAAACAACCAACCTAGCAGCGCCATAGAGAAGGGTTTAATCAGCCAGTTGACAACTAAGGTCAGCACTAATCCTTTTGGCTTTTTGCCTATATCTGAAATAGCCGCAAAATTGATCTGTACCATCATGGGATAGATCATTACCCAGATCAGTACGGCTACCACCAGATTAACGTGAGCCAACTCCAGCTTGGCCACTGTAGCAAAAAAACCTGGTATCAAATTTCCCAAAGCCACTCCTGCTACAATACACAGAGCAACCCATACAGATAGATAACGTTCAAAAATCCCCACTACTTCACTCCCCCTTACCCTAAAGGTTTCAGTCATCGGCTCTGCTCAATACTTTCTCAAAGTTAAAGTCAGAGCAGACATACAGAAAACCATATATATGATTTTTCGAATATTAATACACTCTACATAAAACACATATGAAAATTCATATATCTATTTTTTATCGCATTTATCTGCACTCATTAATTTGCATTTGACATGCAAATTATAAAGCCTTTAATATGCACATCAAATGCAAATTAAAGATTTTGGAGTTTCGCCATGAAACGTTCAGCGGCACTGACACCACTCAGTAAAGAACACCACCACGCTCTGGTAATTGCCAAACGCCTATTGGATGCCGGCAAACAAAGCACACAAGCCCTGGTCAGTTATTGGCAGGAAGTTCAGGCAGATATCGAACAGGAACTGTTGCAACATTTCGCGGAAGAAGAAGCCGGTTTTGGGGATCTGCTCAAAGGCGAGTTACAAATCCAGTTTCAGCATGACCATCAACAACTGCGCCAATTATTAAAAACTGACAAGCCTGAAGAAATGCTGCTTTTTGCCCGCAAACTCAAAGAGCACGTACGTTTTGAAGAGCGTGAGATGTTTATATGGCTGGAGACTTATCATCCGCAAACGCTCAAGGAACGTCTTCCTCACCACATTTTCTCAGCCTAACGCGCTTGTGGGGCCTGAAAGATAAAACAGGGGTAGATGTTGTTATGAATAAACCGAACGCAACTCAGAAAACACTCAGTCAATGGCTAAACAAAGGTCTTAGATTCATGCCTATAGGCCTGGTTTTCAGAAGTGCTTTGGTGGCCTTAGTGATGTCACTCTTCTTCTGTTTAACGACAGATCAACTAACAATATGGCCTTCTCTCTACCCAAAAGCGGCTCTAGTTGCCATTGGTTGTAATTTGCTACTAAACATCGTTTCGGCGCTGCTCTCAAAAGTTAGCCCCCCCATACAAAAGCAGGTCCTCAGCACAGAAAAAAATGATGTTGCTAAACAGCGGAACTTATAACGCGAACCCTGATGAGCCATAACGGCCTTTATCTGTAAAAGCGACTTCAGTTAACTCATTTTCAAAGATGGTGAATATTATGCACTCACTTTTTCTCAGAATGCGGCTAATTCATTGGCTGGGAGCTATTGCCTTACTGGTTAATGCCGTTTTCTTCACAGAACAGCTCTACTCACAACTACTACAGTTTATTGTCGTAGTACTGTTGATCATGCATGACATTGATGAAAAGTATTGGGGTGTTGATGCACTCCGGGAAATTACCCGCTATATGCAAGCTTTTGAGCAAAAAGATCTATCTCAGGAGTGTCAGGTTAATAGCCGCTATAATAGTGAAATGGGTAATATCCTACAGGTTATTAATGCTTTTCGTCTTAACGTTAGACATGCATTGTTGGATATTCAGAGTCAGGCCAGTACCTCGGATGAAATTGCCAAGACTCTAACGGCTAAAACAGAAGATATCAGTCAACGGATCCATACACAGGATCAGAGGGTAGAGAAGATCGCTCAGCAATTTACTTTGCTGGATCAACAATCTCTGGCCCTCAATCAAAAAGCGGAACAAACTCAGGACCAAGTTGACAAGACACAACGCCAATTACAGGAATCCAGTACTGCAATGGCACAGATGGTTGAGATTATCGAAGAGCATATTCTCAGCAGTGGCACTTTAAGCCATCAGTTTGACCAGCTGGCAGAACAAGCTGAATCCATCAGCCAGGTGGTTTCTGTGATCAATAACCTGGCAGATCAGACCAATTTATTGGCGTTAAATGCAGCAATTGAAGCCGCCCGCGCCGGGGAACATGGGCGTGGTTTTGCAGTGGTTGCTGATGAGGTACGTCAATTAGCCTTATCCACCCAAAACAGTTTAGATAAGATTAATCAGATTATTACGGGTATCAGTGAGGCCATCTCTCAGGCAGGGCAGCAGATACAGTTGCAATCAAACAATCTGTCTCAGCTATCAGAGCAATCAAGTGCAACACAAGAACAGATAAACTTGGCATGCGACAATATTGTGTGCATTTTACAGCTGATTAATGAGAAAGAAGTTCAAGACGACGTAGATATTCGTTATATTCATCAACTAGTTAGTGATGTTGCCAATGAAGTAAATGTACTAAAAGCACTCTCCGGCTCTAATGCTCAGGATTGCAACGAGTTGCAACATCAAGGCCAACGGCTGAATCAGGTTACTCTGCAGATTGTGCATCAGCTGGCCGCGTTTAAAACCCGTTAAGGACCACAAATGCGAATCACGACCTTTACAGACTTCAGTTTGAGAACTCTGATCTATCTGGCTAGTCTCCCTCCTGGCCAGATGTCAAGCGTACAACAAGTCTCCAAAGTCTATAATGTGTCTCAAAACCATATGGTTAAGGTGGTCGGCAAGTTAAAGAAACTGGGTTATATCCATGCTCAAAGGGGCAAAGGCGGTGGTATTTCTATTGCTCAAGCACCGGAAGATATCAATATCGGCCAGGTAATTGCCCAGATGGAAAACCATATGGATGGTGTTGATTGTAATGCGCCGGCTTGTCAGTTAGCCCCCTGCTGTGAGTTAAGAAAAGCGCTTATGGTAGGAATGCAGGCTTTTATCACAGCCATGGAGAACTACACCCTGGCCGATATTATGGCCAACAAAGAACAGCTTTCTCCCCTGCTGTTTATTAATCAGCCTGAAGATCTGGACGAAGAAGCCGCGGAGCTTAACGATGGCAATCCCATTGCGGATCAAAACCAAGGTTAGATGTGAAAGCTATTGATATGAAACATCATCCTGCTGATCGAGTAATCGTGCTCGACTTTGAAACCACTGGTCTGTCACCAAACCAGGGGGATAGAGCCATTGAGATTGGCGCAGTCCGTATCGACAACGGCCAAATCAGTGAACGCTTCCAACGCCTGATGAACCCGGGTCGTCGCATTAACGGTTTTATTGAAAACTATACCGGCATCACCAATCAGATGTTAGAGGATGCGGCATCCTGTGAAGAAGTAATGGACGAGTTTGCGGACTTTATTCAGGGTTACAACCTGGTTGCTCACAATGCCTCTTTTGATAGCAAATTTTTAGACAGTGAACTGGCTCGTATCCAACGCAATGAAGATGCCTTATTTGCTTGTTCGATGCTAATCTCTCGTAGAATCTATCAAAACGCCCCAAACCATAAACTAGCCAGCCTGGTCCACTATAAGCAATTACCAACTGAGGGTACCTTTCACCGTGCTCTTGCTGATGCCGAGATGACTGCTCTTCTGTGGCTTACTATCCTTGAAGATCTGCGCACTGAGTACGCTATTCATACAGCAGATTTTGCTCTGATGCAGAAACTGGGTAAAGTTACGAAAAAATCAGTCAATCAGTTTTTACAACAGCAAAACAGCTAACCTGTACCGTTTAGCACTCTTATCTGATGTAAAAACCCTAAATTGCTATTACAAACAGAGAGATAGGATTCCTGCACCATCGTGATAGCATAGAGCTAAATTAGATGTTAAAGGAGTGAACGATGACGCCTGATCAAATTGACGCTGGTGCATTATTGCAAAACCTGCAAGCGGGTGTTGTTGTTCATGCGCCGGATACTACGATCCTCTATGCTAACCCTAAAGCTCTAGAACTACTTCGGTTAAGCCAACAACAAATTCTTGGCAAAACGGCGTTCGATCCCGAATGGCGTTTTTTAGATGGCCATAATCAAATCCTGCCTATCGAACAATATCCTGTTAACCGTGTATTAAATGACAAGCAGGCCTTCGATAGCATGATCGTCGGCGTTGTGGATAGCCAATACGAACAAACGACCTGGCTGATGGTTAACGCTTATCCGGAGTATGATAACTCTGGTGAGATCAAGCAGGTTGTCGTCAGCTTTATGGATATCACAAGAGAAAAGAAAGATATCCCCTTTGAAGAGATCGTCTCATTCGCCAGTGACGCCGTTATTGTTACAGAGGCAGAGCCCCTCACTGAAAATGGACCAAAAATTGTTTACGTGAACAATGCCTTCACAGACATTACAGGCTATACCCCTGAAGAAGTGCTAGGGCAAACCCCACGAATCCTTCAAGGGCCTGATACTGAAGACAGCACGAAATCTCGTATTCATGACAGTCTGCTGCGAGGTGAGCCCTCTCGTGAAGAAATACTCAATTACTCCAAAGCGGGAACACCTTATTGGTTGGATATGAATATCGTACCGCTGCGTAACAGCTTTGGTGATATCACCTACTTTGCCGCTGTTGAACGGGACATCACCGAACAAAAGCAGCTTGCACTGGCCCTCAAAGATCTAGCAGAAAGCGATCCTTTAACTCAGTTGAAAAATCGTCGAGGCTTTTCCGAAATAGCACAAACCCTCCTATCTATAGCATTAAAAGATCAGCAAGAAATTACTTTTGCCCTAATCGATATTGATTTTTTCAAAGCGGTTAATGATACCCATGGGCATGATATTGGTGATGAGGTACTGATCTCTCTGGCCAATATAATGAGTGATCATTTCCGTAACAACGATCTTATCGCACGTTTTGGCGGAGAAGAGTTTGCTGTACTCTTGCCGGATACAGGTTTAGAGCAAGCCGAACTGAGACTAAACCAACTCAGAGAAAAAGTAGCTGAAGCGGTAATGACTCGATCTCAAGGTAAAGAGATCACTATCACGATCAGTGTGGGCTTAAGCTATAAAATGGCTGATCACGACAATATAAACAGCATGATTAAACGTTCGGATCAGGCTCTCTATCAAGCTAAACATAATGGACGTAATCTGGTCTGCATCATGGATAGAACTGACGGCTAAAAGGACAATTGTCTGAGAACATCGCCACCTCTAGCCCCAAGCCCAACTATCTGTAATAGCGAGTAATGGGCATCAGCAATTGGATCAGTAAAATGACAACCTTCGTCTCTTGAACAACGAAACAAAAGCCTCCTGAACAATAAGAGCCATATTTTCTGGCGTTCTGTATTGAGAATATCGGAACACTTCTGTTTCGTAATGTACGACAAAAAAGGAACGTCGGATGAAACTGATCAAACTCTTGCCTGCTGCCCTGGCAACCCTACTTCTCAGTGGCTGTTTTTCTCATCAACCCACCCTTGAAACAGCACTGATTGAACCTAAGCAAGTAACAGCCGCTATCTCTCTGGAAAACCAGCTGAATGCCCGTAAAGATGTCGCGATTCCTGCCAATGAAAACTGGTTTAAAGTTATTCCTGGCAACCAACCTGTTATTATCACGGCTCCCCATTCAACCCGTCCCTTTCGCGAAGGTAAGAAACGCTTTTCCGACGGTGGTGGTACAGCCGCTTTAGCCGTTGCTATTGGCGAAATGACCGGAGCTAGCGTGATCTACACCACTTATGAAGGCCCGTCAGATCCAAATTATTACGACAACAATGCTTTTAAGCGCACCTTGGATCAGCTGATTGAGCAAAAAAAGCCGAAACTCTTGCTGGATCTACACGGCAGCCACCCTTTCCGCTCCTATGATATTGATCTGGGCACTATGTATGACCGCTCATTGTTAGGTCAGACACATTTGATCAAAGACCTGATCAACCAGCTGGATAAAGAAGGCATTAAGAGTATCTCCAATAACCGTTTTCCTGCAGCTAAGCACCAAACTATCGCTAAGTTTGCCAGTGCACGGGGTATACCCAGTATGCAACTGGAAGTTAATGCCACTTATATCAGTCCAGCAGCAGGTAATATTGAAGCTCAGCGCTTCTCTAAACTGCTACAGGCGTTGGTACGCTTTATCGATCATCAAGGTCTAAGTCAGTAACTCAGCATCAAATTACCGTTACTTTTTGTCGCAAAAGCTTACTACCTCATACCAAAGCGGCTATATCATGTCGCTTTGGTTTCTTCCGCATCCTAGCGTATATCTGCCGCATTATCTTCACTTTCTAGTACTAACATGCTGTATGATTAGAACCTTGCACGACAAACCACTTAAGAGAGTCGAATGGCCGATAATAATCCTATCAGCAACAATAAACCCGATACCTCTACGGCAATGACTCAGCTTATTGATCACGTGAGAGAAGCGATTCCTTTTGATACTCCAGCAGAAAAACTTTGTGCTGGGCCTTGCACCGGTTGTCCAAAAAAGCTGATGGAATATCTGGACTCTGAACTAGAGGATTGGGAATATAAATTAGGCAGTGATGAAGCCCCAAGCCTCGGGGATGTACGGAAACTCGGCAAGACCAGCCAAAAGATCTACAATGTGCTAAAGAAAAACAACCTGATTGTTGATGCGGCAAGTTAAGCCGCCCTCTCTGTGTCGGTAGCTCCCATTTCTCTACTCTGTTGAAGCCTAGTCTACTTCAAAGGCCTACCACGGCCATATCTCGCAATATTTCTTGCCCCCTCCTCCCCATGACAAGAATTGTCACCATAAAAATACGCCAATACCTGAATCTTATCTATTACATAGCCCTATTACAGGATTTTGTTATCACACGTAATAACAAAGAAGATCATTCTCCTATAGCTTAGTGTCTAGCAAAACAGGCTGGCTGATTCACCAGCATGTTTTTCTGCAAGCGCACCACAAAGCAAAGCGCTTTTTGGGATATCCTGCCTCTGAGATATCCCATTTTTTCCTCAAAGCTATCTACACTTATTAGAGAACATCAAAAAGATCAACAGTAAAAGTCGCAGAAATATTTAGTCGGCAAGATAGAGTTTAAGGCTGCTCCACTATGGAGTGACCGTTATGAATCATCCTCAACTTCCTAATTGTTTACCAGCACCCAATAGCTATCATCAATATGGCCGGGGGCTACTTTTCCTAATACTTTTACTTTTCTTATTGATCTAAATTACACATGCCTCAACATCAAGCTCTATAGAAGTCAGTCCCTAAGTCTCAAACAAAGTTGATAAACAACACTCGTCAGATTTGGGTATTAAAATACTCAGTAGACATAGGCCCTGCAGTCAGTGAGCTTTTCCTTCGCACAATACTATTGTTCCCCCTTACCTAGTGACTTGATAGAAACACTACAAAGAGCATCACAGCAGATGAAGGCGGATAATAGTAATGATTAATTGATACCCATTCCCGGTAGAACAACAGCCCCTATTTGAGCAGATCGTCAACAGGCTCTACAATCACAGCAGTGCCAGTAGCGGAAACAAATACCATCCCTAAACCCCATCTTTCCGTATAGGTATAATTGTCAGGTCCCGGATGATTGATCACTCTTTTTACAAATAAATCAGGGTTAG
>CAYFGP010000211.1:0-8498 GCA_964342385.1 uncultured Oleiphilus sp. | reverse complement strand
TCAGCATAAAAAGGCTGTTGAAGGCGATTTGGAGAGATGGTATCTACACAAGCCGCACTCTGAAGAGATATTGGCTCACCATTAGAAGGTTTTCACCTAGTGAAATTCACCTTTGATATCACTCAGGTCGACACATAAATTGTAAATCATTCCAGGTAGCGGTCTTGGTTGTCGTTAAGCCAACCAACCCTGCCAGAGTTTATCCAGCCTGAACGGCTTGTAATATAGAGTGGAGAAGCCCGTGACCTCTAGCCTTGATAACCCTTTGGTCGGTAAACACAGTGACCTGATTGGCCGACTGCAAAAACTGTTTATTCATGGTCAATGGCAGGATGGCACCAGTGGTGAAAGCATCCCGGTTTATGACCCCTCAAACGGTCGCCAGATCAGTCAGCTGACCTCCGCCAATGCTGCCGATGTGGATCAGGCGGTCAGCAGTGCAAAAAGTCGTTTTCACAGTGCCGAGTGGGCCAAGATGAAACCCACCGAACGCCAGCGCCTGCTGCTACGTTTAGCGGATCTGATCGCCGAACATGCCGATGAACTGGCCGAGCTGGAATCCATCGATAACGGCAAACCTGTGCTGGCTGCCCGTCAGGCTGATCTGAACAACGCCATTGAGTTTGTCCGTTATATGGCCGGTTGGGCCACTAAAATAAGCGGCCAGACGTTGGATGTTTCTGTACCCCGGTTAAAAGATGGTGAGTTTTTTGCCTATACCAAACCTCAGCCAGTAGGTGTTGTGGCCGCGATTGTGCCATGGAACTTCCCATTAGTGATGGCGTTATGGAAAGTCGCACCGGCATTAGCGACCGGTTGCACCGTCGTATTAAAGCCTGCAGAACAAAGCTCTTTGACCGCACTGCGTCTGGCAGAATTGGTGATGGAAGCTGGTTACCCAGCGGGTGTCGTTAATGTCATTACCGGCTTTGGTCACACGGCAGGCGACGCCCTGATCAACCATACTGATATCGATAAGATCTCTTTTACCGGCTCTGTCCCTACCGGAAAGGTGATCGGCCGTGCCGCCGTTGACGGCATGAAACGCTTTACCTTAGAACTGGGTGGTAAATCCCCCATGATAATCATGCCGGATGTCTCCGTTGAACAGGCTGTACAGGGTGCAGCTATGGGGATCTTCTATAACCAGGGCCAGGTTTGTACCGCTGCTTCCCGCCTTTACGTCCATCAATCCAAATACCACGAAGTCGTCGACGGTATCACCAAAATGGCGAGCCAGATGCCTATTGGACCCGGCTTTGAACACAGCACTCAGATCGGCCCATTAATCTCAGAAGCCCATGCCAATAAGGTCGCAGGTTATGCATCCCTAGGTCAGGAAGAAGGCGCGGAGTTGTTAACCGGTGGCCAACGTCTGGATCGTCCCGGTTACTACGTATCCCCTGCTGTTCTGGCCAATGCCAATAATCAGATGCGCGTGGTGAAAGAAGAGATCTTTGGCCCAGTACTGACGGTGATGCCATTTGACTCCACAGAAGAAGTGATTGCCCTCGCCAACGACAGCGAGTTTGGTCTGGCTGCCAGTGTGTGGACAAAAGATCTAACGGCGGCTCATCGTATTACAGACAACGTGCAAGCGGGTATCAGTTGGGTGAACTGCCACAACGTACTGGACCCGAACCTGCCGTTTGGTGGTGTCGGTTTCTCCGGAATTGGCAGAGAGCTGGGAGCCGCTTCTATTGAGGCTTATATGGAACCGCGCTCAGTAATGATGCGTCTGGCCTAAGTCATTAAGGCCTGGGCAGTACAGTCCGGAAAAAAATTGAAATTAAGAACACTGCAATACGTTATTAAAACGGCATCAAGCTAAGAAAAAACAGTAACAGAATAAGATAATAAAGGCATCGATATGAATTCTTCCTCACAACAAGCCAGCTCTTCAGCACAAGCGCGCTCCTCTGAACAAAAGTCCCAGCACGACAAAGATATCGCCTATGTGATTCACCCACAGACTAACCTGAGTGCGCATGAAAAAATCGGCCCTATGATTATCAATCGGGGGGACGGTATCCATGTCTACGATGATCAGGGTAAAGGGTATATCGAAGGGGTGTCCGGCTTATGGTGTGCATCCCTGGGTTACAGTGAACAGCGTTTGATCGATGCCGCACTAAAGCAGATGCAGGCGCTGCCTTATGGCCAGACCTTTGCCCATCGCTCGAATGAACCGACCATTGCCCTGTCAGAGAAGCTGATCGAACTGGCACCTGTGCCCATGTCCAAGGTGCTGTTCCAGTCCTCGGGCAGTGAGGCCAACGATACAGCCATTAAACTGGCCTGGTACTACCATCACGCCAACGGCAACGCCAGCAAGAAAAAAGTGATTGGCCGTGTCCGGGGTTATCACGGTACCGGCCTGGCAACTGCCAGTGTGACCGGTCTACCTCATATGCACAGTGATTTTAACCTGCCGTTTGACTGGGTACTGCATACCGACTGCCCGCACTACTACCGTTTTGCCGAAGCCGGTGAAACCGAAACCGAATTTACCGACAGACTGGTCGCCAATCTGGCCCGTCTGATTGAAGAGGAAGGCCCGGATAATATCGCCGCCTTCTTTGCGGAGCCAGTACTGGGTGTAGGTGGTGTTGTGATTCCACCGGCAGACTATTTCCCGAAAGTACAGGCACTGCTGAAACAACATGACATCCTGCTGATCGCTGATGAAGTGATCTGTGGTTTTGGTCGTACCGGTAATATGTGGGGCAGCCAGACCGTGGGGATGGAACCCGATATGATCACCTGCGCTAAAGCCCTATCCGCCGCTTATATGCCAATTTCTGCCGTACTGATTTCTGACTCTGTCTACCAGGCTATGCGCTCTGAAAGTGAAAAGATCGGTACCTTTGGCCATGGCTACACTTACGGCGGTCACCCGACCTGTGCCGCCGTGGCCCTAGAAGCTCTGGCGATTTATGAGGAAGAAAACATCGTGCAGAAAGTGCGTGATGTGGGCGGCTATATGCAGCAACAGCTGGCGCAATTCAGTGATCACCCATTAGTCGGCAACGTGCGCGGTGTCGGTCTATTAGGGGCGATTGAACTGGTAAAAGATAAAGCCACTAAAGCACCTTTTGATAAGCCTCAGGTGACGGCTAGTAAGGTATGTGACTTTGCCGAACAGCAGGGTTTACTGATTCGCCCGATTGCCGGTGAAACCCTGGCTTTTGCACCACCACTGATTACTCAACCCGAGCAGATTGACGCCATAGTCTCTAAAACAGCCGAAGCACTGGATGCCACCTATCAATGGCTCAAAGGCTAAAAGGTCTAGGGGTTAACAGGCCAAGAGATTTAAAGACTAAGAGGCTGAAAAGCGAAAGCCTCTTAGTTTCGGATAACCGTTTCAAATAACAACAAGCACCAGCTCCTAAAATTTAATAAAAACGGCATCACCCTGTGTGATGCCAAAGCGATAAAAATAACAAGGAACCACATCATGCAAAGCATAATGAAAGCAACACTCTCGTTTGTACTGGCGGCGTTTACCGCCTTGGCACTGGTTAGCCAAGCCTGGGCCGAATACCCAGAGCGCCGCATCCAGATTATCAACCCTTGGCCTCCCGGTGATTCTGAAGACATTGTGATGCGTAAAGCCGCAAAACATATGTCAAAAGAACTGGGGGTGCCCGTGAAAGTGATCAACCGCCCGGGTGGCGGTGGTGTGATCGGTGCAACCGCCATGATCAATGCCCGCCCTGATGGTTATACCATCGGTATTCTGACCCAAGGCCCTGCGATCACTCACCCGCTGCTGGGTAACGCACCCTATAAAACCGAAGACTACCAGCCGATTGGGCTGTTCCTGGACTACCCTTTTGCCCTGGCAGTCAGAGCCGACGCACCTTATAGCTCAGTGAAAGAGCTGGCACAGTATATTGGCCAAGGTAACAGCGTCACTCTGGGTACCTTTGCCAAGATGGGCGTACCCTCTCTGGTGGCGAACCTTATTGCGGAAAAAGAAGGTTTTGACTTCGAGCGTATCGTTGCCCTGGATGCGGTGAATACTCTGGTACTGGCGAATCGTGATGCCGACATTATCACCATCCCGGAAAGCAACAGCGTACGTCAGGACAAAGATACCAAAGCCCTGATCGCCATGACCAATGACCGTGTTTCTCCACTGCCAAACACGCCGTCCATGAAAGAAGTATACGGTCTGGAGACCTCTATCTGGGCGGGCCTATTTGCACCGAAAAATGTACCGGCTGAAGCGATCAATAAGCTGACTGCGGCTTTCCAAAATGCACTGCAACAGCCTGACGTGCTGGAGTTTGCCAAATCCAGTGGTTCCCACGTGTACTACATGGATGCACCTGAAACCAACGCTCAGATCGCGACAGAGACTCAAACCTTCCAAGGTGTGATCAGCAAGCTGTCTAAATAATGAGATAGTGACTCGGTTCGATTTCCTGGTCCTTTAACGCTCTCGGATTAAGCCCCCATCTTAATCCGAGAGACAAGCGAATAATCGCTGAGAGAGAACCACTGCAGCATTTGGAGATAGAGATGACTACGATTCAGAGAGCCAACGCCCTATTTGCCATTCTGGTGGCGGTTTGTGCTGGAGTTTTGATGTTGGTTGGCCCTGAACTCTTGCCCAAGACTCAGAAGCACGACCCTATTTATACATCGCCGCTGTTTTTTTCCCTTTATCGCACTGGGTATTACTTTGATCAGCGCCTTGGCCCTGGCGGTTAAGTCTCTGGGCAATGTCCGCATTATTCTGGATATGGATATCCAACACACGCCACCTAAGATGCGTTTGGTGACGGTTTTACTCCTCCTGTTTTCCGCCTACTGCTTACTGATTCCCCTGTTGGGCTATTTTGTCTCCAGCTTTCTCTTTCTGACAGTAGCCATGTTTCTGGTGGGCTTTCGCGGTATTCGACTACTGGTGCAATCCCTGGCCTGCACCAGCTTGCTCTACCTGTTATTTATCCAGGGGTTAGATGTCTGGTTCCCAGAATCCTGGCTAAGTAGTGTTTTGTTTTAATTCATCAAACACCACGACCCAAGACCCAACGAACTAACAAGACAACATTAGCAACAGCAAAAAATAATAAGCCCCTGAACGGTATTCTGTTATGGAATTTTTTATTGAAAACCTACTGCAAGGCTTCGATGCGGTTACCCAGCTACCGGTACTACTCTGCCTGTTTGCCGGAAGCCTGATCGGCATTATTGTCGGTGCCATCCCCGGTTTAGGCCCAGCCGCCGCCATTGCGGTACTGCTACCGGCCACCTTTAATATGGAGCCCCTGGCAGGTCTGTCTATTCTGCTGGGTATCTATTGTGGTGCCTGGTATGCCGGTGCCATCCCTGCCATTTTAATCAATACACCGGGCACCGCCGTCGCTGTACTCAGTACCTACGACGGCTATCCTATGACCAAAAAAGGGCTGGCTAAACGCGCCCTGACCATTGCCTTTACCTCATCACTGGTCGGTGGTTTGATCAGTGTGATCGCCCTAACCTTCTCCGCCAGTATGCTGGCACAGGTCGCCAAAAACTTTGGTGCGGTTGAGTTTGCTGCGGCTACGCTATTCGGTCTGGTGCTAGTCGTGATTGCTCATAAAGGCCAGATGCTGGCAGCAATGATGATGGTGGGTATCGGGCTGTTTATTACCACTATAGGTCTGGGTACCACCAGTGCTGTACCGCGCTATACCTTTGGTGTGACTTCACTGTTAAACGGTATTCCCCTGGTACCTGTGGTTTTGGGTGTCTTTGCTATCGCTCAGGCTTTAATTCTATTGGAGTCTGGTCACTCCAAAGATCACAAAGACCATGACACCCCAAATATTCCGAAACCCAAATCGGAATCCGGTATCGACTGGCAAGGCATTAAGTCAGTATTTAAATACCCGAAGACTCTGCTGCGCTCCAGTGCCTTTGGTGTCGGTATCGGTGTCTTACCGGGTGTCGGTGAGTTTCTAGCCCAGTTTTTCTCTTACAGCAGTGCCCGCAAAGCCTCTAAAGAGCCGGAAAGTTTTGGTAAGGGTAATCCTGAAGGTTTGATCGCCTCTGAAACCGCAAATAACGCAGTAACCGGTGCAGCTTTGGTACCACTGCTCGCGCTGGGTATTCCAGGGGAAGCGCTGACCGCCATGATGATGAGTGTGTTTATGGTGCACAACGTCTTCCCTGGCCCTCAGTTGTTTACCACCAGTGGTGATCTGGTTTATGGCATCTATATCTCCATGATGCTGATGAACCTGTTTATCTTTGTCGCCCTGTTGGGAATGTCACGCTGGTCTTATCTGATCTCCCGTATTGATAACCGTATTCTGGGCATTCTGATTCTCAGCCTGGCCCTGATCGGCACCTATTCGATCAATCTTGATCTAGCCAATGTTTGGATCGCCCTGTTCTTTGGCATCTTCGGCTATATCGGTCGCCGCTTGGGACTGCCGATGGTGCCTATGATTCTGGGTATCGTACTAGGCTCTATTCTGGAATATCGCCTGGTGCAGTCACTCACCATCAGTGACGGTTCTTTGATGATCTTTCTGGAACGCCCCATTGCTCTGATTCTGATCCTGATCACCCTGACCGCAATCCTGTTTACTCTGTTCAATGTCTTTAGAACCAAGGGGCCGACGACAGAAAATGAGGCAGATGCAGAGAGTTCAATTAAGCCAGCACCTACTGCCAATATTTCTGTTAACAAAACATCGGCTGTTAACAAAGAAACGGATATCACTGAAGAAACAGTTACTAACGAAAAACCTGTCGCTGAAGCCACTCTACCTGAAAAGGAAAAAGCACCTCCGACAACCACCAATCACTAACAACTCAGAGGCTAGTCAGCTACGAAAGTTAGCTACGACACAGCACCCGCTAGACACTTAAAAAAACAACAACCACTCAGCAGCCCTTCTTCCCGTTAAGAAGGGATAGGGTTGCTGCGTCCTAAATTTGCCCTTTTGTAAGCAAATGACCACAAGGAAACAACGATGAATAAAAAAGTCCTATCCCAATCCATCGCATTAGCGACTCTGGCAGCCCTATCCGTACCGGCTCAAGCAGACGAACACAGTCTGTCCTTAACGGCCCGTACCCACTTCGGCCAGGTAGACCGCCACTTTGGCCCTGAAGACAGTGAAGAGATGAGTCAGACCCTACGTCTGGACTATCAATCACCGCTGTATAACGACCTGATTGGAGTGGATGCTTCCTTCTACTCCATCTTTAAACTGCATGCGGATAAAAACACCGCAGGCATTCCACTGTTGGATGAAAACGGTGATGGTTTTACCAAGATCGGTCAAGCCAATATCAAGATTAAGCCCAGCGATAACGCCGAAGTGCGCATTGGTCGTATGCGTGTGATCTCACCACTGCTGATGGATACCGATGGCCGTTCTGAGCCCAGCACCCGTCAGGCCGTTCGCGGCCACGTCAAATTGTCTGACGTAAAGCTGTACGGTATCTACAGTGATCGCGTCGCGACCACAGGTAGCGATAGCTTTGAGAAGTACACCGCAGACGGTGATGGCATCACCATTTTGGGTGCCAGTACTCGTCTGGAAAATGGCCTGGGATTACACCTATCTCACGGTCGCTTAAAAGATGCAAAACAGCAGAGCTTTATTAACGCCAGCTATGAACTACCACTGGGCGACTCCAGCCTGGCACTGGATGCCTATCACTACATGGCGAAAGGCATTGGCGACAAATCCAACCTGGCCGATGGCACTGGCGCTGACGGTAAATTTGATACCAGCCTGAGCAATATCGCCGCTAGCCTGAACAGCGGTGACTTTACCTACACCCTATCCTTCCAAACCGTGGGTGACGACCTATACGACCCAAGCTGGGACGGCTTCAACAATGACAGAACGGTACTGTGGTCCTGGAACTCCGTACAAATTCTGGACTTCTACAATCCGAACCAGGATTCCCTACAACTGCGTGTCGATTACCGCTCTTCCAATATCCCTGGTCTGAGTCTGATGGCTCGCTATACCGAAGGCGACTACAAAGCCGGTAACGAGACCGTAACCGACAAAGAACTAAACCTTGAAAGCCAGTACATCATTCAAAGCGGTGCCGCCAAAGGCCTGAAACTGAAACTACGTTACGCCGATGTTCAGATTGGTGGCGTGGGTGATCTGGAAGACCTGCGTCTGATCGCCGATTACCAGATGAATCTACTTTAAGCGCGATATTTCAATAATTGTTTAGAGGCGGTGCTCATTGAGCAACTGAGTGATCACCGCCTTTTTTTAACAGCAAGATCTTTTAGCGACGATAGAATCTTTTAACGACTACAGGAGGCTAGGTAACGATCAAAACACGTTTTTTTCAGCTCTACTCCAATACCCATCTAGACAGATCGCATGAGAAACAATCGCCTCATTAAACGGGTTTAGATGTTTTGAGAGTGGTGTCCTGCACCACTCTTTTTTAAAGGAAGCCAAAAATAAGCACTCACACAAAAGTTTCTCTTTAGCCAATGGCTTCATGCTTCA
>CAYFGP010000210.1:0-8506 GCA_964342385.1 uncultured Oleiphilus sp. | reverse complement strand
ATATCGAAACACTTTTGTGTAAGTGTGTATAAATACGACCTTCAGACAGAGAAATTAAATGAAGCTCTTCCAGATAGGGTTATCCACTAACAACCAACAGGCCACTATAAGCAGACAGCCAAAGTAAAAGTATCCCTGCCATTGAGCCCCTTTGCTCCCTCCGGTCATTCGTGCAAAAAGATCACCAAACATAACCCAGGCAAGATGCGTTAGTACGTTGAGTATAAATAACATCGTTATCAAACTGAGTTCAGCATATGAACCTGCAAACTCTTTTGCTGGTTCAACAAACAAGCTGAACATTAGGACGACCATTATCCATCCCTTGGCATTCAGCAACTGAATCACAACACCGTCAAAAAAGCCGAGCTGTAAAAATGCCTGCTGATTACCTGAAGCCACAGTACGCTTCAGAAAGCCAAAAGCCAGATAAAAAAGATAACCTGCTCCAAGCAACTGCAACCCATTCAATACCTCGGGGTATTCACTGAGTAGCTGACCTGCACCATAGCCAATCAAGGCTGACTTCAGAACAAAGACTAAATCTACACCACACACCAGGGGTAAAGAACGTCTGAATCCGACTCCAGCACCTGAAGCTGCAAAAACAATATTGGCTGGCCCTGGACTGAACACCAGAGGAAACATGACGCCCAACCACAATAGAACAAAACTCATCACTTTAACTCCGCTGTAAAAACACAGAGATAGAGTAAAGCTCTGCCATATTATTTCTTGTACAGAATTGCAGACTAGAGCCGTCGACCGTACTGCTTGGGCGTTAGGCCATACGCTTTTTTAAAGTTACGGTTCATATGGCTCTGATCAAAAAAACCACACTCAAGGGCCGCATCAGCACAGCTCCAGCCCTGAGATAACAAGTGTCTTGCCTGAATGATTTTTTTACCCAACAAAAACTGGTGAGGCGTAATACCGTACTGAGCAGAAAAGTGTCTTATCACCTGATATTTGCTCAATCCGGTCAGCCCTATTAACTGATCAAGCGAAGGGTTTCCCTGCCAGTTATCGGAGAGGAATTCAAATACCTTTTGAGTTTTAACTGTGTCACCCTTCTGGATTTTTGGCTCACTATGATTGCTGCCATGACGCTGAAATAAAGCATCCAAAGCAAGCACCAGTAGGGAATCCTGTGCCAGATCCATTGCAGGTTCATCAAATGATGCATGCAACAGCAGCAATCGCTGATAAAGCTCAGCATCATCAATGACAGGTTGAGAAATAAATGGCAAAAACGTAGCGGGATCTTTATCAAGCACACTGGCAATCTGCTGCGTATCAAAATAAAACATTCGATACGTCCAACCAGAATCACAGCCTGCAAACCCTGTGTGTACCTCCGCAGGGTTAATTGCCACAATTTGCTGTTCAGGAATGATCAGGCTGTCACCGCGATAGTTTAAACCTTCAGCCCCCTTTTCTATCACACCAATAGACAGCTCATCATGCCAATGACGAGAGAAAGAGAAACGTTGAAAGGAGGCTTTGAGCAACTCAATTCCCTGATATTTATCGCTCCTCCAAAGTCTGGAAAACTCCATAAAAACCGTCTCATCAATTTATCGAATCCAAGATTTTTATGTTTGCATAATGTAAGAAAAACACAACCGGAGTCACCTAATACACACTCACACAAAAACATTTCTGCATTCTTCGGCCACGACTGAGGAATGGTGCACCTTGTTATAAAGAAACTTTGTGTGAGTGCTTATATCAATGAGTAGAAATAAATACCCTACACTCCCTTTATTCAGAAAGGAATAATTATTCAGGGCTCAGACACCTAAAACACTTTTAGCCCTGGACAGATATTCTTCACGATCTTCCAGTCCATGATAACCACCATTAATACGGCGAGTAATCTGCCTAATGTCATCCTGATCCGCAAATGTATTCAGATCGCGAGAGTCCCAAAACCAACCTGCAGTGGCCACAGCCAGATCAGGATCTGTTACCAACAGGTCAGGGGTCGCTACCGTATCCTGACCAATAGATTGTGAAAAGCGTTGATAATTTTCTTTTCCGGTCAGCTGAATCAACCCCCGACCACGATAACTCCAACCATCACCCGTTGCCTCATCACCATTACCCATACGATTCGCGTAAACTCTGTTAGCAATTTTTTCTGGTTGACGAGCAAACTCCTCAGCATCTGAATCTGTTGGGAAGTATTTACCAAAAACAGCCCGGAGTGCTTTTGCACTATAATTCAGGTTTTCTGACACATAACGCAAAGAACCACTTTCATGGGCAACCTGAGCCAGAAAATGGGCAACTCGAAGCGGTGTATTAATTTCAAAATTACCACATACTTTATTAAGGCCATTCTGGTATAAATGAATATTCTCTGGCCTGGCATGAGGCATTATTTCTTGTAACTGCTCTGCATTGATAAGTTCCATATAAGACTCCAAAAATAGATCAGAACATCCATTATTTAGGAAAACTTACAGCCAAGCAATGTCGACACTATGTGCCGCCATATAAACTCAAATAACCAATGGCGATCATATTTCAAAAAATTGAACAGCTTTGATAAACAAATGGACAAAGAGCGCCCCTTTCACTAATGCTTTATTAATATTTGAGTCTATAAGACCTCACAATACCTTCCGTTATGAGAACCTCTATGAAAGTACTTACTCAAGTACAGTAATTCAGGATACCCTAGACAAAAAAAGAGCTAAGAGACCACTACTCTGACGGAGTTAATTCTATTTGGAATGAACGTGGTGAACCCTCCTGGCAGAGAGTTCATCACGTTACTAGTGCAAAGTTTTTAGTAAATGGACGGAAATCTCTCTTGCAGAATACTATGTAAAGACAGCACTTGCTTGGGCGTAAAGAGAGTTATTATTTCAGCTGATTAGGTGATGCAACAATATCAATATGCTCTGCATTGCTGCGGGTAAAAACTGCCATCAGCTGATCAAAGTTTCTGCCACAAGCAATCAGCTTATGGCCTTCGAATGCGTACAGCTGGTACTTTTCATTGATCAGTAATAGCTTTAAGTACTCATCATAGTTTACGCCACTTGTTGCCAGCAGGGCTTCAGGTGAAAACTCAGAAACGATTGTAGGCGTATGTTTGACCAGAATCTCTTTCGCGCCGGAAAGCGCCAGATATTCAGCCCCTTCGGTATCAATTTTGATGAAGTCGACTTTATCTACATTACCCAGCAAGCGATCCAGTGCGACAGAGTATACCGGTGTGCTATCCATAACTCGGCTTAGTTTGTCGCTCATGGGTCTGATAAATCCGTTTGAACCTGAATTATCAAACAAACATAGATTATCAGAGTTAGATACTGCGAAAGGATAGATATTAATATTATCCAGCTTACTTTCCATATTATTAATGGATAGCATCTTTATATTTTCTGAGAACGGCTCAAATGAATAAACCTTACCGTGTTCTCCCACAATAGATGATGCAAGAAAGGTGAAATACCCGATGTTGGCACCGATATCAAAGAAGATATCACCTTCACTTAGATTAGCTTTTACAAAGTTTGTAATATGAGGTTCATAAACCCCATTTTTGGCGATGGGATTACCCACATGAGGATCATTGGCAGGCACGTAC
The DNA here is from genome assembly GCA_964342385.1 of uncultured Oleiphilus sp. GTDB lineage: Bacteria > Pseudomonadota > Gammaproteobacteria > Pseudomonadales > Halomonadaceae > Oceanospirillum. Next base: position 4,902 of record CAYFGP010000210.1, on the reverse strand, counting down.
ATGCTATAACCATCAAGCTCAATTAGCTTGATATTATCGACATCGACCACCCCCAAACTACGATTTTTGAACTCTGTCGACGTCAAGTAGGACAGCATCACATCTTTGATCGCTTGACCTTCCAGGGCGCTGGAATGCCCTGTCCATTCTTCTTTTGAAGGGTTACGCCCCAGCAGTAAGCGGAAGCAGTAGTAGATATCATCCTTCGATGCCACCGAGCTGTAACTATCAAAAGAAACACTATCTACCGAGTTGATTGCTGCTGCGGCACCATTAGCATTCATCTCTTGCGGGGCAAATAGTTTTTTAATCATATTAAGTAGCATTTAAAAATCCTTTTATAAACACTCGCACAAAAGTATTCGATATTCTTCGGCCAATAGCTGAAGCAGGAAGCGCTTTGTTATAGAGAAACTTTTATGTGAGTGCTTATTTAGCGAAATATTTGTATTTCAGTATTCTCTATACTCGAAAGTTTGTGGCTATTAAGCTTCTAGATTTACAAACTAATATTACGAATACTTTATTTACAAAAAGCAACAAAATAACAACTAAGCGCAACAATTAATAAAAATAATAGAGCTATCAATTTACTCAGAGCCAAGCATATCTTCCAATACATATAAATGCATACTAAAACGGCGTTAATACAAACGGATTTAATTTATCATTTGATATAAATAGACATTATTTGACGCAAGCAAAAATTAGTAAGCGAAACAAAAATGATTCAATGCACTGCTCCTCCCCTTCTAGCTCTCCCCTTTTAGCCCTACAGACATCTCCCTCTCTCTATAGGCTCTATCCAGAAGTTCCAGAAACCCTAAGAGCTATTTCCTATCACTCTTGCCGACGCTGCTTCTCTCTCGTCTTATCACACCCTCTATCAAATATCCGACCAAACCGGATCAAGACTGGAAAGATCGGCCTGCATCAGAGCTTTATGAGTTACTGTTTTTGGCAGAATCCTCTGAAAATAAAAGTGGGCTAGCTGGATTTTATGCTGGAGAAAATCTTCTGAGAATGTCTGCTGGTTTTCCTGCATTAAACTGTCGGCCTCAAGAGCAGCTTTAAGATGGAAATAGCCCAGTACTATGTAACCCGAGTACATCAGATAATCGACACAGGCGGCTCCGGCTTCATCATGATTCTGCATCGCTTTCATGCCTATACTCATACTCAGTTCAGGCCATTCGTTGGCAAAGATATACAGAGCAGAAGCTAGCTTCGCCAGACGTGGATGTTCCAGATTATGTTTACAGAGCAGATGAATTTGTTTAGTGAAGATTCTCAGGCTGGCCCCCTGATTACCCAGTACCTTCCGGCCTAACAGATCCAGTGCTTGAATACCTGTGGTGCCTTCGTACAGAGTTGCGATGCGGCCATCCCGATACAGCTGCTCCACGCCATTTTCGCGAATATAGCCGTGACCACCATAAATCTGAATGGCATAACTGGCACTTTCCAGCCCGGTTTCAGTACAAAAGCCTTTAGCTATAGGGGTTAACAGTTCCAGTAACAGTCGCGTGTCTTTATCCTCAGAATTCTGGTGTAACTGATCCAGTAAATGGGCGCAGTAGTTGGCTAATGCCCGACCGCCATCCGCAAAGGCTTTCTGGCTTAAGAGCATACGGCGCACGTCAGGGTGCTCGATAATCGCATCAGCGTCTTTATCTGGATTTTTCACACCAGACAGACTACGCATTTGCAGGCGCTCTTTAGCATAAGCCAGACTTTTCTGATAACTGTGCTCACTTAAACCAACACCTTGCAGGCAAGTGCCAAGGCGCATCTCATTCATCATGGTGAACATAGCTTTAATGCCGCTATGGGATTCACCAACTAAATAGCCCTTAGCATTTTCAAAACTCAGTGCGCAGGTGGGGCTGGCATGAATGCCCATTTTTTCTTCGATACCGATGCAGTGAACACCGTTCTCCTGTTGCCATAACCCGGCAGAATCCTGAAGTTTTTCCGGGACTAAAAACAGGGATAAACCTTTCACACCTGCGGGAGCATCCGGCAATCGGGCTAATACCAGGTGAATAATATTTTCACTGGCATTATGGCTGCCGTAAGAGATAAAAATTTTGCTGCCGTGGATACGATACGCGTCCTGATCGGCTTCTGCTCTGCTGCGCACTAGGCCCAGATCACTACCGCAATGGGCTTCTGTCATACACATGGTGGCAGTCCAGCGACCAGCAATAATCGGTGGCAAATAGGTGTCTCGCAGAGACTCACTGCCGTGACTAATAATGGCGCGACAGGCTGACATAGTCAGTGCAGGTAACATCGACAGGGCGTGATTCGATGAGGTCAGCATTTCTGCAACAAAAGAGCCCATTACTTCACTCTGTTGCTGACCTCCCCAGCGTTCCGGTAGCGTGAGTCCCATCCAGCCTGCCTCAGCATACTGGCGGAAGACCTGAACAATATCCTGTGCCAGCTCCACTTTACCATCGTTTATCTGGCAGCCCTCCGTATCGCCAGTGGCGTTAGTCGGCAGCCATTGTTGTTGTGCCATTCTGGCTGCTTCATTCAGCAATAACGCTTGCGGTTCAGTGTCCTGACTGCGGGCCAGAAACGCCATATCCTGTAACGGAACCTGATACGTCATATCCATCTCCTCACTGTTCTTGTTGTTCTCTGGCTCTGGATTATGGGCAGGCCTTTCTGAGGCCGCCTTAACAAATGATAAGGAGGGGGACGGAGAAAGCTGCAAAACTCCGCTCATTGCATATGGAGGGCTATCGCCATCGGCCTGATGCCCTGTAGAACAAGAAATATGATGAGGTGATACCAATGAATGCACATTACCCTAAGCTGCTAGAGCCACTGGATCTGGGCTTTACTACCCTGAAGAACCGCGTCCTGATGGGCTCAATGCACACCGGCCTGGAAGAAGAAAAAAATGGTTTGGAGCGCATGGCGGCGTTTTTCTCTGAGCGCGCCCGAGGCGGTGTAGGTCTTATTGTGACAGGCGGTTTTGGCCCCAGTGCGCATGCGGCCACTCACCCGATGACCAATATTATTCAGGATGACGAGCAGGCCGCCAATCACCGACTGATTACCGATGCAGTGCATGCAGAAGGCGGTAAGATCTGCATGCAGATTCTGCATACCGGGCGTTATGCATTTAACCCTGAGTCAGTGGCCCCTTCCGCGATACAGGCACCTATTAATCCGTTCCCACCCCGTGAACTGGACGAAAACGAGATCGATAACGAAATTAACGATATTGTGCAGCTGGCCAAATATGCTCAGATCGGTGGTTATGACGGTGTCGAGATCATGGGCTCTGAAGGTTATTTTATTAACCAGTTCCTGGCGCGACGGACCAATCATCGTGATGACCAGTGGGGCGGTGAATATGAAAACCGTATGCGTCTGGCGGTTGAAGTCGTTCGCCGTACCCGTGAAGCGGTCGGTGAGCATTTTATTATTATTTTCCGCCTGTCGATGCTGGATTTGGTCGAAGGTGGCAGTACCTTTGAAGAAGCCCTTGAGCTAGGCCAGGCCATTGAACAGGCCGGTGCCACCATTATTAATACCGGTATCGGCTGGCATGAAGCCCGTATTCCAACGATTGCCACCAAGGTGCCACGCGCTGCCTTTACCTGGGTGACCGCCAAATTCCGTGAACATCTGACAATTCCGGTGATTACCTCTAATCGTATTAACACGCCGGAAGTTGCGGAAGAGGTACTGACCCGTGGTGATGCGGATATGATTTCTATGGCACGCCCTTTCCTGGCAGATCCTTTATTTGTGCAGAAAGCGGAGCAGGGCCGGGCCGATGAAATTAACACCTGTATTGGCTGTAATCAGGCCTGCCTGGATCATGCCTTTAACGGCAAAATGACCTCCTGCCTGGTGAATCCAAGAGCCTGCCATGAAACGGAACTGATCATGACGGATGCGACTGAGATAAAGAAAGTTGCGGTTGTCGGTGCGGGGCCAGCCGGTCTGGCATTTTCAGTCACAGCCGCTCAGCGGGGCCATGATGTCACGCTGTTTGATACCTCCAGTGAGATCGGCGGTCAGTTTAATATCGCCAAGCAGATCCCCGGTAAAGAGGAGTTTTATGAAACTCTGCGTTACTTCAGAAAGCAACTGACACTGAGTGGCGTCAAACTGGAATTAAACAGCCCAATTACTGTGGAGCAGCTGAATGCCAGTGACTTTGATGAAGTGATTCTGGCCACCGGAATCCGTCCACGCACACCAGATATTGAGGGCATTGAGCATGACAAGGTGCTGAGCTATCTCGATGTATTAAGAGATAAGCAGCCCGTAGGACAGAAGGTGGCGGTTATTGGTGCCGGTGGCATCGGTTTTGATGTTTCTGAATACCTGCTGCATAAAGGTGAAGCCACCAGCCAGAATATCCCGGCCTTTATGAAAGAATGGGGTGTTGATATGACTCTGACGGCACGCGGCGGTATTGAAGGCGTGCAGGCTGAAGCGGTTAACGGCGAACGTCAGATCTGGTTGCTGCAACGGAAAAAATCCAAAGTGGGTGGCAAGCTGGGTAAAACCACCGGCTGGATTCATCGTAGCGGGTTAAAAAATAAAGGTGTGAATATGCTTCCTGGTTGCGAATATCTAAAAATTGATGATCAGGGTCTACATATCCGGGTGGCGGATGAGATTCAGGTACTGGAGGTGGATAGTGTGATTATTTGTGCCGGCCAGGAACCCGCCCACGCTTTAACGGAAGGCCTGAATAAACCCTATCAGTTGATTGGCGGTGCAGATGTGGCAGCAGAGCTGGATGCAAAACGGGCTATTGATCAGGGTACCCGTCTGGCGATGTCACTATAGCATTCCTTATTTGTGTTAATTGGTTTGTAACTATTCAGCCCCCTCTCAACTATTCGCTATCTTGACGGATAGTTG
>CAYFGP010000209.1:0-8741 GCA_964342385.1 uncultured Oleiphilus sp. | reverse complement strand
CTGAGCTAACGATAGCGGCTTAAAGCGATTGATGAAGTATAGGAAGACAAGTTTTGAAAGCGTTAAAAAGTTATTTTTCACACTTGGTTGAGCTGGATGATACCTCTTGGCAAGCGGCATTGGATATTTCCAGTCAGTCGCGATATCAAGTGGGAGAGTCCATTTTTTTTGCGGGTGATATTACCGATCAGATCCGTTTTGTGGTGCAAGGTGTAGCTTGCCACTATTACACCAAACCCGATGGTAATCGCTTTAATAAATCCTTTCTGCAGTGTGGTGATGTCGCATCCAGTCTGTCGTCTTTACAGCAGAAGGTGCCCGCACGTTTTGGCTGTGATGCCCTGACAGATGTTCATTGTCTGAACCTTCCTTATGCCAGACTACCTGTTTTGGCGGAAGAATATCCTGTTTGGCGTCAAATAAGAGAGCTGTTGATTACTCGCCTGGCTCTACGAAAAGAAGCCCGTGAAGCAGATCTTTTACTGTTATCACCCACAGAACGATATCAACAATTTGTCAGTGAGTGGCCAGAGCTGAACCAAAACCTACCCAACTATCATATCGCGTCCTACTTGGGGATATCTGAGGTATCTCTGTCCCGTATACGTGCTCGCTTAGGTATCCAGCATGCTTATCAAAAACAGCAGTAAAGCGGTGTGATCAATCCTTTTCAAAAGCCGGTCAAACAGAGACGTAGCATAAGCTAAACAACAAAGAGGCTAGCAAGAGATTAGATAGAGGAAAGCTTTGTCTGTTTTAACCGTTGTTAATGTTCCTCGATATCTAAGTGGTTATTGTGTTTTAAAACACACGGAGACTACTTATGAAAACTGAAGATATTATCGGCAAAACCATTGTGATTAGTGGCGGTAGTTCTGGCATTGGCTTGGAATTAGTTCGGCGATTAAAGGCCGGTAATACTGTTGTGGTTCTTGGCAGAGATAAACAGAAGTTAGCGACCCTGGAAGCCCAGGGCATCTCAACTTTTAGTATCGATATTGCCCAAAAAGAGGAGCGCCAGGCATTTTTCCGCTGGTTGGACGAGACTTATCCTGAGTTTGATATGTTAATCAATAATGCGGGTTGGCAGGGGCGACAGGATCTTACCGATAGGCAGGTGCTTCACTTTGAGAGTGATGAGTTTGAGGACTACGAGCTGGAACTGCAGCACAACCTTGAAGCTCATATTGGGATGACATTAGAAGCTTTACCGCGTCTGATGAAACGGCCTGAATCTGTTCTGGTGAATGTCACTACGGGCCTAATCTATAACCCTAAGGCCACCAGCCCTTTCTACTGTGCAGCTAAAGCGGGACTGCACAGTTTTACTCAAAGCCTGCGTCAGCAGACCAAAGATCGATCACTTCGAGTAATAGAAGTGATGCCACCTCTGGTAAATACGCCATTTCATAAAGAAGGGCTGCCAGATACTGTCAAAGCCATGACTGCAGAGAGTGTTGCCAGGCAGGCGATAGAAGGTATCAAAAGGCAGCGAGATGAAGTGCGAATTGGTCTGTCGGGTGTGGCTTACTGGATGAATCGTTTGTGTCCGACATTAGGCTTATATGTAGTGAACCGGTAACAGGGGCTTGGTGTAGAATTAGAGAGGCTTGATTAGCTCGTCGATTACAGCCTATTACTGAGCTTTTGGTGAGGGGATTAAAGTTTTTTCTTAATGCGTCGAAAATTGACGTTTAATAACCCTTTTCACGTGTAATACTGAAACGATACAGCACCATAAAAGTGCTTCGATATTCTTCGGCCAGCGGCAGGAGGATCAGGCACTTTGTCATTTGAGAAACCTTTGTGTGTGCTTATAAATTTTCTGTATGTTGAGCGGGATTTGATAGCTTTGATGGCTTGGTTGGAAGCGATAAAAACACATTTGATAGTGATGTTTGTAGGTTGTACTCTGGCGATACATACTCAGGGAGCTGAGAAGAGAGTATTTAGCATTGGTGTCGAGGATTATGAGCATTTCATGCCTTACTCTCAGTTTAAAAACAATCGCTATGAAGGTTTGGGAAAAGCCATTTTGGAGCGCTTTGCTGCTGAAAAAGGTTACCACTTCGATTATCAGGTTTATCCGCTGAAACGCCGGGATCGTATGTTTGTTGAAGGACAATTGGATTTCATTTTTCCAGATCATCCTTACTGGGTGGTGGATCTTAAGCAAGGTTTGGATATTCAGTATGCACCTATGTTGGAGTTCACCGATGGGGTTGTGGTCCTACCGGAGAATAAAGGTAAAGGCCTGGAAGCCCTGAAACGGATGGGATTACCACTGGGCTTTACAGCCTACCAGTATCTGGATGCAATCAAGGCGGGTAAAATTGAAGTTAAGGAAATTGGCTACGATGGTTTGTATCGCCAAGTGATAAACCGTCGCGTAGATGGTGCCTACGTTAATATCAAAATAGCGCGTTATTATTGGCAGAGGCAGGGAGGTACGAATAAGCAGAGTCCTATCGTATTTGACCCAGATCTGCCTCATGCCACCGGATTTTGGAGTCTATCTTCACAAAAATACCCCACCGTAATTAAAGAGTTTCGTGCTTTTATGCGTGATAACCCTCAGTTAATTGAGACCTTGAAACAGGAATACGGCTTTTATATTCAGTAACTTGTTACTGGTTAGTCCGGTATAAATTCGGTTCAAGATATTAAGTGCGATGACTTCGATTTTGCCACTACACTAAAAAGTAGCCAGCCCTGAATAGAGGCGCAAAATCTGTGACCGTTTGCCTGTTTGGATAACTTTCCAGGACCGGTGATTCAAGGCTCGAAGGTTTAATTTGTCTGTGAAAAACAAAGGCTTGTGCGCTCAGAGCAACTTTCTCTAGGTCGCAGGAGGTGAGTTATGGCGCTTACGATTCTACTTTTCTGGTGGATGTTTTATGCGGGGTTGATTGGATGGTACCAACATAAAACCAGTGTTATCGGATTGGAATCAGGTATCGACCGTAAAAAATATATTGTCCCTCGTGTGTTGTTAGCTCATATGTTGGGCTGCTACTTCCTCACTGTTTTTCTTTCAGCTTTTTCCTCTCTGGACCAGGTGCCTGAGGCGTTATTCTTCGCTATTGTGGGTATCTTGCTATCGGCAGAGTATTTCTGGTTACGTTTGTCTGGAATGAAACTGACTATTTATAAAAGTATCAGTTTCCAGTTGGCGGTATTGTTTATCGGTGTAGTCGTCGCTTATCGGGCTGCAGCGGAATCCTGGATCTATCTGGAGAAGATGACACAGGTTTCAGCAGGAATCTTTATCCCATTCTACCTGTTACTGATTTTATTGCTGGTGCTGATTGTGTGGGCGCTGGCGGTTCAATTTATGTTGATAACCTTTTCCTGTGCTCAGATCTGGCGTAGGAAACGAAATGGTGACAAACATCCGGAAAGAATGCTTGTAGTTATAGTGGCTGCGGTTACAAGCTTTGCTGTGATGGTTGCATTCTTAGATATCTTGGATGACCACTTTATTCCTCTGATGTCGGAACACTACTTTGTGGATTGGATGTATCACGATAATAGTAATCTGCTAAATCAGGTGATTTGCACCAACTTGCCAGTAGAAGTGAAGATGGTATTACTGCCTACAGGGGAGGTATCGATCGCAGAAAGAGGGGCAGAAGGTTGGTTATTCCGAGTAGAAAACTGTTCAAGAGATTGACCATGGGATTCGCTGCGTCACATGGACTGACCGGAGCGTTATTTTTTGTGGAAAGACAGCTAACGACGCAAAAGGCGTTATTGATGCAATGGCCTATGATTAAACTGTCATACACACTGACACAAAAATGTTTCGATACTTTTTGGCCAATGGCTGAAGCATGAAGCCATTTGTTAAAGAGAAACTTCTGTGTGAGTGCTTATCATTAATGAAAGTTTTGTCGTAACCAGATCTGTTGCTTAATCCTATCGATCAGTTCTGATGTTAACTCCTTGTTATATAGCGCATTTTTATCCCAGATCGAGATCGATCTGTCTCTTGATATCCTGCTCCAGAATAGCAAACTCAATATTGTGCTGCGCATTTTGCGATAGCCAATCCAGCCATCGATAATCGTTCACTCCCTGGCGAAGAGCCAGTAGGTTGCTATGAATCTTACTGGGCCCACAAACCTTCTCGCTAGGTAGTATCAGTTGCACATCATCTTCCCGGCCATCGGTGGGATCAAATGGATGGGCCGTTGGCATACGTCCATGCCATTGCCAGAACCCTAAAGCCTGACTGCGCCATAGATAAGCCCCTGCCGCGAACCTTAACCAGGGGAGGTTATAGAGATAGGTATCAATTCCCTGTTTCTTCAGTTGTTGCAGTCTATATTGATTCAGTTGATAGCCGTGGTTGATCAAAACGGCCTGATACTGATTGGCCAGATCCTTATGCTTGGGGTTATTCAATTGCGCGAATGTTTTTGCTTGTGGCAATTGCTGTTGCAGCAGTTGATTAAACTGATTCAGCTGTTGATCCAGTTTTGGAAAAGCTCCAGGTTCATCTGCCAATGACCAAAGCATATAGCCGAAGGTACCTGTCAGTGCTTCCATCAGATCTAGAGCATAGGGTTCGGGGTGCTGTAATAGACGCTTGATGGGTGTGTAGGCTGGAAACGGTGGCTGTAATCCTACTAATAAGGGGGATTGGGCAGCCTGTTTAAAAGCCTGTTCTTGCCCTTTTATCGGTGTCGGTAGAGCTGGGGCAGCACCTGTCAGTCCAAAAGAGTTTAGAAATTGGTAATCACATTGGGCCTGTTCATGTCGCTTATCGGGCCAGTGCCAACTGAGGTGAGGCGCATAATCTAGATAGATTCCAACGGGTTTCACCATCGCAGGTAATTCGACATCAAGCCATTCTACAGTGAATGCTATTTGGCCTTGTTCAAAGATAAGAACGGGGTTTTGCACCTCTTTTTCTTTACTTACCCGACCTGTAATTAACCAGACCTGTTCCTGTCCGCGGTCGATGTTAGAGTTGGACGATGGAGGGAATGGGAGTGGGGATAGCGCTAGCTCTGGGCGTAGCGCATTTTCCTGGCCTCCAGCACGACGAAGCTGAGTTTGAGCCTGATATATACGAAGATTTTTTAGTGGTAGCCTGATTTGGGTGAGCTTACCCAGGGTTGGTGGAATAGTTAGACGTAAAGTGACTTCTTCGTGATCAGCCCAATAGAGTGTTTGGTCTGTGTAAGCATCGGGCAGGTATTGTTCTAAGTGAGGGTTTTTAATAATGGGCCAGTGCTGCTGAAAGTGTCTGAGTCGGGATTTTTGATACTCTTCAAGTGCTTGAACTAGATGTCGATCTGCCGGTGTGGCGATTAGTGCAGAGATAAAGCGGCCCGCCTGTTTAGGACTGTAAAAATCGAGTTGAACCTTGTTGTCGGTCACTTCGACCAGGGTTTCCAGCATCTGGCCCCTGCCTTTAGCCAGGTTTTGCCAAAATTTATGCTGCAGCTGATTAAGAATAGGCGTTGACTGCTGCTGGGCTATTAACTCGGACAGAGTCGGTAAATCGGGTTGTTTTAGATACCTCTCTGTAAGCCAGAGTTCTGGGCTCAATGTTTGTTCTAACACGGTTTGCCCATTTATGGTTATGGCTTTTTCCAGCACATGGGGTAGATATTCCCACTCTCCAATATCCTCCACCCAGAGTCTCAAGTGCCAAAAACCGTTCGATAGCGGCAGGGTGGCCTGGTCTAAGCCTTCGATACCATCCTGTAACAAGGGATCAAAATAGGGACGGCTTCTATCTCGTGTATTCCCCTTGATCATGGGGTCATACGTCCCTGTTGCAGTGTTCAGATAGACAGAGCTGGAGCTGACGGGGTGAAAACCAGGGGCTTCGTTTTGCCCTTCGGGACCAAAGTCCCAGCCAAAAACACCTTCAGGCAAACCGATAGTCTCGGCAAGTTGAGCGCTTTGCCATTGGAGATCGCCTTCTAGAGTCACGACATAGATGCGCCTGATTTTCCTTGAAGCAAAGGGCTGTTTGTTAGAGTTGTGCAGATGATCCAGGTTGAGAGTAAAGTGAGAGTCACCCGAAGGGATCAGCAACTCTCGATTAAAGCGGGTGTAGTAGCTGTAACTCTGATCATGATCGATTCGGATCAAAAGTCGGCTAGTGTCATCGGTATTGTTAGACACAGATAGAGATAGGCTGGTCTCGGGTTTAATACCATTGTCAAAATGCCAGTACTGCTTGTCTCCAGAAGACAGTGTTAGCTGCGTATTTGCCTGACCCGTGGCCTAAGCAATTGTCTGAACTGCGGCCTGATCAGCCATTGATGTCGATGCCAATAGCAGCAGTAAAGACAGGAGCACAAGCTTGATCATGATGGGAATCCTTTTTAGCGATTTATTGCTTTTCAGAACAAATAGGGCGGCTCATCTGTTCTGGTATTGAGCCATTGGATCTCTGTTAGATGAGTTTTTCTATGATCCTGTCGCGAGCGTATTCTGCTTTATATTGCCAGCTGTCTTCTTGTACTAATGCTTGCTGTTTGATAGCGAGCTGTTGTCGCTGAGCTGCAGAGAAACAACCTATTCGGGAGACCAGAAGGTCCAGCTGTTGGAGAAATCCTGCTTGATTATCAGCCAATGTTATAGACGCGCTATATTGCTCTGCGGCTGGAAAACGTAACGACATCACCGGAGTACCTGTGGCCAGATACTCTCTGAGTTTGAGTGGGTTGCAGTGGGTGATCTGTTCACAAGGTTTAAAGGGCAGTAGTGCCAGTTGCCAGTGTTGGCAGTAAGCCGCCAGCTTTTCATGGGCCATAGCATCCATGCAGATCACATTCTCTCTGTTCAGTAGATCACGGGTATCCGTATGGATTGCGCCAATCAGCATTAACGTCCAGTCGGGGAAGAGATCAGCTATCTGTTCCAATAATTCAATATCCACCCAATCAGCCAGCTGGCCGTAAAAGCCCATCACTTTTCCCGTTGGAGAATGTTCGGGTGTAGGCTGTGGCGTACTGAATAGTGGATAATCAACACCATGTTCCAGTAGATGTGTTTTCTGCTGAGGAAACTTTGCTGCCAGTTCTTCGCTAGCGGTAAAGATAAGATCACATCGTTCGACCAACTCTGCTTCCATTCGGCTGATCACTCGGTGATCGACGCCAGCCAGTGAGGAAAAGTCATCACCGCAGTAGTACACTGATAGATCCTCGTCGCAATGACCGATCATATCGACAGCACTGGGAAGAGAGAGCCAAAGCACACGGGGCTCTTTAGTTTGTGTTTGTGATGTCGTTGTTTGGCTTTCCTGGTAAGCAAGGGCATTGTTACTGCTTATACTTTGCTTAAGCTGTTTGCCAAGCTGATGACGGTTAAAGTGTCTTATGATTGGTGAACCAAAGAGCGGCACTGTTCTGGGTTGTATCAACTGCTGTGGCGCATAAGCGGAATGTATCGATGCTTGCTCGCTTGCTAATGGTTTGTGCCTGGCATTAAGCATCGCTTTCGCTTTTATGAAAGCCCGCTGTACATCGTGTTGAGTAAGCCTTGGAGTACGCAAACCCAGTGAGTTGACCCAGGTAACGTGATCCTGCTGACTGATCTGTTTAAACAGATGTTGTGTGCTGCTGGGATGGTTGCCCCAATCTTCACCAAATACAATCCACTGCATAATGTCACCTTAATTCTCGTCTAACGATTAACCGCTAAGTGGGCAAGTTATTGAGCCAAGCTTTATAGGGATTAGTTTTTTGGGTTAGCTCGTAGGAATTAGTTCATCGGACTAGCTCGTAGGAATTAGTTCATCCCGAGAGCTCATCAGGTGTTAACTAGCGCACAACCTTGGCAGGGTTACCGGCAGCAATTACATTGGCTGGAATGCTGTGAGTGACGACACTGCCGGTGCCTATAATGCTATTCTCTCCGATAGTAACGCCGGGCAAGACAGTAACGCCCGTACCCAGCCAGACATTCTCTTTTAAGTGGATCTGACCGGTCTGACTGACCATATCAGGTGCGCCTTCGGCTCTGGCTATGGGGTTGATAGGATGACCCGGATAACCTGCCAGGAAGACACGTCCAGCCATGCGCACGTTATCCGCAAGAATGATGCGGCTGGCGACAGCAATGGTGGTTTGCCAGCCGATATCTACATTGTCGCCAATAATCAGCTGTGGGCGTTCAGAGCTGCACCAGCGACCACTGAAGGTACTGATACCGGATACCCGACAGTTGGCTCCCATATGAATATCCAAAGGGCGAATAACCTGAGGCATACCGCTATACAGATAGAGGTTTTTACCGCCCTGAATCTGGCTTTTAAAAACCGGAGACCAGTACAGGCGACGAGTCAGCTCCTGAAATAGGTGAAGTGATAAAGTGTGGATCTGATACAGGCTGGTATGAATCAGAGGAATTTTGGGTAATTCCAGTGTTTTCAACCAGACCCAGTTGGAGCGGATCAGATCAGCGATAGGATTTTGACTGCTTTTAACCCAGAGTTTAATGGCTTGCATAACGCCTCCTCTCTCAACTGCTACGAACCTGACAAATAAATTACCAGGCTGTAGCGGAATGAGATTTTTGCTGTGTTTACTAGTGTTTTGCAGCAAGCGTGCCATGCGCAAAATGCATATCTGAGGCAGAAGCTGAGGAAAGTGAAGCCGAGAATGAGCGGAGAAAGATAACCAGAGCGCTGACTAGGCCGCCAAATAAACAGCTAAATACACTACTGTCCGGTTAAGCATAAACCAGCTCCATTGATAGCTGATCAGGAGCTT
>CAYFGP010000208.1:0-8890 GCA_964342385.1 uncultured Oleiphilus sp. | reverse complement strand
GACCAAATAACACTTGTGGCGGAAAACCCAGCAACTCAGCCATAACAAAACCCTTTAACGCTCGTGAAGACGCGACCACCCTCAACAGGCGTCGTTATTCTTATTGTTTCTTTCTGTAGCAGGAAAATTGGCTCAACCCCGATAGGGCAGGATTGAGCCGGATGGTCTGACTCCTAAGAGGCAAACCATCCCGGTATCAGGTATTAGTTACCTGCAACCAGCTTACACTTAGACTCGGACAGAGGACGGAACGCCTTATCTGCCGGGATGGTGCGCAGAATCTTGTATAGATCCCAGTCACTCTTAGACTCAGAAGGTTTCTTAACCTCAGCCAGGTACATATCGTGGATCATACGACCGTCTTTACGAATCTGACCGTTAGTAGCGAAGAAATCGTTGATTGGGGTGTTCTTCATCTTAGCCATAACTGCTGTAGTGTCATCAGTACCCGCTGCTTTAACTGCGTTCAGGTAGTGATTAACCGAGGAGTAAACACCGGCTTGTACCATGGTAGGCTTAGCACCAGTACGCTCTTCGTAGCGTTTTGCCCAAGCACGCGTTTCGTCGGTACGATCCCAGTAGAAACCAGTGGTCAGCTGCAGACCTTGAGTGGTTTCCAGACCCAGACTGTGAACGTCGGTCAGGAAGATCAGCAGACCGGCCAGTTTCTGACCCGCTTGTACAACACCAAACTCTTTAGCCGTTTTCAGGGCGTTAGTGGTATCTGCACCCGCGTTAGCCAGACCTACGATTTTTGCGCCAGAAGCCTGAGCCTGCAGGATGAAAGAGGAGAAGTCGTTGGTAGACAGTGGGTGACGTACGCCGCCGACTACTTTACCGCCGCTTTCTTTAACAACTGTGGTTACGTCGCCTTCCATTGCGTGACCAAATGCGTAGTCCGCCGTCAGGAAGAACCAGCTGTCACCACCTTCTTTTACAACCGCCTCACCAGTACCGTGTGCCAGTGCGTAGGTGTCGTAAACGTAGTGTACTGAGTTAGCAGTACAGAACTGGTTGGTGATAGCAGAAGACGCTGAACCGGAAACGATAGAGATCTTATCCTTCGCTTCTACAACCTTGTTTACTGCGATAGTTACCGCAGAGGAAACCATGCCCGCGACCATGTCAACGTTATCAACATCGATCCACTGACGTACTTTGTTTGCGCCGATGTCTGGTTTGTTCTGGTCGTCAGCACTTACGATAGTGATTTTTTTACCGTTTACTTTGCCGCCGAAGTCTTCGATCGCCATTTTAGCGGCTTCCAGACCACCAGGACCTGCCAGAGCACTATAAGTACCGGACATATCCGCCAAGTAACCGATACGTACTTCATCATCGGAGATACCTTTCGCTTGGGCCGCACCCGCTGCCGCCATAGCCGATACAATTGCGCTGCACATCAGTTTTTTAAGCATTTTCATAGTCCACTCCATCGCTTGTCAGCCTAAACAAAGGGGTTTTGATTCTGTTTAGGTGCTTTTAAGCTTTTTTGTTTTTGTTGTTACTAATTGCTTTAGTTTTGGTTGTTTCGTCACGAGCCTTTAGCAGTGCTCTGTGACTTACACACCCAGATAGGTGTTCAGTAGATCCATCTTCTCTTCCAGCTCATCGCTGGCGATCTCTTCCACAATGGAACCGTGTTCCATCAGGTAGTGACGATCTGCTAGAGGTGCGGCAAAACGGAAGTTCTGCTCCACCAGCACGATCGTTAAACCTTTGTCTTTCAGCTTCAGCAGTACTTCGCCCAGGGTCTGTACAATTACCGGAGCCAGACCTTCGGTGATCTCGTCCAGTAACAGCAGGTTGGCACCGGTACGCAGAATACGCGCCATCGCCAGCATCTGCTGCTCACCGCCGGACAGGCGGGTACCCTGACTCATGCGGCGCTCATACAGGTTAGGGAACATCTCGTAAATTTCGTCCAGAGACATACCGCCACTGCGTACAGTCGGTGGCAGCATCAGGTTTTCTTCAACGTTCAGGCTGGAGAAGATGCCACGCTCTTCCGGACAGAAACCCACACCCAGATGCGCGATCTGGTGTGCTGGCATGCCCACGGTTTCGTTACCGTTGATCATGATGGAACCGGTACGCTTGCCCACCATATTCATAATGGATTTCAGTGTGGTGGAACGACCGGAACCGTTACGGCCCAGCAGCGTTACCAGCTCACCGCGGTTTACCTTCATATCGATGCCGTGCAGGATATGAGACTCACCATAGAAGGCGTGCAGATCCGCAATTCGCAGCTGCTCTGTACCTTTTTTATGTTCGTTTGTGCTCTCACTGGCCACTTTTACTTCCGCATTCATGCTGCTTCACTCCCCGCTTCAGTACCCATATAAGCTTCACGTACCTGTGGATTCTGAGAAACCTCTTCGTATGGGCCTTCGGTCAGTACCGCGCCACGCTGAAGTACGGTAATACGATCAGACAGACTGGAAACTACGTGCAGGTTGTGCTCAACCATCAGGATGGTACGGCCTGCAGACACCTTTTTGATCAGGTGCATGACACGCTCAACGTCTTCGTGACCCATCCCCTGTGTTGGCTCATCCAACAGCAGTAGTTCAGGTTCCAGAGCCAGCGTAGTGGCCAGTTCCAGTGCACGCTTACGGCCGTATGGCATCTCAACGGTGATGGTGTCAGCCCACTTGCCCAGGTCTACCTCTTCCAGTAGTTCCATGGCGCGGTCGTTTAATACGTCTAGGGTTTTGTCCGATTTCCAGAAATGGAAAGAGGTACCGGTTTTGCGTTGCAGTGCGATGCGTACGTTGTCCATCACGCTTAGGTGAGGGAAAACCGCAGAGATCTGAAAGGAACGCACCATACCCATCTTGGCGATGTCGGTCGGTGTCTGTTGAGTAATATCCTTGCCGTTAAACAGGATGGTGCCACGGGTTGGCGTTAAAAACTTAGTCAGCAGATTGAAACACGTGGTTTTACCCGCACCGTTTGGGCCAATCAGTGCGTGAATGCTGCCGCGTTCAATATTGAGGTTCACATCATCTACTGCAGTGAAACCCTTAAACTCTTTCGTCAGAGAGTTTGTCGAGAGGATATAATCTTGCGTCATAAAACCTTCCCAGCCCCTTATCCTGAAAAATGGGGGTTTTGTTATTTTTGTGCTGTGGTATTCAGGTCAGCAGTGGATCAGGTTTAATAGGCGCCTGATCTTGTCAGCTGGAGCCATTGTCAGAACAAACTGTGGCTAGGGTTTGTCACAAATGCACCGAAATGTGCACGCGGCAGCAATTGGCTATTTTTCGCTTTACACTGAAGTCATCTAAGGCACTGGTAATACGTTATGTCGTCTGCAACTTCTGATACATTTTCTTCCAATTCTGGCCCGTCAAAATCTGGCGCTAAGGCTGATTCCAGAGCGGATAATGCCCCAAGCTCGACACTGTTCAGACGCTTCTTTGCGGTAGTGGTCTTGATCATGACGATGATGTTTGTCGTCATCTACTTCTACTCGGTGCCTCTAATACAAAAGGAGGTGTATCAGATTGAGCTAAAATCCGCCCGTTTAACGCTAAATAACACTTTTCAGCTGGCAAATACGATGCACAGCAACCTGGAAAGCTATCGAAAACAGGCGTTGGAAGCTCATAAAGAGCGCTTAAAAGCGGTGGTGGATCTGAGTGAAGTACACCTGGAAGAGGCCTTTGCAGAAGCACGCAGAACCGGTGTTGATTTTGAACAGGCGAAAAAACGTATCTTTGAAGGTCTGCGCAACTTTACCTACGACAATGGAGGTTATATCTGGATCACCGATTATGGTACTCAGGTGCTGTCGCACCCTGATCCTTTTTTCCACAATATGTCTATCGCTAAACCCGATATGGGGGAACAAACGGAAATTTTGCGCAATCTAGTGCAATCGGCTCAGGAAGAAGGTGAAGGTTTCTATCAGTATCAATGGCAACGCCTGAATGAGCGTGTACCTACTGGCAAGCTGTCTTATGTGAAAAGCTTCCCTAAATGGGGTTTTGTTATAGGTTCGGGGCTCTATCTGGATGATATCGAACGGGAGGTGGAGAAGCGCAAGCAGGGCATTATCGAAGAGGTGACCAAGGCCTTAGAAGGCGTGACAGTCGGTAAAAGCGGTTATGTCTTTGTGTTTGATAAGGCCGGTAACCTGATTATTCATCCCAGTGCCAAACTGCGTCGCGCCGTGGGTTTTGATCTAAAAGATCCTGTGACCGGGCTGCCCATTCTGGAAAACCTGATGAATGTGGCTGATACCGGTAAAGAGTGGCACTACAAGTGGGATAAACCCTCTGACCCGGAAAACTATATCTACGATAAGGTCTCTCTGGCCCGCTCACTGGATGGACTCGGTTGGTATATCTGCTCCTCCGTCTATGAAGATGAATTACGTATCAGCTCCGTGATGCTAAGTGAGCGTATCCTTACTATTGCGCTATTCTCAACCATGATAGCCACTGCTCTGGCACTGTTCTTTATTCGTCGTATTACCCGCCCGATCAATCAGCTGGCCAGTACTGCCGAGCAGATCCGAGCCGGTGATCTGACTGCTACCAGTGGTGTGGTTAGAAATGATGAAATCGGTGTGCTGGCACAAACCTTCGATACTATGGTGCAGCGTCTGCACGACAATATTCAGACCTTGGATGATGAGGTGCAAAGCCGCACTCAGGAGCTGGCACAACAGGAGGAACGTCAGCGTCTGATTCTCGATGCTCTTCCCGCCCAGATCGCCTATCTGGATAAAAACCTGAAGTATATCTTTGTCAATCAGGGTTATGCGGAGATGTTTAACCGCAGTAAAGAAGAGATTGTGGGTAAATCCTCCACTGATATTCTGGGCAGCGAGATGATGGCGAGTATTCACCATCAGATTGATCAGTGTCTGGCAGGCAAGCCCTCGGTGTATGAGTACTCGTTCACCCAAGATCAACGCCAGGTGATCACCAAACGTAAACTGATTCCTTACTTGTCGGATAAGGGCGAGGTGATTGGAGTATTGAACCTGTCACTGGATATCACCAGTGAAAAAGATGCTGAAATAAAACTGATGGAAGCTCAGCGGATGAGTGCCGCCGGTCAGTTGGCTGGTGGTCTGGCCCATGACTTTAATAATCTACTCACGGTGATTATGGGTAATCTACTGGCGGCAAAAGATCACTTTGAAGAGGTCGAAGGGTTGAAGCGCTATATCAATCCGGCGATTCGAGCCTCCCGTCGTGGAGCGGATATTACTGGCCGTTTGCTGGCATTCTCCCGTCGTCAGGCGTTGGCCCCTTGTGCAGTAGATCTACGTGAACTACTGGAAGAAACCACCGAACTGCTGGAAGGCTCGTTGCCGGACAATATCAAAGTATCGAGCCATATTGTTGATAATCCTCAGCTGGTGGTCGATCCAGGACAGCTGGAAAATGCCTTGGTGAATCTGGCGCTAAACGCCCGTGATGCCATGCCGGAAGGCGGTGATATTACCTTTAATATCCAGATGCTGACTGTTACTACCCCGCTGAACTACGATGATCTGGTACCACCGGGACAGTATGTAGAGATTCAGGTGAATGATACCGGAGCTGGTTTCTCGTCTGAGGCCAAAACCCTGGCCTATGAACCCTTCTTTACCACCAAGAGTGTCGGTGAGGGTACAGGCCTGGGCCTGAGTATGGTGTATGGCTTTATCAAGCAGTCCCGTGGTTTTATCTCGATTAATAGTGAACCGGGCAAGGGCGCGTCTATTTCCTTACTGCTGCCGCTTAAGTTAGCCGTAGAAACTCGCAGCAATCCCATTGATATGGATGTACTGACTGCCAATAGTGCGATGGAGGATAAAACTACGGGTAGTATAGCCATGGGTGGTGTAACTGCGGACAGTTCTGCTACAGGCAATAAAGCCACCGGAGAACTGATTCTACTGGTCGAAGACGATAGTGATGTGCGTATGGTAGTGCGCGATCAGCTGACCAGCCTGGGTTACACAGTCATTGAAGCCTGTGATGCAGATGAAGCGGAGCAGCTGATCACTACACTGGACAGTATTGAAGGCCTGGTTTCCGATGTAAATATGCCCGGCAGGTTGGATGGCTTTGGCCTGGCGGAGCTGATGTATCAGCACAATCCAGACAGCCAGATGCTGATTATCAGCGGAAATGAGTACGAACAAGACTCACTGGTCAGCCCGAAAAAGTATCAGATATTGCGTAAACCTTTTGATAAAGCTACGTTAGAACGTGCTATGGCTCAAGCCAAGGAGCTTTCTGGACACCTTAAGTCGTAAAGAAGCTTCTTATATAAGGCTTTATTATTACAATAAAAACAAGAAGTAATTCAGGTTTACAAGCAGATAATCGATGAGAAAGACTAGCCTTATATATATGGTCGATGACGACCAGGATATTTGTGATCTGGCCAGTTCTGAACTGAGTGCGTATGGATACCAAGTGCAGGCGTTCCATACCGGCAAACAGGCTCAGGAGGCCTTAGAACGCTGCGCCCCAACACTGTGTATTATCGATCTGGGTTTACCGGATATGGATGGTCTAGCATTGGTGCGTCAACTGTATAACAGCCCGGATGTAGGTGTACTGATTCTGTCGGGTCGCGGCAGCCTGCCCGATCGGGTATTAGGCCTGGAACTAGGTGCAGATGACTATATCACCAAGCCGTTTGAACCCCGTTATCTGGTGGCACGGGTTGAAAGTCTGATTCGCCGTCTGGATCGCACGGAAGTGGTGTCCGCCAATACCATCAAGCAGGCACTGTTTGCCGGGTGGCAATATAACCCCTCAACGCTGACACTTAGCCATGAGGATGATCATGACGGCTCGGATAGCCAAGTGCTGAGTACCGCAGAATCTGATCTACTTATGACACTGCTACGGGCACCGAAACAGATCCTGTCCCGTGATAGGCTGTTAGGTGAACAAGCGATTCCTTATGACCGCAGTATCGACTCCAGAATGTCCAGACTGCGCAAAAAGATCGAGGTGAACCCGAAAGAACCGCAGATTATCAAAACCGTGTACGGTGCCGGTTATATTCTGGCTGCCGATGTGGAGTGGGCTGAGATCAGTGCAGACTGATCAGCCCTAAAAGAGCATTCAAGCTCAGACTGAGACCAATACTCGGTAATTTGATCAACTGTGGTTTACTATAGAGCAGGATCGCTCCAGTAATAATCAGATGGAAATGTTTTGGAAATCACCTTCTTAGGCACCGCCTCTGGTGCTCCCAGCCGTCAACGCAATGTCTCCGCCACCGCTATCGCACCAGACCGAGGTAAACACTGGGTCCTGGTGGATTGTGGTGAAGCCACCCAGCATCAACTACTGCGTACGGCGTTATCACCCCAGAAAATCAGCGCGGTTCTTATCACCCATATCCATGGCGATCACTGTTATGGCCTGCCTGGGCTGTTAGCCTCTTGCCAGCTGAATGGTCGCAAAGACCCTTTGGTGTTGGTTGGGCCTGAAGGTGTGTGGGAATATCTGCAAGCAGTGATTCGCTTTACCGAACTTCAGATCAATTACCCATTGGAGTTTATCCCGGTTTCTGAGAATTTATGTATAGAACAGGCAGGCATGCGAATTACTGCTCATTCACTAAGCCATCGAGTGCCCAGTTGGGCGTATCGTATGGAAGAGATCGATATTCCCCGCCGTTTGGATGTGGAAAAGCTTCAGGCAGAAGGCGTACCGTCTGGCCCTCACTATGCTCAGCTGCAGCAGGGGGTGGATGTTTATTATCCGGCAGTAGCAGAACAAGAGGTTGAATCTGATACTGAACAAGCAACTCCTCGATTATTAAAATCAGATGATTACGCTTATCCATCCTGGCAGGCCAGAGCAGTGGTGGTTGGTGGTGATAACGATAGCCCTGAGCTGCTAACTGAAGCTTGTCAGGGGACTAATCTACTGATTCATGAATCTACCTACACTCAGGATGTACTGGAGCATGTGGGTCCGGAGCCTCAGCATAGCAGCGCTGAACAGGTCGCCCGATTTGCTCAACAGGCAGGACTGGATAACCTAATCCTGACCCACTTCAGCCCCCGCTATCTTAACCACCCCAGCAAGAAACGTGATCGAGGTATTGCTGAGATCAGGCAAGAAGCCCAAGAGCACTATCGGGGTACGCTGTTTTTGGCTAATGACTTTGATCAATACTGTTTGGATCGGAAGGGCACATTGTCATTAATCCGTGTGCCTTAGAGTGCCTTTGTATTTACCTGGGCCATCAGTTATTAAACGTTTGCACTGTAATTCGAAGAGGAGTAATCACTGTAATCTTCCGCTTTCCTGTCGTCGAGCAAAAACAATCAAGAGCGCGGCAAAAAAGATCAGTGCTGAGCCAATCATCTCATTGGTAGTAATTACGGCATCTAACAGTAACCAGGCCAACAAGAGAGTTGTCCCGATTTCGGTAGAAGCAATAACAGAGACATCACTGGAGCGTTGCATCAGGCGGGTGCCGGTTAATAGCAATACCATCGACAGTAAGGTACATATCAGACTGAGCCCCAGTGCAGCGCCCATACCAGACAAGGTATTAGGTAGTTCAGCATCGCCTGATAGCATGGGGAATGTCAGGCTTACTGCTGCCCCGGTGGTCACCCAGCGTAGCGCATTAAATGGATTTTCACCGCCTAGGTAACGGTTGCTGAGCATAATGTAGCTACCATAGCTGGCACCGGCAGCCAGTCCCATCAAGAGTCCAATCATTGAAAGCTGAGCATCCAGCTCTACACTGACCCATACCCCGGAAACCGCCAGAGATATCGCCGTCAGCTTAAGCCAGGAAATGGGCTCATAGCGCAGTAGTACCGACAGCAAAAAAATATACACAGGAAATCACTACTGTCCGGTTAAGCATAAACCAGCTCCATTGATAGCTGATCAGGAGC
>CAYFGP010000207.1:0-8958 GCA_964342385.1 uncultured Oleiphilus sp. | reverse complement strand
CCGTTATCCAGCAGTGCATCAACCGCTTCCTGCAGCATACGCTTTTCGTTACGTACGATGATATCAGGGGCGTTCAGATCCAGCAGACGCTTCAGACGGTTGTTACGATTGATCACACGACGGTACAGATCATTCAGATCTGAAGTCGCGAAACGACCACCATCCAGCGGTACCAGAGGACGCAGATCAGGCGGCAGAACCGGCAGTACTTCCAGAATCATCCACATCGGGTTGTTACCCGACTTATAGAAAGCTTCCAGCAGCTTCAGACGCTTGGACAGCTTCTTGATCTTGGTTTCACTGTTGGTTTGCGGAATCTCTTCACGCAGAATGTTGATCTCATCTTCCAGATCAATGTCTTTCAGCAGTTCCTGGACTGCTTCAGCACCCATACGCGCATCGAAATCATCACCGAACTCTTCCAGCGCTTCGTAGTACTGCTCATCATTCAGCAGTTGACCACGCTCCAGCGTTGTCATACCCGGATCGATCACGACGAAGGATTCGAAGTACAGTACACGCTCGATATCACGCAGAGTCATGTCCAGCAGCAAACCGATACGGGACGGCAGGGATTTCAGGAACCAAATGTGGGCAACAGGAGAAGCCAGTTCGATGTGACCCATACGATCACGACGTACTTTAGCCTGAGTGACCTCAACGCCACACTTCTCACAGATAATACCGCGGTGCTTCATGCGCTTGTATTTACCACACAAGCACTCATAGTCTTTTACCGGACCAAAGATTTTTGCACAGAACAGACCATCACGCTCTGGCTTAAAGGTACGGTAGTTGATGGTCTCTGGCTTTTTCACTTCACCAAAGGACCATGCACGGATCATGTCTGGCGATGCCAGCGTGATCTTAATCGAGTCGAATTCGTCGCTTTGTCCCTGTGCTTTCAGCACATTAACTAGATCTTTCATCGGCCACTGCTCCAAATGGAGTTACGGATGCGGGCCTCGGCCCGCATCGGAATTCTTTGCTATAAACCCGGCTTAGCTTTCCAGGTCGATATCGATACCCAGAGAACGGATTTCCTTCACCAGTACGTTGAAGGACTCAGGCATACCCGGCTCCATGCGGTGATCGCCGTCTACGATGTTCTTATACATCTTAGTACGACCGTTCACGTCATCCGACTTAACGGTTAGCATTTCCTGCAGAGTATAAGCCGCACCGTAAGCTTCCAGTGCCCACACTTCCATCTCACCGAAACGCTGACCACCGAACTGGGCTTTACCACCCAGCGGCTGCTGAGTAACCAGACTGTAGGAACCAGTGGAACGGGCGTGCATCTTATCGTCAACCAGGTGGTTCAGTTTCAGCATGTACATGTAACCCACGGTTACAGGACGGTCGAACTGTTCACCGGTACGGCCATCACGCAGCCATACCTGACCACTATCTGGAATATCCGCCAGACGCAGCAGGGCCTTGATCTCTTCCTCTGGCGCACCATCGAACACAGGTGTTGCAATCGGCACACCTTTGCGCAGGTTCTGTGCCAGTGCGATCACTTCTTCGTCAGTCAGGCTATCGATGTTTTCTTTGTGGTTGCCCACTTCGTTATACACCTGATCCAGGAAGTTACGGATATCCTGAACCTGACTCTCACGCTGTTCCAGCAGCATCTCATTGATCTTGTCACCAAGACCTTTCGCTGCCATACCCAGGTGAGTTTCCAGAATCTGACCCACGTTCATACGAGACGGTACACCCAGCGGGTTCAGTACGATATCCACCGGCTGGCCTTTTTCGTCGTACGGCATATCTTCAACCGGCATAATCGCAGAGATTACACCCTTGTTACCGTGACGACCCGCCATCTTATCACCTGGCTGGATACGACGCTTGATAGCCACGTACACCTTAACAATCTTCAGAACACCTGGAGCCAGGTCATCACCTTGCTGCAGTTTCTTCTTCTTGTCTTCGAACTTGGCATCCATCTCTTTGCGACGTGCCTGCAGTTGCTCTTCAGCTTGTTGCAGCACTTCGTTCAGAGCATCGTCAGTCAGACTCAGCTTGAACCACTGACCATGAGGCAGTTCGTTCAGATACTCAGCTGTCAGCGTATCGCCTTTCGCCAGTTTAGGACCGCTCAGTACAGACTGACCTTCCAGCTGACGACCCAGACGTTCGAAAGTCGCTTCTTCTGCAATACGGAACTCTTCCTGCAGATCTTTACGCACTTCATCCAGCTGAGACTGCTCGATAGAACGAGCACGGGAATCTTTCTCAACGCCATCACGGGTAAATACCTGTACGTCAATTACCGTACCTTTCACACCCGTAGACACACGCAGAGAGGTATCTTTAACGTCAGACGCTTTTTCACCGAAAATTGCACGCAGCAGCTTTTCTTCCGGAGTCAGCTGAGTCTCACCTTTAGGCGTTACCTTACCTACCAGGATGTCGCCTGGGCCTACTTCTGCACCAATGTAAACAATACCGGACTCGTCCAGTTTGCTCAGGGCACTTTCACCCACGTTCGGGATATCAGAAGTGATCTCTTCAGGGCCTAACTTAGTATCACGGGATACACAGGTCAGTTCCTGGATATGAATCGTAGTGAAGCGATCTTCCTGTACAACACGCTCGGAAACCAGAATGGAATCCTCGAAGTTGTAACCGTTCCACGGCATAAAGGCGATACGCATGTTCTGACCCAGAGCCAGCTCACCCAGATCCACAGAAGGACCATCGGCCAGAACGTCGCCACGCGCCACCACATCACCCGGCAGCACGATAGCACGCTGGTTAATACAGGTGTTCTGGTTAGAACGGGTGTATTTAGTCAGGTTGTAGATATCTACACCTGCTTCACCAGCATCCGTCTCTTCATCGTTGACACGAATCACGATACGGCTGGCATCTACGGAATCAACCACACCACCACGGCGAGCAATCGCACATACACCAGAGTCACGAGCAACAAAACGCTCCATACCGGTACCCACCAGAGGCTTATCTGCCTTCAGTGTTGGTACGGCCTGACGTTGCATGTTCGATCCCATCAATGCACGGTTCGCATCATCGTGCTCCAGGAACGGAATCAGTGCTGCTGCTACAGATACAACCTGACGTGGCGATACATCCATCATCGTCACCTGATCAGGTGTCATAAAGGTGGTTTCACCCTTGTGACGTACCTGTACCAGATCATCGATCAGACGACCGTCTTCATCAACGGTTGCAGAAGCCTGTGCAATAATGAACTGACTTTCTTCGATGGCAGACAGATACGCCATCTCATCGGTTACCTGACCATCAACAACTTTACGGTATGGAGTTTCCAGGAAGCCGTAATCATTGGTACGGGCATAGGTTGCCAGAGAGTTAATCAGACCAATGTTTGGACCCTCAGGGGTCTCAATCGGACATACACGACCATAGTGCGTTGCGTGTACGTCACGCACCTCAAAACCAGCACGCTCACGAGTCAGACCACCAGGGCCTAAGGCAGAAACACGACGCTTGTGAGTCACCTCAGACAGCGGGTTGTTCTGATCCATAAACTGAGACAGCTGGGAGGAGCCGAAGAATTCTTTAATCGCTGCAGCAACAGGCTTAGCGTTGATCAGATCCTGTGGCATCAGACCTTCGCTTTCCGCCAGAGACAGACGCTCTTTTACTGCACGCTCAACACGTACCAGACCCACACGGAACTGGTTTTCGGCCATTTCGCCCACAGAACGGATACGACGGTTACCCAGGTGGTCGATATCATCAACTTCACCTTTACCGTTACGGATATTGATCAGTTCTTTCAGTACGTCGATGATATCGTCGTAGCTCAGAACGCCTTGCCCAGTATCTTCACTGCGACGTAGACGACGATTGAACTTCATACGACCAACAGCAGAAAGATCATAGCGATCTTCACTGAAGAACAGATTCTCAAACAGAGCTTCTGCAGATTCTTTGGTTGGCGGCTCACCAGGACGCATCATGCGGTAGATTTCTACCAGCGCTTCCAGCTTATTACGCGTGGTATCGATGCGCAGCGTATCAGAAACGAATGGACCGCAATCCAGATCGTTGGTGTACAGGGTTTCAATCTCTTTACAACCAGCCATCGCCAGTTGCTCCAGGATCTCTGCTGTGATCGGTGTATTACACTCAACCACCAGCTCACCAGTACTCTGATTCACCATATCTTTAGCCAATACACGGCCAAACAGATATTCAACCGGTGTCTTCAGCTTATCCATGCCCGCTTTTTCAAGCTGACGGATATGACGCGGAGTAATACGACGACCTTCTTCAACGATCACTTCACCGTTGTCATCACAAATATCGAAGGTTGCCGTCTCACCACGCAGACGTGCTGGCAGCAGCTCCATATACAGACCGTCACGTTCGAAGAAGAAACGGTTTGTATCGAAGAACATATCCAGCATCTGCTCGGATTCATAACCCAGAGCACGCAGCAGAACCGAGGCAGGCAGTTTACGACGACGGTCAATACGAACAAATACGTTGTCTTTCGGATCGAATTCGAAGTCCAGCCAGGAACCACGATAAGGAATCACACGTGCAGAGTAGAGCAGCTTACCAGAGGAGTGCGTCTTACCCTTGTCGTGATCAAAGAATACACCAGGAGAACGGTGCAGCTGAGATACGATCACACGCTCGGTACCATTAATTACAAAGGTACCGTTTTCAGTCATCAGAGGCATTTCGCCCATGTAGACTTCTTGTTCTTTAATATCCTTGATTGCCTTGTTAGATGACTCTTTGTCATAAATTACAAGACGCACTTTAACGCGCAGAGACGCCGCGTAGGTCACACCACGCAACTGACACTCTTTTACGTCAAAGACGGGATTACCCAGACGATAGCTCACATATTCCAGCGAGGCGTTACCAGAGTAACTCTCAATTGGGAATACCGATTTAAACGCAGCATGAAGGCCTAAATCCTCCCGCTGTTCAAGTGATTTGTTTTCTTGCAGGAAGGATCGATAAGAGTCCAACTGGATGGCCAGCAGATACGGCACATCCATGACTTGGGGTAGTTTACCGAAATCCTTGCGGATACGTTTTTTCTCAGTATATGAGTAAGCCATCAGTAGTCCCCAGCTTGTTAAGGCTACGCACAAAACTTCGCCACTGATACCGGAAGTTTGTGTCGTGATCTATTCACACCACTTTTGTAAAAGCAGTCAAGGATATTATGAACAGAAAAAGGCCGGCGGCGATAATCGCCACCAGCCCACTGCAATATTTAGCAGCGTCTGCTGTACTGCAAGAGCTATTACTTCAGCTCTACAGATGCACCAGCTTCTTCCAGCTGTGCTTTAGCAGCTTCGGCGTCTTCTTTAGATACGCCTTCTTTAACAGCAGCAGGAACGCCATCTACCATGCCTTTAGCTTCTTTCAGGCCCAGACCGGTAATTGCACGAACTGCTTTAATTACGTTAACTTTCTTATCGCCAGCAGCGGTCAGAACAACGTCAAATTCGGTTTGCTCTTCTGCAGCAGCTTCGCCACCAGCAGCGCCACCAGCAACAACAGCTGCAGCAGCAGAAACACCGAATTTTTCTTCCATAGCTTCAACCAGTTCAACAACGTCCATTACGGACATTTCAGCAACTGCATTGATGATATCTTCTTTAGTCAGAGCCATTTTCTTAGCTTCCCAACGTTATAGAGCAATTGTCGCTCGTTAAAATCAAAATTTTTTTTCGAAAAAGCAAAGCAAATATTAAGCTGCTGCTTCTTCTTTCTGATCGCGAATCGCTGCCAGAGTACGTGCCAGCTTGCCTGCAGATGCTTCTTTCATAGTCATCATCAGGCTTGCAATAGCTTCGTCGTATGTAGGCAGTTTTGCTAAACGGTCAATATCCGCCGCTGCGATCAACTCTCCTTCGTACGCCAGCGCTTTAACTTCAAAGCTCTCTTCTTCTTTGGAGAAATCCTTCAGAAGACGAGCCGCCGCGCCTGGATGCTCAATAGAGAAAGCAATCAGGCTTGGACCTTTGAAGCTGTCTTGCAGGCACTCAAATGGAGTACCTTCAACAGCGCGACGAGCCAACGTGTTACGAACAACACGCAGCTGTACACCGGCTTCACGAGCGTTTTTACGTAGCACAGTCATTGCATCTACGGTTACGCCACGGGAGTCGGCAACTACAACGGAAAGAGCAGCATTGGCAGCTTCGGTGACTTCAGCAACAATTGCTTTTTTGTCTTCGAGACGTAGTGCCACTTTGTGTGCTCCTAAGCTTATGAAGGCGTTATGCCTTCTTTTACCACCACCCCTTTTCAGGGAAGTAACGATGGTTGGGCACCAGAGATTCTGGCGGGCCGTTCCATCTGCGCAGGACATTTACAATAAGCAACTAAGCTTGCAATAAATGATTAAGCTTGCGCTCCTGCGGTCTTTGACGAAACTCTACGTTTAACGCAGAGCCCCGCAAAGTTCGATTTCTATCTTAAACCGCCAGATCTGCAATATCGATTGACAGACCAGGACCCATGGTAGAAGACAGAGTAATTTTCTTCAGGTAAACACCTTTAGCAGCTGAAGGCTTCAGCTTCTTCAGGTCAGCAACCAGTGCTTCCAGGTTACCTTTAATTGCATCGGCAGAGAAATCAACTTTACCGATAGCAGCATGAATAATACCGTTCTTGTCAGTACGGTAGCGAACCTGACCAGACTTAGCGTTTTTAACCGCGCCAGCTACGTCAGGAGTTACAGTACCAACTTTAGGGTTTGGCATCAGACCACGAGGACCCAGGATCTGACCCAGCTGACCTACAACACGCATTGCATCAGGAGAAGCAATTACTACGTCGTAGTTCAGGTCGCCGCCTTTCATTTCAGCAGCCAGTTCGTCCATACCTACTACGTCAGCACCTGCTTCTTTAGCAGCGTCTGCGTTAGCACCCTGGGTAAATACCGCTACGCGAACGTCTTTACCAGTACCATTAGGCATTACAGTAGCGCTACGTACAACCTGGTCAGATTTACGTGGATCAACACCCAGGTTTACCGCAACTTCTACGGACTCTTTAAACTTAACAGTAGACAGCTCAGACAGCAGAGCTACTGCATCAGCAACAGAGTATGCTTTTTCAGCATCTACTTTTTCACGAATCAGCTTCGCGCGCTTAGTCAGTTTAGCCATCTTACAGACCCTCCACGTTCAGACCCATGCTGCGAGCCGTACCAGCAATAGTACGTACCGCCGCGTCCATATCAGCTGCAGTCAGATCTGGCTGCTTAGCAGTAGCGATTTCTTCCAACTGAGCACGGTTAACAGTACCAACCTTGTCAGTGTTTGGACGAGAACTACCACTCTTCAGGCCCGCTGCTTTTTTCAGCAGGATAGATGCCGGAGGAGTCTTAGTTACGAAGGTGAAGCTGCGATCATTGTATACAGAAATCACAACTGGAACTGGCAGACCAGCTTCCATTTCCTGAGTCGCAGCGTTGAACGCCTTACAGAACTCCATGATGTTAACACCGTGCTGACCCAGAGCAGGACCAACTGGAGGACTTGGGTTCGCTTTACCAGCTCCAACCTGAAGCTTGATATAGGCTTCTACTTTCTTAGCCATTTTAATCTCCTAAATGGGTTATGCGCCTTTCGGCTCCCCGTTAACACTCACCCTAAAGGGCGAGCCTTAAATCAATCTTTTTCGACCTGACCGAACTCCAGCTCAACCGGAGTGGAACGACCAAAGATCAACACAGACACTTGCAGCTTGCTCTTTTCGTAGTTCACTTCTTCAACTACGCCATTAAAGTCAGCAAACGGACCATCAATAACACGTACAATTTCACCCGGCTCAAAGATTGTCTTCGGACGCGGTTTATCTGTACGATCAGCCACTCGCTGCAGAATTGCATCTGCTTCACGCTCTGTAATTGGAGCTGGTTTTTCAGCAGTACCACCGATAAAGCCCATTACGCGAGGCGTTTCCTTAACCAAGTGCCAGGTGGAGTCATTCATCTCCATCTGCACCAACACGTAACCCGGGTAAAATTTACGCTCACTTTTGCGCTTTTTACCGTCACGCATCTCAACAACTTCTTCTGTCGGCACCAAAATCTCGCCGAAGAACTCTTCCATGCCAAGACGGGAAACGCGCTCTGTCAAAGAGCGCATTACGTGTTTTTCGTAACCTGAATAGGCATGTACAACATACCAACGCTTTGCCATGTCTATTCCTCGATTAACCGATAAACATTGAGATCAGCCAGCTAAGCAGGGAATCTAAACCCCACAAAACCAATCCCATAAATAAAACTGCGGCCAGAACGATCATTGTCGTCTGAGTTGTTTCTTGCTTAGTTGGCCAAACAACTTTACGAATCTCATTACGAGACTCTGCGGCCATATCTGCAAAGCGACGACCTTTCTCAGTTTTAAGAGCTACCAGCGCCGCCACAACACCAACCGCAATCACTGCGACTGTACGATATAACAGAGGGAACTCGGAAAAATAGAGGTTTCCTGCCACAGCTACAGAAACAAGCAGAACAACAACCGCCCACTTCAAACCATCAAAACTACTGGACTCAGGGGCTTCTGCATTGCTTTTCATCTATGAACTCCTCAGATTTCGGCGACTGCCGATAAGGACACCAACCTGGGGAAGGATGGCAGGCCAGGAGGGACTCGAACCCCCAACAGCCGGTTTTGGAAACCGGTGCTCTACCAATTGAACTACTGGCCTATCACAATCGGACTAAAAATTTAGCCCAGAGATTATACTCTCAGTATTGCTTGCCCACAAGTTAAAACTTTTTACTCGCAGACAAAAAAACAGGCCTTAGCCTGTCTTTCAAACTGGAGCTCATGACCGGATTTGAACCGGTGACCTCTTCCTTACCAAGGAAGTGCTCTACCGACTGAGCTACATGAGCGAACCTTGGAGCGGGCAGCGGGAATCGAACCCGCATCATCAGCTTGGAAGGCTGAGGTTCTACCATTGAAC
>CAYFGP010000206.1:0-9097 GCA_964342385.1 uncultured Oleiphilus sp. | reverse complement strand
AAAAGGAAGTACGATCAGTTGAGAGCTGTCTTGTTGCTTGGAGTTATCCGACGGTTCTAAGTGATCTGATTGTAAATTATCAGACTTTAGCTCATCAGGCAGTAGGCTTTGCCACATCAGTGCAATGCCTTGTTGTTGTTTGGCTGCTTCTAATACCAGCTGTAAATGACTGAAATAGAGATGAGCTTGATGACTGGCCATGGTCAGGTTTTGACGGCTAAACCATTCGCGCCAATTCAGTCCACCCGGAGCATCCTCTTCGCCCCCTTTGTAATGCAGCAAACGCAGTTGGCCTTGACTAAGCAGAGCCTGAATCCCAGTGGGGTGTTCAGGGTCAATAAGATCAGAGAAGAGGGCTTTATGGCCCACTGCCACCACGCTCTCACTCATCAGATATTGGCTTTTCAGACCAACGGCTTGGCCATCACCAAAGTGCAGATGTAGATCCGCATGCTGCTGGTTGAAGTCAGTCAGTTTGTCCTGAGCTTGGATATGAAGTTCGATATCGGGATATTGCTGACAAAAGTCGTTTAAGCGAGGGATCAGCCAAAGTTGTGCCAAGCTCGGTGTAATGGCGAGTGCCAGCTGAGTTTTCTGACTGCTTTCTCTGGCCTTTAATAAACCAGTATCCAGTTGCTGCATCGCTTGGTTGGCGTATCGAGCCAATTCAAGACCAGAAGGGGTGAGTGCCACTCCTTGGGCTTTGCGCTGAAACAAGCGATAACCCAACTGTTGTTCCAGCTGTTTCATCTGATGACTGATCGCGCTGGGGCTAATGCATAACTGTTCAGCCGCTTTGGTAAAGCTTTGTTCTCTGGCAACAATGGCCAGAGTGCGTATGGCGGTCAGGGAGATATTATCGGGCATTAGATCAGGGCCATGGCGATATGTAGAAACAATAAGAGTTTTGAGATTTTCTCAATATAGGCTGAGTAACGATACTTTGTTTTCAAGCTTAACTCATATCATGATGAGGTGGTGGGCTTAATTTCTAGCCCTAAACCTGAAGCTGTTTAACGCAAAATAAGTGTGGAGTAAGTAATGTCAGAATATGTCGCAACGGTTGAATGGAATCGAGGTGAGCAATCTTTTACCGATAATCGCTATAGCCGGGGGCACGAATGGCACTTTGATGGCGGTCAGACGGTGCCTGCATCATCATCACCGCATGTGGTGCCCTTACCTTACTCGGTAGAAGCTAATGTCGATCCTGAAGAGGCCTTTGTTGCGGCGCTGTCCAGCTGCCATATGCTGTTCTTTTTAAGCTTTGCCGCTACGGAAGGTTTCTGTGTTGATCATTATAAAGATCCCGCACTGGGCACTATGGCGAAGGATGAAAGTGGAATAACTGTGATGACAGAGGTACGGCTCAGACCTGAAATTATCTTTGTTGGAGATGCACCCAGTGAGCAGCAGCTTAAAGCTCTGCATGATAAAGCCCATCATCACTGCTTTTTGGCTAACTCAGTCAAGTTTCCGGTAGTGGTCAACGATCCCGCTTGTGATTGAACAGCCCACTTATAGTCGAGTATTCAGTGGTCAAACATCGAGGTTTGAGACAGAGGACGTCATTATTTCATTATTCTTTTGTTGAGAATAATTATCAATACATTTATTCTGCTCCCGTTTTCCTATCTGATCAGGTTTGGCTAAGCCACGCCTGATTCAACTTTTCATTTCATTCAACAATCTTATGAGATTTGCTCTTATTGATTGTTGTAAATGTTATGTTGTAACATTTCATATTGATCAAAGCGGAGCAGTACATAGTGTTCGGTCTTAATATCTGGCAGCGAGTGATCTTGATTGCCATCAGTTGGCTGGCGATTGCCGGGCTATATCTCTGGGCTGTGAAGGTTTAGAGCAGATGAATCAAGCAGCACAATCTATAGAAACTCAGGTTTCAGACCAGGCTGATGGGGCCGGTCATACCCAGATTTCAGATCATACTGGTATGCCTTTGCTTCAGTTTAATAATCTGACGCTGGGCTATGAGCGTCATCCTGTAATTCATCATCTGGATGCTCAGATTTATGCGGGTCAGATGTTGGCAATTGTTGGTGCTAATGGCACCGGTAAATCGACCTTGCTGAAAGCCATTATGGGGCAATTGAAGCCGCTGGATGGCGAGGTGCTGTATCCCGGTGTGCATCAGAAAACGATCGCCTATCTGCCACAGGTTGCCAATCTGGATCTAAGCTTTCCGATTACCGTGCAAGAGATGGTTTCCGCTGGACTGTGGTTACGCAGTGGCGCTTTTGGTTCTCTGAAAACCCTGTTTGCCCGAGGTGCGGTAAAAAATGCATTGCAAAAGGTGGGTCTGCAAGGTTTAGAACAGCGCACATTGAATGCACTTTCTGGTGGCCAGCTACAACGAGTGCTGTTTGCCCGTATGCTACTGCAAAATGCGGAGCTGATTCTGCTGGATGAGCCTTTTACTGGTGTTGATCACACCACAACTCAGCATCTGCTTTCTTTGCTGCATGAATTAAACCAGCAGGGTAAGACCGTTCTGGCTGTATTGCATGATCCTGCCTTGGTTCAGGCGCACTTCCCTCAGACCCTGTTACTTACACGACAGCAGACGGTGTTAGGCCCGAGCCAACGTGTGATTACAGAGCACTATATGACACAGAGCCCATTGGTCGGATCTGCTGGTCAGTCTTCCTTTCAGCCCACGGGTACAGAAGCCTTTAACGAGAAGGCTGCTATCTGTACCGAAACCGCATCCCGTACTGTGATTCTTGAGGATAAGCATGGCTGAAACAGATCTTTTTTCTTTGTTAGTTGGGCCGTTTGCTGAGTTCTCTTTTATGCGTCGAGCGTTGGCGGGTTGTTTGATTCTCAGTCTATCAGCGGCTCCAGTGGGTGTTTTCCTGATGCTGCGTCGGATGAGTCTAATTGGTGATGCCATGGCGCACGCGATTCTGCCAGGTGCGGCTGTCGGTTTTATGGTGGCTGGGTTATCTGTCGGCGCTATGACACTGGGTGGACTGTTGGCTGGCTGTCTGGTGGCGGTGTTATCTGGTTTGGTGGCGAGAATAACGGTCACCGGAGAAGACTCCAGTATGGCTGCGTTTTATCTGATCTCGCTGGCATTGGGTGTACTGATTATCTCGGTGAATGGCAGTAATGTAGATCTATTACATGTGTTGTTCGGTGCGCCCTTGGCTCTGGATGATGTGGCTTTGCAGCTATTGGCGTTGATCTCAGCGATTACGATCACTGTGATGCTGGTGTTGTATAGACCCTTGATTCTGGAGTGTGTTGATCCGGAATTCTTTCGCTCCGTCAGTGGCTTAAGTGCCCTGACCCATTTCAGCTTTCTGGGGCTGGTGGTATTGAATCTGGTGGCGGGTTTTCATGCTCTGGGCACCATGATGGCGGTGGGCTTGATGATTTTGCCCGGTGCGACTGCCCGTTACTGGGTGAAAAGGTTGGAAAGTTTGTTGTTATTGGCCATTGCGCTATCGGCGTTGGCCAGTGTGATCGGTCTGCTGGGTTCTTACTACGTGAACTGGCCGACCAGCCCTCTGATTATTTTATCCCTCGGTGTCTTTTATCTCGTCTCTTTGCTGTTTGGCAAAGAGGGTGGGGTATTGATGCGTTCTATCTCGTTTAAACATCTGGAGAGTTAAACATGGGTTCTTTGCGGTACTCATCAAAACAGGGCCTCTTTGGCGTGCTGTTTTTTGTCGCGTTATGGTTGATCGCTCTGCCGGTTAAGGCAGCCGATAAAGTGAAAGTTGTTGCCACCTTCAGTGTGCTGGGGGATCTGGTTAAAGAAGTGGGTCAGGAACATGTCCAGGTTAAGACCCTGGTGGGTGCCGATGGTGATGCTCACGTTTATCAGCCGAGTCCACGTGATGCGGGCGCGGTGGCTAAAGCAGATCTGGTTGTACTGAATGGTCTGGGCTTTGAGGGCTGGATCGAGCGTCTGCTGGAGGCTTCTCACTATAAAGGTGAGCAGGTTGTTGCTACGACAGGTATTAAAGTGCTGAAATCTGGTGAGGCTGGTCATCATGACGATGATCACCACGACGATCATGATGACCATACAGACCACCATGATGAAAAGCATCACGATGATCACCATGGTGAAAAATATCATGACGAGCATAAAGAGCACGGTCATGATGATCACCATGACGAAAAACATCATGACGAGCATAAAGAGCATGCTGGTGCCGATCATCATGGCCACCACCATGGCGAGTGGGACCCTCATGCCTGGCACAGCATCAATAATGCGGTGATCTATGTGCGTAATATCGCTGCAGGTCTGAGTAAAGCCGATCCTGCTCATAAAGCGGACTACCAGCGTAATGCCGAAGCGTATATTGCTAAGCTACATAAGCTGGAACATGAGATTGAGCATCTGTTTGAAGATATCCCTGAAGCCAAACGTAAGGTGATCACTCCACACGATGCCTTTGGTTACTTTGCTCATGCTTACCATATCGACTTTATCGCACCACAAGGAACGAGTACTGAGTCTGAAGCGGCTGCTGGAGATGTAGCCAAAATTATCCGCCAGATTCGTGCAGAGAATATCTCAGCGGTCTTTATTGAAAATGTTTCTGATAGCCGTCTGATTGAGCAGATCAGTCGTGAAACCGGTGCGACGATTGGTGGTGCGTTGTACTCAGATGCGCTGTCTGGCGCTAATGGTCCTGCGGGCACTTATCTGAAGATGATGCGTCATAATGCACATACTTTAGCGGATGCGCTGGGTCACAAAGATTAATTTCTTTAAGCGTTGAAAAGTGGGAACTATTGCGTTCCAAGTGATCAAATTATTTTGATTGCTATTGGCAGGTATCTGATACTTCAGATACCTGCCAGTTTGTTTTCTATGTTTGTTTCTGTGTTTGTTATTCCGATAAATAATGATCGTATTGGTTTGTTTGCAACGCTATGGAGAAAAGATGATCAGTAGCTTTAAACGCTTTTTTCTACTGCTGTTCACTCTGATGTTGATGAGCAACGGAGCTAGTGCGCATCCTCATAACTGGATCGATATGCAAGCCGAGTTGGTGATTGATGACCAGCTGCAGCTGTCTGGTATCAATATGAGTTGGCAGTTTGATCCTTACTATTCCATTACGGTGTTATCTGAATTCAAGCAAGGAGAAAAAACAGTTCAGCAGCAGCTGGATGAGCTGGGTGATCTTATGGTGAATAACCTGGCTGAATACGGTTATTACAGTGAGATTTCTCTGGGACAGCAGCTGCTGTCTTTACCTAAGCCTAAACAGTGGTCGCTGACGGTAAAAGATGCTCAGTTACTGCTGACAATGGATTTTCAATTATCAGAAAAGCAGGCGATTAATGGTTTGGCGCTTTCTCTGTCTACCTTTGATCCCACCTACTATGTGTCAATGAATTACCTTAAGAGTCACAATCTATTACTGCCTGCCAGCGTCAGTACGGATTGCCAGTGGCAGTTGATCTTGCCTTCTCCTTCCGAGGAGATGGTGGAGTATGCTGCTAAATTGGATCAGACGATGAAGGACATCGATGGGTTAGGTGCTCTGTTTGCTGAAAAAATGGAACTGTTATGTCAACGTTGATGATGAAACTTTCAGATATGAGACGCGTGGTCGTTTCCATAAAAGGCCTGTTCTGGCTAATCCTGCTATGTTTTCCTGCGCTGTTGTTATATGGCTTCTTCTACAGTGATGATTTGCTGTTCTACGTGATGCAGTTACAGCAGAAAATGCACCGTGAATTGGCTACTTTGCTACAGCAGGTCAAACAAAACCCAGGTGAGTATGGCCCTGCGTTAATAATGGCCAGTTTCCTATATGGTATTTTTCATGCGGCAGGTCCTGGGCACGGTAAGGCGATTATCGCGACCTATATGGGGACTCAGGTGGCATCGCTGAAAAAAGGCATTCAGCTGTCTTTTATGGCGGCATTTCTGCAAGCGGCTGTCGCGGTTTTATTAGTGACAGCATTGGTTCGTTTGTTAGAACTGTCGATGCGTCAAAGCCAGTGGGTGGGTTCTCAGTTTGAAGCGATGAGTTATCTACTGGTGGTCGTGATGGGAAGTGTGGTGTGCTTTAAACAGTTCCGTCATTTACGGCAGTTGAATAAGGCACAGAAACAATCTGTTGATACAGTTAAGAATCCAGTCTCTGCTATTGATAAACCGGCCATTAAGATATCCGCTGTTAATAAACCTGCTATTAACAAGCCAATCACTGGTAAGCCTGTTATCAAAGCCACCTCTCTTCAGAATTCAGGCGTTGAAAAACCAGGTTTTGTACCGTTATCTGGCGGCCAATCGGTGAGAGGTATGGGGGTTATGACGCAACAGTATCAGCAATTACCGGATGGTAGTTGCAGTTGTGGTCATAAACATATGCCGTTGCCGGAAGAGCTGGAGAAACGTGGCTGGAAAGAAACGGCAGGTATCGTACTCTCTATGGGGCTAAGACCTTGTACGGGGGCGTTGTTAGTGTTGATGCTAGCCAATGCGCTGGGTTTATATTGGTATGGTGTCCTGTCCTCTTTGCTAATGGCGCTGGGTACTGCGATTACTGTATCGACAATTGCTTTCTTAAGTGTGTCGGTAAGAAACTACGCAGGCCAGTTGATGAAGCTGTATCAGAAGTCAGAAGCTGATGTACATTGGATCAATCTGCTAGGCATCTTGGGTGGCGTGGTATTGATTTTATTAGGGAGCGGGCTATTTTGGAGCTTTATGCAGCTCAGCCAGCAAACGCGTCCTTTTTGATATTACTGATAGCTGCTTATTTATAAGTCATAAAAAGACCGATATTCATTCCTCTAAATGGGATAAATATCGGTCTTTTTTATGAGTTAGCAGATAGAGCCGGTTTTTATGTGCTGTTGCTGCTCGTGTAAGTCTCAGTGACAGCTAAGATCTTTATTCCTCTTCAGAGGCTTCCTTTGTATCATCACTCTGTTGACACGACTGACATAAACCGTGCAGTTCAAGCTGTTTTCTCACCAGCACAAAACCGGATTGCTCAATACCACTGTTAAGTTCTGCCAGTGTTTGTTTACCAATACTGAGCTCTTTGACAGCATTACAGCGGTCGCAAATCAAAAACTGTGGTGGTTCGTGTTTATGATTGCAGCTGATATGACGACAGCTGATAAACTGGTTTGTGGTTTCCAGTTTGTGCACAAAGCCGTTATCTAATAAAAAAGTCAGAATGCGGTAAGCACTCATCGCCGGTAAGTTCTCAGAGAACTGCTCTTTAAATAGATCAACCACATCATAAGCCGACAGTGGCTGATCGGCATTGAGTAGTACCCGTAACACTTTTTCCCGCTTTGGCGTCAGTCTCACTCCAAGCTGTTGGCAATCTTGCCGGGCCTTGGTCACCGTATCATCAACGCTAATCTGGTCAGACATAAAAACGCCTTAAGTTTTCTCTTGTACTTGTGTTTGTGTAGTCGGAGCGGTTGCTCCTTGCTCCTCTTCGGGAGCTGATTGTTCGGAATGGCTGTGCCAGTTGGAAAAGTGGCGCAATAACCATAAACCCGGTAATGCTATCACTGTGCAAAGAATAAAGAACTCTGTCCAGCCCATAATTTCGGCCAGATAACCACTAGGTGCCGATATTAACGTGCGTGGAATTCCCATTAAACTGGTCAAAAGTGCATACTGAGTGGCGGTAAAGCGTTTATCCGTTAAAGCCGCCATAAAAGCCATATAAGCGGCGGTGCCCATCCCGGCGGTCAGGTTCTCAAAGCCAATCACGGCTGCCAGTAGGTTCATGTTATAACCTACCTCTGACAAGACGGCAAAACCGGCGGTACTGGCCATCTGTAGAATGCCAAATAGCCAAAGTGAGCGATAAATTCCCAGTTTAATAATTAAGGCTCCACCCAGAAATGCCCCAATCAGTGTCGCCCAGAAGCCAAATAGTTTAACGGTGACACCGATTTCGCTGCTACTGAAACCCATATCGACATAGAAAGGGCTAGTCATGGCGCTGGCTAGGGTATCACCTAATTTATATAGCAGAATAAAGAGTAGTATGGTCCATGCAGAATCCCGGGTGAAATACTCCTTAAAGGGTTCTACTACAGCATCTCTTAAGGATTTAGGCGTATTGGCTGGAGTATCAGGCTCAGGGGCTAGTAGAGTGGTGGCAATACCAATACCCATACACAAACCCATCAACATAAAGACAGAAGCAAAGCCGATGCTGTCTGCCAGGATCAAACCCCCGCCGGATGCCAGGAGCATACCAGTACGGTAGCCGTAGACATAAAGGCTGGAGCCCATGCCGAGTTCATTCTCAGACAGGTGCTCCCGGCGGTAGGCATCAATCACAATATCCTGGCTGGCACTGAAGAAGGTCACCAGCAGTGCTAACAGGGCTATCAGCCAGGGTGATGAAATAGGGTCTGCCAAGCCAATACTGGCAATCGCCAGGCCGAGTAATATCTGAATGGTTAACAACCAGCCACGCCGTCTTCCCAGAAAGGGAAGACTAAAACGATCCAGTATCGGGGCCCAGACAAACTTCAGGGTATAAGGTAGGCCGACCAGGGCCATTAAACCGATAGTGGACAGATCAACGCCTTCCTGGCGCATCCAGACCTGTAATACTGAAATGGTCAGTAGCAGTGGCAAGCCACTGGAAAATCCCATCACAAAGGTGATCAGCATTCGGGTGTTAAAGCAGAGATGAAACCAATGCTGAATGCTTTTTTTATCAATAGGCAAAATACAGTTCCGCTGATAGTGCTCATTAATCAGAGCTATGGTGAATCGTAGGCTGT
Organism: uncultured Oleiphilus sp.; assembly: GCA_964342385.1. Taxonomy (GTDB): domain Bacteria; phylum Pseudomonadota; class Gammaproteobacteria; order Pseudomonadales; family Halomonadaceae; genus Oceanospirillum. The sequence goes on along the minus strand of CAYFGP010000206.1, from coordinate 328 downwards.
TACTGCAGAAATATATCAATCATGGTGACTGATGGTCTTACCAGAAGCCAATGAATGGATTGTACGCAACTCCTAATGGTTTTCCGAGATATGTCTCTCTGTTCTCATAGCTGATCTTTCAGGGTATTACTGTTATTGGGGGGCTTAACGTCTCTTTACCTCGTACCTTCTCTGTCTGCTGATCTTGTTTTATTTCTATTGCGATCCCTTACCAAGCGATTGATTTCTCAACGTTGTCAAAAGCCCCTGATTAGCCGTTCTGAAACTTTTTTACAAAAAAGTGAAAATAGGGGTTGTGCTTTGGTCTCGCCTGCGTATAATACGCCCT
>CAYFGP010000205.1:0-9272 GCA_964342385.1 uncultured Oleiphilus sp. | reverse complement strand
AACCGCTGACCTCAACACTGCCAGTGTTGCGCTCTCCCAGCTGAGCTAAGGCCCCTCTCAAGTACGGAGCAAATTTTATGGATTTGCTCCGCAGGTGTCAATTACTTTTTTGCAATTAATTTTTATGCTTAATCACACAAAATCAATTGCTTAGCCATTCAGCTGAGCAAACTCTTTTTCCAGCTTCTTGGTTTGTTTCTTCGATACACCACCCAATACATTGACCGCATGACGCAGACGGGCACGAGTCAGATCAGGACCGATAATCGCCATGGAGTCCAGTACCGAAGAAGAGGTCGCAGAACCGGCAATCGCCACAAAGATCGGCTGCAGGAAGTCTTTGATCTTCAGCTCAAAGTGACCGGACAGCATCTTAATATCGGCAAAGATATTATCTTTGCTCCAGCTCCGCTGCGCTTCCATCTGCCATAGCGTGAACTGCAGCAATTTAACCAGCTGATCTTTCTCCAACTTGATATGAGAGAAGCTCTCTTCATTAATCGGCAGCATACCGGAGAAGAAGAAGCCCGCCAGCGGCGCAATATCACTAAAGGTTTCCACACGACCTTTGATCTGCGGAATGATCTGACTGGCATACTCAGGGTTAAACGCCCATTTCATCACTTCCTGCATAAACTGCTGATCATCCAGATCCTCACGAATATACAGGCCGTTCAGCCAGGACAGTTTCTCCACATCAAACACCGGGCCGCCCAGAGAAACACGCTGAATATCAAAATTCTCGATCATCTGATCCAGAGAGAACTTCTCGCTCTCATCTGGCATGGACCAACCCATACGGCCCAGGTAGTTGATCACAGCTTCTGGCAGGAAGCCCATACGACGGTAGTAGTTAATCGACGTTGGGTTCTTACGTTTGGACAGTTTAGACTTATCCGGGTTACGCAGCAGCGGGAAGTGGCACAGTACCGGCATATCCCAACCGAAGTATTCGTACAACAGTTTGTGCTTAGGCGCCGAGTTGATCCACTCTTCACCACGCAATACATGGGTGATCTGCATCAGGTGATCATCTACCACGTTTGCCAGGTGATAAGTCGGCATACCGTCTGCTTTCAGCAGGATCTGGCAATCAACCTGACCCCAGTCGATCTCAATTTTGCCACGCAGCATATCATCGACTTCACACACACCCTCTTCAGGTACGCACATACGGATCACAAACGGAGCATCTGCCGCTTCACGGGCCGCAACCTCTTCTGCAGGCAGCGCCAGATCGCTTTGCTTCAGCGCCGTGTGCTTACCTTCTGCACGACGGGCTTCACGCAGTTGATCCAGCTCTTCACTGGTACGGTAACAACGGAACGCTTTGCCCTCTTTTTCCAGCTGGAAAGCGTAATCCGCATACATATGCTTACGCTCACTCTGGCGATAAGGACCAAAGTCACCGCCTACGTCTGGACCTTCATCCCAGTCCAGACCCAACCAACGCAGGGAGTCCAGAATCATCTGTTCTGATTCGTCCGTACTACGGGTCTGGTCGGTATCTTCAATACGCAGAATAAATTTACCGCTATGTTTACGGGCAAAAGCCAGGTTAAACAGTGCAATATAGGCGGTACCAACGTGCGGATCACCGGTTGGAGACGGTGCAATTCGAGTACGAACAGTCATGACTTACGTTCAGTCCTGTAAAAGTAGAAGGATCACTTAAAAAATCAGTGCAAGATTATACATAACCCAGCAGAGACAGTAATAGCCTAGATTCATTTCTAGCCTGTAGGGCAACTAAGTTATAACTTGCGATGCAGCCAGGCTGGCAACTGTTGACGTACTTCATCAAAATGCTTGCGCGTTAACTCAGCACTGATCACACCATTCCCCGTCTCAATTTTCGCCATAATCTCTCCCCAAGGATCGATAATCATACTATGCCCCCAGGTAGCACGGCCGTTTTCATGCTGACCACCCTGTGCAGGAGCCAATACATAACATTGATTCTCAACCGCACGGGCTTGTAATAACAGCTGCCAATGAGCTTTCCCCGTTGGTACGGTAAAAGCCGATGGAATAACCAGTAGGTCCACATTATCCAGTGCACGGAATAGCTCAGGGAACCTCAGGTCATAACAGATCGCTAAACCCACTCGTCCCCAAGGAGTATCAAAACAGATCGGTTGATTGCCCGCCTCGTGACTATCGGACTCTTTATGCACTTCGTCACCACGCTGGAAATCAAACAGGTGAATCTTGTCATAACGCGCGGCACACCGACCTTCTGGATCAAACACCAGACAGGTATTAGTGACCTTATCTTCCTGCTTACCTTTCAACGGCATCGAACCCGCCACTAACCAGATATTATGCTTAAGTGCCAGCTCAGATAGTTTTTGTTGAATTTCCCCTTCACCAAAACTTTCCGCAATGGATAACTTAAAACCACTATTGTGGTGCATCACAGGGAAGTATTCTGGTAGCGCTACTAACTGCGCACCTTCTACTGCGGCTTGAGCCACACTCTTTTCTACCTGCGCAAGATTCAGTGCCACATCCTCACCCGAGACCATTTGTACCGCGGCCACCTTAAAATCTGACAACATGACAGTTCCTCCTAAGCGTTTGATCAAACAGAGAAATTCCAGTATACCAGTTCGCTTGATTAAAAGTTTAATGACGAATCGTCACCAAAGTAATTGACGCTTCGTCATTTTAAAACTAAGCTTCCGTTATCACACTTTCCATCGGAGAGACCATGACACCCAGGATCGCCAGCCCAACCACTATTGAAGAGCGCGAAAGTCATATTCTGCTCACCACTGCAGAGCTGATGGAAGAGATCGGCTACAGCGCACTGACTGTCGACAAGGTTGTCGCCCGCGTTCCTTATTCTAAGGGTACCGTTTATAACCACTTTGCCAGCAAAGAAGATCTGCTGGTCGGTTTATGCATTCATAAACTCGGTGAGCTAAAAGAGCTATTTTTGAGAGCGGCAGCTTTCGAGGGCAATAACCGTGAGCGCTTATTAGCACTCAGCACGGCCTACTTTATCTATGCTCTACTATCGCCAGCTCAAGCGATGGCAGTACTCTATGTGCGCACCTCAGATTTAGATGCAAAAGCCAGTACAGCCCGATTGGAAAAGTTGTTTGCAGCTGATATCGATATTATGGGTATCGGAATTAGCATTATTGAAGACGCTTTGGCTACAGGCGAATTTAAACTGCCCCACCATATGAATCTACAGCAGGTCACATTTGGTATATGGACCACAGCTTTTGGCAGCATCGCACTGCTGAATAGCATGATTGAGTCCTGCCCGATCTCCAGTGGCTTACTGCTAGATCAGGAGTTTTTCAATAACTCCAATATCATGATGGACGGCTTTGGTTTTAAACCCTTAAGCACAGAGCATGATGCCAAGGCATCATTAAAGCGTATTCTGTCAGAAGTATTTGCCCCAGAAGTGGCAGCACTGGAGCAAAGAGGTCGAACCCTGTTCATTTAGACCGTTTGATTAGATTACACAGCAGGCAACTTCGGTTGCCTTTTAAATTCTTCTAACATGACGATTCGTCATTTTAAAACTGAGCAAACACTCTTATCCTAGAAGAATAACGAGCACACTTATCATTTAAAAATAATGAGTTACGGATGACTGTAAACGGCTCCACTTTTTCTCAACATTCAGACACAAGAGGATTGAACCATGTCTGAGCGGCTTTTTAACTTCGTGTTAAAGCGCCCTCTGATCGCCTTACTGATCGGGATAGCCCTGATAGTGACGGCAGCAGCAGGGGCACAAAAACTGGTCTTTAAAAGTGATTACAGGGTGTTTTTCGGACCGGAAAACCCTCAACTACAAGCTTTTGAAGCCATGCAAAAGGTGTATACCAAAAGTGATAACGTTGCTTTTGTCATAGCACCGGACAATAAAACTGTCTTCTCTCAGGATCACCTGGAAGCGATCCAGAAGATCACTGAAGCTTCCTGGCAGGTCCCTTATTCCACCCGTGTGGACTCGGTGACTAACTACCAGTACAGCCATGCAGAAGAGGATGACCTGATTGTTGAAGATCTGGTTTATGAGCCTCGCTCGCTGGATCAGGTCCAACTGGATGAAGCTAAAGCCATCGCCATTGGCGACCCTCTGATCGAAAAACGCCTGATCTCTTCTGAAGGTCATGTGGCCGTGGTCAATGTCACCCTTCAACTACCGGGTATCAACCCAGTAGAAGAAGTACCGGCAGTTGCCAATAAAGTGCGTGAGATTCGTGCTCAGGTTGAGCAGGAGTATCCAGGCCTGGATATCATGCTCTCTGGTGTCGCCATGATGAACACCAGCTTTGCGGAAGCCTCACTGGAAGATAACGCCACTCTGGTTCCGGCAATGTTCCTGGTGGTGATTATTACCATCGGCCTTATGCTACGTACTATTACGGGTACCTTTGCCACTGTTGTGGTTATTATCGCCAGTATTGCCAGCACCATGGGCCTGGCGGGCTGGATGGGCTTTTATCTCACTGGCCCTTCTGCCTCAGCACCAACCATTATTCTGACTCTGGCCGTTGCGGACTGTATCCATATTCTCACCACTATGTTCTACGAGATGCGTCATGGCGTGAAGAAAAAACAGGCCATGCTGGATAGTCTACGTATCAACCTGAAGCCTATCTTCCTGACCAGTGCCACCACTGCCATTGGCTTCCTGGCCATGAACTTCTCCGACTCACCACCGTTCCGTGATCTGGGTAATATGGTGGCGATGGGTGTAATGCTGGCCTTTGCTTTCTCTGTCACCATCTTCCCAGCCCTGCTGATACTGCTGCCACTACGCGTGAAGCAGAAAGAGGAAGGCGACAAGGATATGATGCTGAGCCTGAGCGCCTTTGTGATCAATAATCGTCGTGTACTATTACCAGCCATGACGGTGATCTTGATCGCAATCAGCGTCTTTGTGCCGAAAAACGAACTGAACGACGATTTTGTGAAGTACTTTGATGAAAGCGTCGAGTTCCGTCAGGCCACCGACTTTATGCAGGACAACCTGTCCGGTATGACCACTATCGAACTATCCATTGATAGTGGCGTGAGCAGTGGTATCAATAGCCCTGCCTTCCTGCAGGTGGTCGAAGACTTCAGTAACTGGATGCGTGAACAACCGGAAACGGATCACGTCAATACCATTACCGATATCATCAAGCGCCTGAATAAAAATATGCATGGCGATGATCCGGCCTGGTACAAACTACCGGATAATCAGGAACTGGCCGCTCAGTATCTGCTGCTATATGAGATGTCTCTGCCTTACGGCCTGGACCTGAACAATCAGCTGAACGTCGATAAGTCTTCAACCCGTGTGGTTGTGACACTGAAAAATCAGACCAGTAATGAGCAATTGGCGATTGAACAGCGCATGATCTCTTGGTTTGAGCAGAACGCGCCGCAATACACGGCGACTCTGGCCAGCCCAACACTAATGTTTGCTCATATTGGTCAGCGCAATATTATCAGCATGATCTCAGGCACCATTATCGCACTGCTGCTGATCTCTCTGGTGCTGGGTTTTGCTCTGCGCTCGGTACGCTTTGGTTTTATCAGCCTGCTGCCGAATATTCTACCTGCGACCGTAGCCTTTGGTATCTGGGGCCTGTTTGTGGGCCAGATCGGTTTAGGTCTATCCATTGTCGCCAGTATGACGCTGGGTATTGTGGTGGATGATACCGTACACTTCCTGAGCAAATACCTACATGCCCGTCGTAATAAAGGTGCTGATACCCACGGTGCGGTTCAGTATGCCTTCGGCAGCGTAGGTCGTGCACTTTGGATCACCACTTTTGTTCTGGTGTGCGGCTTTATGGTATTAGCGCAGTCCACCTTTAAGGTGAATGCAGAAATGGGCCTGATGACAGCCATCACTATTCTGATCGCACTGATTGTCGACTTCCTGTTCCTGCCTCCACTGCTGATGAAGCTGGATAAAGCTGATAAATCAGAAGTTTCAAAACCTTCACAACAAGATTCTGACAATGATAAAGGAGTAGCCCATGGCTCTGAACAACCTGCCGCATAAACTGGCCCTGACCGGATTAAGCCTCAGCGTCGTGCTGAGTCCTCTGGCTCTGGCACAAAGTGTCGAGGAAAAAGGCCGTACCATTATGGAAGAGTACGAGCGTCGCGATACCGGCTGGCAGGATATGCAGGCTGAGATGCAGATGATTCTGCGCAACGCTCAGGGCCAGGAAAGTATCCGGGAGATTCGTATGAAATCTCTGGAACAGGAGAACGACGGCGATAAAAGCCTGACCATCTTTGATCAGCCCAGAGATGTTAAAGGCACCGCTTTTCTGAGCTTCTCCCATATCAATAAACCGGATGATCAATGGTTGTATCTGCCTGCTCTGGGTCGTGTGAAGCGCATCTCGTCACGCAATAAGTCCGGTCCTTTTATGGGCTCTGAGTTCTCCTATGAAGATATGGGTTCCTTTGAGATTGATAAATACACCTACAAATATCTGACCGAAGAAGCCTGCGGTCAGTTGACTTGTTACGTGGTGGAAAGCTATCCGGTAGAAAAAACCTCTGGTTATACCCGCCGTATCAGCTGGGTCGATACGACGGAATACCGTATGCAGAAGCTGGACTTCTATGACCGCAAAAACGAACGGCTGAAAACCCTGAACTTCACCGGTTATCAGCAGTATGCCGGTCAATACTGGCGTGCAGATAAGATGGAGATGCAGAACCATCAAAACGGTAAAAGCACGGTTCTAGCCTGGAAAGATTACCGCTTTAAGGTGGGCCTGAAAGAGCGTGACTTTAACAAGAATGCGTTAAAACGCGCCCGTTAATCAGGAGAACGCACCATGCAGCAAGCCATCACTGCAGCCAAAATGCAGAGATCCAAGCCTGCTTATTGGTTGGCCGGAGCACTATTTAGTGCTCTGGCCGGTTCTGCTCAGGCAGAATTGGAGTTCAGCGGTAAAATCGATCTGGAAGCCCGGGTCTTTACCGAAGATGCCAGCCGTAATAATCAGGAAGATACTAATGCCTCCCTACTGATCGAACCGCAATGGGTTTGGTTTAGCGAAGACCAGCAACATCTGCTGCAGTTTAAACCGATGCTGCGTGTTGATCAGAATGACGATGAACGCACCCATGGAGATATCCGCGAGGCATACTGGATATATACCCAGGACAATTGGGAAGTACGTTCCGGTCTGCGCAAAGAGTTCTGGGGTGTGACTGAATTCCAACACTTGGTGGATGTGATCAACCAAACCGATCTGGTGGAAAATATCAGCGGTGAGGAAAAGCTGGGGCAGCCCATGATCAACCTATCCATTGCTTTGGATTCAGGTATTTGGGATTTTTATCTATTACCGGGTTTCAGGGAACGCACTTTTGCCAGTACTGATGGTCGTCCCGGCCTACCTCTGGATGTCAACGATGATGCTCAGTATGAAAGCAGTGCTGAGCAACTGCATACCGATTTGGCGATTCGCTGGAGTCAAAGCTATGACTGGTTAGATCTGACACTGTCTGCCTTCCACGGCACCAATCGAGAACCTTTGCTACAAAGTGATTTGGAGAATGGTCAGCCGGTGCTTATGCCTTATTATGAGCAGATGACTCAGATCGGCACCACCGCTCAGGCGATCTGGCTGGATTGGTTATTTAAACTGGAGATGATTCACAGGGATAGTAAAAGCGAAAGCTTTGCCGCCCTACATACCGGTTTTGAATATACCCTGTACGGCATTATGAGTTCTGATACAGATTTAGGCCTTATTGTTGAGTATGGCTGGGATGAACGCGGTAAAGATGCCTCATCGGTCATGCAAAACGATCTGTTTGGCGGCTTACGTTTCGCCTTAAATGATGAGGAAGGCACCGAAATTCTGGCCGGTTTAGGCCGGGATATGGATTTTGATAGCCACAGCTTTAGTATCGAAGCCAGTCAGCGCCTGAATAACTGGTGGAAGCTGAGTGGTGAAGTACGCATGATTGATGCCACTGACAGTCGTGATCAGATGTACAACCTACGTAAGGATGATTACCTGCAAGTGACTATCAGCCGTTATTTTTGATCTTTCAGCCTGTTAACAGTAAATCTATAGCTAACCCAAAAGGAGATTCCAGCACTTCATCTGGGTTAGCGACCTACTTCCTCCTGGCCTGTCGCACTCCTCATAGCGCAAGCCTTAACGAACTTCCAATTATCTCCGTGGTCTATTTGGCAACAATGCTTTTTTTCATCTATGTTTAAGAGATACAAAGCCGCAATCTGAAACGGTTTGACCAATATCAATTCGGCTCATCCGCTCTTTAGCGTAACGTACCTCTCAGCAAGGACCTCTAATACCGTTTATTAAGAGGAGAGAAGCTATGGTAGCCGCAGCCACCAGTTTTACAGCCAGCAGCCACACTCCTGTTGTTAACAGTGTTATAACTCAACCTGTTGCCGCTTCTAATTCGCAACTTTCCAACTCTTCGTCTGCTGAAAACACTCCTAACACAGCAAGACGTGTCGAGCAGAGCGAAAATGTTCAAGCACAGAGAGCTCAGGCACAAGAAAATGCTGAGGCAGCACAAGCAGCCAGAGAACAGCAAAGAGAGCAGGCGCAACAGCAGCAAGTTGAACCACCTGATCCACCCAGCAGCGTTGCACTCAGCGATACCTTTAGAATTATCGGCAGTGCCCCTGACTTTCAGGTCCACTCTACCGGTAACAATGTTTATCTTACCCATAGCAGTGGTTATATCCTTAGCCTTGCAACAGGCCAAGAGCGGGTTAATATACAGTTCAACGACAGTAGCTCAAAAGTTGAATCCGTAATGAAGTCGGGCTCAGAGGCTCTTCCCAACCCTGCCAGTAATAATATTCCTAATAACGGCTATACACGATCTGGCAACTTGGATCTGCTGATAGTGCCTACAGGCTTATTGCAAAATATTCAGGCATAAGAAAAGTTATCCACCAGAACGCAAAAACCCCAACCATTACTGGCTGGGGTTTTTAATTTAGAGCTTGATAATGTCCTACTCTCACATGGGGAGGCCCCACACTACCATCGGCGCTGAGCAGTTTCACTTCTGAGTTCGAGATGGAATCAGGTGGTTCCTACACGCTATTGTTATCAAGCAAAACTGGAATCAATCGCTATTTTCTTTGCTTTATTCAAAACAATCAAAGCCATTGACTAAAATTCTGCGACCCTGACTATTCTTATTTGAATATCAGGCTTTTTCTTAAAGTAAAACCCCGATCATTGCTGATCGGGGTTTGCTGTCTTTTCTAAAAAGACTAAATA
>CAYFGP010000204.1:0-9409 GCA_964342385.1 uncultured Oleiphilus sp. | reverse complement strand
ATAATGAACCTAAAAGTGACAGGCTACTGCTTGTTTATGAAATATCCGGGCTAGAACGCTTAACGAAGAACCAAACGATTTCAGGCAGTAATAGGAGGACGATAAGGGGGCTCAGAAGAGCTCTGACGTTGAAGCGAGGATTGATGGCCTAACAAAAGATGTGTTGTTACAGGCCAATGGTAGTTCAAGGCTTGCGCAAAGTGGCTACTGCTAATGCAGCTCATCGCTGCACACTGGACATCACAATCCATCATCAGTGCATGGCCACTGTGTTGGGTTTGGTTTTGACTATCAGAGCAATGGTTTTCCAGAGCAACATCGTCACCGATCATAGCGGTATGCTGATGGGCAGCGTGAGTATCACTTTTCTCAGGCACGACAAAACCAGCACTCGTAACGAGGGTGCTGAAAGTCAGACTGAAAATTAGAAAAATAATAACTCGATAATTGATCACAAAATAAACTTAATGCTTGAAGTCAGGGCCATTAAGCAATAGTAGCCTTGCTAATGTCAATAGCTTGTTTGTTCTCTATGCTTGGTGCACACAATCCATTATTTCTACGACCTCAAATCTGAATAAGTAGTTCAAAAAGAGGACGATAAGTGCATCTTATTCTATAACTTTTCTACAATTACAGACCAAACCCCATCTCTGAGGTTTGGTCGTTGCTTAATTACCCTTATCGACAACATTCTGGCGGATCAGGGAGCGGATAATCTGGCTCATACTGACGCCTTGGTGATCTGATTCCGTTTGCAGTTGTCGGGCTTCTGATGGTGACAGGTAGACACTGAGTCTGACTTTGGGTTGAAATTTACGTGGTCTGCCACCGATGCTCTGTTCTATTTCATTCAGCGTTTGCAGCGGCATGTTTGGCTCCATGTTGCAGGATAGATCGGTAAATCTTCTCGTGTTGCTCTTTAGTTTTTAACAAGCGGGCAACACCTTTCTGATGGTTGACGGTAATCAACCACTCCCGGCCATATTCAGCCACCCACTCAAACAGAGTGGTGTGCCTGATACCGTAGACAGGAATTTCACCCAGCACTTCACGCAGCCGCATTTGTGCGCGCTGGTATTTCTTCTTCTGGGTGAAATTATTGATGATGACTACGAAAGGCTTACCGGACGGTAGAATCAGCCTGACGGTGTCTATAGTGGCCTGTATGAGCCATAGGTTAGTTTGAGATTACACTATCTCTGTCGTTCGAGAAAAAGAGGATGTTTGAAAATTTATATGTTGCTGATATATTTGAAATTTTCCTTTTTAAGTAAGTAGGATGCCAAAAATGAGTGATAGTCACCAGCTAGCTGTTGCGACAATTGTTAGTTCAATGATTGGAAAAGATAGGCATATGTTTGATGGGGGTGATGGAAGTTGTATCGCTAATGGAGGTATAGGTGTTGTATTTAGGGAAGGTGCGGTTGTACTAATCGATCAAGAGGATAACTGCATCACCCTTGAAACAATTGTTAACCATGTATCGTACCTTTTAAACCAAATAGATGAATATGATGAGGACGACGATGAGGAAGAAGATTGATGAGAGGATAAACTAGTAGTCTCCACGTCCTGGTCAATTTCAAGGGCCCCTCTTTCCACGCAGTTTAAGTGCTCTCATTCAGATAACTCTTTATAAACAACCAAACCTCATCCCTGAGGCTAGGCTGTTAAGCTATTGTTTAGGTTGGCCATTCCGTTAGATCAGTGTGTGCAATTGGATCTGGTAAGACTTTCAGTACCCCTGATCTATCTTACGGAAACGCTGGGTAAATTCGCTTTCCTGAGAGCCGGGCTGCGTTTACCTACGGTAGTCGTACTCAAGAAGAATGACACTATTATCTTCTGTATTCTTTTCCTCACTGGTGTGAATGCCATAATTTCCGCCTAAGAATGAGCCTGCTTTCATGTGCAGCTGTTCCATCTCTTGTGCTGTAGTTGGCCACCAGTGAGGTCTATCTGACTCAGGCACAATAGTGTTGAGCTCGTCCAGAATGTTTTGTGGACTGTCGGACCAGATCATATAATCATCAGTCATGATGAGGCCTGTTTTATTTTGCATGCGTTCCCAGATAGCATTTCCCAGTTCATCATATGGCGCATAGTAATCAATAAGGTATTGCTGAGTGGTAACGACATGCTTGATCAGCTTATCGGCTGTCACACGATCTCTGGTCTTGAAAGCGATCGGTGTTGCCAGCATCACAAAACGATAGAAGTCAGCAAAATAAGACTTTCGCAAGGTCTTATCGGTTAACAGAGCATCGTATACATGATCCCCCATTGCCAGTTTGATCGCACGAACACGTTGTACCAGTTGCAGTAGTTTTGCCATGAGCTCATGCTTATTGTCTTCGACATAATCCAGACACTGCAGAGCGCCTTCCTGCTCATAACTGTAGACAGGCATTGGAATCAGGGCATTAATTAAGCTCTGTGTGGGCTCATGCATCGTTTCAGGCGTAATATTCTTCCCGTCAGGGAGAAAGAGCTTTATCTGTCTGGTACGTAGCTTGATCAATAATGGCATCGGGTCTTCTTCAAATTCAGAGGCAAAATAGATCATAGGAAGACACTTCATATCTGGCATCATGCGGTACGCCAGCATTAATGTCAGCAGTTCTCCATTTAAGCACTCGATGTCCTGCCAGAATATTCTCTTATCACACATCACGATATTGAAGTTAAACAAGCTGCTGAAATCATCGGCATCACCGTGAACAAAGTGATGGCGAATTTGCTGGATGTCTTGCTCGTTCTTCATTAATGGCAGTTGATCTGTGTCAAAGTGAGGTTTCATCAGGAACAGATCATCATCCAGCCCATGCAGTGGAATATCCTTCCAATCACCATCTTGTGTCAGTTCTATCGCGCAAGCTTGATCCCTTATGGGTATGATGATCAGACTGCCGTTATTGGCTTCAGCAAAAATATCAAAAACCCGTCCTTCAGGCATATCCATCTGTAGTATCTGTCTGATTACTGCCCGAATAACCAAATGATATAAAGCATTACTACCGATTAACTCTTCAACATCACTCGCAATAATGTCTAGGATATCCTGCCAGTTGACTACTGTTGGATAATAGTTCGTGCGTGTGTCGTCGTCGTCCAGAATATAATCTATTGTGCCCTTGACACGTGTTGCGCGCTGTATATACAAACGTCCACTTGAGTTCTTTACTGGTTTGTAGTCATGGGTCAGCTTATATAATGCAACGAACATCAGACTTTGATATACGTCCTCGGGCATATGGTCTAACTCAATCTCGGGGTCACTCTCATTAGAGGGCATTTGATTAGCGTGGTCTGTTAATACATCAATAGCCTTTTTCAGAGATTCATTTGTCGCTTTGCTCATCATCTTTCTCTCTTTCAGTAATAAATTAGGGGTTTCTGGTAAGACGGAGTTCAGTCCTTTTCCCATAGAGCTATGTTGCCCTTAGTGTTGCTGGTCAACTTTCTGGGTCAGAAAAGCAATCACATCGCTTTTTAAAAAGCGGATTGGGGAGTTCTTTGCGTCACCCAGCTTGAATGAGGTGGGTAACTGGTCCCGGTTTCTGGAGCACATCGTGTCCAGTGTGCTAGGGGATAACTTCAGAATCTGACTCAGATCTTTCTTGGTTAGTACGTCGTCGTATTGCTCTAACATGGCTGTTACTCCGTTATTTGCGAGACACCCGGTGCATCTCAACGAGGCTCACTTTACGTCTGGCCCGGATTAGAAAAATCTCCAATCCGGGGAAAATGGACCAACTTTCAAGGGTGTCATTTTTGATGTACTAGCACTGAAAGCCCCTAGGCATGGGCTCTGAAGGCAGAATTGACCATATCCATTTTTTTATCGTGATTAATGGATAAATACCGTCGTGTAACTTCAACGGAGCTGTGTCCGAGCAGTTCACTGCAGGCATAGATATTGCCGGTTTGCTCCATTACCCGATTACTGAACGTTTTTCGCAGGCCATGAATACCGATGGGCTGGGGTGAGAATCCAGACTGCAACTGAACAGTTTCCCCTTTAACGGCAATCCCTGCTTTCTTGCATATTCGTTGCATCGCTGCTCTGGGGTAGCTGACAGGCTTCTCTGGATTGCGAGGGGAGGGAAACAGGTAGTCACTGCTACTGATAGATAGGGCGTGCAGAATGACGTCCTGTGCAAAACGAGATAGGGGGAAGGTCTGCTCTTTACCTGACTTGGTCAGCAGAGTGATCGATGACAGGTCTTCGGATAAGTGCTCCCGACGCAGTGTTCGGGTATTACCAATTCGCAGTCCAGTGTAATAAGCCAGCATCAGTGCCAATACAGCGGGGTTATTTTGTTCCGTCATGCAAGCCTGAATAAATGCCAACCCCTCAGCTTCAGACAGGTGTCGCTGGTTGAGGTTGTTCTCAGGCAGAAGCGGTATGGCAGAGCAGGGGTTTCTGTTGATCAGTTCATTCTGATAGGCGTAAGCCATCATTGCGTGCAGACAGGCACGATAGCGGTTACGGGTCGCGGGTTTTGTTCCCTGTGGCAATCTGTCCATGATGCGCTGCAGGTGGTGAGTCCGCACCTGTGAGATGGGCATATTGCCAATTTCAGGCCGGATACGGAGGTTGAATTTCGACTCATCCTCTTTGAAGGTTTTCTTCTTTGCCTTGATATGGGGCAGATAATACTGATCAAAAAAATAACTGACCGTGATCCGGGTGTTGATCTGTCCGTGTGACTGGTTCACCTGCTGGATGAAGGCTTCTGCCTGCGCTTTGAACTCATCCAGACTGATATCCGGGTAGATGCCTATACGCTCTCTGAAGCGATCACCAAAGGCGTTGTACTTTACTTCCAGAGTGATGCGATGCTTATTTCGAATAACTCGCAGTCTGGAGTCATGCTCTGCAGCATACTCGGTGCGCTTACCGTTAATAATCTCCAGTTTTGCGACAGCACTTTTCGTTAGTTTGATTTTTCTCATCGTATCGGCCTTACTGTACTTGTTGCTACATAACGCCTTGAATTAAAAGAGCCAATCCGGCGAGAAAAAATTATAATCCGGGGGAAGCGGACCATTTTTCAGGGGGTAACATGTCACTAAACAGACAGAAAATGATTGTTAAGTTACTGATGGGGGAGTTGGTCGATGTGGGGACAGAAAACGATCTGAAACCCTATATAAAAGGTTTTGGTAGTGATACGTTGAATCTGTTGAGTACCGATGATCTTGGGAGTCTGAAGCCTTTGGCGCTCAATTACGACAAGACTCAGGTGTCGGGGACTTATGTCCGCAATCCTGTGAACGGTCACACAATGTTGAAGCTGGATGAGTATCCCGAAGGGCCAATGGAAGATCGGTATATTGATATCATCAATACGATATTTCCTGATGAGAAAGAACGGGACAACAGTGACACTGTGCGTATATCTCTGTTTCTTCCAACCGATGCAACGGATGATAATTCGGAAGGGAATAGCTGGACCCATTACCATATCAAGCCAGGCGATGCTGAACGGGAGAACAGCAGTGAGGTCTTACAGGGCTTAACCTCCGTGATTCATGATCCCGATTCAGATTATGGCATACGGCTGTTTACGGCTCTGCATTTACTGGGATTGGCAAAAACTCAGTTTAAGACGAATGGGAAGGCTTTCTTTCCCAGGCTGATTCAGAGTGCCAACCTTTTCCCACAATTCGATATTTTCAGCGATGAAAAGACAAAAGAGATGAAGCTTCATCTGAAATTGCTGAAAAGCCTGTCAGATAAACTTTACAGCTTTGGCTCTGCTTCAGAGGCCAGTCGCCCGAGCAAAAAGGCTAAACTGGTTGAGGCGTTGCAAAATGCCAAAGTAAAGCTTAAGAACAGTAAAGCGGAACCCACTGCGATAGCCGATAAGTTAATTGGTCTGAAGTCTGCCAATAATCTGTATGAGGATGTGATTCAGCGATTTTCAACCATGCTGAAATATCCGGCAATGCCTTCTCCTGATAAGCCTGGTGCATTCAGTCGGCAGGGAAAGGGGTATTATATCTTCCCGCAGTCGTCCCGAGGTGCAAAAGCAGAACAGGCTGTAAAGCAGTGGCAAAAGGATGTTATCAGCTTTGAGAGCCAAAGTTTGCTGGCATACGACACGTTTGAGTTACCCGCTGATAATGCCTCAAAAACAAAGAAAGCTGAAGCAACCCGCCAGAAAGTTCTGGAAGGCGTCAGCTATATGATGTCTCTGTTCAGTGGCTATATTGTGACGCTCGAATTCCAGCGTGATGATATCGCAGCAGGACAAGCAGGGAAGAAAACGTTGTCCTCAATCTCGCAGCCTGCTCTGCTTGCGCCGCCAGAAATGACTGATATGTTGCGGGATCTGAATGATTTGAATGTTCAGCTGGACAATATTATTTTTACCATCTTCACCCAGCTGGACAGGCGGAAAAAGGCGAGGAACAAGGCCCGAGAGGCAGAAGAAATCGAACTCCGTTCACCTTATAGTGAATACCTGTTAAAGGCTAAAGGGTATCTGCAGGATACGGTTATCTCTATTAAAAGGCAGGATGTGAGTTTTGCCGAAATTGGCAGCAGAATCAGCTTTCCGATACCTCTTAAATCATTATTCGGGGCTGACTATGAACGACCGCGTAAGTTCATTGAAGGGGTGACTCATCTGATTCCTATTTACAGGGTGTATCATTTAGATAATCTGTCAGAATATCGGTATCCCATTACCGTAGGCAAGTATATCAACGCTTTTGAGGAGGAGCTTGATCCTAAAACCTATCATTATGGATGGAAGTTAGCGAATTAGAGCAAGAAGGCTCCGTAGTCTGAACAACGGAGCCCGATAAAATTAGTGTTCTGCTGGGCTGAAATCACTGATCTGGTAAACTACTTCACCTTTGCGAGGATTCAGAAGTTCAGGCTGATCTTTACAACTCATAATGTTTAGCAGCTTGAGTCTGTTCTGACGTTCCTGGTCCCGCATACGGTAATACAGTTGCTGAGGATTGGCTGGCCACCAGCCTGGACGCTGAGCCTCTGCAACCCTGTCATTCAATAATGCCAATAGTTGGGTTGTCTTGCCCCGGTATTCTCCATCTGATTCTGTCAGAATATCGTGTAGAGCTTCTACCAGAGGATCACTAATCAGGCTTGACTGTTGTATATCCTGCTGGCGTTCAGCCATCAAGTAAGGTAATAGAGTCTCACTGGTACTGTAGCCATCGAGAGCCGATAGACAGGATGAGAAACGTACCAGACGCGATCCATTGTCAATCACTTCATTGGGGTGGTTCCTCAGATGATAAAGCATACGCATTGCATCACGCAGAACCACTGCAAAGAACCAGGGTCGGTTCTCATCAAAACGCTGTTGTAGTTCTCCTTCATCCAGGCGCACTGCAGGCGTCTGTAACTGTACAAAGAGCGTCCGGCTTATCAGATCGGGTTCAGTGATCGTGTCGTGAATACCATTCATTGCCACTGCAGCATGAAGCACTGAGCGATATAAGTCCCCATTCTTGTACAGCTCACGTTTGAATACATTGCTGCCTGTTGCGGTTCCACAGAAGAAATCACTGTGATCCTTAAAGAGTTGGCGCATATTATCGATCAATACTGTATGGCTCTTATTCAGCTGTAGCCCCATCGTTTCCAGGTTCTTATTGAACCGCACTACTTCATCTGTTCTTGGATCTGTAAACCAGTGTAATAACTGACGGAAGATAACGGTCTTACCTTCCCCCATATTGGCCTGAAGAAATAATAGAGGGAATACATTGCCCGGCTCTTTAGTGGTAATTAATGTATAGGCAATCCAGCCACGAAGCAGCATGAAGTCATCTTCAGCGAGGTTGGAATAGAAGGCCTTAAATTCCTCTTCATGTGCATCAGCTACATCGCAGGATTCGTAGTCCATGGAGTAGTCAAATGGTAGAGCAATACCTTTCGGGTCCAGAATCGCGTAATTGAAGGTCAATGCCAGAGCTATGACGGCATCAACGTATTCTGGCTCTAATAACGGCAGGGCATCAGAATCACAATAGAACCATACCTTATGGCATTTGGGGACATCACTGAGCTTATCTTTCTGAAATACTTGAATCTGCTCCCGCCTAATATCCAGAACCAGGTATTGTTTAGCGCTATTACATAAGTCGATCGCAGTTTGACCTTCTTGTGTTTTCCCGACCCGATAGAATACTGAATATTGGCAGTTTCCTTGTCCTTCAGATAGCAGATCAATCGCTTTCAGTATTTTTAGAACCTGACGCTCTTCTGGCATATTTCCTGTGGCTCTGAAGACCTCATATTCTACTTGCTTGACGGCATCCTCTTCATTGAAGACTTCATCCTGAGCTGAAAGATAGTAGCGTTTACCCTTCATGTCTTTAATGGCTTTCAGGTGGAGTCGATCTGCCCAGTCTTTATCTGTCATCCTCTCTTTTTTGGTGCTACTGGTGATTTCTGTATCTGGAATGCTGGATGTCGCATCAGGTTTCTCCAATGCCGGTGCTTTACTACTATTGTCTTTTACTTTGGTAACTTCTGGCTGATTTTCTACTTCACTATTTTGTGGGGCTGTAGATAGGGCTTCCTGTGATGCTTTAGCTTCCTTTTCGGCCTGGGCTTTACGCCTGTAGGAAAGATTGAGGCGTACTCCCCTTCTGGCTGGAGGCTGTTGACTTACAGGAGAGGTATTGTCTTGAACGGTGTTGAGTGCATTAGATTGGGTGTCGGAATTCATGGTGTTCTCCGTACTGATTCCGTTAATGTCATCCGCTAAAGCGGCATCAGTCAGCAGAGAGGCATAAGCCTGAACACAATGTCCTGACTTATCGTGCCGGTACCTATCACAGCGGAGGGGAAAGAAAGCAACCGTCAGCCTCTATTGACCGTTGAAAATAACCCTTCGAGTGATCTGGATAGGTTCCAGCTACTGGCTGAAACCAACCTGATAAATAGGCATTACCGGCATTCTAAGTAGGCTTTAATGATATTCAACTATCTGATTTTTATCATATTTTTGATAGTTTTGGTGGGTGGTAGATAGTTCTGGTAAGTATTGGATAGTCGTGGAAAATTAATTTGTAACTTTTTGTAAATGTGTAGGGACTGACGACGCCATCCGGCTCTTAAGGCCGGATTGGCTGTCGGGTGTAAATGAATCTCTTTTTATATTATCTGAAGTTCTGACCCTGCCCGGCCCTGAAGCCGGGGCAGTGGTCAGCAGGTCATCTCAAAATTTGGTATACGAATATCGTCATTTGGTTGACTGGGGAGACTGGGGGACCTTCGACTTTATTCTTTTTGGGAATCTTAATTTGCAGCCTGTTTGGTAATCCCATCATAGGGTTAACTCTCCTATTCTTTTTTATTTATATCCTGAATCCGTGACTTCAAGACCTGCTCACAGGACGGCAGACCTGCAATGAC
>CAYFGP010000203.1:0-9440 GCA_964342385.1 uncultured Oleiphilus sp. | reverse complement strand
TTGTTTCATATTATGCATAGCCGTATCACTTTTGGCAGGCAGCTGGCAAAAAGCAATCCCGGTTTTGGGGAATGATTCACCGGTATGATGTGACTTAAAATGCCATTAAAGCAGGCTGAAATGGCCCGCTCGGCGCGATTTGAACGCGCGACCACCGCCTTCGGAGAAGCATAGCACCTTGTTTCACCTAAGCGCATGAAGTCTCGAAAATCCTTTATCTACAATACCTTGAAAGAATACGCTGTCTCATGTTGTATCATAAAATGGGGTGGAATATCATCATTTTGGTGGGGATAGTGGTGGGGATGAGAGATGAAAACACGCAAGGTAGTGACTACAGCAAGGGGGCTTCAAGCCCTCAAACCAGAGGAAAAAAAATATACTTGTACTGTTAAAACTTCTCGTATGGCTGGGGGCGGTTTGCTGGTACAAGTCACTCCGAAGGGGGCTAAAACGTTCTATAGCCGATTAAGATTCTCTGGAAAACGTATAGATGTGCGCCTGGGCGCTGTTAATGAGCTTAGTCTTCCTGACGCGGTGATTGCTCATAACGAAGCCGTAGGAATGGTATCAAAGGGAATTGATCCTAGGATCGCTCGGGCTGATACCAAAGCCAAACGAGAAGCAGAAAGTACTATGGATGTCTTGGTGCGCCGTTGGCTTGATCACCTGGAAAGTGTCGGTGAGCTTAAGCCTAGGACAATTCAAGATCATCGCTGGCGCTGGAACACCTACCTGAATAAACATATTGGCAAGCTGAAGGCTAATGATTTGGAGCGAGGCCAGTTAGCTTTAGCTATCGATAAGATACGCAAGCAGACCAAAGAGCAGGCCCGTAAGTGTTTAACTACAGTTAGCCTGGCATTGGATTACGGCTTAACCCGTCAGATCGTTGCAGAAAACCCAGCGCGATTATTACGCCCTAAAGATTTTGGCGCTACGCCTAACGCCCCCCGTGATCGTTGGTTATCCATTCCTGAACTGCGCCAGCTCTGGCTCTATCTTGATAGTGATCAGCACAATATCAGCTTCATGATGGTAATAGCGATAAAGCTGCTGATCTTTACTGGTGCTAGACGGTCAGAGGTAATTCAGGCCCAGTGGTCAGAATTCGACTTAGATAATGGTGTCTGGTTGTTACCTGCCGAACGCTCTAAAAACAAGCAGCCCCACACGTTTTACTTAGCAGCTGAAGCTATCGAGCTAATCCGAACATTAAGGCCAGAAACAGGCCGTTCACGGTATGTATTTGAATCTCCAAGTCTTAAGGGCAAACCAATAACTCCAGCAGCTGTAAGCCGCTCTGTAAACCGTATATGCCAGTCCCTGAGTTGTGAGCGGTTCACTGTTCACGATCTGCGTAGAACTTGCGCCAGCCACTGGGTGGACACTCTGGGGGCTGATAGCCGGTTGGCGGAACTGATGCTTAACCACCTGCCAGCTGACAAACTGGTTAGAACCTATCAGCAGGGCAAACAACCCGAACGCCAAAAAGCCACTTGGTTAAGATGGGGGGATCTGATCGCGGGTGAGATCAATCAAGACTCAAATAACGTAGTAAACCTGAAACGGAAAGAAGGTTAGTCTCAATCTTTAATTAATCATTTAGTCTAACTTAATTAATATTTTTATCACGGTTGATCACGTTCGATACCGTTCGATCATTCCATAAAAATCACCGATTTTGAGTTGTTGAAAAGACAGCTTTTATGCTGACAATGGGGAGCTTGTCTCAATCAATGGAGAGATAAGCCATGACTAATCAAGCTACCTCAACCCCTTCATACCTGTCTGATAAAGAAGTTGCTCAACGCTATAGCATTGGCCGTGCTACGGTCTGGCGCTGGGCTAAAACACAACCCTCATTTCCTCGTCCTATCAAACTGGCTGGCTGTACTCGCTGGAAGCTCGATGACCTGATTATCTGGGAATGCCAGCAGCAGGGAGTTGAAATCTCCTACACCACACAAGATGCGGCATAAGGAAGGGGATGAATATGAAAAGGAAACAGCAAGCGGCCTCCGCCAAGGCCACCAGCCGTAAGGGTAAAACACCGAAGAAGATAATAGCACTCCAGTACCTGATGGGGCGATCTCTGAACCAGCTGGAAGCACTGAGGCTCTTCAACGATACATGCTTCAACACTACGATTAGCACGTTGAGCAATAAGCATGGTTTGGTCTTTGATCGGGTATCAGAACCTCACAACCATCAAGGCGGTGGCATCACTCATTTCACCCGTTACACACTGACCGATGACAGCCGTCCCCAGGCACAAGCCCTTATCAACCAATACACCAACCGTGAGGCTGCTTAATGTTGATTGATAATCCTTGGAGCAAACAAGATTTCTTGTTATCTAATGTTTGCGGCGGTAGTATCGCTGGTGCTGGCTTAGACACCCAGCATAGAGGCTGGCGGATTAGACACCCGCGAACAGCTAACGACACGAGAGATAACAAGCCTGATTCAATTCAGACGGGATTAGTCCGTCTGAATTCTACCTGTTTGGGGGAGATGGATCGGGAGCCAAGCGGCATGACCGCAAAGCCCCCGCTGCGCCTTCTCGTGTCGGCGCTGTCTTGCGGCTGCTCGATCCGCCCTGAGTCACAACGACACGGGGTACTTCCCACCATGATTTATTCTTTTTTGATCGCCCCTCAGTCACTGCGCGTGGCTGAGCTGAATCGTATTCGTATTGTTAGCTGTTATGCCCGTAACCTGAAGCAGGCTCGCGCCAGCTTTGCCGGTTTATCTGTTGCTCTGTTGAGCCGTAAACCAGCTGGAGGGTCAGCCAATGCCTAATACAGCTCCTTCACTCATCAACCTCAAAGAAAGTGCTAATAACGTCAGTGAGTTGAATCTTGCTATTCGCTCATTAACTCAGCTGCAGAATGTATGTGACGATATTCAGTTCCCGGTTTACGACAGATCAAAACCATCGCCTTTTGATAAGCCTTCATTCAAATATGGACTTGATTGTGCTCTGAAGCACTTAGTGCAAATGGCATCGGATGAATCCGAGGTGGTTCATTCATGGTGTGCTGAACTGTTGAATCAGGAGGGCCTGTCATGAGTTTACGCCAACAAGTAGAAGCCTTATTACCGGCCCCACAGAGTTACGCCTATCAGTCTGATGATGACTTCCCTGATACTCGGATGCCATTTGTGAATGGTGATTGGGAAAAGCTGAATTTCTGGGATGTTCCAAAGACTGATTGTTATAACACCGCCTGCGTCATTGGTCAGGAATACGCCGGTCACTATCTCCAGTACCTGAAAGAGCAGCCATCCAGACACAACAATATTCTGGGCAGTATAGTGAAGGATATGAGAGCTGAGGGGGTCAATGGTGGCTTTGCCGTGGGTTTCCTGTCTTATCTCGAAAGGATCCTGTCTGAATGGGCTCAAGATCAATCAATTTATGATCGATTGGTTCAAGACAGGGAGAGCGATATCAAGGAGATGCTGGCGCTACAAGAAACCGAAAAGCAGGAGGAAATGGAACGGCAGTTACAGGAGAGTTATCAGCATGACAGCAAATAACCCCCGTCAGGTATTTGATTCCTTCCAGGTAGTCGATGCCTTCAAATCAGTCCTGATTAAAGAGCTGGGCGCTGCCCCTGACACCATTGAACCTGGCCCGATCCTGCGTTTTGATGACCCCAAGGGAAAGCGAAGCAATAAAGCTTGTTACTGCCAGTTATTTTCTGGCGGTCACCCGGCTGGTTACTTTGGTAACTGGCGAACCGGTGAATACCAAACATGGGTTTATGGTGGCACTGCTTCCATGACTCTGGCAGAACGCCATCTATTCAGACAGCAGGTTGCCCAGGCCAGAGAGAAGAGAGAGCAGGAGCAGGCCGCTTGCCAGAATAAAGCCAGGGCCAAGGCTGCGAACCTTTGGAAAAGATGCTCCAGCTCCAATGCTGATCATCCCTACCTGAAGTCAAAACAGATCTCTCCTGGTATCTCTGGGCAGCTGGCTAATGGCTGTAACCTGATCCTGCCTCTTTTTGGCTTTGATGATCAGTTATGGAGCCTCCAGTTTGTAGGCCCTGATGGGGATAAAAGGTTTCTGACTGGTGGCCGTAAGAAAGGCTGCTTCATCCCAGTACAAACACCAAAGGAGATCAGCACAGTATTGATCTGTGAAGGCTGGGCAACAGGCCAGACTCTGGCGGAGAGTCACCCGGACTCTTGTGTGCTGGCTGCCTTAGATGCCGGTAACTTAAAACCTGTGGCTCTGGGTGCTCGTCAGCGTTGGCCTGAATGCTCCCTAACGATTTGTGGCGATGATGACCGGAATAAAGAGATGAATACCGGACGAATTAAAGCCCGTGAGGCGGCCATAGCGGCTGGTGCTCAAGTGGCATTACCGGATTGGCCAGACAATGCCCCTACAGATCTGACCGATTTTAATGATCTGGCAAACTGGCTGATGGCAGGAGGTCAATATGGTCCATAAAGATCAATTTCATGCTGCCACCCCTGAAGCTGAACGCTTAAGTTTACCCTCGACTCAGAAAAACCTGGGGGAACAGGTGGAACAAGGGGAACAGCCAGTAACCACGGGGGCTACAGCTGTTCCACCTACTGTTTTACCAGAGGGAACAGGGGGAACACGCACGGCAGTTCCCTTAAAGATGATCACACCCCAGGACGAAACGCCAGAGACTCAGGATATTGCAGTAATGGATATTGAGCGACCTGGTTATGGGGTTTATGACGACTATGTTCGCTTTGCTGATAGCTTAGGTGTGGCTCCGCATCCCCCCGGTTTGTACTGGCACGGTGTGAACAAGACAGGTGACTCAGTGGATACCCGTGTTGGTGCTCCCTTGAGAATTAAAGCCCTAAGTCACGATGAGCATAAGGGTAACTTTGGCCGCTTGCTGTACTTTCTGGATACCACTAACCAGTGGAAAGAATGGCTGGTGCCGATGGCTCTATTGGCTGGTAATGGCGAGGCCTTAAGGGCTGAGCTGTTGAACCGGGGTTACACCTACAACGACCGGAAGAAGCACCACATCCTGAGCTATATCATGCAAAGCCGCCCCTATACTCAACTCGTGGCGGCAACCCGAACAGGCTGGCATGGGGAGCAAACCGCATTTGTACTGCCTCATATCACTCTGGGTGATGACAGCTACCGCTTTCAGGCTGAGCGCACATTCGTCTGCAATCTGAGTACACAGGGAACACTGGAAGGCTGGCGCACTACAATTGCCCAACGCTGTACTGGTAACCCCATCCTTGCTTTGGCTGTGTGTACCGCCTTTGCTGGGCCTTTGCTCAAACCCGCCAAGTTACAGGCTACAGGTGGTGCCGGTATAAATCTGCTGGGTAAAAGCAGCCAGGGAAAAACAACGGCCTTGCAAGTGGCTGCCAGCGTCTGGGGATCACCAGAAACCGTTAGGAACTGGAGCAGTACCGGTAATGGCCTTGAAGCGTTGGCCGCAAGCCTGAATGACACTCTGCTGACTCTGGATGAACTTAGCCAGAGTAGCCCTTTTGAGGCTGGGAACATGGTTTACCTGCTGGCAAATGGTAATGGCAAGCAAAGGGCCAGCCGATCTGGTGGCATACGGCAGGCCGCACAGTGGCGAATCATGGTGTTATCCAGTGGGGAACGTACTTTGTCGGCACACATGGAAGAAGGTGGGAAGAAGTCCAAAGCAGGACAGGAAGCCCGGCTGCTTGATCTCCCGGCCACAGATCGACAGTTTGGTGTATTTGATAATCTTCACGAAGAGGCAGACGGGCGGGCATTCTCTGACACCTTGAAGCAAGCCGCGGGACAGCACTACGGTACACCTGGTCAGGCCTTTGTTCAGCATCTGATGGAATACAAAGGAGATTTGCCCAAATACTACAGCGAGTTTAACCACCTGCCTCGACTCCAGGCAAACGATGGTGTTGAAGCCAGAGCCGCAGGCACTTTTGCCCTTCTGGCGCTGGCCGGTGAGCTGGCTACCGAATTCGGTCTAACAGGCTGGCAGGAAGGGGAAGCGGTTGAAGCCTCTGCCGTTGGCTTTCAGTTGTGGCGTGATCACAGGGGCCATGGCAACACCGAAGACAGGCAGATACTGCAAAGCATCACTGATTTTATAGAGGCTCATGGGGATAGCCGATTCTCTGATATGGATACACCTGAGAACCCCAGTATGCCTATCAGGAACCGAGCAGGGTACTGGAAACAGGATTGTCAGGGGCGTATTTACTATTTCACTTCTGGCGCACTGAAAGAGGCTGGCGCGGGCTATGATCTGAAAGTGATCTCCAAAGCTCTGGATGATGCCGGGTGGATTATGGAAAAGAACAATGGCAAGAACTCGATCCGGAAACGCATTAATGGTAGCAATATCCGTTTGTATGCCATTCAGCGACAGGAGGGTGCGCTATGAGCTTGGATA
Source organism: uncultured Oleiphilus sp. (assembly GCA_964342385.1). Taxonomy (GTDB): domain Bacteria; phylum Pseudomonadota; class Gammaproteobacteria; order Pseudomonadales; family Halomonadaceae; genus Oceanospirillum. The sequence goes on along the minus strand of CAYFGP010000203.1, from coordinate 3,024 downwards.
GTGTATTAGCCAGGTATAAAGCCAACAGTGTTCCCCCTGTTCCCTCTGGTAAAACAGTAGGTGGAACAGCTGTAACCCCCGTGGTTACTGGCTGTTCCCCTTGTTCCACCTGTTCCCCCACTGAAACGAGAAGTGAAACTAAAAACACACCAACCGATGATCAGCTTAAAGCGCGAAAGGATAAAGAACCCAATCACCGAAGCCCTAAATGGATAGCAGCCAGAGATGCCTGGCACCGGCATTACTTCAAGTGCAAAACCTGTCAGAGCTATCACAGACAGAAGCAACTTCCCGGTGTTCAGAACCCTTGTCAGATGGGAAAGCTGCTACATGAGATGTACAAGCTGGCCGGTAGCAATGAAACCTAAGAACCCTGTTCCGGGCCTCAGCAATACAGAATAGAACCTCTTAATAGGCTGGTGCGGGTGAATACCTAACCAGCCTCCTTTTATAGATTCCTGATTTTCGAGAATGTTTCCCGATTATCGTGAATGATTTCTAAACAGTATCGCACCCTAAAGCTTTGGGATTCTCCCGTGTGTGCGATCTTCGTGAAGCTTTATTCCATTAATATCGTAAACCCTATGAACAAGGGCCATGTTGTATCGAACAGGGTTTGGAGTAGCGATAAATTCACCACCACACCCTGGATGGTGAAAGCCTGTATGCTTTTCCCCCTGGTACAGCTCTCCTCCGCATTCAAGCGAATAATCCCCATTAAACGGCTCTACATTATCACTGCCGCATTCTAAGCATTTCTCGGTACCCATGCGCTTTGAGGCGATATAAAGAGCCATAGCTTGCTTCTCTATATCCTCCTGATAATAGCTAACCTTTTGGCGCTGGGATTTACTGATGAACAGCGTGAAGGGACTTGATTGGAGCTGGCTTAGCTCTTCCTGGCATTCTCTTATTCTGGCTAAGTATTTGTCTGGATCGAATCTTTCAATGGACTTTAACGCCTCGCATTGATGGCACCAGCCAAGCTGCCGGTCTATGGATATTTCTCTTTCATCCAGCTGGTATGAGAAGTGACCCCAGAGCACCATATCAGTAATGGCGTAGTCACATTTATCACACTGGAGAACTATTGAAGGCATCGACATGTTTGATCAACTTCCTGTCACGATCTGTCATTCATTGGGATAGGAAGGGTTCCGGTGACACTGGCAAGGGGAATGACAAAACCGATCCTACGCACGCTATGCCTACACCTTCCCGTCATAGCATGGGAGCAAAGCCTTTAAATCGTGCCTCTGATGGACATAGCGGAGATATACGACTCAGCTAAGCCTACGCATCAAAGAGCTACACGGGCACGCTCAGAGATGGGAGCAGGGGCATAGGATTCGATGCAACTGGTAAGGGATACGGCAAACTCAGCGCTACGCATACCGGGCCTACACCCACCCGTCCCGATATGGGAGCGAATCCTTTGATCATATTAGCATCTCAAACAAAGACTCCAAGAGAGATCTAAAGGGCGATTTAAAAATTTTTGTCCTTTGCCCCGCCGATCACCACTCACCCTCACCTGGGTGGCATCCTGGTCTTACTACTTCAATTAAATGAGATGTTTGATGATGACCTACCCTTATTTCCATTTAGCTTTCGATCTTGTATTCATCGCAGTGCTTGCGCTCTTTTCAGGGCAGCCATTGATAAGTATTGGCAGTATCTCAATTCTGTCTATCAACACAAAAAAGGAGGGGCGTGGAGATAAAAAAGAGTAGCTACAGGTTCGCAAAGTACGCACATTTGGTTCGCACTAGTTCGCAGTGCGTACTTGTCCCATACCACCCTGAAGGCCACGTGTAATAAGGCTGGAGCATATTTCTGATAATAGCAGAGTTCCTTCTGATTGGTTCGCAGTTCGCAAAGTGCGCACCAGCTGCGCACTACCCCAAAGTGAGCACTATTCCGAGCTGATAATAGATCTGAGTTAGCCCAACATGGGCTGGGTGAACCTATCTTGGGCTAACAGTTTAGAGACACTGTCTCTAAACAAGAGACATATGAGAAACCAAAGAGAATAGCCATATTCAGCTCCTGACAGGAAAAGGTGCTCCATCCTTGAGATACCCCACTTTGGTTTAATCCACCCGGTCATCAGGTAGTTGGGATAACACAGATCGGCAGCTGGGGCTCTTTGAAAAGAGAAACGCCCCTGATTCAGGGTTAAAAAACACCCTGATTTAGGGTGATTTATTCAGTTGTCTGGTGAGAGAGGGCAATACCGGCTAGCTTTGAGATCTCTATCGCCTGGAAAATGTCACCATCGTGGTGTGACTCTTCTCAACTTGGTGAGATTGGTCAAATAATGCGACCAACACCAGGGCCAACACTGAACCCTTACTTCATCTGCTCTGAATAAGTATCTAGGGCCAACATTAGGGCCAAGCTTGAAACAGGCCGAAATAACCTGACTCAGGCCAAAACGACCTGTCTCGTTGGAATTCTTTTCAATTTAGAGAACCAAGAAGTGACGAACTTTGCAAAATGGTGGGGATAGTGGTGGGGATGAGAAAAAAATCGGACTTCAGAAAAGTAAGGAATATCACGTAAGTCGTTGATTTTAAATGGCCCGCTCGGCGCGATTTGAACGCGCGACCACCGCCTTCGGAGGGCGGTACTCTATCCAGCTGAGCTACGAGCGGGCAGTGGTGCAGCATTTTATGGAGTAATGAGGCGGATGTCTACCGGAAAACCGATACAAATTTCGATAACCGTGTGTAATCCAAGCTTTTTGTTCGTTGAATTTGCTCTGTGAGCCGATTTTATTCATAGCCTGATAAATCAGGCAGTTAAATGCCAAAAAACGGCATTTATTTGATCTGATCAGGTATCTCAAGGCCCTACTATCCCTGTTGGCTATTTCCGCTAAGACTAATTGCCGCTATACTTCCGGCTTTTATGGTTTATAGAATACACACCCGAAGAGACGAGGTTCGTTTTTCTAGGGATCAGTGATTAGAGGTGGTGAGAGTGAAACGCAGCGGTATGATCGCAGGTGTAATGGGCGTG
>CAYFGP010000202.1:0-9477 GCA_964342385.1 uncultured Oleiphilus sp. | reverse complement strand
CCCTCAATCAGCATAAAAAGGCTGTTGAAGGCGATTTGGAGAGATGGTATCTACATGTACCGCTTCAATACTTTCCAGGCTAACCAACACACTGCGATCTACCGGAGTGCCGGTTCGTTTTAGGATACCGACTACGGTAAAGGGTTTGTCGTCGTGATTTTTAAAACTGGTACGTCCCACGCCATGGGCGATCACAATCGATTGCCCCGGTTGATAACCCAGTTTATCTGCCACTTCGGCACCGATCACCGCTTCATATAAACCGTTAAAGGTTTTACCTTCAGCAAATTCCAGCGACTGCTTACGACCATATCTATAATGCTCAAAGTAGCCCACTTCCGTACCGACAACCCGATAGCCTCTATGGGAATCTCCTAATGCTAATGGGATGCTCCAGGCCACCTCAGGCATCTGTCGGATCTGCTCCACCTTCTGCCAACTGATATTTTTACTGGCATTGCCCATATGGAATACGGAATAGAGCAGCAGCTGGATATCACCGCTGGGCGCGCCTACTAAAAGATCGGTGCCCGAAATAGTCTGTTTAAAGCTCAGCTTAGCCTCAGTGCGTACTCGCTCAACGGTGAGCAGCAAACAGATACTAAAACGATGGTAATCACCGACAGTAAAACCGTCAGACGCCGATTAAGCAGACTTTTAAACGACAGATTCAGTAAGGTAGTTAACATATCAGGTCCGATCTAAAGTGCTGTCTCTAAGAAATGTGAGAGAGTCGTCAACTGATTAAGGTTGAGAGTACCATCCGCTGTTGAAAGCCATTGGTGGCTGAGAGCCACCAATGGATCAAAGACTATCGGCAGAATAAACCGCCGTAGCCTGATTAATTTCAGGCAGATAAACAATACGGGAGAAATGGCTTTGTAGCTGCTCATCGTGGCTGACAAAAATCAGGCTGGCGCCACTGGCTTCTGCTTCAGTGGTTAACAGATCCAGAAACTGATCCCGACTGTTTCGATCCAGAGCCGAAGTGGGCTCATCAGCAATAATAATCGGCGGTGAACCGATTAGGGCACGGGCCACAGCCACACGCTGCTGCTGACCAATACTCAACTGTGTCACCGAAACCTGCCATAAAGACTCCGGTAGATTTAACCTTGTCAGCAAGCGTTTGGCTTCATCAAGAGCAGTCAACTTGTTTTGCCTAAGATAGTTTCTGCGTGCAGGGGAAAAGTCACAGGCCAAGGTGACATTTTCCAATACCGACAGATAAGGCAGCAGATTAAACTGCTGAAAAACAAAGCCTACATGGTCCGCCCGGAAGTGATCCCGTGCAGCGCTGGACAGGTTAGTAAGCTCCTGCCCTAGCACCGTAACCTGCCCCTGATCCGGTTTTACCACACCGGCTAACAGTGACAGCAGGCTGCTTTTACCACAGCCGCTGGGGCCATAAATAAAAAGACGTTCGCTAGGCAAAACCTCAAGTTGATCCAATACCAAAACAGGTTTTTTTAACCCCGGCCAAGCAAAGGAAACTTGCTTTAATTGAATCAACGCCTGATCGAGATCCGTCTTTTTTACCACTTTAACATTCCATCCTTATCCATATTCGCCACCATAATGCGGCGCTCTGATACCGCCTCAACTCTTAACTCTTCCAGGTGAGGCAGGTTTGCAAACAGATTAATCTGGATATTCTCTACATCCTGGCCCTTGCAATCAAATTGGTAGCTGACGCGAATATCGGAGTGAGTCGAGCCTTTATGTCCGGCATGGTCATGTTCGTCGTGATCATGGTCCTTGTGCTCCTCATGATCGTGTTTGGCATGGTCATGTTCGTCGTGATCATGGCCCTTATGTTCATCATGGTCATGATCCTTGTGCTCGTCGTGGCCATCATGCCCTTTATGATCATCATCATGTCCGGCATGGTCATGTTCGTCGTGATCATGGTCCTTGTGCTCCTCATGATCGTGTTTGGCATGGTCATGATCCTTGTGCTCGTCGTGGCCATCATGCCCTTTATGATCATCATCATGTCCGGCATGGCTATGCTCAGCCACAGCAAACGGCATTTCCAGATCGGTATCAACCAACTGACATTTGCGGGCCAGAGAGGTCAGCTTGTCTGGAGTATTTAACAGCTTTACCAGCTTAATAACTGCCTGCTCTTCTGCTTCAGTCTTAGGCTGATGTTCAAAACCCAGCAGACTATCTGATGCACCATCCAGTTCCATCATTACTTCATTGCCCTCCTGAGATAGCATCAGGTTAGCCACACCGTGCTCGTGAGCAGCAAAATTCTCAGCATGTACTCCTGCACTGGCAGTTAAAGCCAACGCTACTAAACCTTTCTTAAACATCTTCTATTCCCTGCCATTGGATGGGTTAAAAACGGGGTAAATTAGCCAGCAAAATTATACGCTAGCAAAAAGCTACGTTATACCATAACAACTAACTTTATGACGCACAGGCTTGGATCACATGCAACGGGCTGAGATAATAGCGCCAACCTGAACCTAAGTGGTGCTTACACGCCTAATCTGACTACATGAGACAACAATAGTTGCTTTATCATCGCCGGATAAGTGATAGCGCACCCAACATAAGACCAAAAAAAGATTATGAACGCGGAAAAACGTCAGCAGATTTTTGCTCGTCTGAGAGATCAAAATCCAACCCCTACAACCGAATTGAACTACAGCACACCATTTGAGCTGTTGATTGCGGTGCTATTATCAGCCCAGGCGACAGATGTAGGGGTGAACAAGGCCACCGATAAGCTGTACCCGGTCGCCAATACCCCTCAAGCCATTCTGGATTTGGGTCTAGATGGCCTGAAGAGCTATATCAAAACCATCGGCCTGTATAACAGCAAAGCCGAAAATGTGATGAAGACCTGTCGCATCCTGCTGGATAAGCATAAGGGTGAAGTACCGCAAAAACGTAAGGACCTGGAAGAACTGCCGGGTGTAGGCCGTAAAACTGCCAACGTGGTACTTAATACTGCCTTTGGGCAGCCGACTATTGCTGTAGACACCCATATTTTCCGTGTATCCAACCGCACAGGTATCGCCAAAGGGAAAAATGTCGATGAAGTGGAGCAGCGCCTGCTACGTCATGTGCCAAAAGAGTTTAAGCTGGATGCTCACCATTGGCTGATTTTGCATGGTCGCTATACCTGCGTTGCCAGAAAACCACGCTGCGGTTCCTGCATTATTGAAGATTTGTGTGATTTTAAGGAAAAGACAGAAATCTAACATCTTCGAGATAGGGATGTCTTTGAGATAGGGAGATGAAGATAAAAAGCAGATTTGGTGCTGGCAGCAGAGCTCGATATTCACAATCATCTTCAACCCCTTAAGCTACGCCCCAAAAATCAGGGTTCTTATAGGAGCTTTTATTGAAGCTCCTATTGGGGGGCTCGAATCTTACTATTTTGGGGTGGCGCTATAATCAAACCCTACAATCTTTCTTGGTTGGGTTCTCTTTTTAGGCATGGCTGGACATTCTTCTGGAAGCCCTCGATAAATATTGTCCATATTGCCCACAAGAATGGAGCCTTCTGCCACTTCAACAACGTTGCAAAGCATATTACCTTGAATGTTTGCTGTAGCACCGATAATCAGGCTTTCACAGGCATGAACATCCCCTGTTATCTGGCCCAAAACAGTGACTGTTGGCACAGATATCTCTCCTATAACACGTCCTTTATCGCCAATGGTAACTGAGGCTTTTGAATTATCATCTGCAATCAGATTGCCAAAGACTGATCCATCGATCTGAAGATGGCCGCGAAAGCTAATATCTCCAACAATCTCAGTGCCAGCAGAAATAATGGTACTGGAATCGTTACTGCTATGACCTTTTGCCATATATTTTGTCTCTTTTCGGCGTAGAGTGTTTTCTTATATTAGTCAAATGTGACTCTGAGTCTACCTGTTGTCGTCTGATAACCCTGTTAAAAATGTAGGAATAAGTCATGTCGTGAGGGAAATCATTAGACATCAAACTATCTTATCCCTCTATATATCCCCAATTAGTCGTATCTCTCTCGATTGTCATAATCATTTAATTTGAAGTCGAATCTTTTTTCAGCATAATAATTGACGTCATTCTTTCATGATTGCAAAGGTCAACTCTCATGAGCAAAGAAAGTAAAGAGAACCAAGAGTCTGAGAAGAAGAAAAACACTTCTCTACGCTTAAACAATAAGACTCTAAAGGCCCTTAAGATCAAGGCAATTGAGGAAGAGACCAGTGTTCAGAAGATTGTTGAACAACTGATCGAAGATTACCTTGACGGCCATATCAAACTTAAAAAACGGAAGTAGGTGCCATGATTAAACAATCCAGCTGGCTGATTCAGGACGCCGATAAAAGCGACCAGATTCTGGAACAACTTACACGGCAGTTTCTGCTGGAACCTACTGAGCAAGAACACAATACGCTCACTTTCTATGATGACTTTGAATGGCGTCTATGGCGTGGTAACGCCCTGTTTGCCTGCGATCTACAGAATCAGGCGGTTCTGATTCAAGGTGAAGACAGTGCGGTTTACCCCGATGAAGTCACTCCGGCCTTTGCCAATGATTTTAATAACCCAGAGTTAAAAAATGCTCTGTATGAGCTGATCGATATCCGTCGCTTACTGCCTATCGCAGAAGTAGAAACCAATATCCGTCACTTTGCCTTGCGTAATTTTGAAGATGAGAAAAAGGTCTGCAAACTGGTGATTACCCGCTCTGGTTACGCTGATACCTGGCAACTGACCAGCATGCGCGGTTACGACAAAGATTATCGCCAGGCTCTGAGCTGCATCCTGGAAGCAGAACCGGAAACGCCACCTCATCACCTGTATCGTTTAAGCCTGCAATCTCTGGGGATTAAACCCAGTAAGTACCGCTCTAAGCCGAAGGTTAAGGTTGCTCCTGAGCTGCCCGCAGCAGAAGCTGTGGCCAAAATGGCACAGAAGATGTGGAAAAACGTACGCATCAATGAGCAGGGCATTATTCAGGATCTGGATAGTGAGTTTCTGCATCAATATCGCGTAGCCTTGCGTCGTATGCGTGCCCTGTTTGCCCAGATGAAAAACTTTGTCGGTGTTGATGAAAGCCAGTGGTTTAAAGATGCTTTGGGTGATCTGGCTCGTAGTACTAACCGACTAAGGGATCTGGATGTGTATCTGGAAGACAGAGATTACTATCTGGATCTACTACCGGAAAATTTTCACGGTGGCTTAAATGAATTGTTTGATCACTTCGCCAAAGAACGTCGCACCGAGCAGCGTCGAGTGGCGACTACGCTAAACAGCCAAGTGTATCAAAACAAGGTACAGGCACTGGAAGAAACTCTCTCAGGCTGTCCCGGCAATCCAACCGAAAAGGGTCAGCTGGGTATTCAGGAGGTTGCAGCCAAACGTATCCTGAAGCGTTATAAGCAGATCGCTAAAGAGGCCGCCAAGATTCATGACCAAACACCGGATGAAGAAGTGCACGAAATTCGTCTGGACTGTAAAAAGCTGCGTTACCTGCTGGAGTTTTTTGGCCCTCTGTTTGATAAGGAACAGACCAAAACCGTGGTACGTGCACTAAAACGCCTGCAGGATAATCTGGGGCGCTTTAACGATTACTCCGTGCAGCGTGAAAGCCTGGAGCTGTATCTGGAAAGCCATAAAGTCTCAGAAGAGATTCAGGCCGCAGTCAACGCACTCGCTGGCGTACTCTTTGTGAAACAACAAAAAGAACGGGATCAGGTGTGCGATCAGTTGGCCGCATTCCTGGCAGATGATGTACAACAACTGGTTAAGCAACTGACTACGACAACAGGAAGTGCCGAATGAAGATTATTGCCTGCTACAGCATCAAAGGCGGTGTTGGAAAAACCGCAACCTCTGTGAACCTGGCTTACTGGGCAGCTCAATCCGGTTTGCGTACTCTGTTGATTGATCTGGATTCTCAGGGGGCATCGTCGTTTTATTTCCGCGTGCGTTCCAGTAAAAAGAACTGGGGTAAACGCTTCTTTAACACTTATGAAGAGTTGTTAAAGCAGATCAAGGCATCGGATTACGATAATCTGGATATTATTCCGGCTCATGAGTCTTTCCGTCACTTTGATCCGCTGTTGAGCGATCTGAAAAAGCGTCAGCGTCGTCTGAAACAGGTACTGAAAGGCCTGAAAGAGGAATACGATCTGATTATTCTGGATTGCCCTCCGACCCTGAGCTATCTGAGTGAAGCGGTGTTTAAGGCTTCCAGTATGATTGTGGTTCCGGTGATACCTACCACACTGTCAGAACGCACCTATGAGCAGCTGTTGGACTTTTTCCGTGACAAGGATCTGCCGGTGGGCTCAGTCTATCCGTTTTTCTCCATGGTGCAGCGCTCCAAACACCTGCATAAAAATACCATTGAGCGTATGACTACCCGTTATAAAAATATGCTTGATAGCCAGATCCCGTTCTCTAGCGATATTGAGAAGATGGGGGAGCATCGATCTCCAGTAGCCTGCTTTGCACCACGTACCCCAGGGGGCAAAGCTTATGAAGGCCTGTGGGATGAGATTGGTCAGGTGATCGACAACGGCTAAGGGCTGAGTCAATGGTAAAAGAACGCATTGCAGCCTTACCCCTGAAAAAACGGAAAAACCGGGCACCGCAAGTGTGCCTGGTTACCTCCAGAGGCCATGGTCACTGGATGATTCCTATGGGGAAAAAGGAGAAGAAACTCTCCAAAGCTGACGTCGCACGTCTGGAAGCCTATGAAGAAGCCGGGGTATTGGGTCCGCTTAATAAAAAACACGCCATGAAGGTCAATACCTGCTCGGGTCACAAAAAGAAGAAGCGTTGTGTCTTTATCTATCCGATGGATGTCAGTAGCACGCTAAAACAGTGGCCAGAGAAAAAGCAGCGCCAACGCTGTTGGGTGTCGATCAAAAAGCTCGGCAAAATACTGTCCGACAAAAATCTGGCCAAGGCCATTATCAAACAATACGGGAAGTGATGCTTCCCGTTGCCTACTCTCCAGAATAATTAAAACGCCTCAAAGCCAAAATCAAACTGATCTTTATTAGGCCTATTTGCTTCGGCCTTAAACTCCTGCTCTGATAGAAGCACTAATTGCGGCTGCAACTGCTCAGCCTCGGTAAAGAACCATAGCGGTAGTGCATCGGCAGCAAAAATCAGCGGCATACGATGATGATATTGACTGTAGCTATTGGAAGGGGCCTGGGTTAGTGTCACAACCCTCAGAACTGGTTTATTGCCTGATAAGCGATCGGCTTCAGCAGCCTCATCTCGAAAATACAACCCAGCGATATACAGCGGGCCACCGTCCAGTGCAGAGAAACGATACTTCACCTTGTCAGTGCCGGTTTCTCGCTTCCACTCATACCAGCCAGAGCAGGGTACAATACAACGCTGATAGCGAAATGCCTCACGAAAGGTCGACTTTTCCAACAAGGTTTCAGAGCGGGCATTAATCAATAGCTTATCTGACCAAGCTGGCTGAACTCCCCATTGTGCCGGATGTAGCTCAAGATCCTCACCGTTTCGAATCAGTATCTCGAGACCTTCTGTTGGCTTAAGGTCCGCATTATCACTGCCGGATAAGCTTGTATCGGTTAGCTCTTCCACTGGCTGTGCAATGAGATCAATACTGATATCTAAACGCCCACACATAAGCTCAATCACCACTCCTGTTTTGCACTGGATAAACCATGAGACAAATCTCGGGATAAAATCAGGATCAAACCTAGCAGCTGTAGAAATAACGCCAGGCTTCTTAAACGAGAGACCTCCTGATAGATAGCAGGTAGCTGAGCCTTATTATCCCTCATCTCCAGCCACACCAGATCAATTTGATCCCTTAAGCTCTGTTGGTAACGATCAAAAATAGCCATCACTTTATTTAACTGCCAACTGATCACCGGCTGATTATGATAATTTCTCAGAGTATCTGCCAGATAGTTTTTTAGCGTCTTTGGCAGATTCGACAGTCCAGCTTGATCATTATCAGTACTATTACTCTCACTGGCATAAAGCTGAAGAAACAACTCACGCTTACGTTCACTGTGCTGAACCTGGGCCCAGAGTTCATTAATTTTCTGATTCTGCTGCTCCGCCAGAAGCTCGATATTGGCAATTTTCTGATTATGTTGATCAATCATACCGTTGGTCAGCAAAGCTGACAGAATATTTAATACGATGCCCAGAATCACCAGATGCCAGGCTGCAACCTTCAACTTAAATCTTGTCCCGAAACTTAATCCCATCACTAAATCATCCACTGTATCCACCTTCTCTTGAGTACAGGTAATGAATGACTTTTGATCCAGTACCAAGGCAGAGATGTTTGAGAATTGGTCCCTGTTCTGTTCTAGGTGTGAAGCTCTAAAGGTGTATTAAAATTAGTATTTCTAATTTTTATTGGTGGGAACTATATATTTGTTCATAAAGAAGCTAATATTGCGACAAATGATGTCACATTAATCTGAGATACCGATGACCACCCTACACACCAGTACTCAGCAATATCTGACCTATTGCCGCTACCATAAAAATCTGTCAGATCTTTCTTTGAAAGCCTATGAAATTGACCTAAAACGTTTTGTTGCTTATGCCGGTGCCAGAAAAAGCATCCGTCGTATCGATAAGCATGTGATTACAGGTTATGTTCAGCACCTATTTGAAGAGGGCTTGAAAAGCAGCTCTGTTAAACGCCGTATCGCCTGCCTGAAAGCGATGTTTCGCTGGCTGGAGTTTGATGAACAGATCGAAATCAATCCGTTCCATAAGGTGGATCTGCGTATCAAGTTGCCTCACCAACTACCGCGCAACCTGAGTACTGATCAGCTGCAGATTCTGATGACCCGCGCGCGCCAGGACATCGGCCTGCGTACCTATCATGAGCGGCAGTTACTGAAGCTTGAAGGTGTGATCTCTAAAGGTAACTTCAATCAGCTGACAACGCTGTGTGCCATGGAGATTCTTTACTGTACCGGTATTCGAGTAGGAGAATTGGTGGGCATCACATTGCAAGATCTGGATCTTGCTAATGGCCAGATCAAAATTAAAGGCAAGGGTCATAGAGAACGCAAAGTCTTCTTACCCGATCAGGACTTGATTCGTCTATTGGGCACCTACCAATACTTACGTAGCCGACTCTTTTTCCCGGATCATTCTGAACTCCTGCTTAATAGCCGGGGTAAACCTGCCTCCACGCAATTTATCCGTAAACTACTCAAAGAGCTGAGTGAACGCTGCGGTATGGGTGAACACGCCACACCTCATATGTGCCGTCACTCCACCGCGACAGAACTGCTAAACGCTGGGGTTGATATCCGCTTCGTACAAAAGCTTATGGGCCACCAGAGCATCACCACCACACAACGCTATACCCATGTCAGCGACGAGGAGCTGAAGTACCAGATTTCTGCTGCGGGGCTGAGGGGAGGGCTGAAAAAAAGTTAGCCCGGATATTTCATGTAAGGGCTAAACAAAAACGGCTGAAAGCCTTATGGT
>CAYFGP010000201.1:0-9481 GCA_964342385.1 uncultured Oleiphilus sp. | reverse complement strand
CGGTCTTGATTACTCCTCGAGACGCCCTTCAGAGAACGCTGGTAAATCGGACTGCAGCTCACACCAGTTAGCTTTGTAATCAGTGTATATTTGAGCATCTATTTTTACGGGAATATCAACGTCAAAAACAGATATCGCTAATTCTATATTCTCCAAGGGTTCATCCTTCACCCGAAACCCTAAGCTTGAGCCACAATGAGCACAAAATGTTCGAATTGTGCCATTAGGAGCAACATACTCCTTAAGGGCCTCTTTACCAGACAGCCAAGTTAATCCTTTTACCGCAACCAAAGTTCCGTAAGCAGCGCCATGGAATTTCCGACACATGGAACAATAGCAGTTCGCCGCCTGTTCACTAAAACCATTAACCGAAAAGCGCACCGCTCCACATAAACATGAGCCGTTATAACTCTTACTCATCTTGCTTTATCTCCCTGTTGCGTGACATTTTGATGAGGCTTTGAGCCAAGCGATAATCCTACAAGGCCCGCTACAAAGCACTCCACCTGCCTTTGGCCTATCGCCGACGCCGCTTATTGGATCTTGCTTTGCTCCCCTTATGCTCCCCCAGTGCTTTAGCACGAAGGGATTTTTTTGAGGGTTTGCGTTTACCTCTATCCTCTTCTTCCTGTGCCATAAAATCGGGCTCAAAGCCTGGGAACCATTGCATCAGAAGCTCTTCGCCAGTGAGCTCTTTTACCTCTTCAAACAGGTATTTTTCCTTATGTGCAATCAAAGATACTGCCACCCCCGTTTGCCCTGCCCGGCCGGTGCGACCAATGCGATGAATATAGTCTTCAGCATTGTATGGCAGCTCAAAGTTAACCACGTATTGCAGTTCTTTGATGTCCAGGCCACGGGCCGCAACATCAGTGGCCACAAGTGCTCGTACTTTACCGCTTTTAAACTCTTCCAAGCCTCGATCACGGGCACCCTGGGATTTATCGCCGTGAACTGCCGCCGCTTTGATGCCGTCTTTAGCTAACTCTATTACCAGCTCATCCACTGCCTGTTTGGTACGGGTAAAAATCAGTACCTGCTGCCAATTTTTTGAGCCAATCAGATAAGCAAGCATCGCCGCTTTTCTCTTAGCATCCACTTCATAAAAGCATTGCTCAACTTTTGCAGCCGTGGCATTACGCTCAGCAACTTCAATCAGTTTTGGTGTATTTAAAATGGTTTTACTTAAAGCAAAAACTTCATCATTAAAAGTGGCAGAGAAAAACAGGGCCTGACGAGACTCAGGTAGGCGCTTTAGGATGCGATTAATATCGTTAATAAAGCCCATATCCAGCATACGATCGGCTTCATCGAGTACTAAAGTTTCAATAGTACTTAAATCGATCAATTCTTTGATAGCGAGTTCAAGTAAACGTCCGGGGGTTGCCACCAGAACATCACAGCCTTGATTGAGCGCTTCAATCTGCGGATTAATGCTTGCACCGCCATAGGCGACCACAGAGTTAAACCCTAAACCCTCGCTGTATTTGACAAAGCTTTGCTGTACTTGTTGCGCCAGCTCCCGTGTCGGCGTAAGCACCAATACACGGATATTTCTTTCGTTGTTTTGATCGCTATTTTGTTCTAAGTTCGCGAGGTGGCGATGAATCAAAGGTAATGCAAAGGCAGCCGTTTTTCCCGTACCAGTTTGCGCCCCAGCCAAAACATCATGGCCTGCCAACACTTCTGGAATGGCTTCTAGCTGAATCGGCGTAGGCTCTTGATAATCAAGGGATTCTAATACCGCCAATAAATCTGAATGCAAACCAAGGGGAGCAAAACTCATAACCAAACACCGACAACAAAATTAAGATGGCGCATTGTAACACCGAACGCTTAAAAGTCTCGGTAGTGGTTTATTGGGGGGGCTATCTTGCAAACAAGCGGGGACATCAGTCAGGCTAGATCAAAGGGTTCAAGAGCATAGTGTGGACTAGCACAACTCAGAGTAGGATATTCAATACAGGTCCTATGACGATCTTGAAGACAGTTTCTTGTAAACACTGTTTTTATCTCTTTTCCCAACAGCCAGGACATAAACCACAATTTCGTCATCAATCACTTCATAAACCAAACGATAACCTGCTGTCCGAAGCTTGATCTTGTATACAGATTCATAGCCCCGTAACTTAGCAGATGGCACATGAGGATTAACCAAACGCTCTCTCAATTTCTTCTTAAACTGGCCCTGAATTGATGGAGCCAGCTTACTCCATTCCTTCTGAGCAACAGGCAAGAACTTGAGCTTATAAGTCATCGATATCGATTTCTACAGCTTCTGATAAATCGCCGCGACGACTCTCAACCAGCTTAGCCAGCTCGTAATCATCCAACATATCCATCATCAATTCATATGTTTCAGCAGGAACCAGATAAGCCGCTGGCGTATTGTGGTTCAAAATTGCAATCGCCGAACCTTCTGACTCGTTTAGTAAAGCGGTTGGGTTTTTCTTCAGCTCGGAAATACTGGCTGAGTAATCAGCTAAAATCTGTCTCATAGAAACACCAAATCAGTATTGAAACCAGTCCTTATTTTAGATCTTATTTCTGATTTTAAAAAGTGTGACTCTGGGTAGATCTTACTCCATAGTCTGTATCAGTTTTTGGTTACAACAACCGCTCAGATAAATGAGTCATACCAACCTAGCTTGAGGGGGTTATTACCTAATAGAATTGCTCTCCAGATAAGAGAATAATTCTCATTACCCGGCGTTTCATATATACTGCTATCAACTTGATATCCACTCCCCTGACTGCAGCAAAACTCCTAACTGGATTTTTCTGGATGGCTACCTGCCAGGTGGCTACCAACCTCCTGTAAGCCAACCACCTGTAAACCAAAAATTGTAAATTTGGTTTACCAGTCGATATCTTATTGCTAGTCTTCAGCCTCCGAATGTATCAATAACAGGCACTTAGGAAGATTTCCCCAATGTGTCACGGCACCGGACATCCAGTTTTAATCCGTATGAATTTTAGTGCGCAATAGATATGAACAAACCACTAATAGAGCCCATTACACAAGTAATAGAGCCTACGACTCAAGGCTGCAGCATTCGTCTGGATGAAGTGTGTCTGGAGATCGAAGGCAAACAGGTCATCAACAAACTGTCGTTATCGACCAATATCAAGCGCCTGGGTGTGATTGGCCGTAATGGCTCGGGTAAATCCACCTTAAGCCGGTTACTCTCAGGGTTAATTGAGACCAGTTCGGGTTCTCTCGAAGTGGCAGGT
This sequence comes from uncultured Oleiphilus sp., assembly GCA_964342385.1. Lineage (GTDB taxonomy): Bacteria > Pseudomonadota > Gammaproteobacteria > Pseudomonadales > Halomonadaceae > Oceanospirillum. Next base: position 6,247 of record CAYFGP010000201.1, on the reverse strand, counting down.
ATTGACCCCTTTAAAGATCGTAAGGGTGCACTGCGAGAGATTGGCCTACTGTTTCAGAATCCTGAGCACCAGATTATTTTCCCGACGGTTATAGAAGAAGTCGCCTTCGGTTTACGCCAGCTGGGACAGAATAAAAAAACAGCTGAACACAATGCACTTCAGGTGTTAGCCAGCTTTGGCAAAGAACACTGGGAGAACGTACATACCTCCGCACTTTCTCAGGGCCAAAAGCACCTTGTTTGCCTAATGGCCGTGGTCGCGATGAAACCTAATCTGATTATTCTGGATGAGCCTTTTGCCGGTCTGGATATTCCCACTAAAAAACAGCTGCGACGTTATCTGGATAAGTTTTCTGGCAGTCTGATCCACATCAGTCATGACCCGGAAGACCTTAACGGCTATGAGCAACTGCTTTGGCTGGAAGGCGGTGAAGTGGCTGCACTGGGTGACTATGAAGAAATACTGCCCCGTTACCTGAGTGAAATGGATGCACTGGGAGACAGCGATGATATCTCTGACCTCGCCAGTTGAAACCCGGGCCCACCAGTGGTCAGCGGGTTTAAAGCTCGGCCTGCTGTGCTTCGTTACCGGCATACTGTTTTTTATCGACCATTTGGTTTTTCACAGCCTGTTTTTGCTGACCATTGCGGTGCTTTATGCACTGCCCGGTCGCGCGTTTTTTAAAAGCGGCTTGCAACACCTCAAGATTCTCTGGCCCTTTATTCTTATCGTTGCCCTTTGGCATCTATGGACCGGTGAGGTTCAAGAGGGTGCCACTATTATTTTACGCATGATGTCGGCCGTAGCCCTCGCTAATCTGGTCACCATGACCACACGACTCACCGACATGATCGATGTGGTGCACTTTCTGGCCCAGCCGTTATATCGCTTAGGCCTAAACTGCCGGGCTCTGGAACTGGCGATTGCGCTGGTGATTCGGATGACGCCCGTACTGGTATCAAAAGGCCAAAACCTGACCTGGGCTTGGCGCGCTCGTTCTAACCGACGTTCTGGCTGGAGAATTATTTTACCCTTTACCGTCCTCGCACTTGATGACGCCGACCATGTTGCCGAAGCCCTAAGGGCTCGCGGTGGATTAACCAATCTGGAGAATGAATAATGGAAAAGAATATCGCCTACACAGCCCTGTTTGCAGCATTAATTGCGGCACTGGGTCTGGTGCCAAAAATCACCTTGGCATTTGGCGTACCGATTACCGCACAAAGCCTTGGCGTTATGCTGTGCGGCGCGATTTTAGGCAGTAAGCGTGGCGGTCTGGCCGTATTACTGTTCTTGTTACTGGTGGCAATCGGCTTGCCATTACTGTCCGGCGGCCGCGGTGGTCTGGGTCTATTCGTTTCAGCCTCTGGTGGTTTCTTAATTGGCTGGCCCGTAGCAGCCTTTGTAACCGGCTTAATCGTTGAAAAATGGCGTTCAGCTTCAATTGCCTTGGTTGCAGCCATTGCTTCTGTGATTGGCGGCATTATCGTGTTGTATGCCTTCGGCATTGTTGGCATGTCCATTGTGCTGGATAAAACCTTGCTCGAGTCAGCAGGATTAGTCACAGCCTTTATCCCTGGTGATATTATCAAAGCTGTGATTGCGGGCTTCCTGACTACAGCAATTGCCAAATCACGTCCTGCGAGTTTGCTGTCGCGCTCTGCTAAAGCAGAAGCAGCGTAATTTTTCACAGGTTTGGCGAAGTAACATGAATATTCTGATCTACACCGACAATGTGTCCACGAATCACCTGTTGTACTACGCATTGGGCAGACTTCGTGGCAAAGAAAGTATTTACTTCGCCAATGCCAATGAGATTTTAAATGGCGCGTTAACTAACAAAATCGACCTGTTTGTTATGCCAGGTGGAGCCAGTCGGTATAAAGCTGCCAAACTGAATGGCGCAGCCAATCGTGCCATTAAACAGTATGTCGAAAATGGCGGTCGTTATCTGGGGATTTGTGCAGGCGCTTATATGGCCTGTGAATTAACTGAATGGGCCAAAGATAAACCTCATGAAATTATTACCCGCAACGAACTGGCCTTTTTCCCCGGCTCTGCAGTTGGTCCGATAGAGGCTTTTGGTCGCGGTGATAATTACAATCAGACCGATGCACGCCTGGTCACTTTAGAATGGGATGGAAAACCGGTCACATCACTGTATCTTGGCGGTTGTGTATTTCAGCCATCAACAACAGAGGGTTATCAGATTTTAGCTACCTTCAGTGAGTTACCAGAGAAACCCGCAGCGGTTGTTTGCGGTGACTATGGTAAAGGGCGGTGGTTGCTTAGCTCTACCCACCCGGAATATGACGATGAAGCCATCGAACTGGTTCAATTCGATGTGATCGGTAATGATTATAAGGACTTCGCCCGTCTGCCTGCTGACCGTCCACTCAGCCTTAACCTGTTGGATCAGCAACTAATAACGCTCTTTGCTTAGCGATTTTCCACATGTCCAATCTTTCGCGTCGTTCTCTTCCATATGACACACTTTCATAAGCACACACACAAAAGTTTTTCTTTAGCACATGGCTTCATTTTTCAGCTATTGGCCAAAAAATATCGAAACACTTTTGTGTCAGTGTGTATAACAAACTAGGAATCGCATAATGCAGGAAATCTACTTTGCCGGTGGCTGCCTTTGGGGTGTACAAGAGTATATGCGCCATCTACCTGGCGTCATCTCTACTGAAGCCGGTCGTGCCAATGGCACCACTAAAACAACAGAAGGCGACTACGACGGCTATGCAGAATGCGTACGCACCCGCTTTAACCCGGAAATCGTCTCACTACAGCAACTGTTTGATTACTATTTTGAAGTGATCGATCCCTACAGCATTAACCAACAAGGGGAAGATATTGGCGAAAAATACCGCACAGGGATTTACAGCACGGAACCAAGCCACCTAGAACAGGCTGAAAACTATATCAACGGTCGAAGTGATGCAGACCGAATTGCGGTAGAAGTCTTGCCACTATCGAACTATGTCAAAAGTGATGATGAACATCAGGACAGGCTCACGCGCTGCCCCGATGATTACTGTCATATACCTAAGGAAATTCTGCATAAATATAAGCGGTAGACTCAGAGAGTGTGCTGCCCCACTCTGATTAACTGTGTATCTTCTGAAAGAGGGCAGCAAATAAGCGGATCACTAGGGGATCACGCTCCTAGATTGCACTGATTGGTTGAATCCAAGGTGCAATATTTTCATCAATGCACAAATCATGGGCAAGCGGAAGTGGGGCACTTGCACACCGGGATTGCTTATCCCTATAGATTGACTTATTTAGTTTGAGCTAAAGATCCTGGAAATTGTACAGCGGTCATCATCCGTATAATATTTATCTGCCGGATTTAGAATCACGCCTACTTTCTCTTTCGTTGTATAAGCTGTCAAAAGGTAGCTAATCATATGCTGCCGCTCTTGGGTATTTCTGATCGCTGCATAATGAGGATTACAGCCCGCTGCATTGATTTCCTTAGCAAACCCTCCTTCGATTTGTATTTGAATTACATTAGCATGAGACATGTCATCCGGCCCCGAATACCAAATGGCAGTAATTTTACCCTCACCAAGGGCGGTAAAGCTAAATAGGGCAAAGCCCAAAAATGAAAACAACTTAAAATACTTCACGTAAACCTCTTAACCCTCACAAAAAATAACGCCTAAAACACCAGCGGCGAAGCAGCGTTGGTGCCCTTACTTGTTATGTTTGCGTATTGCGCTCATTACCATTACTAGGTTTGGCTAAAAATGAACGACTTAACCCATATACTGCATGATCAACAACTCGGCCGTTTAGATTTTCAGCACGAGTTATGATGCCCTCTAATTTGAACCCTAATCGTTCACAAACTCTACGACTAGCTTGATTATCTACCGCTGCTGATATTTCAACTTTCTGCATATTCAATTCTGTGAAAGCATAGTCGATAAGCTTTGATAATGACTTGCTGACGATACCCTTGCCTTGTAAATCACGACGTAACCAATAACCAACTTCGATTTTTTGTAAATCATGGTTGATCGTATTAAAGCTGATATTACCTGCCACTTCATTTTGGTACATCATCGCACAAACTAATGACTTACCATCTGCATAGTCGTGTAGTGATTTTTTGATAAAGCTCAGGAAAAACTCTTCATTTTCAGCATGAGGAGGCCAAGCCAACCATTCACTTAAATAGTCACGCTGATTTGAGACAATCTTGAGATATTCAGATGCAAATTTAGGCTCAACAAGCGCGAGTTCTAAACCCTCTGCAACTTCCACTGTAAACATGATTTTCCTCTTAAAACCCAACGTTTAAGCTCAGCGACGCTCTGCAAGCGACTTTTGACGTCCGATGGAGCGTCTGGTTAGGCACTGAGCTGATACCTTGCTCGCTCAATAACATAGCACTCGCTAAGCCTCTGGCATCAAGCGGCCACTATCGACGAAGCACCGCGACCCATCGCCCCAAGTTTAACAAGCTGGTCAGCGAGGCAGCGACATAGGTCAGCGCCGCCGCCTTGAGAATTTTCTCCGCATGCTCCAGGTCACCATCGTGCAGATAATCGCCTTCCTTCAGGATTGGCAGCGCCTTGCCATAACTGGCATCAAACTCAACCGGAAGGGTCATCAGGTGCACCAAGGTGCCTAGTGCCATTGAAACAATGCCAATCATTATCGTAAGCGCTCCCGCCTGCGGCAGGCGGGTTAGCATTAGGACAAGCGGAGCAGCCACTAGCATCATACCGGCAATACGCTCGCCGACCATGGCAGCCTTTACAAGTTTCTGCCTAGCCAAGAACAAGGACTCGCCACGTGAATCCTGAATGGCATGCCCCACCTCATGGGCGGCCACAGTCACTGCTGTCAGTGAGTATCCTCTATAGTTGCCTGGCGTCAGACGCACAGCCTTAGCGACCGGATCATAGTGATCACCGGCAGAGGTTTCCTCTACCCCGACGTCGCTCAGGCCGCAGCTGTCCAGTAGGTGGCGTGCAAGTTCACCACCACTTCCCTGCTTGCGGTAGCGATCAGCCGGCTGTCTGTACTTTTCCAGCACATGCTTGACCCACAGGCTCGGCAGGAAGACGCATATCGCGACTATGAGTAATATGACTATCCATAACATTTTAATCAGCCTGTATTAAGCATTTGTGTGACTAGTAAATATTGTACGCATAGAAATGAAAAGCCGATGCTTGTCGACAATGGCCCTTCTTCAGAATGTAGCGCAAATAGGAAGCCATTTAGGCCGATGAGCTAAAACCGATCATTCACCGGCTCGTAACGCCTCAATCAGACGACGCGCTAACGGTTTACTGCATTGATTTGCTAGTTGTCTCTGTCCAATTACTCAGTTTACTGATTTGCAATATACAGGCTTTTGGGATTTCCACAAAATAGTCCCGGAAAATCAAAGGGTAAAAAGCGGTTACCCTCTATTTAGTACCAATTTTTCCCATTCGGACCCAGCATTTTCTAGCAGAATAATTACGGTAATACAGTAAGAATAGGCCTCATACTGCACTTGATGTCGTGACACCTAGATTCTAGATGATGGCCTACCCTCGGCTCAAAGGCTTGGTTAAAAATGGGAGATTACAGCCCGGACTAGCACAAATAAGCGATGAAAAAACCTACTCCCTCGCACATTCAAACACCTGCTCTAAGGTTTGTGCTGTCAGGATATTATCCGCCCACTGTTCATATTGCTCAGACGAAGCCCCATTCAGCCGAGCCAATGCATCAGTAGGTGTTAGACGAAACCGACAGCAAAGTTGACGAGCCAACACCTTAACCTGCCCTTGTATTTCGCCAACCGCCAGACCTCTATTCTCACCAATCTGCATACCCTGCTGTTTGCCCAGCGCTTCGCCTCGCTGCTCAGCCTCTTTTAACTGCTTGTCTAGCGGCTTGATTTGCAAGTTATTTAGCTGATGATCTATCTGATTGGTTAGAGAAAAGCCTAGGCCATCGCCAACTTCAGATATTGCCTGTCTCTGGACACCATGTTCATAATTCAGAAAATCCTGAAAACACCCATGCACCTCCACTATCGGCGCTGCTCTATGGGTTTCTGAGGATGTTAACGACCACACCAGATGCAGCAGAGTAAACAGATCCTCTTCCTCTGGATGCTGGCATAGCAACTCATCCATACCCTCCTGATGCCGATACGCGACCACGCGCATGTGCTTACCGTATAAAACATGCTGTTCGCCCACAGCCTGAGTTAACTTATCTGCCA
>CAYFGP010000200.1:0-9657 GCA_964342385.1 uncultured Oleiphilus sp. | reverse complement strand
GATCTCAACTATCCGTCAAGATAGCGAATAGTTGAGAGGGGGCTGAATAGTTACCCGAGATTTACCATTACCTGCACAAAAAACATATCCACCTGATCCCTGAATTGGATCAGGTAATAAAGACGATGAAACAAAACGGAGAGTTGAAAAGGCTCCTGCAGCAAGAAGTGCCTCCCCCTTGATCCATATGATTCCTCTACATGATCTGTGATACACGTCCCCTTATTTTCCTTTCCCCGATAAACGAAAACCTCTGACAAAATACTTTATCAGAGGCTTCCTCAGAGAGGTCTTAACTCGCAGGGGTTACTGCTTCTCGACAAAGGTTTTGTTCAGAATCCGCCATTGATTATCTTGCTTCAGTAACTGAAAACCATCAATAAACATGTCATTGAAGTCAAAGGTGACAAAAGCAGCATTGGGTTGATAGACATTGATCGACAGGATCTTACCTGAGTAAGAGGGGTCAGGACGCTTACCCAGATCTGCAAATGCCTCTTCATCTGCCAAAGATAGTAGTTGCTGTTTGCCATCAATCGTCAACAGCGCCTTCATGTTCATATTTTGGTTATAAAACGCTTTCTTCAGCATTTTCATATCGCCATTACGTACCCCTTCGAAGTAGCTGTTAACTACGGAGGTAATGGCCTGAATATCGGTTTTATTACCCGCATGAGAAGTTAGAGCGCTGCCTAACAGTAAAAATGCCAACATCATTTTGATCAGTTTCATATCAGGACTCCTAATTAGTTATCGAATCAACCACAGTTTTGCTATCCACAAATTGCTCAAAGCTGACAATTCTTCCGCCTTCCAGCAGCCATAAATGAGCCACACGGGCTTCAAAGTACTTATTGGTCGCCTTATAAGTGCCGGAATACGTACCGTAAGCCACCACCTTGTCGCCATCGGCCACATAGTCCTCAACGACAAATTTATACTCGATCCATTCCGAACTCAGACGCTGAAAAACATTTTCGGCTATCGATTCAAAGCCGATGTAAGTTCCTGCGTAAGGGAAGCCTGTGGCCTCAGTCCAGCGCACATTAGCGGCCACATGACGTTGAAGGTTTTGCCCGTTTTCCTCTGAGTTCTTGCCCTCGTAGGTACTTTTGATAATCTCAAGATTAGACATATGACCTCCCCCATGGGCCATGCTGACCAGCCCGAAGGCCAGCAAGCACAGCATTGTCTTTAGCACTCCTGTCTTTAAAGCGCCGGCGTTTACCACGTCATTTCACCCGTTGCGACCTTAGCACCAATTTCCAGGGCAATCGGCAGAACCGCATTAGGGTATTTTTTGTTGATCGCTTTGATCAGGCTTTGAGAGTCATCGGCTTTTTCCAGCGCCACTTCATACGCTTTCAGATAATCCCGAGTGAAGTTAACTGAACGCAGATTCTTTGCTGCATCGGCAGTCGCGTGACCTGGAATAACCACTTCTGGTTTAAGCTCTGTAATCTCATCCAGAATGCTGATCCACTGGTTACGTTGCGCTTTAGTACCCGCATCAGCAATCCACAAGTGGACATTGCCGTACACAGGTACACCGCCCACAACAGATTTAATGGAGGGAATCCAAACGAAGGTACGCTCTGGATGAGACTCTAAGCCCATAACATTCAACTTATGGCCATCAACACTCAGGCTGTCGCCCGGCAGCAATTCAGGCATCACGACGTTGGTTGGACCATTAGCACCCAGCTTAGGGCCCCAGAATTTTAGCTTCTTATCCACAGAAGTGCGGATGTATTTGAGTGTTTCAGGAGTGGCATACACCTTCACATCAGGGAAGGCCTGTTTGATCACTTCCAAGCCAAAGTAATAATCTGGATCACCATGACTAACATAGACAGAGGTTAACTTCTTACCGCTGCGAAGAATCTTAGCCACCACCTGATGGGCATCTGCCAGAGTAAACTGAGCATCAATCAACACGGCTTCGGTCTCCCCCTTAACCAGCACAGATGACACATAAAAGCTCTTACCATCAGCCTGATAAACATCCAGCTCTAATGGGGCATCGGCGGCATTAGATGCAACACCCCATGACATGGCAATCGCTGCCGCTGTTGTTTTTAAAAACGTCGAAAGTTTCGTTGCAGTATTTTTTAACATGGTGACAACCTCTCTCTACTGAGTGCTTACTGTTGCGTTAATTGAGTCTTCAGAATTGACCCTTGATCTCCAAGACAGCAGAAGGGAATCCCCGTCCATCGATCTGCCATAATAGTCTTGAGACACACTTTATATTGCGTTAATTGAACGAAAAACCCTGTTACAGCCAACTGTTTATTGCATAAATCGAACATATAAAGTGAGGCTTGTGCAGAGGAGAAAAACTGCTTTCTATTCCCCAAACAAGGAATTAAGAAGAGAAAATAAGACGAAGAATGGAAACGAAAGGCTGAGAAGATAGATAGAAATAGAGATAGAGAGCTGGATAGATGAAGCAGTACAGGCTCTCCCCTTCAGCATCAGGGCTGATCATATTTGGCTGTTGTCGCCGTTGTAAAACTGTAGCGGTCAGCTCAAACCTGAGCCAGAGCAGGTCTTGTGTCAGCCCAAGCATGGACCGACACAAGCCTCATTTTGAAAAAATACTCAGGTGCGACGAACACTTTAAACACGTTGGGATAAAGTGTTTCTCTGTTCCTGAAAAATACACTGTTTGCAGCGCTGGCATCTTGTCTGCTCCAGACTCTGAGTCAGAGTCGAGATAGCCTCATCTGGATGGTCAAAAAAGTGCTCTTCTCCAATCTGCTGCAGGTAATAATCATCCAGTTGAGCCTTAACCCTGACCTTCATGGAGCACAGATAGAGGCCACCGCCTTCCTCGCGCATGCGTTTGGCTTCCTGAACCAACATTTCAGCACCAGCCAGATCAATAAAGTTGACCCCTTTGGTGATCAATACCACCCGACCTGCACCCTTCACTTGCTCTGCTGCCTTATGCAACTCCGACTGCACATGATCCACGGCGCCAAAAAATAGGGAGCCATCCAAGCGCAGCATTTTGATCTGAGGGCACTCCGGCAGATCCAGACGCTGAACATTAAGTAGATTACGGCGCTCTGTTTCGGGATCTGGTGCTACCGTTATCACCTCTGGTCGAGACGTTCGGTTCAGGTAAAGCAGCAGGGAGACCAATACACCGGCGTAAACAGCAAACTCCAGGTGTAAAAACAAAGTCGACACAAAGGTGACAATCAGCACCGCACTCTCTGGCTTGGACAGTGTCAGAATCTGCCGGATATGGTGAAAATCGATCAGGTTCCAGGCGATCAACAGAATCGCACCGCCCATGGCTGGAAGCGGTAAAAAGGCAGTAATCTCCGGCAACAACAGAATAATCAGTAACAGCAATAACGCCGCAAAGATCGCGGCCATGGGCGTTTGCGCACCCGCATCATAATTAGCGCCGGTACGGGTAAAGGAACCGGAACCGGCATAACAAGAGAAGAAGCTACCGACGATATTGGACAAGCCTTGGCCAATAAACTCCTGATTGCCATCAATACGTTGCTGAGAACGTAGTGCCACTGCACGCCCAATAGACACCGCTTCAATCAATGCCAGAATTGACAACGCCACTGCACCGGGAGCTAGTTCACGAATCAGTTCAAACGAGACATCTGGCATGGCAAAAGCCGGTAAACCACTGCTCAGACTGCCCACCAGTGTGACACCTTTACTTTCACCATCGATCAACCAGCACACCAGGCCACTGAGAAACAACCCCGCCAGCATGCCCGGAAATTTGGGTTTGATCTTTTTCAGCACCAGAGTGGTCACCAACGTAATCCCTGCGATCAATAACGACCAGGGATTCAGCTCGGTTAAATGTGTCGTGATCTGCTGTAGGGTAAAGACAAAGTCATTGCTGCGTTCTAACGTCAAACCCAATACATACTTCAGCTGGCTGGTGGCAATCAAAATCGCGGCCCCAGCGGTGAAGCCGATCACCACGGTATGGGAGATAAAGTTCACCAGTGAGCCCATTCGCGCCAAACCCAAGGCCAGCTGAATAAGCCCAGCCATCAAGGTCAGCACCAGGGCATAGCTGACAAACTGAGCCGAACCCGCAGGCACCAGGCTACTGACCACACTCATCACCACAATAGAGATCGCCGCCGTTGGTCCCGAGATCAAGTGATAAGAGGAACCAAACAAAGCGGCAATAATCGGCGTGACAATCGCCGTATAAAGACCAAACTCCGGTGGTAAACCGGCAATCAGGGCATAGGCCACCCCTTGGGGTAAGACGATTACGGCACCCGTAAGCCCCGCGATAAAATCGCTCCTCAGGGTGCGTTGATCCAGCTGACGGCCCCAGATTAGAAAAGGGAAAAACCGAGTCCAGTTTATGGCTTGTTTCGAGCTCATCTCTTAATGTTCCGTTATTCGCTTAAGCGAAATTGTTCTATCAGGCGCTGTTGAGCAGACACCATATCCGTTAACGTCCGACTATCGCCCTGTGTCAGCTCCGCCTCTTCCACTATCAAATGGCTTTTGGCCAGTATCTGCCTCAACAGGGCCTGAACCTGCTGGCTAAGGCTGAGCTGATGCTGCACAGTTTGCGTCACTGCGTGACGTCCTGCCAGTTCCTGTTCAAGAATCTGTACCATCTGACAGATCTCGGTTTCTACAGCCGTCGCGGAATCGCTGCATAAAACCACTTGGTTACAACTGCGTTCTATCGCCGCGACCGCCTCTTGAGAACTATTCACCAACACATCAATCATCTGCTGAATCTGTTGGGTTGAGCCTTGTGTCCGTGCCGCTAATGCGCGCACCTCATCAGCCACCACGGCAAAACCCCGACCATGTTCACCGGCTCGGGCCGCTTCAATGGCCGCATTTAATGCCAGTAGATTGGTCTGCTCGGCGATCTGTTCGATCTCCTGCAGAATATGACCGATATTGATGCACTCGCCATGAAGCTGAGTAATCACTGAGGAAGCCTGTTTCGATTCCTGATTCAATTGCTGCAGATCCGCCACCGTTTGTTGCAACGCCTGCTGATTATTACAGGCATTGCCATGAATAGCCGTCAGTTCCTGTAATGAGCACTGCATATTGTCTGCGATGGTATCCGCAGACGAGGCCAGTTCCGAGACTTTATTATCAATGGTTTCAGTTAACTCGCGCTGTTGATCCATCTCAGAAAATGTCCTCGCCGAAGCCTCCGTCAGTGTCTGGGCGGTACCAGTGAGCTGGGTTGAACTGACCGCAATTTCACCAATCAGATTGTGCAAACAGCGAATTAGCTCATTCACGCCTTCGCCCAGATCAGCAAATTCATCATTGGATTCAATATGCACCTTGTGGCTTAAATCACCGCTTTGCACCTGCTGTAATACCTGATGCAAGGCCGCCAGTCCCTTACGAATGCGTCGACTGATCCAGATAGCAATCAGTACACCGCAACAAACCGCGACTAAGCAGAGCAGAGGGATAAACAGCAGCCATTTGTCCAGGCTGTCAGTCGCGGCCTGATCCACCTGTCGGGCATCCTGCTGTACCAGCTGAGTAAAAGCGGCTAAGCTCTGCTGCCCCTGAGACAAGATTTCTGCGGCTTGAGCAATCTGATTCCTATACTGCTGTCGCAGCTGCAATACCTGAATGTATTGCTTAAGAAAACCCTGCTTACCGGCAATGGAGTCCTGTAACTGTTGAATCACATACTGCAGTTCAGCCACACTGCTTTTATCCTGTTGGGCCAGTTGCCCTACTTTCTCGTTAATCCATTGCAGTGCGTTATTGATCTCAGCGGTCATAAAGTTTCTGGCCTGCTGCGCTTTTTCTGTCATCAATAACTGTTCTGCAGACATTAAGGACTGAATACGGCTGGATAACATACCTGCCTGACTACGGAAAAAAGGCAGTGTGTTCGTTAAACGCTCGCTTGCTCCATCTTGCTCAATGAACTGAAGCTCACCTTCCAGGGCACTCAGATCAGAATTGATCAAACCGAGTTTTTCCTGTTGCTGTTTTAAGGCGGATAACAGTGTTTTACGCTGCTCAATCGCCAGCATTGCCTGAGAAAAATACTGCTCTACTTGTTCGCTAACCGTGATAAAACGCTGTTCTGCAGTATTATTACCACTGATTAAAACCGCCAGACTATCAGCCTGTTGCTGGTAACGTTCACGGTAACTTTGGGCATCCTTCTCCGCCGTTAACAGTGCCTCCTGCTGATCCAGACTCCCCGTACGCTCAAACAGGGCATTAAAGGATAACAACTGAATATTTAGTTCACTGGTGGTCACCAGTACCGGTGTAGTGGTTTTAGTAACTTGATTCAGCAAACCACCAATGCCCTTAATGGCTTGATAGCTACCCGCACCCAACAGCAATAACAGAATAATCAGAAAGGAAAAACCGATCGCCATTCGATTGGACACACTGATACGAATTTGGCTGAACAACATAACGAAGTGCCCCATTTTATAAGGGCCTCCCTGAAGACGCCCTTAGCTTTTATTATCAGGAATCAGAATGGAGTCTCGCTAGAGCTGTTTAGATAACGTTTTCAAAACATGACCTTAAAACAGCCGGTTAACGAGACTCGAATAGGAAGGGGAGAAATAACAGGGTTTACCAAACACCAAAGAAATAACCCAACTTATGGGCCCGGCCGGTACTGGCCGCCACGCGTTCATTACTGATGGTGGTACGGGTCTTATGTTTTCTAAACCACTCAAACACCGCCTGCTCCATCATGACACGCACAGACTCATGTTCCGGGCTTAGCCCCAGATCATTCAGCTCCTGAGGGTCATTCAACAGATCAAACAGCTGAGGCTGATAATGCTCAAAATGCACATACTTCCAGCGTTCATTGCGTACCATAAAAGCACGGGTCTGATCAGCCTCCAGACTTAGATGATTACGGGCATGGCGCCAGGCATAGTCTGCTTCACTAAAGACAAACTCACGCCACTGCTCTTGTTGTTTACCCTGTTGCTGTTTACCGTGCAATAGATCTAGCAGGGAACGGCCTTCCAGAATATGAGAGGGCACCGTGCCACCGGCGTATTCAACAAAGCTAGGTAGCAAGTCGATGGATTCCACCAAGGCACTGCTGGGTTGACCTCGAGTGCTATCAGCCTCCTGAGAAGGATCACAGATAATCATAGGAATACGTACACTAGGCTCGTGGAACAGCTCTTTTTCACCCAACCAGTGATCACCCAGATAATCACCATGATCCGCCGTTAATACGATCAGGGTATTATCCAGTTGCCCACGCGCCTGAAGGAATGCCATTAGACGACCAATATGGTCATCCAACTGAGTGATCAAGCCCATATAAGCAGGAATCACCCGCTCACGCACCTCATCGCGGGAAAACTCCACCCCTTCAGGATGCTTCATAAAGGCACCCACTACCGGATGGGGTGTTTCCCGTTCCTGATCCGTACGCATAGCGGGCAGCACATCATCCACAGAATACATATCGTGATAAGGTGCCGGTGCGATATAGGGCCAGTGGGGTTTGATATAGCTCAGATGCAGACACCAGGGTTCATCACCAGCGTCTTCAATAAAATCCATAGCACGGTTAGTGGTGTAAGCCGTTTCGGAATGCTCTTCCGGTACTCGCGCCGGTAGATGAGCATTACGCATATGCCAACCGCTCAGCACCTCACCGGATTCCGACTCTGCGGAATTGGCCCATTCGTGCCAAGGGTTTTGTCCTGAAAAACCACGCTCACGCAGATACTGGTTGTATTTCAGATCAGGGTCGACGCTCTGATCCGGGTGCAAACCATCATCCCGCTCAAAGGGTTCAAAACCACACTCACTTAGCAGGACACCACGGGACGATTCGGGATCGATACCCAGGCGTGTCATGCCCTCTTCATCCCGTTTCATATGGGTTTTACCCACCAGCGCCACGCGATAACCCAGGGGACGCAGATACTCACCCATCCCTTTTTCACTGATATTCAGCGGCACATTGTTATAGCTGGCCCCGTGATTAAAAGCGTAACGCCCCGTGTAAAACGACATACGGGATGGCCCGCAAACCGGTGCCTGACAGTAGGCTCTGGAAAAATTGACACCTCGCTGGGCCAACTTATCAATGTTAGGGGTTTTAATGGTCGGATGACCGTTACAGGCCAGATAATCAGCTCTCAGCTGATCCGCCATGATAAATAAGATGTTGCGTTTGTTAGCCATCTAAAACCATCTCTCTTGTTTTTTTACCTATGCTGTCAGTAAGATTCTTTGGCCTAGAGACAAGAGGTGACGTAACGCTCCAGCAAATCCGCAGAACATCCACAGCATTTGCTTTTTAATCTATTGACTTTGATCCTGTTCGCAACGAAGGTTTTCACCAGGTGAAAACCAAAGTATTAAGCCAAAATGAAGGTTATAAGCTAAAACACTAGGCTCTTAAGAGGCCCTCTCGATTCTCTGGAAATAACACAGATGACTAAACTGATCCGCTCCCTGACCCGAGGCATCAATGTGATTGATGCCATGAATCGTTCCGATACCCCTATGTCTCTACACGAGATTCATCAGGCGACAGAGCTGGATAGGGCCACCCTATTACGGATTCTGGCGACTCTGGAAGATGCAGGTTGGGTACATAAAGGGATCGCTGATAACCGTTACCGCATGACCTATCAGATGCATGAACTGGGTATGAAGGTCAGTATTCATGATGCCCTGGCTCAGATTGCTGCCCCTATCCTGGAGCAACTGCAATCTGAACTGGTCTGGCCATCCGATATCGCGGTTTATAACGGTAACTGCATGGAAATCGTGGAGACCACACGTAAGAAAACCCCCTTTGTGATCAACCGGGAAATTATGACTGCCAAACCGGATATGCTGCAGTCCGCCATTGGCCGG
This sequence comes from uncultured Oleiphilus sp., assembly GCA_964342385.1. Classification (GTDB taxonomy): domain Bacteria; phylum Pseudomonadota; class Gammaproteobacteria; order Pseudomonadales; family Halomonadaceae; genus Oceanospirillum. The sequence goes on along the minus strand of CAYFGP010000200.1, from coordinate 786 downwards.
GTCTATCTGGCTTTTTGCCCTGAAGACGAGCGCCTTGCCATTCTCAAACGATTAAGAAAGCTGGATAGCAAAGAAGGCGAGATTGCCCGCAAGGAAGAGCAGGTCAACCAGATGCTAGAACATATCCAGCAAACGGGTTATGCCGAACGCAAGCCCGGTTATTGGGATGTACTGGCGGATTACGGCGGTCAGGTCAGCGCCATTGCCGTGCCTGTTATTCTAATGGATGAGGTACAAGCCACCATCAATCTGGTCTGGCTAACAGGCGCCTGTGAACAGAAACAGGTCGATGAGGTCTTTTTCCCGAGGTTACAACTGGCTGCACAAGCACTGGCTGATGAGCTGTATAACAACCAGTTGTATTAAAGCCGCGCGCCCTATCTTTTCAGGGTCACCGCATTTGACAACTGTTATGCCCAACTCAAAAGCAGATTCAGAGTGAGGCTTGTGTAGGTTGGGTAGAGCGGCACGCTATAACTTATTGATAGTTATGGAGTTTAAACCGCGAAACCCAACGACAGATTAGTGTTCCCCCGATACAGGATTCTTGATACCCAACACATGACATCATGCGGTTTCAGACAATAAGAGTCTTGCCTCAAATAACAAGGGCCATGCCTCAGACAACAAACACCGCGCCTTATGTCAGCTTTTTAGATTTCGGCCAGATCTCGCGTTGGGTTTCGCAGATCAAAATATTGTCCATATATCAGCACCTTACCACTGCTCTACCCAACCTTGTATCTCTCCGGAAATCAGGGTTAGCTACCTTGATGACCTGTAGAG
>CAYFGP010000199.1:0-9663 GCA_964342385.1 uncultured Oleiphilus sp. | reverse complement strand
CCAGAGGTTAAGCTCTCCAGCCCCTTCCGTTTTTTTAAACCGGACAGCAGTGACTCAGGATATTCAGGAGATGATTGATCGTCTGCAAGCCGGTGTCAGCAACGCAGTGCAAGCGATGCAGCAGGCCAATAGCCAGGTTTCCAGTACCGTTGAGAGTGCCGGTAAGGCCTCAGAAGCCTTAAACAAAATTGTTGGGGCGATCGATAATATCAATGATATGTCCACCAGTATTGCGGCTTCGACCGAAGAACAGTCCTCAGTGATTCAAGGTATGACCACTACGATTGATGACGTTAATCTGCACTCCACAGAGCTGAGCCAGCTCGCGGATCAAACGCATATGGAAGGTGATCAGCTGAATCAATCCATCACTGTTTTGGCAGGCCATATGAATAAATTTACGGTTTAAATCACAAGTCACTCCCTATGTTTTAGAGCGATATTCTTCATTGCCAGATGCAAGATATCGCTCTGATGCTGAGTAAAAACATCCCTTTTCTCATTTCTTAGTAAATTACTTGGTTATTTGATCTAAATACACCAACCCGAACAGCAGTGCCTGACAAAAGCAACTAACCTGAATCATACAGACCGAAGCAAAACGGTTTCTATTTTGTTGTCGGTACCGATAAGCATCATGCTGGAGCGGATTATGAAACGATGGTTGTTGCTCTCCATTATCTGGAGCTGGGTATTGCTCACCATACCTCTGCCAGCATTGGCTGAGCGGCAACAGTTGATTATCTTAAACTGGTCCGATTACCTTGATCCTGAACTGGTTATACGTTTTGAACGTGAGTATCAGGCGCGGGTGATACAGGTCTATTACGACTCCGACGATAACCGTACTCAGATGTTATTGGAGAATAATGCGGACGGTTACGATCTGATTCTCACCTCTGGTGCAGATTTGCAACTTTATGCGAAGCGCCGTTGGATCAGATCGTTAGATTTTCAGCGTATTCCCAACAGTCAGCATATTAATCCTTCTTGGCGCAGCGCTTTTGCGCAAGCAGAGCAATATGGTCTGCCTTACTTCTGGGGCACGATGGGCATTGTGTATCGGGAAGACCGAGTCAGCGCACCCATTACCCAATGGAAGCAGTTGTTACAGCCAAGCCAAGAGCTACAGGGAAAAATCGCAATGGTTGATAGTGCCTGGGATCTTTTGGGCATTGCTTTGAAGGCTGCGGGTTACTCAATGAACAGCGAGCAACCCGAAGAGCTTAAAACCGCTGGTGATTTACTACTAAGTCAAAAAAATCATGTGCGAACGTACAGCTATATTCCTCTAGATAAAACATCTCCTATTGTCAGTGGTGATATCGTCGCTGCGGTGATCTATAGCGGAGATTCATTAATGCTGGCTCAACAACACACTCAGTTAAAGTATGTGTTGCCAGAAGAGGGCAGCAATATATGGGTCGACTATTTCACCATCGGTCAGAGGGCACGTAACCCAGAGCTGGCATATCAGTTTCTCGACTTTATTAATCAACCTAAAAATGCTGCTCAGCAAGCTCAGTTTGTTTATTACGCCACACCCAATCTTGCCGCAGAAGCATTATTACCTGAAGCATTTTTAACTAACCCGATCATTTATCCGGATAAAGCCCGTCTGGCATCATCAGAGTTCTATCAGATTCCTCCGGTCCAGGCTTTGCGTTTACGTAATCAAATTGTTGGCAGAGTGCTCAGGTAATGCCCTGAGTCTATGGATCAAAGTTTATTAAAAGAGGTGTGCCATGAAGTTAAGGACAAAACTGCCGCTGATCATCATTCCTCTGATTATTCTTCCACTATTGATTACCGGTTGGTTGGCCTCCAATAAGCTGGCAGAAAGCTCAATCCAACGCAGTCATCAACAGATTGATAACCTGCTGGTGCAGATGCATGTTGAGTTAAAGCAGTTGTTAGATACTGCAAAGGCCAATGTTGTGATCTTTTCTGATGATCCTCTGTTGAAAAACTATCTGCTGACAGAAGATGAGCAGGAGCGCTATGCCCTGCTGCAGCGCCCCTTGCAGAAAAAACTGACCAGTATTCAACTGGGTTATCCTGATTACTACGAGATTCGGGTAATGTTACCGGTTGGCTTTGAGGATCTACGTCTGGTCAGTAGGGATATCGATAATCAAGTCGAACAGGAAGGGGAAAGCCCCGGTTTTTTGCATATGCACCTGACGCAGGATGATATCAGTAGTCGTATCGCCGTAAACCCCGACAATCAGGAACTGTCTCTCTACGTCTCTAAACGCATCCGCCTAATCAACCCCGCAATTGATGCTTTTACGACCGAAGCAAAACTGCGTGGCTATTTCAGTCTGACTATCAGTCTGGACTCCCTGTTTAATCTAATGCAAACAAGCACCTGGCCTCAGGGAGGTATTTTACTGACCGATGATGCTGGCGACGTCTTATACAACACAGGGGAGCTTTCTCCTGACACTCTGGCTCAGCAATATAATTTAAATGCCAGTCTGGCCGCCAACAGTGATATGCATTATCTGACGTTTAATGGCCAGCGTTATCACCATCATCTGCAGCAGCTACATGACCATCTTTGGGCCCACCTGTTTATTCCTGATTCTGTACTTCTGTCCGAGTCGCTGCAGATCCGCCAGCTGGTGCTGACGATGACGTTAATCGTAGTGATGGTGACAGTGCCATTTTTGCTTTGGTTGATTCGCAGGCAGTTTATTCAACCGATTGAGCAACTCAATGGCGCCTTTGATCGTCTGAGCAGGGATGAGAAGCTTATACAGATTCCAAGTCAACAAGACGATGAAATTGGAGATCTGACACGCTCCTTTAATGAGATGAGTTTGGCTTTGCATCAGTCTAACCAGCAGATTCGGAATCTGGCTTTTCACGATAATCTGACCGGTTTACCCAATCGTTTACTCTTTGCTAAAACGTTACGTCGTAAGATTGAAGAAGCCCGGCAGACTCAAAAGCACTTGGCGCTACTGTTTTTGGATCTGGATAATTTTAAGAATATCAACGATACCATGGGACATCCGGTTGGAGATCAGCTATTAATCAAGGTCACAGAGCTGATTCAGTCTAATCTGCGCAGTTACGACTACCTGTGTCGGCCAGGCTATGAAGAAGAGGGTGAGGAAAGGGAGGAAGAAGGATATGAGGATCCTCATAACTTGGCCCGTCTGGGCGGGGATGAATTCACCCTGTTATTAACTCACCTGGAAGCGGAACTGCTGGCAGGTCCGGTCGCAGAACGGATTATTCGTGCTTTTTCGGACCCTATCGAGTTAAGCGGTACTCACTGTTATGTCGGGTGCAGTATTGGTATCGCCATCTATCCCAATGACGGTGATAACGTGGAGGACCTGGTCAAACATGCTGATCTGGCTATGTACCAGGCCAAAATGCAGGGAAAGAATACCTATCAGTTTTTTTGTCAGGATATCGCCCAACGTTCCAAATATCGTACTCATCTGGATCAACGTCTCCATAAAGGGGTCGAAAACCTCAACTTCCATCTGCATTACCAGCCCATTGTTGATAGCCAGACTCGTAAAACGGTAGCGGTAGAGGCCCTGATCCGTTGGCACGATCCAGAGCTGGGCATGGTGACCCCTGATCAGTTTATTCCCCTGGCCGAAGAGAATGGTTTGATTATCGCCATCGGCGAATGGGTGATGCATGAAGCGGCCAGGCAGAGAGCGATCTGGAAAAACAGCAACCTGCCGCCCATAAGAGTTGCGATTAATGTCTCCAGCGTACAACTGAATCAGCCTAATCTGGTGCTACAGTTTGCCACGGCACTGAGTCAACATGCGCTTGAGCCCGATGATATTTATGTGGAGTTAACGGAAACCGCGTTGTTAAGTGGTGATGAGCACGCTAAGAAAAACCTACACGCCTTAAAAGAGATGGGCATTAAGATCGCCTTGGATGATTTTGGCACGGGTTATTCTTCACTCAGCTATCTGCAAAATCTTCCTATCGATATTCTGAAGATTGATCGCAGTTTTGTGATGAACCTGCAGGAGAAAAATAACCGAACTATTCTCCATGCCATTATTACTATGGCTCATTCACTGAATATGAAGGTGATCGCCGAAGGTGTTGAGGATTATCAGCATCTAAGCTTTTTAAGCCATGAAGGCTGCGATCTGCTTCAGGGTTATCTATTCAGCACACCGCGTTCCGCCGCAGAGATTGAAAACCTATTTGTTATCTCCCTACCGGCTTCAGGCTCCAGTCCTGAGTATAGAGACAGCAGCTCTGAACCGGTAAAAAATAACTCAGAGTCAATAGACGATAGCCAGAAATCAGAGGAAGAAGAGAGCCTTCAGCCTGCAAAGAGCCCTCAGCCTACAGAGAGCCATCAGTCTGCAAAGAGCCTTCAGCCTGCAAATAGCACTATCGAGCTACAAGCGCCTAAAACCCTTGAGAGAGTGCCCGATTCTCCACGGCCAATGCAGAATCGATCCGCCTCTTAAGCCGCCAGCGTCTGCATCAACCAGCGTTTAATTTTCTCTGCAGGTTCCGATAAAGGCACTCGATTACTGTGCACCAGATACAGATGTCTGTGGGCCGGCACCATAAACTCACTAAAGCAGATGAGACGTCCTGAATCGATCCCTTGTTCCGCCAACAGCTGGTCTGCCAGGGCGATACCCAGTGAACGCTCGGCAGCATCCAGCGCTAGCTGAGCATGATCAAAATGCAGTGCTGATAGGGGGCGGTGATCCAGTTCAAACAGTTGATAAAATCGATGCCAATCCGGGTGCAAAATATCATGTACCAAGGTACAGCCTGTAAGATCTCCATGCAAAATAGCGGGAAAACGTTCCAGATATTCAGGGGAGCAGACGGGCCTCAGTTCCAGCTTTTTTAATAGATGACAACTGAGCTTGGGGTCGGGTCTGGGTAGATAACGAATGGCCAGCTCCGAGCCATCATCGGCCAAATCCTCGATTTGACTGGAAGAGACAATACGCAAATCGATTTTACGATGATTGGAATGATCAGGCTGTTTGCTGCGAGCGGATGCTTTTTCCTCTGAGCCGCTATCTTGCTGTAAAAACTCTCCCAAGTGAGGACCTAACCAGCGGGCAGCAAAGGATTGTGTGGTGGCCAGTTTAAGAGTTCGGCTATAGGTCAGCTGTTGTACGGAATGGGTGACGCCGATCACTTCCTGCATCAGCGGATTAACCCGATTGAAATAGGTATGTCCCAGTGGGGTTAATGCGATACTGCGTGTACCGCGTTCAAACAAGCGCCCGCCTAACCAGACTTCCAAGACTCGTACCTGCTGACTGACGGCACCAGGTGTCACCGATAACTGATTGGCAGCCTCTTTAAAACTCAAATACTGGGCTGCAATACAGAAATACTGTATCGCTTTTAATGGCGGTGCCTTAATCATGAAATCACCTCTTATCGCAGTAGCCGCATTGATACGGGCTGAGCACTATAAGTGAGAAAATCTATTCTATAAAGAGGAAATAAATCGTTTGTTTCCGACCCTTTGATTCACGAAGATAGCCCCTCGTAAAAGCATACCGACTTAGGCATACATCATGAACACTCTTCGTCTCAACCCTTGGTGGGTTGTCGCCGCAGCCGCAGTTATTCTGGCTTATAACATGGGCATTCGCTTATCTACCAGTTTGCTGATTCCTACGATCAATCAGGATATTGGTATCTCTCAATCCGAGCTGGCTTTTGGTTTTGCGGTACAAAACCTGGTGTGGGGAGCGGTTTCTCCTGTCGCAGGTTTGATGGCGGAACGGTACGGCACAGTGAAGGTCTTACTCGCTGGTGCTGTGTTGTACGGTCTGGGTCTGGTGATGTCTGCGCTGGCAGACAGCGGCAGTCTGTTTTTTATGGGTAATGCGATTTTTATTGGTGTTGGCGTTGGTGCCAGTACCTTTCCGATTGTTCTTGCCGCAGTGGGTAAACGCTTTCCTGTTCAGAAGCGCACCCTGGCGTTAGGTGTCGCCAGTGCCGGTGGTTCGCTGGGGCAGTTTGGCTATGCTTTTGCACTGGGGCAGCTAAACCCTATGGTTGGCTGGTCTGATACCTTATTGATCTTTGCCGGCACGACTCTGGTGGTCTTTGCCCTGGCGGGCCTGCTGAAAGACGAGCCTAAAGATAAGGATCTTAAAGATAAGCATGGTAAAGATGGCCAAGGTGAGGATCAGGCTGGCAATAACTCAGCCGGCACAGTAACAGCAGACAAGCAAAAGCAACCGCTGTTTGATTGGCAAGCCATTGGTGATGCGTTTAAGGTGCGTGACTATCAACTACTGAATATCGGCTTCTTTGTCTGTGGTTTTCACGTTGCCTTTATCACGGTGCATATGGCGGGTTTTGTTAACCTGTGTGGTCTACCGGCCAGTGTAGCGACTAACTCGATTGCTTTGATTGGCCTGGTGAATGTAATCGGCAGTATTGCTGCCGGTTGGGCGGGGGATCGTTGGCATAAACCTTATCTGCTAACGCTGATCTATGGTACCCGTACCCTGTTGATTATTATGCTGATGGTTCTGCCCAAAACTTATGAGACGTTTTATCTATTCTCGGTTGTGATGGGCATGTTATGGCTATCCACAGTACCGTTAACCAGCGGCTGTGTGGCTCATCTGTTTGGCACCAAAAATCTGGCCTCTCTGTTTGGTATTGTAATGTTTAGCCATCAGATCGGTGCCTTTTTTGGCAGTTGGTGGGGCGGTTTACTGTTTGACTGGTTTGGAGATTACAGCCTGGCGTTAAGTATGAGCGCCGGTTTTGGTCTATTAGCAGCGCTGGTGCATCTGCCGATGACACCAAAACGTTTTGTTGCGGCAAAAGCCAGCACTTAAGTGGCGGACAGAAGGTTGAGCTGCTTGCGATAAGCTGCAAATGTCACAAAATTACAATATTGACTCTATAGTCACGCAATGCAGCTACCTTAAGGTAGTTAACAAGTTAAGAGTAAGAGCAGCGATTATCACGCAATTGCCTTGACGTTACCCTGACTGCACGCGTTGCAAGGATGATTGATAGGAATCTGTTACGGATAACAGATAGGGATGGAATCCCAAAAAGGACATACTTGATAGAAAGCGATAGGGATATTCAGGAAAATAGGGATGATCTGACAGGACGTCAGGTGGAATGGACGATCGAAAGGATGGGCGTAAGCCCAAGGATACCGCTTTAGGCCAAAGGAGTTGGCCTGACTACTGGATTTAACAGCTGAATCCAACGTCTTGAGATAAAACAGTCATGAGATAAAAGCGGAACGCCAGGATGGCCGATGAATATCGACTTAAGGGATTGCTAGGAATAGAGTGATGGATCACTGTGGGGGAAGGATTCCCAGCCTTACTCTTCGAGATTTCTTGTTACCCTCTCAGAATCAGCAGAACCCAGCCCCATCTAATTACTTGCTTAAATCGCTCAGCAACTATTTGCGACGAATACCAATTGTACGACCGATATTTTCTGGCTTAGGCAGATCAGCTTGTTCAGCAGCCAAAGCTTCAATATTAGCCAGAATTTCAGCTGGGAAAGTACTACTCTTACGGGCATTCAGATCGACACACATCGCCATCTGCTCCAGCGTTGATGCCAGGTACTCAGTACCATCATCATTTTGTGCGTACATCTCAAAATAGAAATGCAGACGTTTGCTGTCATGATCCACCAGCTGCATACGCACCTCAATCGGCTGATCCAACACCACTTCATTGTTATAAGTGATATGGTTTTCCAGCACCATCCAGGAGATTCCGGTTTCCTTAGTGACCTCAGCACCCAAGCCAATATTCTTCACCACCTCTTCACCAGCATGATCAAAAATCAGCACATAGTAGGCAACATTCATATGGTCATTGTAATCCAGCCACTCAGGTTGAATGGTCGTGCGGTAAATCACAGGTGCTTTGTTCGTCATCTTTTATTGTCCTTGTTAACCCGAGTTTAAAACACAGAGAAAATCCCAGTGAAAGAAACAGTATACTCTCTGTGAGACCATTCTACTGAAATTGGTTTACATTTAAAGGCTCTTGAAAAAATGAGTCATACTGATTCAATATGCTCCTATCATATTGATGAATAAAAAAATATTGTTTTGTATGAATATTAAAGGCGGTGCTTTAAAACTTAGTGTAAGAGAGAGAATAAGAATGCTGTAATCTGATAATTTATTACTCCTCCCTCCCTCTAAAAATATTTGATCGAGTCCACTGTTACACTGGAAAGAATAAATGTTTGTATAATAAGTTGTTTTTTCTGTAATAAGGTGAGCCGTGTTGTATGAATTTAAAATGCTGGCTCGGACAAATAAGGTCGGTATGGTGGATGTGAAAAATGCATGTTTCTTTAAAATGAATTGTAGTCTTGTTAAGTGTTTGTTTCTCAGTGTTTTATTGTCTTGTGTTAAACGATGGTTGATTTCTTTTGATTGTCGTTGTCGCTAATGTATAAGGTGTAATTTTAATCTTGTTTGTGTGTAATAGAAGGAAATAATAGGTAATGTTATTTTTAAATAAATCTATGTAATTTTCTTATAGTTGGCTTGATGAGGAATGACGGCCAGCATTCTGAAAATTATTTATTATAGGTAAAGGTATGAAAGAAAGTAAGCCCGATTCGATCTTGGAGTCATACACTCCAGTAGATAGCAGTGGTCGTCCTATTTCAGCTAATGGGACAATTAATGTCGTTTGTGGTGCCGAAGAACATCTTGGTAAAGTAAGAATTACAGGCAGCTCAACACCTGTTGCACCTGATTATATCCAAGTATGTCTGTATGCGGGGGGCTTTCCATCTAACCCAAACTCCGAATATCTTGATTACTTTTATATAGATAACAACGGAGGAGGAAAGGGCCCAACTAATAAACAGACTGATCGAACATGGGGCTCAGGCTACTATGTAGCAGCATCCTGCAAGGATCAAAATGGAAACTGGAAGTACATTTGTAAAGCAGGTCCAACCTGATCAAAGATAAGTTAAAGAAGTTTTGATTTATCTAGGCTCTGTTGATACAGCAGGAACAGGGTAAAATATTGCTTTTGAGCAATGATAGATAGAACCCGACTTCTTGATAGTGAATGGAATGAGCTATTAGCTCTTTTAGTGCTTCATCCAAAGACCCGTATCGGTCAGCCAGATGCTTGTAGAGCCTTTGTTGAAGCAGTTTTGTGGATTTTAAGGACAGGAGCTCAGTGGCGTCACTTACCTGAAGAGCGTGGCTCTTGGAATAGTGTTTTCAAACGCTATTCCCGTTGGTGTAAACACGGAGTATGGACCTGTGTTCACCAAGTCTTAGCTGAAGAAGCTGATATGGAGCATGTCAGTATTGATAGCACTATCACTCGAGCACATGCTTGTGCAGCTGGAGCAGCCAAAAGCACCCAGAAACAGGAGGCTTTAGGACGCTCAAAAGGAGGGTTCAGTTGTAAAATACATGCACTGACAGATGGTTTGGGTCTGCCAATAAGATTTATCCTGACAGGAGGACAAGCTTCAGATGTCACTCAAGCAATTCCTTTGATGGAAGGTATTGATGCTAAAGCACTTTTAGCAGATAAAGCCTATGATGCAGATGCACTGATTGCTTGGTTAAAAGAAAGGGGAATCGGTGTTGTAATTCCTCCAAAGGATAACCGCAAAGAGCCGAGAGCATGTGATTGGTGGCTA
>CAYFGP010000198.1:0-9671 GCA_964342385.1 uncultured Oleiphilus sp. | reverse complement strand
CCAGTAATCGATAAGACCTACTGCCCGGGCCTGTATCTACAGGCCTTTTTTATGCTCTTTGCGCTAACTTTTTCTGCTCAAAACCTCTCCCATCTGCTCTGAAAATCTCTTTTTCCTTGTTTTTATCGCAAATAACAAAAACGACAATTCAGGTCGCACTATATTCAAACATTCTGAAACAAGGATCACAGCTCCTGGCATCCCCTATTACGATAGCTGGCAAATTAATACCATTACTCTCGATACGGTTACTTTTTCTTAAGCAATAAAAAAACGGGCCTAAGCCCGTTTTGAATTCAGCAGATAAAATATCTTTATAGCCAATGCTTGATAAACGTTTACGCCGACGCCGTTAGCTCAAATGTGCGCTGCAGCATTCTGGCATCAGGGCCCGCTCTATGACGATCAATATTCAGATCCAGTGTGACCTGCTGCTTAACTTTCGCCCAGATAGCGATTTGTTTTTCAGAAAGTAACTTGCTCAGTGTTTCCAACCGAAACAATTGCCGCAGCCCAGCATGGTAAAACAGTAACGATAGCCAGGTGCTGTCAAAACCCCAACTATCGGTGTACACCACCTTACCTTCCAATTCTTCGTTCAACATCTGCGCTACTTCGCGCACCGTATTGCCCTGCTCAAACAGAGTTTTTCTTGGGATACCGTGTACCTCTTCGGCACTGTCATCCCAATGCTCCCAATCGGGCTCAGGCTTGATCAGGCAAGAGTGTACGCTGCCATCAGGGCGAGCAAAGCCGACCTCAATAGGGTAGCTTCCACGGCCAAACCCAGAGGCTTCAACGTCAATAATAAATGGCATTTCAATCTGCTTATCTTTTGTTGTCAAAATTCTTTCGTCCCGGATTGCGGTGTCAAAACCACATGGACAACCGCTCTACGTCCGATGTGCAACGTGTTTAAGTTTAATGAAAAGCAATTTATATGCCGGGAATCAGGTCACAGATTGGGAAAGCTTGATACCAGATACTTCTTTTAATGTACGATGGATCTTCTGCTGCCAGTATTGGGCCTGCTCTGGGTTTTTTGCCAAGCCCAAATCACCGTTTTCACAGGCGGTAATCATCTTACGACACGCCAGTGGATGCCCCTGCTCCGCTGCGCGTACAAACCAGCGCACCGCATTTTCGAAGTTCTTTTGCAGATGGCCATAGCCTTTTTCGTAAATACATCCAATCTGATACTGCGCCTTAGCATCTCCCTGCTTAGCCGCATCCAGCAGATAGTTGGCCCCTTGTCCCTTATCCACTGGTGATGCACCACGAAAGTAAAGCAGATGCCCATAAATGGACAAGGCTTTCAAATGGCCTTCATTGGCAGCCTGCTTAAACATGGACATCACCCACTGATGTCGCAGTTTAGAACCTTTTAGCACTGAGGAGTGAAACAGTTTCTCAGCCAGGTAAAACTTAAACCGAGTCACAATTCGAGGCTGTTCAGACATCATGAAAAACCATTAGTCATAGGATTATTTAAAATTAAAGGCGACGCCTTGTTTCGAGCGGGGCATTCTATCACCCTACTAATGACTGACAAGACTCAATAAATGGATTCTTGATTCAAATCGAAAGATAACCCCCACATATGGCAATAATGTGTTACACCTAACCTCAGTCAGCGCTGAAATAGGTAACCAGCTTTATCAATCAGGCGAAACATCCTGGCTCGTTATTTTTATATAAAGTTCCGGAGAATCAGGCATTGCCTACTCTGGATACTTTTGTTTCGCTTATTTGTAGCTTTTTATTCATCGAGATAACTTTACCAATCGAATCAAATGAGGGCGATTATGCGCTATCAGACACTGGCCAATACCGATCTCAATGTCAGCAAACTTTGCCTGGGTACCATGACCTGGGGAGAACAGAATACGGAACAACAAGCCCACGAGCAGCTGGACTACGCATTGGATCAGGGTATCAACTTTATCGATACCGCCGAGATGTATCCTGTACCACCGCAAGGTGATACTCAGGGCACGACAGAGCGTCATATCGGCACCTGGTTCAAGAGTCGTAATAACCGGGATAAAGTAATTCTGGCCACTAAAGTGGCTGGCCCTGGTGACTGGCTGGATTATCTGCGTGGTGGCCCGCGTTTAAACCGTGAACATATTCAGCAAGCGGTGGATGCCAGTCTTAAGCGTCTGCAAACAGACTATATCGATCTGTATCAGCTGCATTGGCCGGACCGTCAAACCAATTACTTTGGCCAGCTCAGCTATAGTCATAATGAAGAGGAAGTGGCCACACCACTACTGGAAACTCTGGAGGCACTGAATGAGCAGGTCAAAGCGGGTAAGATCCGCCATGTGGGGGTATCCAATGAAACCCCTTGGGGTGTGATGAAGTATCTGCAGCAGGCCGAAGCTCACGACCTGCCCCGTATGGTCAGTATTCAAAACCCTTACAGCTTACTGAATCGTACCTTTGAGATCGGTTTGGCTGAGATCGCTCATCGAGAGAACATCCCCTTATTAGCATATTCTCCACTGGGCTTTGGTGTCTTAAGCGGTAAATATCTGGGTGGAGCCTGGCCTGAGAGTGCCCGCCTGACGCTGTATAAACGCTTCCAGCGCTACACCAGTGAGAAGGCGGAAATAGCGACACAAGCCTATGTAAATTTGGCTAGAGAGCATCAGCTGGACCCGGCACAGATGGCACTGGCTTTTGTCACCGAGCGCAGCTTTATGGGCAGTAATATCATTGGTGCAACGACTATGGAACAGCTCGCCAGCAACATTGCCAGTATTGAGCTGACGCTATCTGACGAGGTACTGGCAGGTATTGAGACAATCCACCAACAGATGCCTAATCCATGCCCTTAAATCGGTAGCTGAACTGAAGGCTCTGTATTTGAAAATGCCGTACTTGCAAACAAGGGCATCTAAGCCCAAGTACTTAAACACATTCGATCAACAGGATGAGATAACCCGGTGTTAACACTTTGGATTTTACTGGCCCTGCTGGCCGGAGCCCTGATGCCCATGCAATCAGGAGTGAACAGTACCTTGGCACAAAGCAGTGAGGGGGCTATCTGGGCTTCTTTTATCTCCTTTGTGGTCGGTACCATCTCTCTGTTTCTGGTGGCGATTCTGACCCGTCAGGAGTGGCCGGTATTGGCTAATCTGAAACAAGCCCCTTGGTGGGCCTGGGCTGGTGGTTTAATGGGTGCCATCTTCGTGGCAACATCCGCCTTTCTGGCACCTCGTTTAGGTGCTGCAACCATGATGGCATTGTTTGTAGCAGGACAGCTCACCATGTCAGTGATTCTGGATCACTTTGGCTGGGCAACCTTTCCGCAACACAGCATCAATCTGTGGCGAGTATTGGGCATCGTGATGCTATTTGCTGGGGTACTGTTAATTCGCTTTAACTAAGTGTGTTATCAAGGCGGTTCGGTTTATCCATAGCCCTTTCATCTCAATGAAAACCAACAAAAAAGCGAACACCAGATCAACTGACGTTCGCTTTTTTATCTTAAGACCTATAACAGCCCTAATCTTTATCTTTACCTTTGCCCTGAGTAATTGCTTATCGCTCTAACGCCGACCCAGAACAGTTGCTAGCCAGATCCCCCCTAGGATCATGACAAAACCCGCCAGATGGAACAGCTTTAACGTCTCGCCCAGAAAGACCACCGCCAATGTAATACCAAACACCGGAATCAGATGGATAAACTGGCCACTGCGATTCGCACCCAGCTCAGCTACCGCTTTATTCCAAAATAGATAAGCCAGAATGGAGGCAAAGACACTGACATAAAGCACACTCACCACCGAGGTGGTGGTAATCGGCATAGGTCGCCCACTCAGTGTCTCATTAATATAAAACGGCAACAGCACGATAACGCCCACCAGCACCGTGAATGAGAAGAACGCAAAGCCTCCCAACTCTTTCGGTTTTAGTCTCAGCAAGGTGGAATAGATCGCCCAACACAGTACCGCTAATAGAATCCAGGCTGTGCCTTCATTAAGAAAGTCCAGCCCTAAGACATTTGAGGGCTGGCCCTCTGTCACGACAACCACAACGCCACTTAGGGAAATCAGCATGCCCAGGCCCTGAACCAACGACACCTTTTCCCGGAAGAAAAGCCAGGACAGGAAGAGAATAATCACCGGACAAGCAGACTGCAGCAGGATGCTGCTGCTTGCTGGCGCACTTTGCAGACCCAGATACACCATGGTGTTAAAGCAGGCTACACTAAACACCGATAACACCAGCAGAATAAACCAGTGTTGGCGTATAACAGGCCAACTCTGCTTCAGCTGAGGAATAGCAAAGGGAGAGATAAATACCAGAGCCGTGGTCCAGCGCCAAAAGCTAAGCCCGATCGGCGGAACATCCAGATGCACTGCCCGGCCCATGACAAAGTTACCGGCCCAAAACAGGGTGGTAAATACCAATAAAGCGTAGGGTGAGATATTGAGTACCCGTTGTAACATGACTATCCCTCGAAAAAACCATCGAGGGATAGTAACGTATTTCAACGCCGTCACTCACGTAACAAAATTAACAACTCATAAAGTTTCATATCGGATAATAGCATTTGATGGGGGGATCATCTGTACTAACTCAGAGCCAGTAGCAGTCATCCCCCCGTATGTTTGTTACGTTATGAACAAGCTCAGTGCGTTAAACCCGAAGCACTAACGGAATAACCCGATACCGATTCATTCAGTTCATTGGCCAAAGATTCGATATTCTGCCCCAGACCATTCAGTGCATGCACCTCATCAGCAGTTTGCTGCACCACCTGATCAATTTGACGGATATTCTGATCCACCTCATTGGCGATCTGGGACTGCTGCTCCGCCACGGTCGCAATCTCCACACTGCTATGATTGATCGCATGCACCATTGTATTGATGGCATCAAAGGCATCACCGGAACTGCTAACGGTACTGACGCTGCTATCGGCCAGTTTATGACCACTACGGACCAGACTGACCGCATCCTTAACCCGATTTTGCAGCTGAGTGATGGTTTCCTGAATGGTGCGGGTATAACCCTGAGTCTGTTGCGACAGCGCTCGTACTTCATCCGCCACCACTGCAAAACCCCGTCCCGCTTCACCAGCCCTTGCAGCCTCAATAGCTGCATTCAGGGCCAGTAGATTGGTTTGTTCGGAAACCCCTTCAATGGTTTCCAGAATACCGGTGATGGCTGCGGTTTCACTCTCTACCTGTTCGGTTACGTCATAGACTGCCGAGATACGCTCTGCCAGAGTATGAATATCACGCACGCTGTTTTTCACCAGCTCATGGCCATTGGATGATTGCAGCGTCGCTTCCTGAGTCTGCTCCGAGGTTTCCCGCACACTGGCCGCCAGCTGTTTTACTGCCGCAGATAGCTGAGTAATCGCTGCTGTGATCTGCAAACTCTGAGCTTTCTGGTTTATCACACCACTTTCCAACTCATCGCTGGCCACCGACATCGCCTGGGCATAACGGCTGAGTTCACCGGAAGCTAATTTGATATCACCAATGGCTTTTTCATAACTACTGAGAAAGAGGTTAAAAATGGCAGCAATGCGTTCATACTCACTGCCGCGCTCCACCTTTACCCGGCGAGTCAGATCACCATCCTCCATAATCATCTGCATCGCTTCCTGCATATCCAGCAGAGAAGAGCTGGCCCCGTGTTCACTGACGTTCAGACCACGTTCTTCATCTTCAGGCGGTACACGCAGCGCACCAAAGGCTTTCATCAGGGAGAAGGCCAGATAACCCAAACCAAAACCCCAAACAAAGACCGCAGCCACACCAGTCAGCTGTACTAAGAGTTGATCCATCACACTGCCATTCACCAGTACGGACTCTGGTGCAAAGAACACCAGAAGAATAGTACCCAACGCACCACACACACCGTGGGCTGCGACCACATTCACTGGATCATCAACACGCAGTACATTGAGAATAATCCACTCGGCGACATAGAGCAGGGTACCGGCGATCAAACCGATCACCACAGCCCCCACAGGCTCTACCACGGCACAACCGGCAGTAATGGCCACCAAGCCACCGACAACACCATTTAGCAGCTTCTCAACATTCACTTCTCGACGCTCGTGCAACGCCATGGAGATAAAGAAGCAACTTAAACCACTGGCACCGGCGGCCAGCATGGTATTGGCAATAATCTTGGCGATACTGGCATCACCACTCAGGGTACTACCGCCGTTAAAGCCAAACCAGCCAAACCAGAGAATCAGTACACCAACCACAGCCAGAACCAGACTGTGGCCCTGGATCTTATTTACCTTACCTTCTTTACCGAACACTCCCAGGCGAGGTCCCACCACAATCGCACCGGCTAAACCCACCCAGGCACCTAACGAGTGCACTACGGTAGAGCCTGCAAAATCGATCATACCTTTCTGTGCCAGCCAGCCGTCACTGTTCCAGATCCAATGACCGGATACAGGATAGATCACACAGGTGGTAAACACCGCGATTACGACATAGGCGAGGAATTTAGTACGCTCCGCCACAGCGCCGGAAACAATAGTCGCAGCCGTACCGGCGAAGGTTGCCTGGAAGGCAAAAGAAGCGAAATCACTGGCTTCTGTCATGCCTGATAGGCCAAAGCCACTGGTACCAAAGAAACCACCTGAGCTTACGCCAAACATCAGCGCATACCCCACTGCCCAGAAGGTTAGTACCGAGATAATAAAATCGGTTATATTTTTGATGGCCACATTGATGCTGTTTTTTGCTTGTGTCAGCCCTGACTCCAATGCAGTAAATCCAGCCTGCATAAACATCACCAATGCGGCACAGACCATAATCCAGACCAGGTCCAGATTACTCTGTACGTTTGCCGCATCCATAGAACACACCCCATTGCTTTTATAAATAATCGTTATATTTTTCTTAGAGCAAGAGCTGTGCCTATTAAAAACAGGGCTTTCTGCTACACAAGCAGATATTTAAGGATAGAAAAACTAAACAACCTATAAAAACACAGAGATAAAATCAAAACTTGCGCACCAAAATAGCGCCTGCACTATTTTGAGGCACCATGATGATGCAGTGCAAAATCCTACTATTTTAATCGGTTATAAGATGCTGTTATGATTAGCCTTTAAGCCATTTTCCGCCTGGAAGCCGCCATGAAAATCGTTATCTCACCTGCAAAAACCCTGGACTTTGAAACCCCGACCAAAACAGAGGTTTTCAGTCAGCCGGATTACCTGGATCACAGCCAGCAATTGATCAATGAGCTGAAAGAACTTTCTCAAGCCGATGTCGCGACCTTAATGAAATTGAGCGATAAGCTGGCTGCGTTAAATGTTGCTCGTTTTGGTTCCTGGTCTCAGCCATTCCAACCGGATAATGCCAAGCAGGCATTACTGGCGTTTAAAGGTGATGTTTATACTGGCCTGGATGCGGAAAGCTTCTCTGAGCAGGATTTTGACTTTGCCCAGAACCATCTAAGAATCCTGTCAGGTTTATATGGTCTGCTGCGTCCTCTGGATCTGATCCAACCCTACCGCCTGGAGATGGGCACCAAGTTTGCCAACAGTAAGGGTAAGGATCTGTACCAGTTCTGGGGGAATCAGCTGACTGAGGCACTGAATCAGGAGTTTGCTCTGGGAATGGAAGAGCAAGAGGAAGCGGTGTTGGTTAATCTGGCTTCTAACGAATACTTTAAAGCGGTTAAAGCCAAAGAGCTGAACGCTCGAATTATCACACCAGTCTTTAAAGACTGGAAAAACGGCCAATACAAGATGATCAGCTTCTACGCCAAAAAGGCTCGCGGTCTGATGAGTGCTTATATCATCCAGAATCAGCTGACCGATCCTGAACAGCTCAAAGGTTTTGATCTGGAGGGTTATTACTTCAGTGAAGAGCAGAGCAAAGGTGATCAGTGGTGTTTCCTACGCGATCACGACGAGTAAGGTTTCACCATCCTTAGAAGCAATAAAAGATAAACAACAAAGGGCCATCAAAATGATGGCCCTTTGTTTAGTACTGTTTAGCTGTATTAGCCCAGCGACAGAACGAACGCTCCAAACGATCAGTTCTGCTGAATACCTTGCAGGTACCAGTTCGCGTTCTGCTCACGCATATCACGTACCATATGCCAGGTTTCGCTGAACTCTGTTGGCAGAGAGCTGTTCTCTTTGATTTGACCAGAGAAAACAATGCTCGCCTCCACCAGAGAACCCTGCTGGTTAATACCACCCAGACGGGCATCCAGTTTAACCACTTCAGTGTTTGGTTCTTCATCCAAAGCACGACGCTCTTCAGACAGAATGTTGTACATCTCTGGCGTAACAAAGTCCTGAAGTTCTTCCAGATCATTGTTATCCCAGGCTTTCTGCAGATGAACAAAGTGACCTTTACCACGTTCAACAAAGCTATCGGCATCAAACCAATCCGGAGTTTGTGCTGCCGGAGCACCACCACCCAGACTGCCACCCATCAGGTTAGTATCAAAACCGCCCTGCTGGTCCTGGCCATGAGCCTGCTTCTGATAACCGCCCGGAGTTGCACCGGCAGGCATCGCCTGCTGCTTCTTACGGGCAATCAGTTTGAAGATAATAAATACCACCAGAGCGATCAGTAAGAAGTCCATAAACTGGAAGCCTTCAAACCCTTCACCAAACAGCATCGCAGCCAACAGGCCACCTGCTGCCAGGCCTGCCAGTGGACCTAACAGACCTTTCATTTTACTGCCTTTACTCGCAGTGCCAGCCGCTTGAGTTTTCCCCGGTTGGCTCAGTGTCGATGTATTAGTGGCAGTGGGATTGGTTGCACTTCTGGAGAAGGTTCCAGAAGACTTACCACCACCTAAACGTTTTGCTTCGGCTTGCTCAATTCCAGTACCAACTACCAGAAAGAAAGCAAAAAACCAGACAAAGACTCGCTGCATAAAGTTACCTGTACATTTCGTTGTTTTGTTATGCTCAGAATTATGGGGGCGTGGCGAACGCTTTCAACTGATATATCAAAAACAAAAGGAGTTTTTTTATGCTGATCAGTCCCGACAACTCTGCTTTATTAGTCATCGATATCCAGGAAAAGTTGCTCCCGGCCCTGCACGATGCCGAAACGATGGTCGATAATAGCCAATGGCTGATCGAAATCGCCAATCAACTAGAAGTCCCTATTTTTGTCACTGAGCAATACCCTAAGGGTCTCGGTCATACCTCAGAACAGCTTTTACCCTTCTTAGATAAAGCGACAGTACTGCGTAAAGAGCACTTCTCGACTGCAGAAGAGCCTCATTGCTTAGTAGAGATCAATAAGGCAGATCAGGAACAGCTGATTCTGGTGGGTGCGGAAAGCCATATCTGCCTACTGCAATCCGCGATAGGCTTAGCCGAGCAAGGCTTTGATGTCTTTGTTGTTACCGATGCTATTCGCTCCCGTAAGGTATCTGATTACGAAACTGCTTTGATACGTCTGCAACAGAACGGCATTCAATTAGTGAGTAAAGAGATGGTCGCATACGAGTGGTTGAAAAAAGCAAATACGGATCAGTTCCGTCATATCAGCAGAAACTATTTGAGAGGCAATTAATTACCACTGGCTGAATAATTCTCCATAACGCTCCTAGTAGAATTGATTCAGCCATTTCTGCTTTCTTACTCTCTTCCAGGCTTTTTTGCCCATACGAAAAAACCCTGACTGTTTCCAGTCAGGGTT